>CAYOGL010000050.1:0-28987 GCA_964403515.1 uncultured Burkholderiales bacterium | reverse complement strand
ACGTGCGACCCCTGCCTTCGGAGGGCAGTACTCTATCCAGCTGAGCTACGGGCGCGTATCTATCGGATTCTAAATGAATTCAACGCTGGCGGTCCAGCGGAGAAACGTCTCGCGCCACTCGGACCGGCTATAATCCGCCCTTTGCTTTTTTGCCGTTGCCATTTTTTCGAGGAAGCCCATGACCCAGCCGCACGTTCCCGACCCCATCGAGCAGAACATCGATTCGCATCCGCTGCGAGTAGCGATCGGTGTGGGCATCGGCGCGTTCGCGATCATCGTGGGCATCATGCTCATCGCGCAGTACGCCATCAGCGATTACGCCTCCAGCCCGCGCAAGGACGATCCGAATATGCGCCCGCAGCTCGTGGCGCAGCGCCTCGCGCCGGATGCGAAGCTCGCGATCGATCCCAACGCGCCGGGGGCCTTGTCCGGATCGGCCGCAGCGGGGCCCGCTGCTGCGCAGGCCGCTGCTCCGGCTGCCGCTGTGCCGCCCGCGGCACCGACCAACACGGCGCAGGCCGGCGCTGCGAAGGAAGAAGCGGGCGGCGCAGGCAAGGCCACTTTCGACAAGGTGTGCACCGCCTGTCACAGCACGGGTGCGGCAGGCGCGCCGAAATTCGGCGACAAGGCCGCATGGGGACCGCGCATCGCCAAGGGCAAGGACGCGCTTTACAACAGCGCGCTGCACGGCAAGGGCGCGATGCCGCCGAAGGGCGGCAACCCGGGCTTGTCGGATGCCGACGTGAAGGCGGCGGTCGACTACATGGCGGCGGCCGGGAAGTAGCGCGAG
Organism: uncultured Burkholderiales bacterium; assembly: GCA_964403515.1. Taxonomy (GTDB): domain Bacteria; phylum Pseudomonadota; class Gammaproteobacteria; order Burkholderiales; family Usitatibacteraceae; genus Usitatibacter. The sequence continues at coordinate 28,197 of CAYOGL010000050.1, read as the reverse complement.
CGCTCGCGCAAGCGGGCACGGCCGCCATGGCCACCTTCGCCGTCGGCGACCTGCAGGGCTGCTTCGAGCCGTTGCGCCGGCTCATGGAAAGGCTCCCGTTCGACCCCGCACGCGATCGTCTCTGGTTCGTGGGCGACCTGGTCAACCGCGGCCCCGATTCGTTGCGATGCCTGCGCTTCGTGAAGGAGCTCGGCGACAGCGCCATCTGCGTTCTCGGGAACCACGATCTCCATCTCATCTGCGTGGCCGACGGGATCGAGCGCGCCCGCCCGCGCGACACCCTCGACGAGATCCTCGCCGCGCCGGATCGCGACGAGCTGATCGGGTGGCTGCGCGCGCGGCCGCTCCTGCACGCCGAGGACCGCCATGCGCTCGTGCATGCGGGGCTGTTGCCCGAATGGACCGTGGAGCGCGCCCGCGAGCTCGCGAGCGAGGTGGAGCGCACCTTGCGCGGCCCCGGGTACCGGCGGTTGCTCGAGCGCCTCTATGGCGACCAGCCCGACCGCTGGAGCGACGAGCTCGAGGGCGTCGACCGGCTGCGCACCATCGTGAACGCCATGACGCGGCTGCGCGTGTGCGACGCGAGCGGTGCGATGGTCCTGCGCTTCAAGGGCGAGCCGGGCGAGGCAAGCGACGAATGGATCCCATGGTTCGACATGCCGCGGCGCAGCTCGGACCACACGGTGGTATGCGGGCACTGGTCCGCGCTCGGCCTGCACCTGCGTCCGGACCTCGTGAGCATCGACAGCGGATGCGTATGGGGGCGCTGCCTTACGGCGATACGGCTCGAGGATCGGACGCTGTTTCAGGTCGACTGTCCACAGCGCGCGGGCGCAGAAGACTAGCTACGCGGGCATAAGCGACGTTCGCCACGTCGCGCCGGGTGCCGAGGGCCGCGGTGTCGATCGGTGCCGCGAAGATGATGCGCGCGACGATGCGACGCTGGCGGATGACGCGGGCGAACGATTCCATGAACGAGGTCTCGCCGACGTAGGCCACCTCACGCGCGAGGCGGCCGTCTTCCGTCTCGTAGCGGATGGCGCACGGATGGATGCGGGCGCTGTTGGCGACCGCGGGTTCGAAGAGCGACGTGTGGAACTTGAGAAGCGTGTCGCCTTCGGTCGTGGTTCCCTCGGGAAACAGGCCCACGCAATCGCCGTCGGCGAACGCGGCGTGGACGCGCTCGTTGATGCGCGCCGTGTCGCGGCGCCGCCCGCGCTGGATGAAGAGCGTCCCCGAGCGCTCGGCGATCCAGCCGGCGATGGGCCAGTCGCGGATCTCGCTCTTGGCGATGAATCGCGAAGGCTGCACGCTCAGCACGAGGAAGATGTCGAGCCAGGAGACGTGGTTCGCGGCAATCATCGCGGCCGCGCCGCGCCGCGGTCGCGCACCTTCGACCCGGCGCGCGACGCCGACGATGCGCAGGAGCTTCGCGGACCACCAGCGCACGAGCACGCGCCGGCGCGCGGGCGTGGCCCGTGGAAAGACGAAGCGCAGGATCAGCAGGGCCGCGACGGCGTGCGCGACGATACGGCTCCAGCGCAGGAGCCGCAGCAGCCGGCCTGCCGATCGCGTCGCCAGGCTAGTGCGTCACGCGTGAGCGGCCGCGCCCGGACAGCACCCGCACGCGGTCGCCGGGGCGGAAGTACTCGTTCGCTTCCTGCACCACGGAGATGTAGCGGCCGGAATCCAGATGCACCGTGATCTCGAGGCCGTGGCGGTCGTTCGCGGACTCCTCCACGTTGTGCCCAATGATGCCGCCGAGGATCGCGCCGCCGACCGCGCCGGCGACCTGCCCGGAGCCACCGCCGACCTGGCTGCCCGCGAGCCCGCCGAGCACGGCGCCACCCGCGGTGCCGACGCCGGTTTCTCCCGGGTTGATGCGTACGTCGCGCACCGAGTCCACGATGCCGAATTGCACCGATTGCGCCGTACCCACTTCATAGCCGCGATAGTCGTACGGCCCCGCGCGGTAAGCGCAGCCGCCGAGCAACAGCCCGGCGATTGCGGCGCCCGTGATTGCGTTCCATTTCCTCATCGCCATCTCCTTGCGGCCGCGCTTCGGCACGGCCCGGTGTTCATAGCGTTTCGCCAAATGCTTCGTGGAAGCGGCGCGCGATCGCTTCCCGCGAAGGCCGGTGGTTCTGCCCGCCGCGGTGCGCGATCTTGATCGAGCCCATCACGGCGCCGAGCTGCGTGGCCTTCTTCCAGCCCCAGCCGCGCGCGAGACCGTACAGAAGCCCCGCGCGGAACGCGTCGCCGCAGCCGGTCGGATCCACGAGGCTATCCGGCGGTACGGCGGGCACGGCGATCTCCATCCCGTCGTGGTAGATCGTCGCGCCCTCGGCCCCGCGCGTGACCACGATCGCGTCCACCGTCTTCGCGATGTCCGACAATCGGCGCCCGGTTTTCTGCTCGACAACACGCGCTTCGTAATCGTTCACTGCGAGGGCGGTCGCCCGTCCGATGAGCTCCAGCAACTCGGGACCGGTGAACATCGGCAGCCCCTGCCCCGGGTCGAAGACATGCGGGACGCCGCGTGCGTCGAGATCACGCGAGTGCTCGATCATTCCTTCGCGCCCATCCGGAGAAACGATTCCCCACGCCACTTTGTTGACATCGGCGATGCGGTTGAGGTGCGCGAACGACATCGCCCCCGGGTGGAAGGCGGTGATCTGGTTGTCGTCCACGTCCGTCGTGATGAAAGCCTGCGCGGTGAAGTGCTCCTCGAGCCTGCGCACGTGGCGCGTGGAAAGTCCGAGCTCGCGAAGCCGATCCTCGTACGGGCCGAAGTCGTGCCCCACGGTCGCCATGATCGCGGGGTCTTCGCCGAGCAGCTTGAGGTTGTATCCGATGTTGCCGGCCGTGCCGCCGAATTCGCGCCGCAGGTCGGGCACGAGGAACGCGACGTTCAGGATGTGGATCTGCTCGGCCAGGATGTGGTTCTTGAACTGGTCGGGGAACACCATGATGGTGTCGTAGGCCAGGGATCCGCAGACGAGGATGGTCATCGCGCGAGTATACCGGCGAGGAAGCGCTCACCTCGGCGGATGCGCGGCGCCCGAGGGCCGACGAGCGGCATTGACCGGCCCGGCAACGGCGCTCATCCTGCGGCTGTTACATCCGTAACCGCCGGGGTCTTTCCGGCATACGGCGCACGATTTCTGCACCAAGGCAAACCCATCGAAAGGTGGGGACGCAAAATCTCCGGTCTAAAGGGCTTCGGCCCCACGACAGCGGGATCGCCAGAATCGCAATGGAGCGCCGAGGCGCTCCGGGCGCCCGTTCCGTGATTTGCGTCTCACCCTCTTGCGCAGCTCGAGAGGTGGACGATCATGGCAATTCCGACCAACGGCAACGTGGTTTCGCTCGAGGAACATGCGCGCGCGCGTGCACGCCTTTCCGCGCGCGAATCGGCCGACGTCCTGAGCGGCTGCCGCAACCTCGCCCTCGAGCGCATGGTGAACGCGCTGTCGAAGATGCTCGATCGCGTCGAGGACGATCTGTTCGAGCTGGCGGGAAAGTCGGTGGATCGCGACGTACAGAACACCTACCTCGACGCGCGCGCGAAGGCGCGCGAGAAGCGTTCGACGATCGAAGCGACCTTCCGCAAGCATTTCGCGGATTTCTTCGATCGCAAGGTCCAGGGCGACGCCGCTTCGCAGCGCGCGGCCGAGCCGTTCACCGAGCTCACGCTCGTCGAGACCGAAGACCTCGAGGAGACGCTCGCGGTGCGCGAGATGTCGCGCAAGCTGGGCGCGGCCTGCGAGCCCGAGCTCTTCGCCCTGAGCCAGCGCATGGGATTCCTCCTCGAGCGGCCGGAGCTCGACGAGGAGGCGAATCCGCTCAGCCCGTCCAACGTCTGCTCCGCGCTGAAGGATGCGTGCGACCAGCTGCAGGCCGACTTCAAGGTGCGACTCGCGCTGCTGCGCCAGCTCGAGCGCTACGCCGGAGAGGCGTTGCAGGGCGTCTATCGCGAGTTGAACGCGCACCTCGTGGAGCGCGAGATCCTGCCCGACATCCGCCACAGCGTGCGCCGTGCGCCGGGACCGCGTCGTCCCGAGCCGGTCACGGGTGGCCTCGAGAAGCCGCAAGTGGCGGGCAACGTGTTCGAGACCCTGGCGCAATGGCTCGGCAAGTCCCTCGGAGCTCCGGCGGGCGCGGCGGTACCGGGGGCGCCGCTCGCGAGCGCGCCGATGGCAGTGCCCGCGGACTTCGTAAGCGAGCTCACGCGCATGCACCGCGATGCGGCGCTGGGCGCACCGGGCGCCGCGGCGGCAGCGAATGGCCTCGTGAACGTGGTGAAGAGCGTCAAGGCGTCGCCGCAGGCGTCATCGCTCGGCACGGTGGACGCGATGACCATCGACCTGGTCTCGATGCTCTTCGACTACATCTTCCAGGATCGCCACGTGCCGACGCGCGTGAAGGCCGCGCTCGGCCGCCTGCAGATCCCGACGCTGAAGGTCGCGCTCCTCGACAAGGAGTTCTTCTCGTCACGCTCGCACCCCGCGCGGCAGCTCATCGACCGGCTCGCCGATTGCGCGCTTGGTCTCGACGAGGCGAACGCCGATGCGAGCGAGGCGCTCGCGCTGGTGGAGAGCGTGGTGCAGGAGGTGGTGGCGCGATTCGACACCGACCTCGCGCTCTTCGAGGGGCAGGTCGCCCGCATCGACGCGTTCATGGAGGAGCGCCGCCGTGCCGAGGAAGCGGTCGTCGAGCGTTCCGCTCGGCTGGTCGAGGAACGCGAGCGCGCCGAGATGGCGCGTGCGTTCGCAGCCGAAGAGGTCCGGCGCAAGCTCGACGCCTCGCCATGGGCGCCACCGACCGTGCGCGACATGCTCGAGGAGTCGTGGGTGCGCGCCCTTGCCGATGCGCGGCTCATCGAGGGCGAGCAATCCGCGGCGTGGTCCGGTCTCGTGAAGACGATGGACGAGCTGCTGTGGAGCGTCGAGCCGAAGACCGCAGCCGCCGACCGCAAGCGGCTGCTCGCCATGCTGCCCGCCATGCTGCGCGCGCTCACCGAAGGGCTGGCACGCGGAGGCGTCGATGAACGCGCCCGCGATGCGTTGCTCGGCAGCCTGGTCGATTGCCATGCGGCCGCGATGAAGTCCGGCGTGCGGGGGCTGGCGACCGTGCCGCCGCGCAAGCCCGAGCCGCGCCCGGCGGATCCCGCGATCGCCCGCGAGCTCGTCCCCGCCGGGGACATCCACGTCGAGGAGATCCGGCTGCGCGGCGGCGGCCCGCTCGCGGCACGCAACGTCTTCACGCGCACGGGCATCTGGACCAACCTGCAGCGGGGAACGTGGGTCGAGCTGAAGGGAGAACAGGGCAAGGCCCGCGCGCGGCTCACGTGGATCAGTCCCAACAAGGGCGTCTATCTCTTCACCAATCCGCTCGCTTGCGGCGCCGCAGTGTCGATCTCGCCCGAAGCGCTCGCGGAGAAGATGCGCCTGGGCGAGGCGCGCATCCTCGACGGGGCACCGCTGGTCGAACGCGCCGTCGACTCGATGCTCGCGCAGCTGCGCCGCGACGGCGAGGCGTCCGGTCAGGGATAGAAGAGCAGCAGCTCGTAGCCGGTCGCCTTGATGCGCGCGGTCTGGAGGCGCAATTGCAGCGCGACCTCCGTGCCGGCCGCGAGCACCTCGTCGCGCGACGGCGCATGGCCCAGATAATCGGCGGGCCGCAACACGCGCCGCGCCGCGGCCTGGCCTCCGATATCGGTGAGCGTGAGCTCGAGATACGGATACTCCTGCGGGACCGAGGCCAGATTGCGGATGCGCGCGGTCAACGCGATCTCGTTCGGCTCGCCGGGCACCTCGAGCAGCTGCGAATCCTCGAGCTTGAGCTGGCGTTCGTCGCGCGACCAACCGACCACGCAGCTCATCCGCGCACAAGCGTTTTCGAGCCATGGACGCAGGGGCGGGTAGCTTTGCGCGAGCGGCGCGCGGAATGCGAACGCGAGCTCGCCGCCGAGCAACACGAAGAGCAGCACGCTTCCCACGGTCCACCAGCGCGACGGCTTGCGCCGCGGCGCGGGAGGCGTCACCCGTGAAAGCGGTTTGGAGCGCGGCGGCTCGCTCGTTCTCGCCGGCGCCGCCGAACCGGTCACGCTCGAAGGGCCCGCGGCTGCCGAGGCGCCCATGGCCGCGGCCGGCGGTTGCGCGCGCGGCGCTTCGCTTCCCGGCGCCGCCTCGTGCGTCTCCGGAGAGCGCGCGTCGATGTCGAGCGTCTCGAATTCGGGCAGTGCTTCGGGCATCGGCGGCTCCGCCGATGGCGCCTGAAGTCGCGCCTCGCGCTCGCGCGCCGCGAGCAGCCGGGAGCCGGTATCGTCGTCGGGAAAGCGCTCGAGGGCCTCGAAGCCGCTGAACACCTTCCCGCATCGGCCGCAGCGCACCTGCCCCTGCTTCGCGTTCAGCTGTTGCGGAGAGACGCGAAAGCGCGCGAGGCAATGCGTGCAGGTGGTGATCAGCATGCCGTGCCGTTCCTCTCGCCCGCCAGCAGGACCCAGTCCGCCTCGCGCCCGACGATCGCCAGACGGGCCCACCGCGCATAGGCCGCGGCGACCTCCCCGGCCTGTGCGTGGAGGATTCCCGACAGCACGATCGATCCTTGCGGCCGCGTGTGCGACGCGAGGAGCGGAGCGAGCATGCGCAGCGGGTTCGCGAGGATGTTCGCGACGGTGATGCGGTGCACGCCTTCGAACCCGCGCTGCGCGTCGATCACTTCGAGCGCCACCCCGTTGCGTTCGGCATTGTAGCGCGCGGCCTCGAGCGCCAGCGGGTCGATGTCCACGGCGCGGGCGCGTGCCGCCCCGAGCTTGAGCGCGGCGATCCCGAGGATTCCCGAGCCGCACCCATAGTCGAGCACCTCGTCTTGCGCCCGCACGTTCGCTTCGAGCCATGCGAGGCACAGTCGCGTGGTCGGATGGCTGCCCGTGCCGAACGCGGCGCCCGGGTCCAGGGCGATGTTGACCGCGCCCGGTTCCGGCGCGTCGTGCCAGGTAGGCACGATCCACAGCCGTTTGCCGACGCGGATGGGATCGAACTGCCGTTGGGTGACCGCCACCCAGTCCGCGTCCTCGAGGCGATCGACGGAAGCGGCCGCGACGTCGCCGATGCCGCATCCCGCGAGCGCTTCGCTCACCGCGTTCGACAGGTCGTGCCTTTCGGGAAACAGCGCACGCACGCGGCAACGCGACCACGCCGGCGTGTCGGCTCCCGGCTCGCCGAACACCGCGCGCTCCTCGGGAGTGCCTTCGTCGGCATCGGAGAGCTCCGTGGAAATTGCGCCCATCGCCTCGAGGGCGTCGGAGAGCGCTTCGGCGCGGGCGCCGTCGACGACGAGATCGACCCGCTGCCAGCCCATCGCGCGCGCTCAGGCCTCGGCCTGGAGCGACTTCAGCGCGGCCATCTTCTCCTCGAGGTAATGGATGTTCACGCCGCCGCGGATGAAGGCCGCATCGTTCATCAGCTCCTGGTGCAGCGGAATGTTCGTCTGGATGCCCTCGATCACCATTTCCGAAAGCGCGACGCGCATGCGGGCGATGGCCTGTTCCCGCGTGTCGCCGTACGCGATCAGCTTGCCGACCAGCGAATCATAATGCGGCGGCACGTAGTAGTTCGCGTAGACGTGGGAGTCGTAACGGATGCCCGGGCCGCCCGCGACGTGGTACTGGGTGATCCGGCCCGGCGAAGGCACGAACGAATACGGGTTCTCCGCGTTGATGCGGCATTCGATCGCATGCCCGCGCTTGACGACGTCGCGCTGCCGCAGCTTCAGCCGCATGCCCGCGGCGATGCGGATCTGCTCCTGCACGATGTCGACGCCGGTGATGAGCTCGGTGACCGGATGCTCGACCTGCACGCGGGTGTTCATCTCGATGAAGTAGAACTCGTCGTTCTCGTAGAGGAACTCGAACGTGCCGGCGCCGCGATAACCGAGCTTGCGGCAGGCCTCGGCGCATTTTTCGCCGATGCGCTCGATGAGCCGCGGCTTCACGTGAGGCGCGGGACCCTCCTCGATGATCTTCTGGTGGCGCCGCTGCATGGAGCAGTCGCGCTCGCCGAGGAAGATCGCCTGCTTGTGCTCGTCGGCGAGCACCTGGATCTCGATGTGCCGCGGGCTCTCGAGGTATTTCTCGAGGTAGACGACGGGATTGCCGAACGCGTTCTGCGCCTCGGTCTTCGTCATCGTGATCGCGTTGATGAGCGCCGCCTCCGTGTGCACCACGCGCATGCCGCGCCCGCCGCCGCCGCCCGCCGCCTTGATGATGACGGGGTAGCCGACGGCCGCGGCCAGGCGGCGGATCTCCTTGGGGTCGTCGGGCAGCGGTCCGTCCGAGCCGGGCACGCACGGGATGCCGACCTTGCGCATCGCCGCCTTCGCCGCGATCTTGTCGCCCATGGTGCGGATCGACTCGGCGCGCGGACCGATGAAGACGAAGCCGGAGTTCTCGACGCGTTCGGCGAAGTCCGCGTTCTCGGAAAGGAAGCCGTACCCGGGGTGGATCGCCTGCGCATCGGTCACCTCGGCGGCGCTGATGATCGCGGGGATGTTCAGGTAGCTGTCGCGCGACGGCGCCGGTCCGATGCAGACCGACTCGTCGGCGAGCATCACGTACTTGGCGTCGGCGTCGGCCTCCGAATGGATGGCCACGGTCTTGATGCCCATCTCGCGGCACGCGCGCTGGATGCGCAGGGCGATCTCGCCGCGGTTGGCGATCAGAATCTTCTCAAACATTTCGCAGGCGCATCGAGCGGCGCGGGCGCGCCTCGGCGCGGATCGGTGAGGAAATCATCCGGCGGGCCGGGAAGGAAGCGAGCGGCCCATGCCTACTCGACGAGAAAGAGCGGTTGTCCGTACTCGACGGGCTGTCCGTTCTCCACCAGGATCGCCTTGATCGTCCCGGAGGCGTCCGACTCGATCTCGTTCAGCAGCTTCATCGCCTCGATGATGCAGAGCGTCTGGCCCTTGGTAACGCTCTGCCCGACCTCCACGAACGTGGGAGCGCCCGGCGACGGCGCGCGATAGAACGTTCCGACCATGGGCGACTTCACGACGTGCCCGGCCGGCTCGGCCGCGGGGACCGGCGCCGCGGGCGCGGCGGGGGCGGGCCCCGGCGCCGGCACGGCCGAAGCCGACGCCGCCATCGGCATCGCCATGGGCGGGGCCGCCATGATCATCGGCTGGCCCGCGGGTCCCTGCCGGCTGATGCGGACCTTCTCCTCGCCCTCCGTGATCTCGATCTCGCCGATGCCCGATTCCTGCACCAGGTCGATGAGCTTCTTCAGCTTGCGCAGATCCATGGTCGCGTTACTCCGCTTGCGGCCGGACGGCGCGAATGGCCGCGTCCAATGCGAGCTCGTAGCCCAGGGGCCCGAGGCCGGCGATCACGCCGGCGGCCAGGTCCGAAAAATAGGAGTGATGCCGGAACGGCTCGCGGGCGTGGATGTTGGACAGGTGGACCTCGATGAAGGGAATGCGCACGGCGGCGAGCGCATCGCGCAAGGCGACGCTGGTATGGGTGAAGGCCGCCGGGTTGATCACGATGTAGGCGACGTCTTCGCCCTTCGCGCGCTGGACGCGCTCGACCAGCTCCGATTCCGAATTGCTCTGGAAGGCGCTCACCGCGATTCCGGCGCGACGGCCGCGCTCTGCGAGCCGCTGGTTGATGGCGTCGAGCGTCTCGTGCCCGTAGTGCTGGGTTTCGCGGCTCCCGAGAAGGTTCAGGTTGGGGCCGTGCAGGACCAAGATCGTCGACATGACCGGCGAGTTTGCAGCAATTCGACGCAGGATGTCCAGTTATGGCGGAAGTTGCCGCGCATGCGGACCGGCGCTTTGCCCGTGAGGCGCGGCCGGGGCAGCCGGAGCGATCGATCGGCGAGCGTCTCGGCGCCGTCCGCGAACGCGTTCCGCGAATTAGCCGGAGATCGGGGGAGTTTCCGTCTTATCTGAGCAATTCTAACAGCCGCGTGTTGAGCTGCCGCTCGGAGTAAACGCCCACTTTCTGCTCGCGCACCTCGCCCTTGGGGTCCACGATGACGGTGAACGGCAGGACGGCTGCCTCGTCACCGAGGCGCCGCGACAACTCGCTGACCTCGTCGCCCCCGACGAGCAGCGGATAGTTGATGTGCAAGTCCGAGGCGAATCGCGCCACCTTCGAGGGGTCGTCGTTCGCCACGCCGACGAACTGCACGCGATCGCCCCATTGCGCCTGCAGCCTCGAGAAGCCGGGCATCTCCTCGCGGCACGGCGGGCACCACGTCGCCCAGAAGTTGAGCACCACCCAGTGTCCCTCGTAACGGCCGAGCGCGTGCGGCGCGCCGGACACGTCGTGGAAGGAGCTGGCATAAAGCGCTGCGGGGGAGATGTCGACGGGCGTCACGCCGGGCCGCGAGTCGCGGTGGACCAGCCACAGCGCGAGTCCCGCGAGCAACGCGAGCGCCGCTACGGACGAGAACAGCCAGCGCGGATTCATGATGCGGCGGCCCCGTCCATCAGGAGGGCGCGCACTCGTCCTCGACCCATCGCAGGTACGCGCTCAACCCGTGCTCGACGGGCCAGGCGATGATTTCCGGCAGCGTATAGGGATGGCGCGCGCGGATGGCCGCCTCGAGCGCGTCGTAGCGCCCGCTCGTCGACTTGATGAGGAGCGGCACCTCCGTGGCCTGTTCGTCGCGACCTTCCCAACGATAGAAGGAAGTGACGGCCGGCAGAACGTTGGCGCAGGCCGCGAGTCTGAGTTGGACGAGCTCGCGCGCGAGATTGAAAGCGGCGGCGGAGTCGGGTAGGTTGGTGACGACGACGATGACGGCCATGGGGGGCGATCTCCCGCGCGCCGCGAATGACGACCGGATGGTGGCTGCATGCGGGTATTGCTGATCGCGATTCTACTGGGTTTCCCCCTGCTCGAAGCCGTCGTGCTGGTGCGCTTGAGCCAGACGCTCGGGTGGTGGGTGCTCGCCTGGGTCGTCCTGTCCGCATGTGCCGGCATGGCGCTCATCAAGGAGGCGCGCTTCGCGCTGCTCGCGCGGCTGGCCGCGGGCCTGGCCGAGGGCGAGTTCTCGATCTCCGCGCTGACCCATAGTGCCCGCACCGTCCTGGCGGGCCTGCTGCTGATCTTTCCCGGCGTCGTCTCGGACTTCATCGCGATCACCCTGCTCCTGCTGCCGGGTCCGCGGACCGCGAAGCAGCACGTGCCGCGGCGTCCCGCGCCGGGCGCGCTGATCGAGGGCGAGTTCCGGCGCACGCGCTGAAGCGGCCGCATCGGAAGCATGCGTTAGAATTCCTGTGGCGGCCCCACGTGCGCGGCTTTCGCCGTCGTGCGCCGCCGTTCCCAGGAAAGCTCCCAATTGTCTGATCCTTCCAGCGCCGGGCATCAGGTCCGGCTCGAGCCGAGCGGCCATACGTTCGAGGTGGCGCCCGGCGAGACGGTGCTGCAGGCCGCCCTGCGCCAGGGCATCGGGTTGCCTTACGGTTGCCGCAACGGCGCGTGCGGCGCGTGCAAGGGCGTGCTGCGCACGGGCGAGCTCGAGTACGGGGACTACCAGGAGCGCGCGCTGCACCCGCAGGAAAAGGCCGCCGGCAAGGCGCTCACCTGCTGCACGCGGCCGCTCACGGACATCGTGTTCGAGGTGCGCGAGCTGGCCGGCGCCAAGGACCTCGCCATCCGCACGCTGCCCTGCCGCGTCGAGAAGGTGGAGAAGCCGGCGGACGATGTCGCGGTTCTCTCGCTCAAGCTGCCCGTGGGCGAGCGGCTGCAGTTCCTCGCCGGTCAGTACATCGACATCCTGCTGAAGGAAGGCAAGCGGCGCAGCTTCTCGCTCGCCAATGCGCCGCACGACGACGCGCTCCTGCAGCTGCACGTGCGCAAGTCCCCCGGCGGGGCGTTCTCGCACTACGTGTTCGACCAGATGAAGGAGCGCGCCATCCTGCGCTTCGAGGGGCCGCTCGGCACGTTCTATCTGCGCGAGGATTCGGACAAGCCGATGATCTTCGTCGCGGGTGGCACGGGTTTCGCGCCGATCAAGGCGATGCTCGAGCACCTGTTCCACAACGAGGTCGACCGCCCGATCGTTCTCTATTGGGGGGCGCGCGCGCTGAAGGACCTCTACATGCCCGAGCTGCCGGGGCGTTGGCAGCGGGAGCATCCGAACTTCAGTTTCATCCCGGTGCTGTCGGAGCCGTCGCCCGGCGAGGCGTGGAGCGGGCGCACCGGTTTCGTCCACCAGGCGGTGCTCGACGATTTCCGCGATCTGTCGGGCTACCAGGTCTACGCCTGCGGCGCGCCGGCGATGACCGACCTCGCGCGCGAGACGTTCGTCGAGCAGCGCGGGCTGCCCGAGGACGAGTTCTACTGCGACGCGTTCACGCCTTCAGTGGATCCGCGGAAGTGACGCGCAGCGCTTCACGCTCGCGCAACACCTTGCGCTGGACCTTGCCGGTAGTGGTCATCGGAAGCTCGCTCACGAACTCGATCTCCCTCGGCTGCTGGTAGGGCGCGAGGTGCTGCTTCACGTGCGCCCGGATCGAGTCGGCGAGCGTCTCCGACGGGCGCTCGCCCGGCGCGAGCAGCACGAACGCCTTGATGAGGCTGCCGCGCGTGGCATCGGGCGTGGGCACCACCGCGCACACCGCCACGGCCGGGTGCTTCACGATGCAGTTCTCGATCTCCGCCGGGCCGATGCGGTAGCCGGCGCTCTTGAACACGTCGTCGGAGCGGCCCTGGTACCAGAGGTAACCGTCCTCGTCCATCGCCGCCTCGTCGCCGGTGCGGCACCATTCGCCGCTGTACTTCGCGGCCGTCGCCTCGGGATTGCCGAAGTAGCCGAGGAAGAAGACCGGGTCGGGCGTCCCGTCGAGCCAGCTGCGATTGAGCGCCACATCGCCGACCGTTCCGCGCGGCACCTCGCGGCCGTCGTCGCCGATCACGGCGATGCGGTGGCCCGGATACGCGCGGCCCATGGAGCCGGGCCGCACCGGCCAGACTTCGTGCGAGTTGCCGACGATGTAGTTCATCTCCGTCTGGCCGAAGATCTCGTTGGGCGTGACGCCGAGCTCCTCGCGCGCCCAGTGGAAGACGGTCGGGCCCATCGCCTCGCCGCCGCTCATGAGCGAGCGCAGCGCGAGCGCGTGGGTCCGCTTCGGGCTCGGCACGGCGCGCATCATCATCTTGAGCGCCGTGGGCACGAGGAACGTGTTGCGGATTGCATACTTCGCGAGCAGGTGGAATGCACGCTCCGGCTCGAAGCGGCCGCGAAAGCCGAGGATCGCCTGGCCGTGGTAGAGCGTCGGCATGAGCGCGTCCCAGAGCCCGCCGGTCCACGCCCAGTCGGCGGGCGTCCAGAAGCGATCGCCCTCGCGCGGGAACGCGTCGTGCGAATACTCGAAGCCGGGCAGGTTGCCCAGCAGCGCGCGTTGCGGCAGGAGGGCGCCCTTGGGCGGCCCGGTGGTTCCGCTCGTGTAGATGATGGCGCACGCATCGTCCGGTGCGGTATCGCGCACGGCGAAATCGCTCGCGGCGCGCTCGAGCGTCGCGTCCCAGTCGAGCACCCGCGTGCCGCGCGCACCCGCCACGCCGACGACATGGTGCAGCCGCGGGAGACGTTCACGCACCGGCTCGAGGTTCGCGAGCGTGACGGGATCGACGATCGCGACCTTCGCGGCGCTGTGGGCGAGCCGGTACTCGAGGGCCTCCGGGCCGAACAGGAACGAAAGCGGCACGGCGATCACGCCCATCTGGAAGCAGGCGAAGTACGCGATCACCGTCTCGGGCCGCTGCGGCAGCATGATCGCGACGCGGTCCCCGGCGGATACGCCGAGAGCGACGAGCGCGTTCGACAGCCGGTTGGCCGCCTGGGCGATCGCGTCGAACGTGAGCGTGCACGTGGCTCCCGCTTCGTCCTCCCAGAGCAGCGCCGTGCGTCCACTGCCGGTCCAGCGACGGCACGCGACCTGCGCGATGTTGAATCGGGCCGGCACCTGCCAGTGGAACGACTCGTAAACCTCGCGGTAGCGGTCGGCCATGGCGTCCTCCCTACCGCGCGAGCGCGGCCTCGATGTCCGCGAAGGTTTGCGCCACCTCGAACGTCTGCAGCTCGATGCCGAGCTGGCGCGCGACCTGGGAGGCCGAGAAAAGACCGCGCACGCGGCGGCCGCCGTCCTCGGCGGCCAGGAGGTGCTGCCGGCGCGCGGCCTTGAGCGTGGCGACGATGTGGCCCACGCGCATCTGCGAGACGTCGGCGAGCGCGAGCGCCTCGAGGCGGTCGGCGGGGGTCATGATGTCGGCCACGCGCACCTCCCCGTGCTTCACCCCGCGCGATTGCATCACGCGCATCGGCTTCTCGCTCAGCAGGTCGGTGGCGGTGATGACGCCGGCGAGGGCATCCTGGTGGTCGAGCGCGAAGAGCAGGCGCACCGAGCGGCGGATCATCATGCCGTGCGCGAGCTCGATCGACTCGCCCGGCGAGATCGTCGCGGCGGGAACCACCTGCAGGTCCGTCATCACCGACAGTGCCGGGTCGTCGAGGCTCACGCGGCCGGGCGTGGTCGGATGCGCGAGGTGCGCGCCCTCGGACACGCGCTGGTGGGCGAGGGGCGAATACACACGCATCGTCTTTCCTCCAGGGTCAGCCGGCCAGCTCCGCGCTGCGCCGGAAATGCCGCACCGCTTCCTGCGGCTTGCCGATCTGCTCCATCAACGCAGCGAGCGTCATGTGGCCGTCGTGCGTCGGCTCGAGCGCGAGGCTCGCCTCGATGTAGCTCTGTGCCTTGCCCCACAGGCCCTGGCGCATGCACAGCTTGCCGAGCGTGAGCAGCAACGCCGGGTCGCGCGCGTGCTGCCGCAACCAGCGTTCGGCGCGCTCGATCTGGGGCAGCGCTTCGGCGGAGGCCGCCTCGCCGTACAGCGCCACCAGGCTGGGATTCCACTCGCGTTCGAGCGCCTGCTCGATGATCGATTTCGCCTCCTCGACCGCGCCGAGGGCGAGGTGATAGCGCGCGGCGGTGGCGGCGACGGCCGCGTCGAGACGCATCTCGGCGGGCAGCTGCTTCCAGTAGGCGGCGAGCGCGGCCGCGTCGTCGGCCTTGCGGTTGAGATTCGCGAGGTGCGCCGCGCGGCGCGTGACGGCCGCCTCCTCGCGCCCGAGGCCGCCGAGCATCACGAGCGAATCGAGCGTCTCGAGCACCTCGTCCCAGTTGCGCATCGCCTGCTCGGCCTGCAGCTTGAGCCGCAGCAGCCGCAGGTTGCGCGAATCGCGCGCGGACAGGTCCTTCAGGACGGCGAGCGCTTCGGCGTGGCGTCCTTGCGAGACGAGCAGGTCGGCGAGCGTGGTGAGGCGCGCCTGGTCGACCGCCGGGGCGTCGCCCTTGGCCTGGTCGAGGAACTGCTCGCGTTCGGCGAAGCGGCCGAGCTCGTGGGCGCTGCGCGCGGCGATGATCGCGGCGATACCCTTCGTCTCGTCGCCGAGCAGCGCCGTCGCTGCGCTCTTCTCCGCCGACGCGTAGCGGCCCTGGAAGAACGCGAGCAGCGCCTCGTTGAGCGCCTGGCGCATGCGCGTGCGCTCCCGCTCGGTGCGATACGCGGCCACGCGCCTGGGGATCGCGACCAGGGTCGAGACCAGGCGCGTCAGGAAATAGAAGGCGAAATAGCCGGTGACCACGAGGAACACGAGCAGGTTGAGGGAAAGCTCGATGCGCCAGGGCGCCGAGACGATCACCACGTAGCCGGTCGAGTGCCGCGCGAACAGCGCGACGCCGACCGCGACCGCGGCCAGCACGAGGGACCAGAGCGCGAAGCGCATGTCAGCTGCGCTTCTCGCGCGCCGCGCGCGCGGTGCGCACCGCGGCGAGGCTCGCGTTCACGTCCGGCAGCGCGATGGCCACCGGCGTGTCGGCGAGCTGCTTGAGCGTGGCGAGCGCGGCGACCGTCGGTTTCGCGTGCGCGTCGAAGTAGCGCGCGACCCACGCGCGGCTCGTGCGCATGTCCTCGCGGAACGACGGCTCGTCGCGCGCGAGCAGCGCCACGCGCGCCGAAAGCAGCCGCAGCTTGAGGTTCTCGCGCAGGAAATAGCTCTGCGCGGGGGACAGCAGCGCGACGTCCGGCGTCTCGAGGTCGCGGATGCGGACCAGGCCCTTCATCTCGTCCCAGACGTCGCGCGCGAAGCCGGTGAGCCCGCGCGGCTCGTCGGCGCTGCGCCAGCGCGCGGTCGCACGCGGCTGCGGGAGCGTTTCCGCGATGACCAGCGGCAACGTGTCGGACTGGTCGATGAGACCGTCGATCTTCACCGCGATGCCCACCGTGTCGACCTGGGGCACGGCCTTCAGCTTGTCCATGTCCTGCGTGATGGCACGGCGCAGCGGCGTGGCGGCGAGCTTGTCCGCGCGCGCGAGCCGTTGGTCCGCCGCCTGCAGCGCGGCGAGCGCGGCACGCACGTTGCCAGCGAGCTGCAGTTGCTGGCTCGCGAGCACGAGCATCTGCTCGACCTCCGAGAGCACGCGGTCATCGGCGCTGCGGGCCAGGTCGCGGTACATCTCCTCGAGCGCCACGCGCTGCTCCTGCGTGTCGGCGACGCGGCCCTCGAGGTCGATGATGCGCGCCTGCGCTTCCTTCAACGCGGCCTGGGTCTGGTTGAGCGCGGCCCGCATTTGCGTGGTCTCGCTGCCCAGCTCGGCCAGGCGCCCGCCGGCGCTCGATTCGATGGCGGCCACCCGCAGGTGCGCATCGACGGCGAACCAGCCGGCCGCGGCGGTGAGCAGCAGGCCCGCGATGGCGGCGGCGCGCGCGACGGTATCGCCGCGGCGCGCACGGGCCGGCGGCTCGGTGGGCGGGATGCCGTCGGAGGACGGCGGAAGCTCGGGTGCGGTCATGGCGTCACGCGCAGCGTGCAAAGCGCCTGGATGATGCCTTCGGCGCCGGGCGCGGCGACGAGCACCCGGGCGAAGCGGCGCGCGTCGGGGTGCGCGGCGATGTTCGGATGAGGCACGACGAGGGTGGTCTCGGCAGCGCGCGCGGTACCTTCGTCGCCGACCAGCGCGAGGAAGTTCTCGAGCGTCTCGCCGCTCAACGCGCTCACCGCGTGGACCTCGCCATGCGCCCAGGCGCGCAGCAGCGGCGACGGATCGACGCGCGGACGCGCGCGGCGATAGCACTCGACGTATTCGACCCGCGCCCCGCGCGTCTCGAGCACTTCGCGCAGCCGCTCGCGGCCGCCCTCGCCGCGGAAGATCGCGATCGACTGGCCCTTCACCGAGCGCAGCACGGGAAGAGCGAGGAGCGCGTCGCTGTCCTGGCGATCGCGTGGCGCGATCACCTGCTCGAATCCCGCGTTGCGCAACGCCTGCGCGGTCGCCTCCCCCACGCCGGCCACGCGCGTGCCGGCCGGCCACTCCTCGCGATGGCGGCGCGCGGCGGCCACGCCCTTCTCCACGGCGTTCGCGCTCACGAAGATGGCGAGGTCGAACTCGTGCAGCTTCTCGAGCGCTTCGGCGGCCGCGGGCGCGAGCGGGGCCTCCTCGATCGCGAGCGCGGGGAAGACGAAGGCGTGCGCGCCTTCACGCTCGAGCACCGCGGCGAGCGCCTCGGCCGAGCCGGTGGGACGCGTGATCACCACGCCGAGCCCCTCGAGCCGCCGGGCCGCGTTCATGCGGCGCGCGCGGCGAGCGTGTCGAGGATCTCGCGACCGCCCGCCTGGAGGATGCGCTCGCCGAGCGCGTGCCCGAGCGCCTCGGCGTCGCCTGCGTCGCCTTCCGCGGCCTCGCGCACGAGGCGCGTGCCGTCGGGCAGGCCGATGAAACCCTCGATCCTCAGCCGCTCGCCCTGCGTGCTTGCGAGCGCGCCCAGGGGGACCGTGCAGCTGCCTTCGACCACGCGGCCGAGCGCGCGCTCGGCGCGCGCGGCGGCGGCGGTGGGCGCATGCTCGAATGCGGCGAGCAATGCGGCGACGTCCTTGCGGCTCGCGCGATACTCGATCGCGAGGATGCCCTGGCAGATCGCCGGGAGCGTGAGCGTCTCCGGGAGCGTGGCGCGGATGCGCCCGGCGAGCCCCAGGCGCCGCAACCCCGCCGCGGCGAGGATGATCGCGTCATAGTCGCCGGCGTCGAGCTTCGCGAGCCGCGTGTTCACGTTGCCGCGCAGCGCGTGGATCTGCAGGCGCGGGAAGGCGCGGCGCAGCTGGCTCTCCCGGCGCAGGCTCGACGTGCCGACCCGCGCGCCGGGCGGCAGCGCCTCGAGGGCCGCATAGCGGGTCGAGAGGAATGCATCGCGCGGATCCTCGCGCTCGCCGAACGTCGCGAGCGCGAAACCCGGCGGCAGATCCATGGGAACGTCCTTGAGCGAGTGCACCGCGATGTCCGCGCGGTCCTCGGTGAGCGCGACCTCGAGCTCCTTCACGAACAGCCCCTTGCCGCCCACCTCGGCGAGCGGGCGGTCGAGCACGCGGTCGCCGCGCGTCGTCATGCCGACGATCTCCACGCCGAGGGCCGGATGGCGCGCGCGCAGGGCCGCGGCCACCATCTCCGTCTGGGTCATCGCGAGCCGGCTCTCGCGGGTCGCGATGCGGACGCGTGCGGGAATCGAGGTCATGGAAACGAAAGCGTACTACAGACGAAGGGCCTGCTCCGATCCGTGTTGCGCTGCGGTAACATCGAGTGTTTCCCCGCATCGCCGCCGGCCGCGGGAGCCCATGCCATGACCGCCCGCCTGCGCGAGATCCCCTACAACTACACGTCCTTTTCCGATCGCGAGATCGCGATCCGGCTGCTCGGCGCGGCGGGCTGGCGCGCCCTCGACGAGCTGCGCAGCCAGCGGCGCACCGGCCGCTCGGCGCGCATGCTGTACGAAGTGCTCGGCGACATGTGGGTGGTGCGCCGCAATCCCTACCTGCAGGACGACCTGCTCGACAGTCCGCGCCGCCTGGACATGCTGGTCGAGGCGATGCGCCACCGGCTGAGGGAGATCGAGAAGCGCCGCGACCCGAGCGCGACCGAGCCCGAGCGCCATCGCCAGGTGGGCGAGCTGCTCGACCTCGCCCACGCCGCGGTCGACGGCTTCGAGCGCGAGTTCGCGGAGACGCGCACGTTGCGCCGGCGGACGATGCGGCGCCTCGCGCGCATCACGCGGCGCGACAACGTCTGCTTCGACGGCATGGCGCGCGTCGCCCACGTCACCGACGCGACCGACTGGCGCGTCGAGTACCCGTTCGTCGTCGTCTGCCCGGACACCGAAGAGGAGTGCGCGCCGATCGTCGCCGCGCTGGTCGACCTCGGCTTCACCATCATCCCGCGCGGCGGCGGCACCGGCTACACCGGCGGCGCCGTGCCGTTGCACCGCCTGAGCGCCGTCGTGAACACCGAGAAGCTCGAGACGCTGGGCGCGATCGAGCATCGCGTGCTCCCCGGGCTCGACGTGCCCGTGCCCGTGATCGACTGCGGCGCCGGCGTCGTGACCAAGCGCGTGATGGAAGCGGCCGAATCCGAGGGCCTGGTATTCGCGGTCGATCCCACTTCCTCCGACGCGTCGTGCATCGGCGGCAACATCGCGATGAACGCCGGCGGCAAGAAGGCCGTGCTCTGGGGAACTGCCCTCGACAACCTGGCGAGCTGGCGCATGGTCACACCCGAGGCCGAGTGGCTCGAGGTCGAGCGCCTCGAGCACAACCGCGGCAAGATCCACGACGTCGGGTTGGCGAAGTTCCGCATCCGCCGTTACGCGGCCGACGGAAAGACGCTCAAGGGCGAGGACACGCTCGAGATCGAGGGCCGGCGCCTGCGCAAGGAGGGCCTCGGCAAGGACGTCACCGACAAGTTCCTCGGCGGGCTTCCCGGCGTGCAGAAGGAGGGTTGCGACGGCCTCATCACCTCGGCCACGTTCGTGCTGCATCGCATGCCGCCGTGCATCCGCACGGTGTGCCTCGAGTTCTTCGGCGACGTGAAGCGCGCGGTGCCGGCGATCGTCGAGATCAAGGACGCGCTCGACGCGAACGCGAAGGTCAGGCTCGCGGGCCTCGAGCACCTCGACGAGCGCTACGTGAAGGCGGTGGGCTACGCGACCAAGGCGCGCAGCCGCGGCCGCCCGCGCATGATCCTGCTCGGCGACATCGTCGGCGACGACGACAACGCGGTGGCCGAGGCGGCGTCCCAGGTGGTGCGCATCGCCAACGCGCGCGACGGCGAGGGGTTCGTGGCCGCGAGCGCCGAGGCGCGCAAGCGCTTCTGGCTCGACCGGGCGCGCACCGCCGCGATCTCGAAGCACACCAACGCGTTCAAGATCAACGAGGACGTCGTCATCCCGCTCGACCGGCTCGGCGACTACACCGACGGCATCGAGCGCATCAACATCGAGCTGTCGATCGGCAACAAGCTGAAGCTCCTCGACGCGCTCGAGGAGTACTTGCGCGGCGACCTGCCGGTGGCCGGCGACGAGGCGAAGCTCGACAAGGCCGGCTTCTTCGGCGACCGGCCGGCGCAGGCGCTCGAGCTCATCGGCCGCGTGCGCGAGCGCTGGTCGGACCTGCTGGGCCGTCTCGAAGATGCCGCCGTTTTCGCGGAGCTGCAGATGCGCCGCGTGCGCGTCTCGTGGAAGCGCGAGGTGCTCGAGGGGCTGCGCGAGATCTTCGAGGGCCGCGCGTTCGCGCCCGTGCTCGCCGGCGCCGAGGCGGTGCACTCCCGGGTGCTGCGCTCGCGCGTGTTCGTCGCATTGCACATGCATGCCGGCGACGGCAACGTGCACACCAACATCCCGGTCAACTCGGACGACTACGAGATGCTGCACGAGGCGAACGCGGCGGTCGCGCGCATCATGCGCTTCGCCAAGTCCCTCGGCGGCGTGATCTCGGGCGAGCACGGCATCGGGCTCACCAAGATCGAGTTCCTCGAGCCGGCCGAGCTCGACACGTTCGCCCAATACAAGCGGCGCGTCGATCCCGAGGGCCGCTTCAACCGCGGCAAGCTCCTGCGCGGAGCCGATCTGTCCGACGCCTACACGCCTTCGTTCGCGCTCATCGGCCACGAGTCGCTCATCCTCGAGCAGAACGAGATCGGGGCGATCGCCGCGAGCTTCAAGGACTGCCTGCGCTGCGGCAAGTGCAAGCCGGTGTGCGCCACCCACGTGCCGCGCGCGAACCTGCTCTACAGCCCGAGGAACAAGATCCTCGCCGCCTCGCTCCTCACCGAGGCGTTCCTCTACGAGGAGCAGACGCGCCGCGGCGTCTCGATCCGCCACTTCGACGAGTACGGCGACGTGGCCGATCACTGCACCGTGTGCCACAAGTGCGTCACGCCCTGTCCCGTCGACATCGACTTCGGCGACGTGTCGATGGGGATGCGCAACCTCCTCGCGCGCCTGCGCAAGCGCCGGCCGAGCGTCGGCACGTGGCTTTCGATGCAGTTCCTGAACGCGACCGATCCCACGAAGGTGAAGCTGCTCAAGGCGGGCATGATCGACGCGGGCTACAAGGCCCAGCGCCTGGCGAACAAGCTGCTCGGCCGCCTGCCGATCGTGCACGGCATGGTCGAGCGCCCGCCCGAGAGCGCCGGCAAGCCCTCGGTCGCCGCGCAGGTCATCCACTTCGTGAACAAGCCGATGCCGGGCAACCTGCCGAAGAAGACCGCGCGCGCGCTGCTCGACATCGAGGACCCGGCGATCGTGCCGATCATCCGCGACCCCGCGAAGCTCTCCGACGATTCCGAGGCGGTGTTCTATTTCCCGGGTTGCGGGTCGGAGCGCCTCTTCAGCCAGGTGGGACTGGCCACCCAGGCGCTGCTCTACCACGTGGGCAGCCAGTGCGTGCTCCCGCCGGGATACCTGTGCTGCGGCTATCCGCAGACGGCGGCGGGACGCGCGGACAAGGGCGAGCAGATCACCGTTCGCAACCGGGTCCTCTTCCACCGCGTCGCGAACACGCTCAACTACCTCGACATCAAGACCGTCGTGGTCTCCTGCGGGACGTGCATGGACCAGCTGCTCGGCTACGAATTCGAGCGCATCTTCCCGGGCTGCCGCCTGCTCGACATCCACGAGTACCTGCTCGAGAAGGGTGTGCGGCTCGAGGGCGTGAAGGGCGTGCGCTACATGTACCACGACCCCTGCCACACGCCGATGAAGACGTACAAGCCGCTCGAGGTGGCGAACCGGCTGATGGGCCAGCCGGTCGCCTTGAACGAGCGCTGCTGCGGCGAGTCGGGCACGTTCGCGGTGAACCGCCCGGACATCGCCACGCAGGTGCGCTTCCGCAAGGAGGCGGAGATGCGCGCGGGCGCGGCGCGCGCGCGTGCCGGCGGCTTCGAGGGCGAGGTGAAGGTGCTCACCTCGTGCCCGTCGTGCCTGCAGGGTCTGTCGCGCTTCGACCCGGATGCGGGCACCTCGGCCGATTACATCGTGGTCGAGATGGCGCGCCACCTCCTCGGGGAGGACTGGATGCCGCGCTTCGTGGAGCGGGCGCGCCACGGCGGCATCGAGCGCGTGCTCCTCTGAGGCCGACCGTTGCGCACGCGGCGCGGCTTGTCCAGAATCGTTCTGCCCTTCGGAGTCCCACGATGATCGCCATCCGTCGTTTCGCGGCGACGTTCGCCTTGCTGCTGCTCGCGGCCGGTTGCGCCAGCGGGCCGCGGCTCGCCGCGCGCGCGCCCGCGCCCTCGGCCGCCGGCTATCCCATGGATCCGCAGGCGCTCGTGCGCGACGAGGACGACGACGACGAGGGGCGTGCGCCGGGCACGGCGGTGTCGATCCGCTACAACCTCGAGACCGAGGCGGACGAGCTCGGCCCGCCGCGCGTGGCGCAGCTGTTGCGGGCGCAGGCGCAACGCAAGGCGCTCGTGCGCTCGGCTCCCACCGCCGGGCAGAAGGCCGCGGGCCTGCAACCCTCGCAGTGGCAGGCGCTCGGGCCGTCGAACGTCGGGGGCCGGGTGCGCGCGCTCGCCTTCGATCCGCGCAACCCGAGGCGCCTGCTCGCCGGCACCGCCTCGGGCGGCCTGTGGATCTCGAGCGATGGCGGCACGACGTGGAGCGCGAACAACGACTTCATGCCGAACCTCTCGGCCACCGCGATCGCGTTCGACCCGCTGAACGCCTCCACCGTCTACCTCGGCACCGGCGAGGCGAGCCAGGGCCTGGTCGGCGCGGGGGTGTTCAAGTCCTCCGATGGCGGCAACACATGGCAGTACCTCGCCGCGACCAATCCCGATGCCAACGCGGACTGGCGCTTCGTGAACCGGATCGCCGCGAATCCGCAGCAGACCGGGGTGCTGCTCGCCGGCGTGACCAACACCGACATGCAGCACGGCGCGATCTATCGTTCGGCCGACGCGGGCAGCTCGTGGACGCGGGTAGCGAGCCTCAGGGCGCTCGACGTGAAGTTCGATCCGAACAACCCGAACAACGCGGTCGCGGGCCTCGACGACGGCACCATCGCTTACTCCACCGATGCGGGCAACACCTGGGCGCGCAGCGCGCCGCTCGTGGCAACGCCCGCGGGCGAGAACAACACCGCGCGTGCCGAGGTAGCGTTCGCGCCGACGCAGGCGGGGCTCGTGTACGCCTCGCTCGACGACGCGGGCGGCGAGGTGTGGCGCTCGAACGATGGGGGGGCGACCTGGCAGAAGCTTTCGAACCCGGGGCATCTCGGCAAGCAGGGCGCCTACGACAACGCGATCTGGGTCGATCCCACCGATGCCAACCACGTGATCGTCGCCGGGCTCGACGATTACGAGTCGCGCGACGGCGGCGTCACGTTCGCGCAGGTGAGCGACTGGCGCAACGCGCCCGCATCGCCGCACGCGGACCATCACGCGCTCGCCTCGCCGCCGGACTTCGGCCCCACGCACCCGGCGCTCTACGACGGCAACGACGGCGGCGTCTACATGGCGTCGAACGTCTACGGTTTGTCGGGCGGCATGAACGGGGTCGGCTGGACGAACCAGAACAACGGGCTCGCGGTCACGCAGTTCTACAGCGGCGCGGGGTTCACCGCGGCCGGCGGGCGCATCATCGGCGGGACGCAGGACAACGGATCGCTCCAGCTTTCCAACGGCCTGTGGCGCCCGTTCAAGGGTGGCGACGGCGGATACGTCGCGGTGGATCCGACCGGCGACCAGGTCTTCTACGGCGAGTACGTGTTCGCGGCGGTGCACCGCGCGCTCACCGGCGGCATCGGGACGTACATCTGCAACGGGCTCACCGAAGGGCTGCCCGATGCGCCCCCGTCGATCTACTGCGGCCCGAACGCGACGCAGAAGGCGAACTTCATCGCGCCGCTCCTCCTCGACCCGAACAACCCCAACCGCCTGTTCGTCGGCGGGAACTCGCTGTGGGTCGACGAGGACGCGCGCGGGACGCCGACCTGGCACGCCGTGAAGCCGCCCATCACGCCGCGCGTCGACGACTTCATCAACGCGATCGCCGTGCAACCGGGCAATTCGAACGTGGTGTGGGTCGGGCACAACAGCGGGACCGTCATGATGTCGCGCGATGCCTCGTCGCCCAGCCCGAGCTGGGACTTCGTCGGCTCGGGCGTGCTGCCGGCGCGGCGGGTGATGGGCATCACGATCGATCCGAACAACGCGAACCGCGTGATCGTCGCGTTCACCGGCTTCGTCGCGAACGACGTGTGGCAGACGCTCGACGGCGGCGCGACCTGGACGTCGATCACGGGCAACCTGCCCGAGGCGCCGGTGTTCGACGTGAAGATCCACCCGGCCAACGGCAACTGGCTCTATGCGGCCACCTCGGTGGGCGTGTTCGCGAGCGAGGACGGCGGGCAGACGTGGTCGACCACGGAGCAGGGTCCGGCGAACATCCGCGTGCGCCAGCTGTTCTGGATCGACGACCACACGCTCGGCGCGGCGACCTACGGGCGCGGCATGTACAAGGTGGCGGTGCCGGCCGTCGGCGCGGCGAACTATCAGGACCTGTGGTGGGCCGGGCCGCAGGAAAACGGCTGGGGCATGAGCATCACGCAGCACGCCGCGATGCTCTTCGCCGAGCTCTTCGTCTACGACGCGCAGGGACAGCCGATGTGGGTCGTGATGCCCGGCGGCCAGTGGAACGCGTCGTTCACCCAGTTCACCGGAGCGCTCTACATCCCGAGCGGGCCGTGGTTCGGAAACTACGACGCCTCCCGCTTCAACGTCGGCAGCCCTGTCGGCACGGCGACCCTCACGTTCACGAGCGCCTCCACGGCGAGCCTCGCATACACGATCAACGGCGTGGCGGGAACGAAGAGCCTCGCGCGCCAGGCGTACGGACCGGTCGATCCGACGCCCGTCGCGCCCTATGCCGACATCTGGTGGGGCGACGTGGCGCAGAACGGCTGGGGCCTGGCGATCAACCAGCAGTACCGGACGCTCTTCCTGATCTGGTACACGTACGATACGAACGGCAAGCCGGTCTGGTACGTCGCCTCCGGCGGAACGTGGACGAGCGAATCGACCTACACCGGCGCGGCCTACCGGGTCACCAGCTCTCCGTGGCTCGGCACGGCCTACGACGCGAGCCGCTTCGCGCCGGCCACGGTGGGCAGCTTCACGCTGCAGTTCGCGGACCTCGACCATGCGACGTTCACGTATACGATCGACGGGCTCACGCAGTCCAAGCCGATCGTGAGGCAGCCCTTCTGATGGCCGCGGCGTGCGAGTTCTGCGCGGGCGCCGGCGGCGAGGTGCTGTGGCGCGACGACTTCTGCCGCGTGGTGCGCGCGGACGAGCCGGACTATCCCGGCTTCTGCCGCGTCATCCTCGCGCGGCACGTGCGCGAGATGAGCGACCTCGCGCAGAACGAGCGCCGCCGGCTCATGGCGGTCGTGTTCGCGGTGGAGGAGGTGGTGCGTGAGGCGATGCGTCCCGACAAGATGAACGTGGCGAGCCTGGGCAACATGACCCCGCACGTGCATTGGCACGTCATTCCGCGCTATGCCGACGATCGCCATTTCCCCTCGCCCGTCTGGGCGCAGCCGCGGCGCACGGGCGATGTCGTCCCGAACGAGCGGCGCACGCGGGCGCAGGCGCTCGCGCAAGCGCTGCGCACGCGGCTCGCGCGGCTGGAGCCCTCGCCATGACGCCGGCGGGCACGGACGGCGCGGACATGTTCGCGGATGCGCGCGGCTGCAAGGAATGGCTCAACGGGATTCCGCTCACGAGCATCCCGCAGGCCCAGGCGGCCGTGCTCGAGACGCTGCGCGCGCTCAACGGCCGCGAGTTCGATCCGCTCGAGCGCCTCAAATGCCTCGAGCTGCTGCGCGACAAGGTGGCCTTCCTGCAGGGCGAGCAGCGCACCCGCTACTCGGGCAAGACGTTGCCGCTCTCCGCCAACGACAATGCCGCGTGGAACACGGGTGCGGCGCTGCTCGAGGCGATGGAGGAGGGCTACCGGCGCTGCGCCGCCGACGCGGGGGCGCTCGCCGCCCACCGCGCCCTCATCGCGCACCGGGCGCTGCGCTACGTCGGCACGCTCATGCATTTCCACGCGCTCGTGTACCGGCGTTTCCCGTCAACGTTGTGGCGGCGGCTGCACCTGCAGTATCTGGAAGCCGAGCGCGACGGCCTCGCCCTGGAGAGCGTGAAGGATTCGCTCGAGGGCGAGGAAGGCCTGTCCAGCGTGATGGAGGCGTACGTGCGCGCCCTGCTGCTGCAGGCCTGCGCGCCGTACGACAGCGCGCCTGCGGCGGTGGATTTCGCCGATGCTTTGCTCGCCGCCTGGGCGCGCAAGGCGCGCTGGGCCGAGAGCGCACCGACCGCAGGCGTCGTGCTCGCCGTCGACCTGGCGGGCGAGTCGGGCGTGCGCGCGGTAAGAGCCGATGCGCTCGCACCGACCGAGCGCGTGCTCGACGTCGAGGGGCTTTCGCGCAGCCTGCGCAAGCGCATCCACGGCCTCGAGCACGACGAGGAGCCGGCGAAGCTCGGCCTTCCCGCGCAGGCAGGCGGGGTCGACGCCCTCGCGCAGTTGCGCCGCCTGCATCGCCTGTGGTGCGAAGGCGCCGCGCCGCATCCCGCGTCCAAGCCCTCGGACGTGAAGTCCGCGGGGCTCGTGTTCACGCTGCCCGAGATCCACTTCTTCGTGAGCGGCGGCAAGCTCTTCGAGCAGCCCGACCGCGAGCTCACGCGCGAGGAGAAGCAGGACATCGAGGTGTTCGGTCGCGTCACCGAGCGGACGCACTCGCGCATGGTCGCGGAGCACAACTTCGCCGTCGAGCCGTGGGCGGTTCTCGAGGAGATGCCGGGCATGTGGCGGCTGCAGCGCCCGGTGAACGCGGCCAAGGGCGTGGCGGTGGGCCGGCTCGCCGCGATCCGGCTCTCCGACAGCGGCCCGTTCTACCTCGCGCTCGTGACCGGTGTCGTGCAGGAGGGCGACGGCCACCTCGAGGCCACGCTCGCGCTCTTCCCCGGCCGCCCGGAGCCGATCGCCGTGCGCGGCACCGACGCGCGCCAGCGGCCGACGCCGTGGACGCAGGCTTTCCGCCTGCCGGCGCTCGATCGCCTGCAGATCCCCGCCTCGCTCGTGGTGCCGTCCGGCATGGCCTCGCGCGGGCGCACGCTCGAGATCTGGGAATCCCACGCGACGGTGACGGTGAAGCAGGTCCTCGAGCGCGGCGGCGATTTCGACCGCGTCGTCGCGGCCTAGGCGCCGAGCGCGTCCATCAGCGTGGCGGCGGCATTGCGCCCCGTCTGCTGCGCGATCTCCACGATGCAGGTCGGGCTCGTGACGTTCACCTCGGTGAGCCAGTCGCCGATCACGTCGAGGCCCGCGAAGACGATGCCCGCCTTCACCAGCTCGGCGCCGACCGCCTCGCCGATCTCGCGGTCGCGCGCGCCGATCGGTTGCGCCACACCCTTGCCCCCGGCCGCGAGATTGCCGCGCGTCTCGCCTTGCCGCGGGATGCGCGCCAGGCAATGGGAGAAGGGCTTGCCGCCGATCACCAGCACGCGCTTGTCGCCGCGCACGATTTCCGGGATGTAGCGCTGCGCCATGATCGTGCGGCGCCCGAACTCGGTGAGCGTCTCGACGATCACGTTGCGGTTGGGATCCGCGGCGGCGACGCGGAAGATCATCGTGCCGCCCATGCCGTCGAGCTTCTTCACCACGACGTCCGCGTTCGCGTCGATGAACGCGTGCACCCGCGCCATCTCGGCCGCCACCAGCGTGGGCGGGGCGAGCCGCGGGAAACGCAGGATCGCGAGCTTCTCGTTCCAGTCGCGCAGCGCCCGCGGGTC
>CAYOGL010000049.1:0-29404 GCA_964403515.1 uncultured Burkholderiales bacterium | reverse complement strand
CAACGTCGCCTCGCGCCTGCAGGACGGCCTCGCGTTCCTCGCGACCGTCGGCTCCACCGCGCCGTTCGTGGGCCTCTTCGGCACCGTATGGGGCATCTACCACGCGCTCACTGCGATCGGCATCGCGGGACAGGCGTCGATCGACAAGGTCGCGGGTCCCGTGGGCGAGGCGCTGATCATGACCGCCTTCGGTCTCGCGGTCGCGGTCCCGGCGGTGCTCGGCTACAACTGGCTGGTCCGGCGCAACAAGGTCGCCCTCGAGCAGCTGCGCGCGTTCGGCGCCGACCTGCACATGGCCGTGATCAGCGGCGGCATGAAGCAGCGCCCGGCGCCGGCGGCGGTGGCCGCGAGGTAAGCCGCCATGGCGATGACCGTCGGCCAGAACGTCGAGGAGGGCGAGCAGGAGGTGATGGCCGCCATCAACACCACGCCGCTCGTCGACGTGATGCTGGTGCTGCTCATCATCTTCCTCATCACCATCCCGGTCGTGGTGCAGCAGGTGCCGCTCGCGCTGCCCAAGGAGCGCAACGTCCCGACCCAGACCAAGCCGGAGAACGTCGTCATCGCGGTCAACAAGGACGGCGACATCTTCTGGAACATGGAGGGCGTGCGGGACACGAGCGCGCTCTTCGACCGGCTGAAGAAGGTGGCGGTGCTCAAGCCCCAGCCCGAGGTGCACATCCGCGCCGACCAGGAAACGCGCTACGAATCGGTCGGCCGCGTGGTGGCGACCTGCCAGCGCGCGTCGATCCTCAAGATCGGCTTCATCACCGAGCCGCCGGTGCGCGCGGGCGGCTAGCGAAAGGAGCGCGACATGGCGATGCAGCTCGGCTCGTCCACGAGCGCCGATCCGGACGTGATGGTCGACATCAACACCACGCCGCTGATCGACGTGATGCTGGTGCTGCTGATCATGCTGATCATCACGATCCCGATCCAGACCCATGCGGTGAAGCTCAACATGCCGGTCGGCAACCCGCCGCCGCCGAAGGTCGAGCCCGTCGTCGTGCGCCTCGACATCGACTTCGACGGCACGCTGCTGTGGAACGGCGAGCAGGTCGACGACGACACGTTGAATGAGCGCCTGAGCGGCGCGGCGGCGATGAATCCGCAGCCCGAGTTTCATCTCCGCCCCAACAAGCTCGTCACCTACAAGTCCGTGGCCCACGTGATGGCCGCCGCCCAGCGCCTGGGCGTGACGAAGATCGGGCTGGTCGGGGCCGAGCAGTTCCTCGACTAGCCGGCAATTCATGCTGCGGACGGGGCCCAAAAGAGTACCCGCCGCGCCTGGATGGAGTGCGTAAAGCGATCTTCTGCTCGGACGCGCCCTTTACATTCCGCCTGAAGACATCGCCACGCGTCGACGTTAACAGAACATAACAGGAGCCCACCGTGAACCAACTTCGCCCTCTTCGTCGCGCCCTCGCGCTGGCGCTCGCGATTCCGGCCGTCACCGTCCTCGCCGCGGAACCCGGCGCGGAGCCGCCCGGGAAAGCGCAGGTCGCCGCCGAGAAGCAGCCGTCCAGCGCCTCGGCGGCCACCCCGGCGAGCGCCACGAACGCGCCCGAGGAGGGCAAGTCGACGCAGCTCGCGCAGGTGACCCAGTCGCCCCCGGCCGGCACGGCCACGAGCGAGAAGATCGAGGTCTCCGCGCAGCGCGAGCACTATCGCGGCGACGTGTCCGCCGAGGACCTTCCGCAGGCGGTGCAGGTGATCTCCGCGGAAACGTTGAAGGAAGTCGGCGCCGTCACGCTCACCGAAGCGCTCGACCTCGCGACGGGCGTGGCGCGGCAGAACACGTTCGGCGGCCTGTGGGACGGCTTCGCGATCCGCGGCTTCGCCGGCGACCTCAATCTTCCCTCCGGATATCTCGTCAACGGCTTCGGCGCCCGCGGCTTCGGGGGCGTGCGCGACACCTCTTCCATCGAGAAGATCGAGGTCCTGAAAGGTCCGGGCTCCGCCCTGTACGGACGCGGCGAGCCGGGAGGGACGGTGGCGATCACCACCAAGAAGCCGCAATTCCAGACCGAGGGGAGCGCGACCGTCACGGCGGGCAGCTACAACTTCTGGCGCGGCGAGGGCGACTACACGACGCCGTTGAACGCCTCGACCGCGGTGCGCATCAACGGGGCGATCGAGGATGCCGACAGCTTCCGCGACACGGTGCATACCAAGCGCTACTTCGCCTCGCCGTCGATCCTCTCGAAGCTCGGCAACGACACCTCGATCTGGTACGAGCTCGAATGGTCGAGGCAGGAGATCCCGTTCGACCGCGGCGTCGTGGCGCGCAACGGGCAGCTGGGCTACGTCCCCATTTCGCGCTTCCTCGGCGAGCCGGGCGATGGACCGACCGTCGCCAAGGTGCTCGGCCACCAGGCGGAGCTGCAACACAACCTCGGCAAGAGCTGGGTCGCACTGATCGGCGCCTCCTATCGCGACACCGAGCTCGACGGCATCGGCGAGAACCCCGAGCTCGCCGCGTCGCGCCAGCCCTTCCTCACCGACGGACAGACGCTGTCGCGCCAGCGTCGCTTCACGGACTACAAGTCGAAGGACGCGATCGCGCGCGCCGAGATCAGCGGCAGCTTCCGGACCGGGCCCGTGCTCAACCACTTGCTGGGCGGCGCCGATTACGAGGAATTCAAGCTCGACCGCCTGCAGACGCGCTACCGCCCGCCGGTGTTCCATCCGGGCACGAGCCTCGCGGTCATGAACGCGGTGAACGTCTTCGATCCGGCCTATGGCAGTTTCCCGCTCCCGTCCGCGAACCAGAATGTCTTCAACGACACGGAGAAGGACCATGCCTACGGCGTCTACCTGAACGACCAGCTCGACCTGACGAGCCGGCTCAAGCTGCGGCTCGGCGGCCGCTACGACTGGTTCAAGCAGTCGATCGACAACCGGCTGGCCACGCTGCCGCCGCCGAACCAGGACGTCACCCAATTCAGCCCGCAGACGGGCGCGACGTATTCCCTATCCGACGGGCTCAACGTCTACGCCGCGTATGCCAAGGGCTTCCGTCCCAACACCGGGTTCGACGTGCACCGCAACCCGTTCGCGCCGGAGAAGACCACGTCCTCGGAGGTGGGCCTCAAGTTCGACGGGTTCGACGGGAACCTCAACGCGACGCTCGCCTTGTACCGGATGAAGAAGACGAACGTCCTCACCGCCGACCCGGTGAACGCGGGGCAGACGATCGCGATCGGCGAGGCCGAGAGCAAGGGCGTCGAGCTCGACATGTCCGGCACGCTGCCCGGCCGCGTGCAGGTGCTCTTCTCCTACGCCTATACCGATGCGTATTCCGCCTCGAACGTGCGCGATCCCGACTTCGGCCGCATCGTGAGCGCGGGCGACCCGCTGCTGAACATCCCGAAGCACAACGTCAGTGCCCTCGTGTTGAAGGACGTCGATGTCAACGGGCACAAGCTCACGTTCGGCGGCGGCGCGAAGTACTACAGCGAGCGCCTGGGAGAAACGGGCACGAGCTTCTTCCTGCCCGCGTATACGCTCGTCCGGTTGCTCGGCACGTACGAGGTGACGCGCAACTTCAGCGTGACGGCCGAGGTGAACAACCTCTTCGACAGGGAGTACTACCCGGCCTCGTTCGCGGCGCTGTGGGTCTATCCCGGCGAGCCTCGCGAGTTCCAGATCCGCGCGACGTACAAGTTCTGACGTTCACGCCCACGAGGCGCGTTCATTCGGAAAGCCACCATGCCGGTGGCTTTTCCTTTCTTGAATCCCGTTGGCGCGACCGTGCACAGGAACCCGGCGGTTGATCTCGCGCGCGATCTGCAGTAGCTTTCCGCTACTTCGCGCCGAGGATGGACCGCTCACGCGAAGAACAACATAGCGCCGGTCCAAAGTTCCATTGAGGTCATAACAGCGCATCGACCCGCCTCCACCGGCCGTGGGCGGGCCAGGAAACCGCTCTCCGGTCGGGAGGTGGCGATGATCGGACGGGGGATCATCGGACAGGGGCGTAGGCGGCTCATCGCCGGGACCCGGTGCGCAGCGGAGGCCGCCCGACGGGTTGCCCTCGCCGTATCGGTATTTGCGCTGGCTCTTGCGAGCTCGGGCATCGCGGTTGCAGCGACGGCCAGCCTGAATATCACCGTCGTTGGTCCGGGCGTCGTGAAGTCGGCGGACGGCGCCGTTTCCTGCCTCTCGTTCTGCATCGTCCCCGAACCGGTCGGCACCACCGTAACGCTCGTGGCGACCGCAAGCTCGGGATACGTGTTCGTCGGCTGGTCGGGCGACTGCAGCGGCAGCGGCAGCTGCGCGTTGACGATGAACGCGTCCCGCAGCGTGCGTGCGCAGTTCGATTCCGCCCCGCCCAATGTCGCGATCACCGTCACACCGAGCTCCCTCGCATTCGGCAATCAAACCCTGCACACCACTTCAGCTGCGAAGACGGTCTCGATCGCGAGCACCGGCACGGCAAACGCGACCCTCTCCGGCGTAACGACAACGGCCGGATTCCTCGTCTCGCACAATTGCCCCGGCTCGCTGGCGCCCGGGACGAGTTGCAGCGCGAACGTCGTCTTCTCGCCCGCCATCGCGGGAGCCGTGACCGGATCGGTGTTCGTCCAGGGCAACTGGGGCACGCAGACCGTCGCCTTGAGCGGTACCGGAATCAGCCCGCCCGCGCCTCCCGTCCCGTCGCCGTCGTCCCTCGACTTCGGCGGGCAATCGATGCGCACGACCTCGCCCGCGCATTCGGTCGTCTTCACCAACGTCGGACCGGTGGCCTTGACCGTTACATCGGCGACGGCGAGCGCGGGATTCGCCGTTACGCACAACTGCGCCTCGCTGGCGCCCGGAGCGACGTGCAAGGCCGATGTCACGTTCACGCCCACGGCGAGCGGCACGATCACCGGATCGCTGACGCTCGCCACGAGCCAGGGCGGCGTTTCCGTGTCGCTGCAAGGCGTGGGCGAGCGTTCGCTCGTCACGTATTACTACCAATCGATCCTGCACCGCACGCCGGCAGCATCGGAAAAGTCGTTCTGGGAAGGAGAGGCAAACCGCGTGTCGGGGTTGGGCGCGAGCGTCAACGAGGTTTGGTACGCGATGGCGCAGACGTTCTTCTCGAGCGCGGAATATGCATCATTCGGACGGGATGACCGCGGTTACGTGACCGATCTGTACAACACGTTCTTCGTCCGCGCGCCCGACGATGCCGGTCTCGCGTTCTGGATGTCGCAGCTTGCCGCCGGCTTGCCGCGCGAGATCCTGCTCGCGCAATTCATGTTCTCCACGGAGTTCGCCAGTTTCACTCAGTCGATCTTCGGGACGGGCACGGCGCGCCCCGAGGTGATCGTTGTCATGGACTTCTACCGGGGCATTCTCGGTCGACTTCCGGACAACGCGGGATTCACCTACTGGGTCCAGCAGTTCCGTGCCGCCGAGTGCGCGGGCGCGGCCGCGGTCGCGGCGCAAGCCGATGCGATCTCGAGCGGCTTCCTCAACTCGGGCGAGTACGCCGGGAGGGCACGCTCCAACCCGCAGATCGTGGGCGACCTGTACAACGCATTCCTGAGACGCGGAGGAGACCTCGCCGGGGCCAGCTTCTGGATCGGGCAGCTTTCCTCCGGGCGGCAGTCGCTCGGGCAAGCGAGGCAGGCGTTCCTCTTCAGTCCGGAGTTCGGCGCACGCATCGCTGCCATGGCGGCGCAGGGCTGCGTTCACGCGACGCCCACCATCGCCTCGGTATCGAACACGACGCCTCTGCCGTTGACCCCGATCGCATTGGCGACTACAGGCATCGACCCGACGCTTCCCGTCACGGTCACGTACTCGAACGCGGTTGGATATCACGTGAGCGGCAATCCGCTTCGTGTCGAGGCCGACGGCACGGTGGTCGTGCCGGTACCGCTCTATGTGGATCAGCAATCACAGCAGATTGGGGCCGGCACAGTCGGTTTGACCCTCACGCAGGCTGGCGTCTCCAGTCAATCGATTTCATTGACGATCCAGGACCTGCCTTCCGTGAGCGCATACGGAATCGCTCCGGGGCAGATCAGCCGCGCGCTGCTCGTCTTCCATGCGCTGACCACGGCTTCGAACCTGAACCAGCTGCAGATGTACGAAGCCGTATCCGGCGGAACGGGCGCGACGCTGCCACAACAGGCGAGGACCGTGCAGTTGCTCCAGACGGCGATCAAGGCAAGAAACGACGTCGATCGCCTGATGCTGGACCCGACGACCGTCATCCCGACGGGAAGCCTGCCCGACGGAACCCCTGCGCAGTTTGACCGCAATTCGCTGGACATGATGGACCGCGTCGCCGCCGTCTTCCTGCTCCAGGCGTTTTCGAGCCCGCAAGCAAACGCCGAGTTGGTGGCGCAGGGAGAAAAGGGAATTCGGGGCGAGAAAGATGCGAAGTCGGTTGGGGAGGACCTCCAAAACATACTGACATTGCTGACCACGGCCGCATCCGCCGACAAAGGACAGCGCGCGCTCTGGGCGGCGCAGAAGAATTGCCCGAGCGGAGCGACCTGCACTTCGGACGTCGCGGCGGCGCTCGGTGGAGGCCTCGGCTATGCCAAGGGCCTTCTCGTGTTGGAGGGCGCGCCCAAGGTTCTCTCGCTCAGCGTCGGCGCAGCAGGCGCGGCCTTCAACGTGATCAGCCTGGTCAGCCAGATATACGAATCGCGGACCATGAGCGATTCGCAGACTGTGCAGCCGCCGAACGAGCTCAAGGTGTTCAACACGATCTTGGGTACCTGTGCTGCGGCCGCTGGAATAGCGGCTTTCATCGGCGGTGGGCCGGTACTCGCCGGCCTGGCAACCAGCCTCGCGATCGGCTCGCAGGTCGTCTCGCTCGCAAGCTTCGTCTACGACCGCTACAGCCAATCGGTGCAGCAGGCCGACGATGATGCGACGTTCACGCTGGCAAGCCAGCAACTCGTAAAGGCCGCCATGGTGGGCACGATCACGGGCAAGACCGGCATCACCAACAATCAGGGATTGGCTTCGGCACCTACGGGAGTCCAGTTGTGCGGGCTGGGATCCCAAAGCCTCTGCCTGGTGGCCGGCGCCGATCCGGGCGGCAACTACCAGATGAGCGTGCCTCTTGGCGTGCCGGGCACCAATTACGCGGACCTGCAGTTGAACGCTTACGACCCGGTGACCGGCCTCAGGCTTGGCTCCGAGGTGGTCGACTTGCGCGGGTTGTCTTCGACGACGCCCATCGTGCCACCGACGATCAGCGGATCGTGTGTCGACGACGACGCGACGAATCCCGATTCCGACGATCCGGATTGCGACTGACGGTCGCGGGCAGGGACTGGTCTGGTGAAATCAGCGCCGTTCCCCCGGCGTACCGCGCGCGATGACGCGCTCGAGACGCCGGTCGGGAACGAGCCACAGGAGCGCCACGGCGACGAAGAACGCCATGCCGATCGCCGGCGAGAAAAGCCACGCGCTCGCGATCCCGGCGATGTAGAAGAACGGCGATGCCAGGCCCTTGTAGTCGCGCGTCAAGGCGCGGGCGAGCGTCGAATCGCGTCCCTCGTGCCGGATCAACAGCGCTTGCAGGATCGAATAGGCGATGGCGCACAGCAGCAGGTCGAGCCCGTACAGCACCGTCGGCCATCGCTCGAAGTGGTTCTCGCCCATCCATCCGGTGGTGAACGGCAGCAGCGACAGCCAGAACAGCAGGTGCAGGTTCCCCCACATCACCGCGCCGTTGATCGAGCGGGTCGCGTGCAGCATGTGGTGATGGTTGTTCCAGTAGATCCCGACGTAGACGAAGCTCAGCGCGTACGTGAGGAACACGGGAACGAGCGGCTCGAGCGCCGGAAGATCCGGGCCCCGCGGCACCTTCATCTCGAGCACGATGATGGTGATGATCACGGCGATCACCCCGTCGCTGAACGCTTCGAGCCGTTCCTTGCGCATGGCAGGTCGCTCCCCGTGGTGGTCGAAGGGATGAGTCGCTCGCGCGTGCCGCGTCACGCCGGCTGCGTGGCCCTCGTTTCGAGCTCCCGGCAGACCGCTTGCCCGAATGCCCTTGTCCCGAGCTTGCCGCCGAGATCGTATGTGCGCCGGGCCGGATCCTTCAGCACGACGTCGACCGCGCGCTCGATCGCCCGATGGGCGCGCGCGAACGCGTCGTTGCGATGCCTGGTCGCGAGCCACTCGAGCAGCATCGCCGCCGAGAGGATGAGCGAGGTCGGGTTGGCCTTGTCCTGGCCCGCGATGTCCGGCGCCGATCCGTGCTGCGCCTGCGCCATGCAGTGCGTGGCGCTCGCATTCACGGATCCGGCGAGCCCGAGGCTTCCCGAGAGCTCCGACGCCTCGTCGGAGAGGATGTCGCCGAACATGTTGGTCGTGACGACGACGTCGAAGCGCTGCGCATCGCGCACGAGGAGCGCGGCCATCGAGTCGACGAGCTGCTCCTCGTAGGTCACGTCGGCGAACTCCGCGGCCACCTCGCGCACCTCCCGCAGGAAGAGCCCTTCCGAGATCTTGAGCACGTTGCCCTTGTGCACGGCCGTCACCTTCCGGCGGCGTTTGCGGGCCATCTCGAAGGCGATGCGCGCAATGCGACTCGAGCCCTTCGCCGTGATCTTGCGCACCGAGAGCGCCATGTCCGCGTCCGGCATGAACTCGCCGACGCCCATGAACATGTTGCGGTCCGAGTAGAAGCCCTCGGTGTTCTCGCGCACGATGACGAGATCCATCGGCGTGCGGCCCCAATGGGGCAGGCCCTCGCGGCTGCGCGCCGGGCGGATGTTCGCGAAGAGGTCGAGCTTCACGCGCATCTCGCCCGACGCGTTGATGCCGCCCTCGGCGCGCGGCGGATAGTCGAAGTGCGAGAGCGGCCCGAGGACGATCCCGTCGGCGTCGCGGCACTTCTCGAAGAGCTCCGGCGTGATCGTGACCTTGTTCTTCTCGAGGCTCGCCAGGCCGACGTCGTGCTGCTCGAACGCGAGGCCGAGCCCGAAGCGCTCGCTCGCGAGGCCGAGCACCTCGATCGTGGCCGCGGTGATTTCGGGACCGATGCCGTCGCCCGGCATCACGATGATTTGCATGGAGCCCTCTCCGGAATGGCGCCGCACCCGCGGCGAACGGCCATTGTATTTCCGCTCGTCCCCGCCCCGCCCTACTCCTCGCGGAACAGCGCCTTGCCGCGTTTGCGCAACAGCTCCACGAAGCGGCGCGCGGCGGGCGAAAGGTAGCTGTCCTTGCGGTAGCTCACCGCGAAGCGCCGCTTCATCGTCGTCTCCTCGAGCGGCACCTCCTTGAGGCGCGTGCCCCGCGCGATGTTGCGCCGCGAGATGAACGACAACAGGTTGTTCTGCTCGATCAGCGCCGGCAGCAGCAGGATGAGGTTGGTCTCGATCTGCGCGGTCGGGCCGGGCAAGCCGTGGGTGAGGAAAGCGTGGTCGAGCCATTGGCGCGTGGCGACCGAAGGCGGCGCGAGCACCCAGCGGTAGTCGAGCAGGTCGTTCATGCGCGCGCGGCGGCGAAAGACCGGATGGCCGCGCGCCGCGACGACGACCACCTCGTCGGCGAGGATCTCGTGCGAGGCGATGTCGGGGTCGTCGTGCGCGCTGAAGCTCACGATCACGTCGAGCTCGCCCGCCTTGAGCGACGCGCGAAGGACGTCGTTGTGCCCGAACACCGTCTTCAAGGTGACGGCCGGCGCCTGGCGCAGGAACTCGCCGCACGCGCGCGGCAGGAGGAAGCGGGCGACCGTCGGCACCGCGCCGATGCGCACGTACCCCGCGAGGCCCTTGCCGAGGTCGGCGATCTCGCGCACCGCGTCCTCGGAGGCGATGCGCAGCGCACGGGCGCGCGCGAGCAGCGCCTCGCCCGCCGCCGTGAGCCGGATGCCGCGGCCGGCGCGCTGGAAAAGGGCCGTGCCGAGCTGCTCCTCGAGCCGGCGCACGGCGCCGGTGAGCGCCGGCTGCGAGCGGAACAGCAGCTTCGCCGCGCGGCCGACGTGCCCCGTCTGCGCGATGGTCTCGAAGTAGCGCAGGTCGCGCAGGTCCAATTGATCGGCCATTCCTATCGATCGGAAGAAAAAACGAAATGGACGTGATCGATTATCGGCCGAAGAATGGGCGCTCGACAAGAACACCTCGGAGGAGCGACCCGTGACCCTCGGACATCGCCTGGCCGCCCTGGCGTTCGCCGCTTTCGCGGCCGCCGCGGCGTGGGGACAGGACTTTCCCGCCAAGCCCATCAAGCTGGTCGTGCCCTTCCCGCCCGGCGGAGGCACCGACATCCTCGCGCGCATGGTCGCGCAGAAGCTCGCCGCCAACAACAAGTGGAACGTGGTGGTCGAGAACAAGCCGGGGGCCGGGGGCAACATCGGCGTGGATTTCACCGCGAAGTCGTCGCCCGACGGCTACACGCTCGTGATGGGCCAGACGAGCAACCTCGCCATCAGCCCCACGCTCTACAAGCACCTGCCGTACGACCCGCTCAAGGATCTCGCGCCGATCGCGCTCGTCGGCGAGGCGCCGGTGGCTCTCGTCGTGCGCGCCGACTCGAAATACAAGACGCTCGCCGACCTCGTCGCCGCGGCGAAGGCGAAGCCCGGCGCGGTCACGATGGCCACGCCCGGCAACGGCACGGTCGCCCACCTCTCCGGCGTGCTCCTGATGAAGGTCTCGGGCGCGAAGTTCGAGCACATTCCCTACAAGGGCGCCGCCGCGGCGATTCCCGACCTGCTCGGCGGCAACGTCGACTTCTACCTCTCGTCGATCCCGACGGTGCAGGGCCATGTCGCGAACGGCAGCCTGCGGGCGTTGGCGGTCACGTCGAGGAAACGCTCGCCCGTGCTTCCGACGGCTCCCCCGATCGACGAGACCTACAAGGGCTTCGACGCGGTGACCTGGTTCGGCATCCTCGCGCCCGCGGGCACTCCGCAGCCGGTGATCGCGAAGCTGAGCGCCGCGATCAACAAGGCGCTCGAGGATCCCGCGGTGAGAAAGTCCATCGAGAACGAAGGCGGGCAGGTGCTCGGCGGCACGCCGCAGCAGTTCTCGACGCTGATCAAGTCGGAGATCGCCACCTGGGCCGCGCTCGTCAGGGAGTCGGGCGCGAGCATCGACTGATTCCGCTCCCCCGGAGAAAGAGGCATGAACGCCAGATTAGAGAGCCCGTTGTCCGACGTCATCCGCGATTTCGAGCGCGTCTCGCCCGATGTCGTGGCGCAAGCATCGACTTACCAGGCCGCCATCCTCGCGGACGTCGCCGGCCGCCGCGGCACCGCGCATGGCCGCATCGCCGCGCTCGATCCGCGCATGAAGGCCAGCGGTCCCGCATTCACGATCGAGGTGCGGCCCGGCGACAACCTGATGATCCACGCCGCGATGGCGATGGCCAAGCCCGGCGACATCCTCGTGATCGACGGCAAGGGCGACCGCACGTGCGCGCTCATGGGCGCGATCATGGTGAACGCCTGCAGGCAGCTGAAGCTCGGCGGCATCGTGATGGATGGCGCGATGCGCGACTCGCTCGAGCTGCGCGAGCTGGGCTTCCCCGTGTTCTGCGTCGGGACCAATCCGAACGGGCCGACCAAGTTCGTCCCGGGCCGCATCAACTGGCCGGTCTCGGTCGGCGGCATCGCCGTGACCCCCGGCGACCTCGTGGTCGCGGACGCCGATGGCGTGGTCTTCATCGAGCGCGACAAGGCCGCGACGCTCCTCGCCGCCGCGAAGAAGAAGGTCGAGGACGAGACGAAGCGCATCGACGACATCCGCGCGAACAGGGCCCTGCGTCCGGGCTGGCTCGACGGCGCGTTGCGCGCGGCCGGCGTCCTCGAGGAAGGCGAGACGCTGTGAAACCGGTCATCCTCGTCACCGCGGCGGACCTCGCGCCGCAGGCGTTGGCGTTGCTCGACGGCTTCGAAGTCGCCTACACGAGCAAGGCGCCCGACGAGGACGAGCTGGTGCGGCTCGTCCGGGAGCGCGAGCCCGTGGCGATCATCGTGCGCTACGGACGCATCCCGGGCCGCGTCATGGATGCATCGCGCAACCTGCGCGTGATCGCCAAGCACGGCGCCGGCCTCGACACGATCGACCTCGACGCGGCGAAGGCCCGCGGCATCGCGGTGCGCGCCGCCGTGGGCGCGAATGCCGATGCCGTCGCCGAGCACACGTGGGCGCTCATCCTCGCCGCGGCGAAGGACATCGTCGCGCTCGACGCGCGCATGCACGCCGGGCATTGGGACAAGGCGACGCACAAGAGCCTCGAGCTGCATGGCAAGACGCTCGGCGTCGTCGGCCTCGGCGCCATCGGCAGCCGCGTGGCCCGGCTGGGCCTGGCCTTCGGCATGCACGTGATCGCCTTCGACCCGTTCCCGAAGGACATTCCTGGCGAGGTCGCGGTCGTGCCCCTCGATGCGCTGCTCGCGAAAGCGCACGTCGTCTCCCTCAACTGCCCGCTCAACGAAGCCACGCGCCATCTCGTCGATCGCGCGTCGATCGCCACGATGCGCGACGGCGTCATCCTGGTGAACACCGGACGCGGCGGGCTGGTCGACGACGCGGCGCTGCTCGAAGCGGTCGCCTCGCGCAAGGTGCGAGCCGCGGGCCTCGACTGCTTCATGCCCGAGCCGCTCGTCGGCGACCACGCTTACCGCAGCGCCGCGAAGGTCGTCCTCACCCCGCACGTGGGCGGCGTGAGCGAGGATGCCTACGTGAAGATGGGCACCGCGGCCGCGCGCAACATCCTGGAAGTTCTCGCCACGGAGAGGGTTGCATGACGAAAGCGAAGATCGCGGTCGCCGCGGCGTTGCTGGCCGTTTCCCTCGGCGCATCGGCCCAGTCGTGGCCGAGCAGGCCCGTGAAGATCGTCGTGCCGTACCCGCCGGGCGGGGCGGTCGATGTCGTCGCGCGCAAGGTCGCGCAGAAGCTTTCCGACCAGCTCGGCGAACCGTTCGTCATCGAGAACAAGCCCGGCGCCTCGGGGATCATCGGCGCGCAATCCGTCGCCAAATCGGCGCCCGACGGCTACACGTTCATGGCGAACGACATGAGCTACTCGCTGCTGCCCTACGTGTTCGCGAAATTGCCCTTCGACCACGAGCGCGACCTCGTGCCGGTCACGACGACCATGTTCGCGCCCTACGCCATCGCGGTGAGAGCGGACGGTCCGTACAAGACGTTGAAGGAGATGCTCGATGCGGCGCGCGCGCAGCCGGGCAAGCTCACCTTCGGATCGGGCGGCCCGGCCTCGGCGCCGCACTTCGCGACCGAATCGCTCGCGCTCGCCGCGCACGTGCGCTTCACGCACATCCCGTACAAGGGCGCGGCCGAGGCGATGACCGGCCTCATCGGCGGCCAGATCGACATGCTCGTCGCCTCGACGGCGTCGCTCATGGCGCAGCATCGCGCCGGCAAGGCGCGCATGGTCGCCGTGAGCGGCACGCAGCGGCTGGCGGCGTTGCCCGAGGTGCCCACGTTCGCGCAGGCAGGGCTGGCGGACTACGGCATTCTGAACTTCAACGGCCTGTGGGCCCCCAAAGGCACGCCTCCGGAAATCATCTCGAAGCTGCAGGCGCAAGTCGCGAAGGCGGTGGCCTCGCCCGATACGAAGGCCTTCTTCGAGGCGCAGGGCGGGCTTCCGGGCGGAACGAAGAGCGACGAGTTCGCGCGCCTCGTCGCGGACACGACCCGGAGCTGGGCCCCGGTGGCCGCGAAGGCGGGCATCCAGAAGCAGTGACGATGTTCTGCGCGCGCAGCTCGAGGAGTTTCATCTGCTGGAGCAGCGGAACAAACCGCCCGGCACTGGGGTATGCTGCGTCGCCCCACGTGAACAACAACCGACCGGGAGGAGCAAGCGCGATGAAGACACTTTGGACCGCCGCCGCCGTCGCCGTCGTGGGCTTCGGCAGCGTGCACGCCCATGCGAAGGGCGTGTGCGATATCCATCACCTCGGATACACCAAGGCGCAATGCGACGAGTGCACGAACATGAAGTGGAGCGTCACGCGCGTGACTCCGCGCGGCGAATGCGTCGCCACCACGCCGCCGCCACCCGTCAACCTTCGCACCACCAATCGCGGAACGCCACCGCCCGGAACGACGCCGACGAAGACCGTCTGCAACGTTTCGCATCTCGGGTATACCAAGGACGAATGCGACCGGTGCTCGAACATGACGTGGAGCGTTTCCGTCGTGTTTCCGAGGGGCACGTGCGTTTCCACCGCGGCGCCCGGGCACATCAACATCGGCGGCGGCCAGGGCATGCCGCCGCCACCGCCCCCGGGCGGCGGCGGTTCGAGCGGCCCTTCGTGCACGCTCACGAACTGGGGTGGCGCGACGCTTCCGCTGAACGCGCCGAACTTCAGCGGGACCGGTGTGCGCGTGAGCGTCTGCTCGAAGGGCTACGACCTCGCGAAATCGCAGCTGCGATGCTCGACCGGCGTTCCGGCGACGGCCTTCAACTATCCGACCACGAACGTGACCTGCAACAAGACCACGGCGGTCGGGGGCAATCCGCAGGTGACGATCAACGGGAGTCCGTGCTGCCTCAACTGAGCGACCGGCTGCGGGCGCGCGAGGCCTGCCGCGCCCGCAGCCGCTAGAGCATCTCGTCGCGCAGGTAATACCAGCGGTAAAGGAGCCGCTGCCCGAGCCGCCGGAACGGGGCGAGCGGATGTGACGGCAGCCCGGAGGCGAAGATCGGAAGCTCGGGCAGCGACCGCCCGGCGACGAGCTGTGCCAGGCGGCGACCGGCCTGCGCCGAGTACGAGA
The DNA here is from genome assembly GCA_964403515.1 of uncultured Burkholderiales bacterium. Lineage (GTDB taxonomy): Bacteria > Pseudomonadota > Gammaproteobacteria > Burkholderiales > Usitatibacteraceae > Usitatibacter. The sequence continues at coordinate 14,687 of CAYOGL010000049.1, read as the reverse complement.
CGCCGTTGCCGCCATAGCCCAGCGCGTAATAGACGTGGCGCCGCGCATCGGCCTGCCAGATGCGCGGCATCATGTCGTGGCTCATGTCGACCCAGCCCCACCACGAGTATTCGATGTCGATCCCGGCGAGCGGCGGGAACTTGCGCGCGATCGCATCGACGAGCAACTGGCGATGCCTCGGGTGCGGAGCATCGGCCCCGGTGATCGCGCTGCGGCTGCCGATCTGCAGGCGGTCGTCGGGCAATCGCCGGTAGTAGAAACGCAGCGTTCGCGTATCCGTCACCGCCTCGGTCGTGAGGAAATTGCACGCGCCCTTCTCGGCGCGGGTCATCGGCCGCGTGACGATCGAATTGGACAGGATCGGCATGAGGCGCCGGTAGAGCGCCGGGTGCAGTTGAAGGCCGGTATAGCCGCCGGTGGCCACGACGACGGCGCGCGCGCGAACGGTCCCGCCCGGCGTGCGCAGTCGATGGCCGTCGTCGCCCGCCTGCCAATCGATCACGGGGCTGGCGGGATGCACCTTCGATCCCAGCCCGCGCGCCAGGCCGAGGTAGCCGAACGCGAGCTTCAACGGGTGCACGCTGATGCCCATCGGCTCGTGCATCGCGCCCGCCGCGTCCTCGTCGCGCACGTACCGCCGATGCACTTCGGCGCGATCGAGGATCTGCGCCTCGTACCCGAACACGTCCTTCCACACGCGCGCCTCTTCGGTGAGGAACGCCATCTTCTTCGGACGGTGCGCGATGTACAGGTGGCCGCCCGGCTGCGGCTCGCAATCGATCCGCGCGACGAGATCGCGGAAGGTATCGAACCCCTCGCAGATCTCGGCGTGCATGCGCAGCGCGACGTCCTTCCCCCAGCGCGCGACCCATTGCGAGCGCTGCAGCCTTCCGCTCGCGAGCTGCCCCTGCCCGCCGTTGCGCCCGCTGCAGCCCCACCCCACCCGGTTCGCCTCGAGCACGGTCGCGCGGATGCCGTGCTCGCGCGCGAGGAACAGCGCGCAGGCGAGGCCCGTGAAGCCCGCGCCGATGATCGCCACGTCCACGTCGAGATCGCGATCGACGGGGCCGTCGTCCTCGGGCGGCATGCCGGCGCTCGCCGCCCAGTACGTCGGCGGATAGTCCTGCCCCGTGCCCGGGATCGTGGAGACCAGCGGATCGAACGCAGGATCGTAGGCGCGTGTCGCGCGGGCCGTCGCCATCTTCTTCTCCTAACCGGTGACCACTTCCGCGAGCGCACGCTCGAGCGACGCGACCGGCAACCGTCCGCGCAGCCCGATCGCGACGATGCGGCCGAGCGATTCGGTCGCGGCGCCGGCGATGTTGCGCAGGCTCCCGTGCCGCCCGCAGAACTGCAGCACCTGCGCGTCGGCTTCGTCGGTCCTCACGAGGCCCTTCGCGCGCAGCACGCCTTCGGGCATGTGCGCGAGCAACGCGCGCAGGCCGGCCGCGTGGAATCGCGCATCGAACGTGAGCGTGACCGTCTCGAATTGCGCCCCATGCGCCGCATCCATCGCATCGCCGCGATCGCGGGGTGATCGGGCTGCACCGGCGAGGCTCGTCAGGATCGCAAGCGGCACATCGGAGAAGCTCGTCTCGAGCATGGCAACCGACGGAGCCAACCTGCCGATCGTCTCGCGCAACGCCTGGACCTCGAAGCGATCCGCGAGGTCCTGCTTGTTCAGCACCACGACGTCGGCCGCGCGGATCTGCCGCACGAGCGTGTCCTCGAGCAGCGGGTCGGCGAGTTGCGCGCGGGCGGCGGCGCAGTCGACGAGAACGACGACGCCATCGAGCTGCAGGCCGGGGTCCGCGAGGCCGACCTGCGCGATGCGCCACGGATCCGCGACGCCGCTCGCTTCGATCACGATCCACTCCGGCCGCGGCGTGCGCGACATGACGTCGATGAGCGCATCGCCGAGATCGCCGCCGATGGAGCAGCACACGCAGCCGTTCCTGAGCGAGATGGTGTCCCCGCCATGGCCCACGATCAGGGCCTTGTCCACGTTGATCGATCCGAAATCGTTCACGAGCACGGCCGCGCGGACGCGGTCGAGGCGCTCCAGCACTCGATTGAGGAGGCTGGTCTTCCCCGATCCGAGGAATCCGCCCACGACGGTGAGCGGGATGCGAGCCGATGCGATCGGTGCTTCAGGCATGCGGCAACGGGAACGCCTTCCCGCCCATGACGGTCGCGCACACCCGAGCGTCCTCGAGCTTCTCGGGCGGCAACGAGAGCGGATCGTTTTCGAGGATGCAGAAGTCGGCGCGCTTTCCGGCCTCGATCGAGCCGATCTCGTGGTCCATCTTCAGGGTGTAAGCGGCCCCGCGGGTGATCGCGGAAAGCGCCTCTCCCACTCCGATGCGCTCCGCCTCGCCGAGGACGCGCCCGGACAACGTGCGGCGATTCACCGCGCACCACGCCGTGAAGAGAGGACCCAACGGCGTGATCGGCGCATCGGAATGGATCGCGAACGGAACGCCGAACCGGTGGGCGGTGGCACACGCGTCCATGCGATTCGCCCGTTCGGGCCCGATCGTCTGCGTGTAGTGGGCATCGCCCCAGTAGTGGACATGGTTCGCGAAAAGATTCACGCACACGCCGAGCCGCGCCATGCGCTCGAACTGCGCCGCGTCGGCCATCTGGCAATGCTGCAGCGTGTGGCGATGATCGGGTCGCGGATGGCGGGCCAGCGCCGACTCGAGCGCGTCGAGCGCGGCTTGCGTGGCTTCATCGCCGTTGGTGTGGATGTGCATGTGCGCGCCTGCCGCGTTCAGGCGGTCGACGACCTTCGCGAGATCGGCCGGGGCCACGATCCAGATCCCGTTCGGGCTCCCGTTGTGGTAGCCCGGCGGGCGAATGCGCGCCGTGAAGCCCTGGATCGAGCCGTCGACCACGAGCTTCACGAGGCTGAACCGCAGCTTGTCGGTGTTGAGCCGCTCGAGCTCGCGCAAACGGCGCAGCCCGTTTTCGGTCTCCGCGGGCGCGTCGAGGTCGCGGTAGGCCGAGACGATGCGCAACGGAAAATCGTCGTCCCGGGACACGCGCGAGAGAACGTCGACCGAATGCGGGCTCCAGTCGCTCAGCATGTCGGTGGCGGTGGTCACGCCGGCGTGCTGGGCGATGCGTGCGAATCGCCACAGGCCCTCCTCGGTCATCGCCGCCTTGCTGAAGGCATTGCCGATCGCGCGCATCACGGGAAACATCGCGGCGAACTCGCGCAACTCGCCCGATGGAGAGCCGTCCGTGTTGCGCGCGATGCCGTCCACCGGCGTGTGCGCCTCGATGCCGGCCTTTCGCAGCATCGCCGTGTTCACGTTCAGCAGGTGGATGCTCGCGTGCAGGACCGCGATCGGGCGCGTGGCGGAGACGCGATCGAGCTCGCGCGTCGTCATGCGCTGCTCGCCGAAGTAGATCGGATCGAATCCCCACGCGAGCAGCGGCTGCGACGGATCGTCGAGCGCACGCTCGAACTGCGCGAGACGGTCGACGACCTCGTCGAAGCTGCGCAGGCCCGTCCACAACCGGCCGTCCGGGCCGCGCCGATCGTGATAGCCGACGTAGGCGAATTTCCAGAAGCCGCCCTCGAGCAGATGCGAGTGGCCCTCGACGAGCCCGGGCATGATCACCCGCTCCGAAAAGCGCGAGTCGATCTCGCAGGCGCCCGGCCCCGCGATCCGCTCGTCGTCACCGACCGCGAGGATGCGGCCGTCGCGCACGGCCACGCAGCGCGCCTGCGGCTGCGCCGGATTCATCGTGAGGATCTTCCGCGCCGGGAAGACGACGGTCTTCAACGCGCCGGCTCAGAGGAACCGCGACATGTCCGCGGGGGCCGGAACGCCGAGGCGTTCCTCGACCGCCTGCGCGACCGACAGCAGCTGCTCGTCGTCGCCGCCGCGGCAAAGGATCTGGAGGCCGACGGGCAGGCCCGGGCCCGGAATCGGAAGCGAGACGCCGCACTGGCCGAACAGGTTTCCGGCGCGCGTGTTCTGCGTGCCGCGCGCGATCCACGCCGCGGCCTTCTCCGGCGTGCGGTGCTCCGCGAGCGCGGCCGGCGGCTCGGGGCTCGTCGGCGTCACCCAGCCATCGAGCCCGCGCATCCTCTCGCTCGCGATGCGGCACAGCGTCGCCTGGCGTCGACGCGCCTTCACGTAATCGGTCGCGCGGTAGTCGAGCATCGGCGCGGCCCGGTTCCACACGATCGGGTCGAGGATCTCCTTCGCGGCGAGGAAGCGTTCGACGCCCACCGTGGCCAGGAACTCCATGGTCACGATCGGCCCGAAGACGGTGACGACCTCCGCGGTCTCGGGAACGTCGATCGGCACGATATCCGCTCCCGCATCGCGCAGCATCGCCAGCGCATCCTCGGTCGCCTTCGAGACCTCGGGCGAGAGATGGTCGAAGTAGTGCTGCACGGGCCGTCCGAGCCGCAATCCCTTCAACGCGCGCGGCGGCGGCGCCGGCCGGTCGGAGAGCACGCCGTAGGCCAGCGCGGCATCCTCGGCGCAGCGCGTGAACGTGCCGATGCTGTCGAGCGTCGTCGAGAGCGGAAACGCGCCGTCGGTCGGCCACATTCCGTAGCTGCTCTTGTAGCCGAACAGCGCGCACATGGCGGCCGGATGGCGCACCGAGCCGCCGGTATCCGAGCCGATCGAGAACGCGCACATGCCCGCCGCGAGCGCCGCCGCCGAGCCGTTGCTCGAGCCGCCCGTCATGCGATGGACCGCCGGATCGACCGGATTCCAGGGCGTGGGATGCGTGACGTTCACGAGCCCGAACGCGAATTCCGTCATGCGCGTCTTGCCGAGGATCACGCACCCGGCGCGCTTCAGGCGGCGCACGAACTCGCCCTCGGGCTCGACGAGCTCGGCGATGTCCACGTTCGAACCGCACGTCGGCCGCGGCATGCCGTCCACCGTGAGAAGGTCCTTGACCGCGACCGGGACGCCCATCAGCGGCCCGAGGTCGGTGCCCGATGCGAGAAGGCGATCGATCGCCCGGGACTGCTCGAGTGCATGCTCGCCGGCGACGTGCACGAACGCGTTCACGCGCGGATCGAGCATCGCGATGCGTTCGAGGTACGCGCGCGTGGCGGACTCCGAAGTCGTGCGCCCATCGCGCAGGCGGCGCCCGAATTCGGCCAACGTGATGCCCTCGAGCGGATCCGCGGGCAGCGTCTTCATGCCGAGGCCTCCGCGTCGCGATCGGCGCCTCTCAGGGCGAGCTCCTTCCCGGGCACGGCCGCGAGCAGCTCGCGGGTGTACGGATGCTGCGGGTTGCCGAAGACCTCCGCGGTGTTGCCGTGTTCCACGATTTCTCCCAGTCGCATGACGGCGATCGAATCGCACACCTGCGCCGCCACCCGCAGGTCGTGCGTGATGAAGAGCATCGTGAGATGCAGCCGGTCGCGGATGTCGGCGAGCAGCTTGAGGACCTGCGCCTGGATCGACACGTCGAGCGCGGACACCGGCTCGTCCGCGACGAGCACCTCCGGCTGCAGCGCCAGCGCGCGTGCGATGCCGATGCGTTGCCGCTGGCCGCCCGAGAACTCGTGCGGATAACGCCCGAGGGCGCGCCGGTCGATGCCGACCAGCTCGAGCAGCTCGGAGGCGCGCGTCATCGCCTCCTTCTCCGCCATGCCGTGGACCATCGGTCCTTCCGCGATGAGCTGGCCGACGGTTCGGCGCGGATTCAGCGATCCATAGGGATCCTGGAACACCATCTGGATGCGCTTGCGGTAGGGACGCAGCTGGCGGCGCGAAAGCGGCCGCAGGTCGACGTCGTCGAGGAGGATGCGTCCCCCGTCGGCGTCGGTGAGCCGCGCGATGCAGCGCGCGACGGTCGACTTTCCCGAGCCCGACTCGCCGACGAGGCCCAACGTCTCGCCGTGGTGGAGCGTGAGGTCGATCCGCCTGGCCGCATGCACGATGCGGTGGCCCGTCCCACCGAGGAGCGACCCACCCGAGCGATAGGACTTCTCGAGCGCGATCGCCGAAACGAGCCGACGCGGGTCGGCCGCGCGTTTCCTCTCGACGGGGACGAGGTTGGGAATCGCGGCGATGAGCGCGCGCGTGTAGGAGTGACGCGGCGCGTGCAGGACCTGGCGCACGTCGCCCGTCTCGACCACCCTTCCGTTCTGCATCACCGCCACGCGGTCGGCGATTTCCGAGACGACGCCGAAGTCGTGCGTGATGAAGAGCACCGCCATCTGCCGCTGCGCCTGGATGCGCTTGAGCAACGCGAGGATCTGCGCCTGGGTCGTCACGTCGAGCGCCGTCGTGGGCTCGTCGGCGATGAGCACCGCCGGCTCGAGCGCGAGCGCCATGGCGATCATCGCGCGCTGGCGTTGGCCGCCCGAGAGCTGGTGCGGATAGCTGCGCATGAGCTGCCTGGGCTCGGGCAGCTGCACGGCCTCGAAGAGCTCCACGACGCGTTCGGCGCGCTTGGCCTTCGCGACGTGGCCGTGGACCGCGATGACCTCGTCGACCTGATCGCCCACGCGCTTGACAGGATTGAGCGCGGTCATCGGCTCCTGGAAGATCATCGAGATCTGGCTGCCGCGCAGCTCGCGCATGCGCTTCGGCGTCGCGCGCAACAGGTCCTCGCCGCGAAAGAGGATGCGCCCCGCGCTCGCGGTGAGCCCGTGGGCGAGCAACCGCATGATCGCGCGCGAAGTGACGGACTTGCCGGATCCCGATTCACCGACCAGGCAGAGGATCTCGTCATGGTGCAGGTCGAGGCTCACATCCTCGACCGCGTGGCGCCGGTCGGCCCCGGGCGGAAGGTCGACGGTGAGGTTGCGGATCTCGAGAACCGGCGAGCTCATGGCGCGAGCTGCCTCAGCCGGGGATTGAGCGCATCGCTCAGGCCCTCGCCGACGAGGTTGATCGCGAGCACCGTGAGCAGGATCGCCGCGCCCGGAATCGCGCAGAGCCAGGGCGCGCGCTGCAGGAACTCGCGCCCCGCCCCGACCATGAATCCCCAGCTCATCAGGTTCGGATCGCTCAGCCCGAGGAACGACAGCGACGATTCGGTGAGGATCGCCGTGGCGACCATCAGCGATCCCGTGACGATCACCGAGGACAGGCAATTGGGAAGGATGTGCACGAAGATCACGCGGAAGTCGCTCATGCCCATGCCGATGCACGCCTCGACGAACTCGCGGCTGCGCATCGCCATGAACTCGCCCCGCACCAGGCGCGACATCGGCGGCCACGACACGACCGCGATCGCGAAGATCACGCTCTTCACCGACGGCGCGAGCACGGCCACGAGCAGGATCGCGAAGATGAAGAACGGGATCGTCTGGAAGATCTCGGTCCAGCGCATCAGCATCTCGTCGACCCAGCGCCCGTAATAGCCGGCGATGCCGCCGACGATCGCGCCGAGGAGGATCGCGAGCGCCGTGGACGTGAGGCCGATCACGAGCGAGGTGCGCGCGCCGTAGACCAGGCCGGCGGCCACGTCGCGGCCGAGCATGTCGGTGCCGAAGAGGTAATCCTGGCCCGGCGGCAGGAACGGCTTGGCGACGAGCTGGAACGGCCCGCGCGGGTAGAAGTGCGGGCCGACGAGCGCGACCGCCACGACGAACGCGAAGAACGCGAGGCCGATGACGGCCGCGCGGCTGCGCGAGAAGCGCCGGAAAAAGGCCTTCATGCGCCCGTGCCTCGCGCCATCACCGCACCTCGATCCTCGGATCGAGCACGAAGTAGATGAGGTCGACGACGAGGTTCACCACGACGACCAGGCACGCGGACACGAAGAAGATGCCGAGCAGCAGGTTCACGTCGCGCGCGAACAGCGACTGGAACGCGAGCAGTCCCATGCCCGGCCAGCCGAACACCGTCTCGACGACGACCGAGCCGCCGAGCAGCGCACCGATCTGCACTCCCGCCATGGTCACCACGGGCAGCACCGCATTGCGCAGCACGTGGCGCAACGCGATGCTGCGCTCGGTGAGCCCCTTCGCGCGCGCCGTGGTCACGTAGTCCATGCCCCACTGCTCCAGCATCGCGGCGCGCATGAGCCGTGTATAGAGCGCCATGTAGAAGAGCGAAAGCGTGAGCGCGGGAAGGACGAGGTGGTGCGCGACGTCGACGACGTGGTCCCAGCCCTCGTAGAACGCGGCGACCGTCTCCATGCCGCTCGTCGGAAACCACCCGAGCTTGAGCGCGAAGATCTCGATCAGCATGAGCCCGACCCAGAAGAGCGGCGTCGCGTAGGACAGCAGCGAGATCACGGTGAGCAGGTCGTCGCGCCAGGTCTTCACGTACGCGGCCGCGGCAAGGCCGAGAAGGACGCCGAGGCCGATCGAAACGACGATGGTCGTTCCCATGAGCAGCAGCGTGGGCTTCAGCCGCTGCAGGATGAGGTCGCGAACGGGCATGCCCTCCCGGAACGAGTACCCGAGGTTGAAGGCGAAAAGGTTCTCCACGTACTTGCCGAGCTGCACGTACTTCGGCTGGTCCAGCCCGAACTCGTGGCGAAGCTGCACCATGTACTCGGGTGTGGCGCCGCCCGATTCTCCCGCGAGCACGTCGGCGGCATCGCCCGGGGCGAGCTGCACGATGCCGAAGTTGAGCACGGCGATGACGAGCAGCGTCGGCACCGCCTGCACGAGGCGGCGCAGGATGAACAGCGGCCAGCGCGCCCGCCCCGCCAGTTGCCGAGACACCGCCCTTCCCCGCCGCTCAGGCGCTCATCCAGGCTCCGTCGAAGGACGTGTTCACGCCGAGCGGGCTGACGACGGCGTTCTGGAGCTTGCGGTTGTAGACCGTGGTGAACTCGAGCTCCATCACCCAGACGATCGGCGATGCCTCGACCACGAGCTTCTGGAAGTCGTGATAGAGCTGGTTGCGCTTCTTCTCGTCGGCCTCGACGGCGGCGGCCTCGAGCAGCTGGTCCACCTTGGGCGAGGTCCAGCGCGTGCCGTTCACCCACGGCGTCCCCGGACGGATCGCCTTCGACCAGTATTGCCGTTGCACGCCGATCACCGGGTCGGCGAAGGTCTTCAGCCAGTCCGAGGTCATGTCGTAGTCGTAGCTCGTGTAGATGCGCCGGATCCAGGTCGGCACGTCCTCGTAGCGCAGGGTCGCCTTGATGCCGAGCTGCTGCAGCACCTGTTGCACGTACTCGCCGAAGCGCCGCCATTCCTCGCCGTACGGCGTGATGTCGTGGACCATTTCGAAGCGGGTGCCGTCGGCTTTGCGCGGGTACCCCGCCTCGTCGAGCAGCTTGTTCGCGATCTGCATGCGGTTCGGAACGTCGAAGCGCAGCACGTCGTCGGTGTACATTCCGGTGCCCTTGAAGTTCGAGCTGATCGGGCCGGTGGCGGGCTTGCCGTATCCGAACCAGATGTTCTCGATGACGAACTTGCGATCGATGGCGTAGGCGATCGCCTGGCGCACCTTCTGGTTGTCGAACGGCTTGCGCGTCGTGTTGAACTCGAGCTCCACGATGGGCGCATCCATCTCGTAGCCCTTGGTCGTCACGACGAGGCCGCCCGAGGTGCTCAGCCGTTTCGCCTCGACGTTGGGCAGCGCGTTGTACGCGGCGAACGCGACCTCTCCCCGTTCCACTGCCGCCGTGCGCGTCTGGGCCTCGCCGATGAAGCGCGCCACCACCCGGTCGAAATACGGCTTGCCCTTGCGCCAGTAGTCCGGGTTGCGGTCGAAGCGCATGTACTGCCCGCGCTGCCATTCCACGAACTTGAACGGGCCGGTGCCGACCGGCTTGTTCGCCTGGGGATTGTTGTGCAGGTCGGTGCCGGCGAAGAGGTGCTTGGGCAACATGGGCGATTCGTACGCCGAGAGCGCTTTCATCATGTACGGCGCCGGCCGCTTGAGGTGGAAGACGGCCGTATGCGCATCGGGCGTGTCGATCGCCTCGACCTCCTGGAAGTTCGTGGGTCCCCGCGGATGCACCTTCTTCAGCACCTCGAGGACGGAGTACTGCACGTCGGCGCTCGTGAACGGCTTGCCGTCGTGGAAGCGCACGCCCTGCTCGAGGTGGAACGTGACGGTCTTTCCGTCCGCGCTCACCTCCCACGACTTCGCGAGCCCGGGCAGCGGGTTCAGCTGGAAGTCGTATTCGAGCAATCCGTCGTAGACCTTGGGCGCGACCTGCCCGATGGGTCCCGAGGTGTTGTTGTAGGAGGCCAGCGTCGGAGGCTCGGGCTGCACGACCATGACGAGCGTGCCGCCTTTCCTCGGCGCGCCGGCCTTCGATTCGTCCGCGGACCAGGCGTCGATCGCGAGCCCGCCCATCGCGGTCCCGATCGCCAGCGCGCCGCCGGCCTTGATGAACTCGCGCCGGCCGCACGCGAAATCGTCGGTGGCCGATGGCGTCTCGGCCGCCGACCCTTCGTGCTCGATGTGCTGGGTCATCGGTGACTCCTCCTCGTGTTTGCGCGATGCACGCGCTGCGCGGGCAAGCCGCTCGTCGAAGCCCTCGGCGGAGAGGGGCATGCGGGTCTGCAAGGTGGACATCGTGTCGCGATACATCTACGACACCACCGCCGCCGGCTCATGTCAAGCAGCGGCTCGGCGCCGGGAGGCAATACGTGCTACGATGCAGGGGCAGGACTCAATCAAGCAGTGAAGTCTCAGTCCCCTCCCTACCCGCCGTTCCGGCGGAGTCCGAAGTGTGGTCAGTTCCCTTCCTTGATCGTCGTGACCCGTTTCCGGGTCGGGCAAGCCCGGATCAATCGCTACAGAAGGAAGTGAACATGTCTACAGGTACCGTGAAGTGGTTCAACGACGCAAAGGGCTTCGGGTTCATCAGCCCGGACGACGGCGGCAAGGACCTCTTCGCCCACCACTCCGAGATCCAGGGCACCGGATTCAAGTCGCTCCACGAAGGCCAGAAAGTGCAGTTCGACGTGACGCAGGGACCGAAAGGCCCGGCCGCCGCGAAGATCCGCGCCGCCTGAGCGACGACAATCGGCGCGACCTTCGTCACGCCGACCGAAAGGCCCGGGCGACCGGGCCTTTTCATTTCAGAAAGGCATTCCCCATGGCCACCGGCATCGTCCGTTTCTTCAACGACTCGAAGGGCTTCGGCCTGATCACGCCCGACATCGCGGGCCCCGCTCTCTTCGCGCACCGCGCATCGATCAGCACACCCGGCATCAAGAACCTCAAGGCGACCCAGCGCGTGGAATTCACCGTCGAGGATCGGCCGGAGGGCCCGACGGCCACCGGCATCCGGTTGCTTCGCTAGCAGTGCGGTCGACGCGAGCCGCGAGTCGCTAGCGGCCGCGGACCTGGCCGAGCGTCTTCGGGCCGAGCCAGGTCTTGAGCTCGTCGAAGAAGAGCTCGACCTCGCTGTCGCGCACGAACGAGATGGCGATGACGTTGCGCGTCTCGCGATCGCCGGCCTTCATCCCGTTCTCCAGCGCCGCGATGATGGCTTCGAGCTCGCCATGGTGATGCGGCTGCGCGTACGCCGAGCCCATGAGCAGGCATTGACCCACGCGGGCGAGCACCGCCGCCATGAACACGTGGGGAATGAGCGTGCCGAACGCCTCGAGGTGCACGCGCCGCGCCTCGCGAAGCGAAGGCGAGACCGCGCAGAGGTCCTCGACCAGCTCGACGTTGTTCATCGGCTTGCCCCGAGGCGCGGGCGGCGGCCCGGTTCCCTCGGGGATCGACGAAAGCCGATTCACGAATGCAGCGCGTGGGTGGGCGGCGCGATCGCCCGCGGCTTGCGCACCGCGTAGCGCTCGGAATAGCGGGTCCACGCGATGCTCTCCGCGGAGCCGTGGTGCCGGATCCAACGCTCGTCGCACGCGTTGCAGCGGAAGATGTGCTGGCCGGGATAGGGACCGACGACGTAGAACGCGAGCCCGCCGTGGCCGCATTCGCCGACGGGTCCTTCGAGGCAGCGGTTGCAGTCCTGGCTCACGGTGTGCTCCTCCCGAAAACCCGATCTTGCGCGCCGATTGTGCTCGAGGTGCTCGGCGCCCCCCTGCCGCTCGGATGCGCCGTGGCGAGCGTCAGCCGAGGGACAGGATGTCCCTGAGCTGGCGCCTGTAGGCGCAGGCCTACAGGCGCCTCGCAAGTTGGGAGCGGACCCGGTTTTGAGCGGATAATCGGACATTGCCAAGCGAAAGGAACCGGATGCCTGCCACCCGACTGAAGTCCCTCATCGAAGAGGTCGTCAAGACGATCCCGAAGCCTTACACCGAGGACGTGATCGAAGACGTCTTCGTCGCCATCGAGGGCAATCCCCGCTGGAAGAAGCAATACGACGATCTCAACTACAACCTCCACAAGAGCGTGGTCAATTCGTGGTGCGGTTTCTGGATCGCATACCTCACCGGGCGCGTCCCCACGGAACAGGTGTCGGCATCGCGCGTGAGCCTGATCGAGAGCTACGCCAAGCTCGCGAAAGGGCCGAAGACCGCGAGCAAGAAGGTGAAGGAGCCCGAGGCGCTGAAGGCGATGTCGGAGTACTTCTTCGCCAACAAGGAAACGCTCCCCGCGTCCGTGCGCGAGAACCGCAGCCTCATCCTGGAGCTCATCAAGGCCGGGTTCGACGTCGCCGACGCCTTCGCGAAGAGCCTCGAGAAGCCCGCGTTCGCGCGCTAGGCAGGCACCGCCACGGCGCGTGAAAGCGCTGCTGCCTTGACCAGCGCTGCGCGCTGGCACGGGCAGGCGGTCGGTAGAATGCCGCATGAGCGTGGACTGGCAGCGTATCGAAGGCGAGGCGCGCGCGCGGCTGGCTCGCGGCGAGCCGGTCGAAGCCGACGGTGAGATGATCGCGGCGCTGCTCGCGGCGCCGATCGATCCCGACCTGATCCTGTATCGCCTCTACACGGTGGCACTCGTGACGTTCGGCGAGCTCGCCGCGGCGCAGCAGCTCTATTTGCCCTTCATCGCCGCCGCCGCTCGCCGCCAGTCCGATCGCCCGCCCTGGTACAAGTGGAAAGACGTGGAGAGCGCCGCGGACGCCAAGGGGCAGTCGCAACGCTTCGAAAGCACGGCGGCCGAGATCGATGACGAGTGGCAATCGATCTGCTCAGTGCTCGAGATCGGGCGCAGCGATCGGGTGCTCGACGTGGGCGCGGCCGGCGGGCTCTTCACCGAGCGCCTCGCGCAACTGGCGGGAGGGGTCGTGGCAACGGATCTCTCCGAGGCGTTGCTCGGGCGCGCCCGCGAGCGCCTTGCGGCGTTCCCCGACGTGGAGGTCGTGCGACACGACGTCGCCGCCTCCGCGCCGTTGCCGTCGACCTTCGACAAGGTGCTGGTGGCGGGCGTCACGCCGATGCTGCCGAACCCGAATGCGCTCGCAGCAGCGTTGCGCAACCTCTCTGCCATGACTGCACCGGGCGGCCGGTGCCTCATTTCCGGCAATTTCGATGTCGCAAGCGCGCCCGACGCCGCGGCGCACGCGATCGACCACGCCGGCATCGAGTTATGGGGCCAGCTCGAGGTCCTCGAGAACATCCTTTGGGTCGATCGCGCGCGGATGATCGCCGATGCGAAGGCCGCCGGATTCTCGACGGCGTCGACGCTCAACGAGCGCAAGCGGCCCAATGGGCGCCGGATGTTCGACGTGCTGCTGACGAAGTAGCGAGGAACAGCGCGGCTGCCTCGCCGGTGTAAGGAACAGCGGTCCCAGACGACCGACCGGGCAAAGGAGCCTTTCCATGCTCATTGCGCGACTGATGACCGCCGTCCTCGCCTTCACCGCCCTGTCCGCCGCCGCGCTCGAATGCAAGGTCGCGTCCGGTCCGACGACGCGCACGCTCGTTGAGCTCTATACGTCGGAGGGCTGCTCGAGCTGTCCGCCCGCCGACCGCTGGCTTTCGAGCTTCGCGACCGACCGCACGGACCCGCGGGTCGTGCCGATCGCATTCCACGTGAATTACTGGGACTCGTTGGGCTGGAAGGATCCGTTCGGCGATGCGCGCTACACCACGCGGCAGTCCGATGTCGCCAAGGCCGTGGGCGCGCGATTCGTGTACACCCCGCAGGTGGTCGTCGGCGGACACGACACGGCAGATTGGCGCAACGCGGCGACATTGCACGACGCGGTCGAGCGCAACGCGCGTCGGGCCGCGGGTGCGACACTGGAGATCTCGGCGACGGTCGCGCCGGACGGCTCGGTGCGCGGAAGCGTCGACGCGAACCTCGCGGCGGGACGTTCGCCCGATCATCTCGAGCTGGTCGTCGTGCCGGTGCAGGATGGCCTGTCGAGCCGCGTCACCGCCGGCGAGAATCGCGGCGAGCACCTGAAGCATGACTTCGTCGTGCGCGATCTCGAGATGGCGGCGCTGAAGCAGCCGGCGGCGCACCTCGCGTTCGACTTCAAGGCGCGCGCCGGGTGGACCCCCGCCGCGATGTCCGTGGCCGCCTTCGTGCAGGACACGCGGACCGGAGAAGTGCTGCAGGCGCTCTCGACGCGGAGCTGCTCCCGTTGATTCGTCATTCGCGTCGCGACGGGGATGGGCCGGCATGTCCACCTTGACCCGATGCACGCGAGGATCGAGAATCCGCCAGCCTGGAGCTCGTGCGCGTGCCCGGGCGCTCGAACGGCCAATGGCGACGCCGAGCCGGTTGGGGAGAGACCGATGGCCGTCCTGCTTTCGCGACTTGCTGTGCTCCTGGCCCATGCGCGTATGCCGATGGCGACGATGCCGCGCAGAGCTTTCTTCGCCGCAGCGCTCGCACTGCTCCTGAGTC
>CAYOGL010000048.1:0-29550 GCA_964403515.1 uncultured Burkholderiales bacterium | reverse complement strand
TTCTGGCGCGACGTCGAATGGATGGGCCTGCAGCGCCACCTCAAGGTGCTCGGCATCTTCGCGCGCCTGCACTACCGCGACGGCAAGGCCGGCTATCTCGAGGACACGCCGCGCTTCCTCGCCTACGTGCGCCACGCGGTGAACCGCTACAGGGACCTGGCGCCGCTCGGCCGCCTGCTCGACGAGGTCGAGGGGCGGCAAGCCACGGTCGGCTACACGTTCTGATGCCGCGCGCGCTCATCCTCGCGGCCGGGCGCGGCGAGCGCCTGCGCCCGCTCACCGACGCGATCCCGAAGCCGCTGCTCGCCGTGGGCGGGCGTCCGATCATCGAGTGGCAGATCGAGCGGCTGGCCGCGGCCGGCTTCACCGACCTCGTCGTGAACCATGCGCACCTCGGCCACCGGCTGGAGGATGCGCTCGGCGACGGCGCGCGCCTCGGGGTGCGCATCCGCTACTCCGCGGAATCGCCCGCGCTCGAGACCGCCGGCGGGATCGCGAAGGCGCTGCACCTGCTCGGCGACGAGCCGTTCGTCGTCGTGAGCGGCGACATCCACACCGAGTTCGATTTCGCCTCGCTCGCGCCGCGCATCGCGCGCATCGCCGCGGATTTCGAGCGCTGCGCCGCGCATTTCGTGCTCGTGGACAATCCGCCGTGGCACGCGGGGGGCGACATGGGGCTGCGCGAAGGGCGCGTGACGCGCGAAGGGCCCCGCCTCACCTACGGCAACATCGGCGTCTTCCATCCCGCGCTCTTCCGCGGGGTGGCGCCCGGCACCTGGCTCAAGCTCTTCCCGTGGATGTATCGTTTCGTGGACGCGGGGCGCGTGAGCGGGGAACGCTACGCCGGCCCCTGGGACAACATCGGCACGGCGGAGCAGCTCGCCGCCCTCGACCGGAGGCTTTCCGCATGACGCTCTACATTCCGCCGCGCTTCCGGGTCGACGACCGCGAGCGCCTCGTCGCTTTCATCGAGCAGTACGCGTTCGGCACGCTCGTCTGCGCCGGGGAGGCGGGCTTGCACGCGAGCCATATCCCGTTCCTCGTCGAGCGCGGTGCCGGCGGCACGGTGGAGCTCCTCGGGCACGAGGCGCGCGCCAACGGCCAGCTCGCCGCGCTCGCGCAGGCGCGCGACGTGCTCGCCATCTTCGAGGGCCCGCACGGCTACGTTTCGCCCACCTGGTACGAGCACCATCCGGCGGTGCCCACCTGGAATTACGCGGTCGTGCACGCACGCGGACGCGTACGCATGCTCGACGAGGCGGGCACGGCCGATGTCGTCGCGCGCCTGTCGGAAAAGTACGAGGCCGGCCACGCGCAGCCGTGGCGCATGGAAACGCTGCCCGCGAAGTTCCGCGACGCCATGGTCGCGCAGATCGGCGGCTTCGCCCTCGAGGTCGAATCGCTCGAGGGCAAGTTCAAGCTGTCCCAGAACCGTCCGGGGCGCGACGCGTTCCGCGTGATCGATGCGCTCGAGGCGCGCGGCGACCGCGAGCTCGCGTCGCTCATGCGCGAGCAGCTCGGCGAAACCCAGGGGTAAGATGAATCCATGAGACTCGAAAATCCCGTACCGGTAAAACCTTTCAAGGCGCGCCGCGCGCGGCTCGCGCGCATGCTCGACTCCGGCGTGGTGATCCTGCCCACCGCGCCGGAGCGTCCCCGCAACGCGGACAGCCATTACGACTATCGCTGGGACAGCGCCTTCTATTACCTCACCGGTTTCCGCGAGCCGGAAGCGGTGCTCGTCATGGTGCTCGGCGCGAAGCCGCGCTCGATCCTCTTCTGCCGCGAGAAGAACCTCGAGCGCGAGATCTGGGACGGCTACCGCTTCGGGCCGGCGCAGGCGCGCGAGCTCTTCGCGTTCGACGAGGCGCATGCCTACGGCGAGCTCGACCAGCGCATGCCCGAGCTCATCGCCGACCAGGAGGTGATCCACACGATCGTCGGCGCGGACGCGGGCTGGGACCAGCGCGTGGCGGGGTGGCTCAACGCCGTGCGCGCGAAGGTGCGCACCGGGGTGAGCGCGCCCGCGCGCATCACCGACATCCGCGCCGCGGTGAACGAGATGCGGCTCGTGAAGGACGACTACGAGATCGCGGTGATGCGGCGCGCGGCCGCGATCTCGACCGCCGCGCACATCCGCGCGATGCATGCGGCGGCGCCCGGCATGCGCGAGTACCAGGTCGAGGCCGAGTTGCTGCACGAGTTCCTGCGCCACGGCGCGCGCGCGCCGGCGTACGGCTCGATCGTGGCCGCCGGCGCGAACGCATGCGTGCTGCACTACCGCGAGAACTCCGCGGAGCTGCGCAAGGGCGACCTGCTGCTCATCGACGCCGGCTGCGAGCTCGACAGCTACGCTTCCGACATCACGCGCACGTTCCCGGTCGACGGGCGCTTCAGCGCGCCGCAACGCGACATCTACGAGCTCGTGCTCGCCGCGCAGGAAGCGGCGATCCACGCGGTGAAGCCGGGCGCCGCGTTCATCGACTATCACAACGCGGCGACGAAGGTGCTCGTGCGCGGGCTGATCGACCTCAAGCTCTGCAAGGGCACCGTGCAGGGCGTGCTCGAGGACGAGTCGTACAAGCAGTTCTACATGCACCGCACGGGCCACTGGCTGGGCCTCGACGTGCACGACGCGGGCGACTACATGCGCAAGGGCAAGTGGCGCAAGCTCGTGCCGGGCATGGTCCTCACGGTCGAGCCGGGCCTGTACATCCGTCCGGGCCCGAAGGTGCCGAAGGCGTTCTGGAACATCGGCGTGCGCATCGAGGACGACGTGCTCGTGACGCGGCGCGGATCCGAGATCCTCACCGCCGAGTGCCCGAAGCGCGTGCGCGACGTCGAGGCGGCGGTCCTCGACCGCTGATGGCGCCGACGCTCGACGTCGCCATCGTCGGCGGCGGTCCGGTGGGCGCGGCCATTGCCGCGCTCGCTGCCGGCGCGGGCGCGAGCATCGCGGTGTTCGAGGCGCGCTCCGCGCCCTCGGGGGACCGGCGCATCCTCGCGCTCTCCGAGGCCACGCGCGAGCGGCTCGACGAGGTGCGCGCCTGGCCCGCGGAGCACGCGACGCCGATCACCTCGATCCACATCTCGCAGCGCGGCGGGCCCGGTCGCACGCTCCTCGAGGCGCGCGAGCAGGGACTGCCCGCGCTCGGCTACACCGTCCGCTACGCCGAGCTCGAGGCGGCCCTCGAGGCGCGCGTGAAAGCGCTCGGCGTCGCCGTCCATTACGGCGCGAGCTGCGAGCGCATCGGGCTCGGGGCGGATGCGGCGACGCTCGAGTTCGCCTCGGGCCTCGCGGCGCGCGCGCGCCTGCTCGTGCTCGCCGATGGCGGGGCGAACGCGGCAAGGATTCCCGGCATCGCGTTCCGCGAGAAGGACTACGGGCAGCACGCGCTCGTCGGCCTCGTGGCGACCGGCCGCGCGCACGGCGGCCGCGCCTACGAGCGCTTCACCGCCGAGGGTCCGCTCGCGCTGCTGCCGATCGCGGAACGTTACGCGCTGGTGTGGACGGGAACGCCGCAACGCACCGCGGAGCGGCTCGCCCTCGACGAGGCGACGTTCCTCGCCGCGTTGCAGTCGGCCTTCGGCGATCGCGCCGGGCGCTTCGAATCGGTCGAGGGCCGCGCGAGCTTTCCGCTCAAGCTGCGCACCGTGAACACGCCGGTCGCGCTGCGCACGGTGATCGTCGGCAACGCCGCGCAGGCGCTGCACCCGATCGCGGGACAGGGTCTGAACCTCGGCCTGCGCGATGCGGCGACGATCGCGAGCCTCATCCGCGCGAGCGACCCCGCGGGGATCGGCGAGCCCGCGATGCTCGATGCCTACCGCCGCGCACGCCGCCGCGATGCGACGCGCGGTGTGGCCTTCACCGACCTGCTCGTCACCCTCTTCGGCGATGCGCGCCGCATTCCGACGTGGGGGCGCGGGCTCGCGCTCGCCGCGCTCGATGCGCTTCCTCCGGCGCGCCGCTGGTTCGCCGATCGCATGATCCACGGGGCGCGCGCATGAGGCCGCGCGTGCTCGTGGCCGGCGGCGGCCCCGTCGGCATGGCATTCGCGGGGTTGTGCGCTTCCTGCGACGTGCAGGTGATCGAGGCCGCGCCCGAGCGCACGCAGCCGTGGCCGGACGCGTTCGACGTTCGGGTGCTCGCGCTGAGCCCCGGAACGCGCGCCCTGCTGCGCGACATCGGCGCGTGGGACGAGATCGATCCGGAACGGATCGCCCCCGTGCGGCGCATGGAGATCCGGGGCGACGGCGGCGCGAAGCTCGCCTTCGCCGCGCGCGCCGGCACCGCGCTCGCGTGGATCGTCGAGGCGGGGCGCCTCACGCACGCCCTTGAGACGCAGGTGGCGACGCAGGCGCACGTGACGCTGGTGCGCGCCGCGAAGGCGGTCGCGTTCCATGCGACGGCCGAGCATGGGATCGCCGATCTCGAGGACGGCACGCGCCTCGAGGGCGACCTGCTCGTGGGCGCGGACGGTCCCGATTCGCGCGTGCGCTCGCAGCTCGGCATCGCGTTCGAGGAGCGGCCCTACGGCGAGGCGGCGGTGGTCGCGAACTTCGAGACGGAACGCCCGCACGGCGAGATCGCGCGGCAATGGTTCCGCGGCGACGGCGTGCTCGCGTGGCTGCCGCTTCCGGGCCGGCGCATCTCGATCGTGTGGTCGACGCCGCTCGCGCATGCGGCCGAGCTCGAGGCGCTCGAAGCGGGCGCGCTCGAGCGCGCCGTGCGCGAGGCGGGCGGCGCCGTCCTCGGCGATCTTCGTCTCGTCTCGCCGGTCGCCAAGTTCCCGTTGCGGCTCATCCGCGTGCCCGAGCCGTTCGCGCCCGGCGCGGCGCTCATCGGCGATGCGGCGCACGCCGTGCATCCGCTCGCGGGGCAGGGGGTGAACCTCGGCTTCCAGGACGCGCGCGCCCTCGCGGAGGCGATCGCCGAGCGCTCGCCGCTCGAGCGCCCGGGCGATCCCCCGGTGCTGCGCCGCTATGCGCGCGCGCGGCGCGAGGACGTGACCGCGATGCAATTCGTGACCGACGGCCTCGATCGCCTCTTCGCCACCGACAAGCCGGGCGCCTACACGCTGCGCAACCTCGGCCTCGGGCTGGTCGACCACCAGCCGTGGGCGAAGGCCGCGCTCGCCCGCCGCGCAATGCGATAATCTTTCCTTTTGCCCGAGGAAGCTGCGGGCCGCGGCGCCCAGCGCCCGGGTCGCGCCCCCACCCCATGAAGATTTCCGCATTCCTGGCCGCGGCCGCCGCGGCCCTCGCGTTCGCCGCCCCCGCCGCGCACGCCGACGCCGCCGCCGACGCGGTGAAGGCCGAGTTGAAGAAGAAGGTGCCCGAGGCGCCGGTCGAGAGCGTGCGCAAGGTGCCCTACAGCAACCTCTACGAGGTCGTGGCCGGCGGCGAGATCTTCTACACCGACGACAAGGCCTCGTTCGTCTCCCTCGGTCCGATCATCGACCTCAAGACCAAGGAGAACATCACCGAGGCGCGCATGCGCCAGGTGAACGCGATCCAGTTCGACTCGTTGCCGTTCAAGGACGCGATCAAGATCGTGCGCGGCAACGGCGCGCGCAAGGTCGCGATCTTCGAGGATCCGAATTGCCCGTACTGCAAGCGCTTCGAGCGCGACCTCGACAAGGTGCAGGACGTGACCGTCTACGTCTTCCTGTACCCGATCCTGAGCGCCGACTCGCTCGCGAAGTCGAAGGCGGTCTGGTGCTCGGCCGACCAGGGCAAGGCGTGGCTCGACGTGATGGTCCGCGACAAGGCGCCGACGGCCGGCGCGGTGTGCGACACCTCCGCGATCGACAAGAACCTCGCGTTCGGGCACGTCAAGCGCATCCAGGGCACGCCGACGCTCATCTTCGAGAACGGCGAGCGTGTGCCCGGCGTGATGCCGGTCGCGGCCCTCGAGAAGAAGCTCGACGAGGCGAAGGTCGCCTCGGCCGCGCCGCCGACGACCGCGCGCTGAGTCAGGCGGCCGGGGCCGCGGGCGCCGGGGGTGGAAAGCCCTTCGGCAACAGCACCCACATCTCCCCGGCCTGCCGCATCTTGCCGGCCTGGGCGCCGGCCGCATCGCCGAATCCCCAGAAGAAGTCCGCGCGCACGGCGCCGTTGATCGCCCCGCCCGTGTCCTGCGCGACCATGAGGCGCTGCAACGGCTCCGACGTGTTGGGCCACGTCGTGGACAGATAGATGGGCGCGCCGAGCGGGATCACCCGCGGATCGACCGCGAGCGAGCGCTCGGGCGTGAGCGGTACCCCCAATGCGCCAATCGGTCCGGGCAGGTCGCGCGGCAGCTCGCGGAAGAAGACGTAGCTCGGGTTCGCGTCGAGATAGCGCTGCAGCTTGCGCGGATGGTGGCGCGCCCAGTCCTTGATGCCCTGCATCGATGCGTGCTCCGGGCCGATCTCGCCGCGATCGATGAGCAGCCGCCCGAGCGAGCGGAACGGGTGACCGTTCTGGTCCGCATAGCCGACGCGCACGCGCTCGCCGTTCTCGAGCTGCACCTGTCCCGAGCCCTGGATGTGCAGGAAGAAGACGTCGATCGGATCGTCGACCCAAACGATCTCGTGCCCCTTGAGCAGCGCCGGGTCCGCGTCGATGTCCGCGCGCGAGTAGTACGGCACCACGCGCTGGCCCACGAGCCGACCCCGCAGGCGCTTGTGGTTCAAGTCCGGATAGAGCGACGAGAGGTCGATGGTGAGCAGGTCGGACGGCTCGCCGTAGATCGGGTAGCGATAGCGGCGCGAAGGCTCGCGGCTGCCGTGCAGCAGCGGCTCGTAATAGCCGGTGATCATCCCCGAGGTCGTGTCGTCGGGATTCACGACGCGGTAGGGATCGAAGTTGTCCTGGAAGAATCGCGCGGCCCGCGCATCGTCGGCGGCGGCGAGCGTGGTGCGCGCCTGCGCGCACACGCCCTTCCACGCGTCCTGCTTCTCGAGCGCGTCGCAGCTGCGCACGAACGCCTCGAGCGCGGGACGCACCGGCTCCTCGCCCCAGTTGGGCAGCTCCTGCCATGCGCCGGCCACGAGCTTGCCGCGATACTCGACGGGCGGTGGCGCAGGTGGCGGCGTCGGCGTCGGCGCGGGGCACACCGGCTTCGGCGCGGGCGGGCACACGAGCGGCGGTGTCGCGGGCGCGGGCGCCGGTGCCTGCGCGACCTGCTCCGGAGCGGTCGCGCATCCGGCGAGGATCGCGAACGTCACCGCGCCGGCGAACGCGGCCGCGCGGGCCCATAATGCGCGCGACGAAGAAGGCATGCGGAGGCGGGCCTTGGGCTGGGTGGTGCTGGAGATGCTCATCGCGGTCGCGATCGCCGTGGCGATCGTGGGGTGGACGTGGCCGAAGAAGAAGCCGCCGCGCGGCGGGCGCGGGGAAGACGAGCGTTGAGCCGACCTCAATGCAGGACGCGCGGGACGCTCAGCGTGAACTCCGGGATGCTCGCCTCGAAACGCGTGCCGTCCTCGGCGACCAGCTGGTAGCTGCCGCGCATCGTGCCGACCGAGGTCGGGATCGACGAGCCGCTCGAATACTCGAACGTGTCGCCGGGCTTGAGCACCGGCTGCTCGCCCACCACGCCCATGCCGCGCACTTCCTGGACCTGGTTGTCGGCGTCGGTGATGATCCAGTGGCGGCTCACGAGCTGCGCGCTCACGTTGCCGTTGTTCGTGATCCGGATGGTGTAGGCGAATACATAGCGATCCTCCTCCTCGTCCGACTGGTCGGGCAGGTAGGTGGAATGGGCGGTCACCGCCACGCTGTATTTCTTGTCCGGCATGCAAGGATGGTAGCAGGAAATCCCGCGGCCGCTCGCGGCGCGCCGCTCGGAAAATCCACGTAGAATCGCCTCGCCTTCCACGACGTCCACGCCCATGTCCGGCACCCCGTACCGCATCGCGCCCAGCATCCTTTCCGCGGACTTCGCGCGCCTCGGCGACGAGGTGCGCGAGGTGATCGCCGCGGGCGCCGACCTCATCCATTTCGACGTGATGGACAACCATTACGTGCCGAACCTCACCATCGGCCCGCTGGTGTGCGAGGCGATCAAGCCGGTCGCTACCGTGCCCATCGACGTGCACCTGATGGTCAAGCCCGTCGACCGCATCGTGCCCGACTTCGCGAAGGCGGGCGCGCGCATCGTGAGCTTCCATCCCGAGGCGAGCGAGCACGTCGACCGCACGCTCGCGCTCATCCGCGACCACGGCTGCAAGGCGGGCCTCGTCTTCAATCCCGCCACGCCGCTCGCATGGCTCGACCACGTGATGGACAAGGTCGACCTCGTCCTCGTCATGTCGGTGAACCCGGGGTTCGGCGGGCAATCGTTCATCCGCTCGGCGCTGCCGAAGATCGCCGAGGTGCGCCGGCGCATCGACGCGAGCGGACGCGACATCTGGCTCGAGGTCGACGGCGGCGTCAAGGCCGACAACATCGCGGAGATCGCGCGCGCGGGCGCCGACACGTTCGTCGCCGGCTCGGCGATCTTCAACGAGAAGGACCGCGCCGCGGCCGTGCGCCGCATGCGCGAGGCGTTGAAGAACGCTAGAATGGCCGCCTAGCTCGACCTCTCTTCCCCGACCCCGACATGGCACTGCGCGGACTGCGCATCGAAGGGCGATGGCAACGCTGGCGCTAGCGCGCTCGGCCGCCGTCCCCTTTTCGAACGCAACCGTGTGGTGACCCATGACTGAAGAGCAATTCGAGGCGCTTCGCCGCGCCGGCTTCAACCGCATCCCGCTGCATCTCGAGACGCTCGCCGATCTCGACACCCCGCTGTCCATCTACCTGAAGCTCGCCAACCGCCCGGGCTCGTATCTGCTCGAGTCGGTGATCGGGGGCGAGCGCTTCGGCCGCTACTCGATCGTGGGCCTGCCCGCACGCGAGCGCATCGAGGTGATGGGCCGGCGCCTGCGCGTGCTGCGCGACGGCGCGGCGGTCGAGGAGGTGGAGCTCGACGACCCGCTCGCGTTCATCGACCGCTACATCGCGCGCTTCCACGCCGCACCGGTGCATTCGGCGCTGCGCTTCACGGGCGGGCTGGCCGGCTACTTCGGATACGACATCGTGCGCCACATCGAGCGGCGGCTGGCCGATCCCGGCAAGCCCGACCCGATCGGCTTGCCCGACATCCGCCTGCTGCTCACCGAGGAGCTCGCGGTCGTCGACAACCTCTCCGGCAAGCTGCACCTCATCGTCTACGTCGACCCGGCGCAACCGGATGCGCGCGCAGCCGGCTTGCGCCGGCTCGAGGCGTTGCGTGCCGGGCTGCGCAAGCCGGCTGCGCTTCCGGCGCACGCGCCCGAGCCCGCGCTCGAGGCGCCGCGCTCGAACATCGGCGAGCAGGCGTTCTACGCCGCGGTGGCGCGCTGCAAGCGCTACATCGAGGACGGCGACATGATGCAGGTGCAGATCTCGCAGCGCCTCGCGCAACGCTTTCCCTATTCGCCGGTGAATCTGTACCGCGCGCTGCGCTCGATCAATCCGTCGCCGTACATGTTCTTCTTCGACTTCGGCGATGCGCAGCTGGTGGGTGCCTCGCCCGAGATCCTTGTGCGCCGCGAGGGCGACAAGGTGACGCTGCGCCCGATCGCGGGCACGCGCAAGCGCGGCTCAACGCCCGAGAAGGATCTCGAGATGGAGCGCGAGCTGGTGAGCGACCCGAAGGAGCGCGCCGAGCACCTGATGCTCGTCGACCTGGGCCGCAACGACGTCGGCCGCATCGCGAGGGTCGGCACCGTGAACGTCACCGAGACGATGGTGGTCGAGCGTTACTCGCACGTGATGCACATGGTGTCGAACGTCGAGGGCGAGGTCGAGCACGGGCTCACGCCCATGGAGCTGCTGCGCGCGACGTTCCCCGCGGGAACCGTGACCGGCGCGCCGAAGGTGCGCTCGATGGAGATCATCGACGAGCTCGAGCCGGAGAAGCGCGGGGTCTACGCGGGCGCCGCGGGCTACCTCGGATTCAACGGCAATCTCGATCTCGCCATCGCGATCCGCACCGGCGTGGTCAGGGGCGGCACGCTGTACGTGCAGGCCGCGGCCGGCATCGTCGCCGATTCCATCCCCGAGAACGAGTGGCGCGAGACGAAGAACAAGGCACGCGCCGTGCTCGCGGCGGCCGAGCTGGTGCACGAAGGGCTGGACGCGCCCATCGACTGACGCGCGACAAGCGCCGCGCGTGGCGCGTTGACCCACGTCAACCGTGCCGCGGCTCCAAGTGCGACCCTTGGGCTGGGACCCCGGCCATGAAGATCGCGCTGCATCGATGCACTGCCGGCGCCGCGGCGCTCGCGTTCGCGGTGCTCGCATCGTGTGCCGCGGCAGCGGGCAACGCCGCCGATGCGTTGCCGGAAGCCGATCGCCAATGCCTCGCCTGCCACGCCGAGCCGGCCCTCACCAAGACGTTCGCCCACGGTGGCGCGCTCGCATTGCGCGTGGATGCGAACGCGTTCGCGGTCTCCGTGCATGCCTCGCTCGGCTGTGCGGCATGCCACGCGGATGTCGACCTCGCGAAGCATCCGGGCGAGCACGCGGCTTTCGACGATGCGCGCGCCTTGTCCGTGGCCATGGCGGCGTCGTGCACGCAATGCCACGCCGAAACCGCAGGCGCGTACTCCCACAGTGTCCACGGCATGGCGCAGGGCAAGGAGGGGCTCGCCGCGCCGCTGTGCGTGGGCTGCCACGGCACGCACGACATCGCGCGCGCGACGGCGGGCGAACGGTCGCGCGACGCCTGCATCGCCTGCCATGCCGACGCGGGCGAGCGCCATGGCAAGTGGCTTCCGAATGCGTCGCTGCATCTCGATGTGGTCGCGTGCGCCGCGTGCCATGCGCCGACGGCGGGCCGGCGCGTGGAGCTGCGTTTCCGCGATCTCGCGACGAAGCGCGAGCTCGTGACCGACGGACGAGCGATCGACGGCGCGAGCGACCGCCATCGGCCGCTCGATGCGAAGACGGTGCGCGATCTCGTGCGCGCGATCGAGCGCGGCGGCGCGAAGGGCAAGGTCGTGCTGGTCGGCCTGGTCGAGCCCGCTTCGGCCGGCGAGGGCCACCGCATCCTCGAGAAGGCGCACGCGGTGAGGGACTGCGCGACCTGTCATCGCAAGGGCGCGGAGCCGTTCGAGAACGTGAGCCTGTCGGTGATCGGCCCCGGCGGCGAGCGCACGCTCTATCGCGCCGAGAAGGACGTTCTCCACGCGCCGACGTCCGTCGAATCCGTGCGCGCCTTCTATGCCGTCGGCGGCACCCGCATCCACCTCCTCGACGTGGTGCTCGCGCTGGCGCTCGTGGGCGGCATCTGCGCGCCCCTCGGCCACCTGCTCCTGCGCCGCCTCGTGCGGCGCGGGAACGAGCGGCGGCAAAGCCATGAATAGGATCTACGTGCATCCGTTGCCGGTGCGCATCTGGCACTGGATCAACGCCCTCGGGTTCGTGATGCTGATCCTCACGGGCGTGCAGATCCGCTACGGCGAGCTCTTCCAGGTGCTCGCCTTCGCGACCGCGGTGGACGCGCACAACGCGGTGGGTTTCGTGCTGATCGCGAACTACTTCGTCTGGCTCGGCTTCTATCTCTTCACCGACAAGATCACCGTCTACCACCCGGAGTTGAGCCCCCGGAAGTACTTCACCGCGTCGCTGCGGCAGGCGCTCTACTACGGGTACGGCATCTTCAAGGGCCATCCGAACCCGCACCACGTGTCGGCCTACCACAAGTTCAACGCGCTGCAGAGCACGATGTACCAGATCATCATGATCCTGCTCGTGCCGATCCAGTTCTACACCGGCGTGCTGCTCTGGGACGTGCAGGGCTTCGCGGGCTCGGTCGCGTTCTTCGGCGGCGTGCGCGTGGTCGCGACGGTGCACGTGGCGCTCTTCATCTTCTTCACCGCGTTCGTCTTCGGGCACGTGTACCTCGCGAGCCTCGGACACACCGCCTCGGCGCACTTCAAGGCGATGCTCAGCGGCTACGAGGAGGTGGAGGAAGTGCCGCCGGCGGGCGGCGCCGGATAGCGCTCAGTCCTCGTCCGCCTCGACCGCGCCGCGCAGGCGGATGTTGTGCTTCTTCATCAGCGCCTGGAAGTTCGCGCGCTGCATGCCCGTGTCCTCCGCGCTGCGCGTCACGTTCCACGCGTTGCGCTTGAGCGCCTCGAGGAGGAACGCCTTCTCGATGCCCTCGACGGATTTCTCGCGCGCCGCCTTCTTGGTGCGCTTGAGCTCGTCGCCGTTGCGCGGCACGTCGGAAGGCGCGTCGTTCCCGGGTGCCACGATCGCGAGGTGCGCCTTGCGCAAGACGTGGTCGGAGGCGAGGATCGCCGCGCGCTGCACCACGTTCTCGAGCTCGCGCACGTTGCCCGGCCAGTCGTAGTTCACCAGCACGTTCATGGCGCCGTCGGAGAACTGGTCGACCTTCTTGCCGAGCTCCATGGCGGCGGCCCTGAGGAAGTGGAAGGCGAGGGCGGGGATGTCGGCACGGCGCTCGCGCAGCGCGGGCAGCCGGATCGGGAAGATGTTGATGCGGTAGAAGAGGTCGTCGCGGAAGCTGCCCTGAGCGACCATGGCGCGCAGGTCCTTGTTGGTCGCGGCGATGAGGCGGATGTTCGCCGCCTGGGTGCGCGTGTCGCCGACCGCCTTGAACTCGCGCTCCTGGATCACGCGCAGGAGCTTCGCCTGGATCGAGAGCGGGATGTTGCCGATCTCGTCGAGGAACAGCGTGCCGCCCTGGGCGACCTCGAGCAATCCGCGCTTGTTCGCGACCGCCCCCGTGAACGCTCCCTTCACGTGGCCGAAGAGCTCGCTCTCGAGCAGGTTCTCCGAGAGCGAGGTGCAGTCGACGGGCAGGATCGGCTTGTCCTTGCGCAGGCTGTTGTAGTGGATCGCCCGCGCGATGAGCTCCTTGCCCGTCCCGCTCTCGCCCGTGATGAGCACGGTCGTGTTGGTCGGCGCGCATTGGGCGATCAGCCGGTAGACCTCCTGCATCTGCGGGCTCGAGCCGATGATGTTCTCGAAGCGGTAGCGCGAGCTCACCTCGCTGCGCAGCGCGACGTTCTCCTGCAGCAGTCGGCGGCGCTCGAGCGCGCGCTCGACCACGAGCTTCAGCTCGTCGGGATCGAACGGCTTGGCGAGGTAATCGAACGCGCCCAGCTTCATCGAGCGCACGGCGGTGTCGATCTGGGACAGCCCGGTCACCATCACGATCTCGATGTCGGGATGGGCTTCCTTCACGCGCTGCAGCACCTCGAGGCCGTCGACGTTCGGCATCATGATGTCGAGCACGATGACGTCGTAGCGCTCGTCCTCGACGCGGGCGAGCGCCTCGGCGCCGCTGCGCACGGCGTCGACCATGCGGCCCTCGGCGGCGAGGGCGCGCAGGCAGCTCGCGATCACGATCTCCTCGTCGTCGACGACGAGGACGCGCTCGTTCATGGATACGCTCCGGTTTCCGCCATCGCCGGCTGTTCGGCGGGCTCGACGGGCAGGCGCACGCGGAAGGTCGTTCCCTCGCCCACCCGGCTGTCGACCTCGATCGTGCCGCCGTGCGCCTTCACGATGCCGTGGCTCACCGACAAGCCGAGCCCGGTGCCCTTGCCGACACCCTTGGTGGTGAAGAACGGATCGAAGACGCGCGGCAGGTCCTTCTCGGGAATGCCGCAGCCCGTGTCGATGATCGCGATCTCGATCGCGCGCTCGGCCGCGGCATCGCCGAGCGCGGGCAGCTCGCGCGTGCGCACGGTGATCGTGCCCTTCTCCTCGATCGCGTGCTGCGCGTTCACGAGCATGTTCATGACCACCTGCTTGATGAGGTCGGGATCCATCCAGACCCTCGGCAGCCCGGGCTCGAGCTCGAGCGCGATGCCGATGTCCTGCAGGTGGGCGGGGCGCTCGACGATGCGCACGGTGTCCTCGATGAGCTGGTTCACGTCGCCGAACTTCTTTTCCGGCGCCTTCTCGCGCGCGAAGTCGAGGAGCCGCCGGATGATGCCCGCGCAGCGCTTGGTCTCGCGGATCACGAGGTCGAGGTCCTCCGCGTCCTGGCTGCCCCCGGGCATCTTCTTGCGCAGCAGGGTCGAGAACGTGAGCACGCCCGTGAGCGGGTTGTTCAGCTCGTGCGCGATGCCCGCGGCGAGCAGGCCCACGGAGGCGAGCTTCTCGCCGCGCAGCGCCTCGGCCTGGGCGACGTGCAGCGCGCGCGTGCGCTCCGCGACCTTCTGCTCGAGCGTCGCCGCCCACTCGCGCAGCTCCTCGCGCGATGCGCGCAGCGCCACCGTCATGGAGTTGAACGCCTGGGCGAGGCGGCCGAACTCGTCGCTGCTGCGCACCGGGATCACCTCGTCGAGGTTGCCCGCGGCCAGGCGCTTCGCGCCGCCCTCGAGGTCGCGCAGCGGCACGTAGATGAGCCGGTGCACGAAGACCGCGAGCAGGGTCGAGGTGAGCAGCACGAAGGCGAACGAAAGCGCGAACATGGTGATCGTGGCGGCGCGCAGGCTGCGCTCGATCTCGCCCAGGGGATAGGAGATGTCGAGCACCCCGAGGATGGTCTGGTCGCTCTTGTGCGCGTGGCAATCGGCCGTGTAGCACGACGGCTCGTTGCGGATCACCTCCATGCTCGCGAGCATGCGCCCGCCGTCGGCCGTCTCGAAGATGCGCGCGCGCTCGTTGGTGGGGATGGTGAGCTTCGCGCGCCCGTTCTGGTGGCACTGCGCGCAGCCCTCCGCCTTCGAGTCGACGCGCAGGCCGACCTCGCCGGCATCGGACGAATCGATGACCACGCCGTCCTTGCTGAAGATGCGCACGCGCGCGATGTCGTCGTGGCGCGCGACGTCCTGGATGATGCTGTGGACGTGATCGGGCTGGTTGCGGAGCATCGCGAAACGCGTGCTGCGGATGATCACGTCGGAGAGCTGGTTCACGTGCGCGGCCGCCGCCTGCAGCAGCTGCGCGCGCTCGTGGCGCACGACGAGGACAGCGAAGGTGAGGAGCGTCGCGGTGAGCGTGACCGCCAGGTACAGTCCCACCTTGAGCTTGAGGGTCTTGGCGACCATGGGCAACGGTGCGGCCGGGCCCATGGCGGCGCGCCGACCCGCATTCCGCAGCCTATTCCGGGGGACGCCCGCGCGGTTGACCGGTATCAAGAAGGGTTGCTCCGGGCAAGGAAATGGCCGGATAATCGCGTTCATGCGGTGCCGCCATTCCTTCGCATCCCTCGCCTGGCGCTGGCGCAAGCCGGCCGCCTGATCCCCCGCGCCTTTTCGGCGCCTCGCAGATTCCGCCACTCCGTGCGCCGCAGCCCGGCGCGCAAGCCGCAGGCTCCGCGGCTCGCATCGAACGGGTGATCCCATGCTCCTCATGATCGACAACTACGACTCTTTCACCTACAACCTCGTGCAGTACCTCGGCGAGCTCGGCGAGGACGTGCGCGTGGTGCGCAACGACGAGATGAGCGCCGACGACCTCGAGCGCCTCGCCCCCGAGCGCATCGTCGTGTCTCCGGGCCCGTGCACGCCGAACGAGGCCGGCATCTCCCTCGAGGCGATCCGGCGCTTCGCCGGGCGCGTGCCGATCCTCGGCGTGTGCCTGGGGCACCAGGCGATAGGCCAGGCGTTCGGCGGGCGCGTCGTGCACGCGCAGACGTTGATGCACGGAAAGGTCTCGCCCATCCATCACGCGGGCAAGGGCGTGTTCCGCGGATTGCCGACGCCTTACTCGGCGACCCGCTACCATTCGCTCGCGATCGAGCGCGCCAGTCTGCCGCCCGAGCTCGAGGTGACCGCGTGGACCGAGGACGGGGAGATCATGGGCGTGCGCCATCGCACCCTGCGGGTGGAGGGCGTGCAGTTCCATCCCGAATCGATCCTGACCGAGCACGGTCACGCACTGCTGCGCAACTTTCTTTCGGAGTAGCCCATGTTCAGTCCCCTCGAAGCCATCAACCGGCTCTGCGACAAACGCGAGATCTTCTACGACGAGATGGTCGACCTGATGCGCCAGGTGATGGAGGGCAAGGTGCCTCCGGTCCAGCTCGCCGCCATCCTCATGGGTTTGCACGTGAAGACCGAGTCGGTCTCGGAGATCGCGGCGGCCGCCTCGGTCATGCGCGAGTTCTCGACGAAGGTGGACGCGACCGAGCTCGAGCACCTCGTCGATACGTGCGGCACCGGCGGCGACAAGATGCACACGTTCAACATCTCGACGACGGCGGCCTTCGTCGCCGCGGCGGCCGGGGCGCGCGTGGCCAAGCACGGCGGGCGCTCGGTGTCGTCGAAGTCGGGCAGCGCGGACGTGCTCGAGGCGCTCGGCGTGAACCTCGCGCTCACGCCCGAACAGGTCGCGGTGTGCCTGCGCGAGGTCGGCCTCGGGTTCATGTTCGCGCCGAGCCACCACCCCGCGATGAAGCACGCCGCCCCGGTGCGCAAGGAGCTCGGCATGCGCACGATCCTGAACATCCTCGGGCCGCTCACCAACCCGGCCTCCGCGCCCAACCAGGTGATGGGCGTCTTCCATCCGGACCTCGTCGGCATCCAGGCGCGCGTGCTGAAGATGCTGGGCAGCCGGCACGTCATCACCGTGCACGGGCACGACGGGCTCGACGAGATCACCATCACGGGACCGACCCACGTGGCGGAGCTCAAGCACGACTTCATCACCGAGTACACGATCGAGCCCAAGCAGTTCGGCCTCGACACTGCGCCGATCGAGGCGATCCAGGTGCGCGAGCCCGCGGAGTCGCGCGCGCGCGTCGAGGCCGTGCTCGCGAACGAGGCCGGCCCCTCGCGCGACATCGTGATCCTGAACGCCGCCGCGGCCCTGTACGTGTCCGGCGTGGCGGCAAGCCTCTGGGACGGCGTGGCCGCCGCGCGCGACGCGATCGCGAGCGGCGCCGCGCGCGCCAAGCTCGAGCAGCTGGTGCATTTCACGCGCGCCTTCGCGAAGGACGCGACGCATGCCTGATGTCCTGCGCCGCATCATCGCGGCGAAGCGCGAGGAGGTCGAGAAAGCGAAGGCCGAGATCGCGCCGGCGGAGATGGAACGCCGCGCCGCGGCCGCGCCCGCTCCGCGCGGCTTCGAGTCGGCATTGCGCCGACGCATCGGCGCGGGCGAGTTCGGCGTCATCGCCGAGATCAAGCGCGCGAGCCCGAGCCGCGGGCTCATCCGCGCCGACTTCGATCCCGCGCGCATCGCCGCATCCTACGAAGCGGCCGGTGCCGCGTGCCTGTCCGTGCTGACCGACCGGCAATTCTTCCAGGGCTCGGCCGAGGACCTGCGGGCGGCCCGGGCCGCGTGCGCGCTGCCGGTCCTGCGCAAGGACTTCATGATCGACATGTACCAGGTCGCGGAAGCCCGCGCGTGGGGGGCCGACTGCATCCTGCTCATCATCGATGCCGTGGCCGACGAACAGCTCGCCACGCTCGCGGCTGCGGCTCGCGGCTTCGGCATGGACGTGCTCGTGGAATGCCACGATGCCGGCCAGTTGGCCCGGGCCTTGCGCCTGCCCGCCAACCTCGTGGGCATCAACAACCGTGACCTGCGCACCTTCGAGACGCGGATCGAGACGACGCTGGCGCTGAAGAGCGCCGTCCCGCCGGATCGCGTGCTGGTCACCGAGAGCGGCATTTCCACGCCCGACGACGTAAGGCGGCTCTCCGCGTCCGGAGTAAGCGCTTACCTAGTGGGTAGCGCCTTCATGGCGGCGAACGACCCCGGCGCGGAGCTGCGCCGGCTGTTCTTTTCGTCCCGTTGACCGTGTTGTGACGACACAACAAGCGCCATCGTTTGTTGCGTTGATGGCAAAAAAACCCTTGAGCGGCGACGAGCGGTTTGGCATCATGCGGGTGGCTTCTCGACAAGAATACCCAGGAAGTTCCTACATTCGGGGGACACAATCCCCGAGAGGTTTCGAAGAAACACTAGAAGTAAACACGGCCTCACTTCAACAAAGGAGATTCTGAGATGAACAAAAAGCTGATCGCTCTGGCGGTGGCCGGCGCGTGCGTCGCGCCCGCCGCCATGGCGCAGTCCGCGAACCCGGTCACCCTGTACGGTCGCGTCTTCGAGACGATCGTGTCCGTGCAGGCGGACGCGAGCGCCACCGCCGCGGAGCTGCCGCGCCGCACGCGCGTGGACGACCAGGCCTCGCTGCTTGGCGTGCGCGGAACCGAGGCGCTCGGCGGGGGACTGGAAGCTTTCTTCCAGTTGGAAACCGCGTTCAAGCCGGACCAGAACGACACGGGCTTCGCGCAGCGCAACAGCGGCGTGGGCCTGCAGGGCGCGTGGGGTAGCGTCGTCGTCGGCCGCTGGGACACGCCGTACAAAGTGGCGACGTATCCCGTCGACGCGTTCGGCGACCTGACCATGGCGGGCATCAGCGGCCTCGGCCACGACCAGGGCAACTTCGACCGCCGCGACCAGAACATGATCCAGTACTGGTCGCCCAACTTCGCCGGCTTCGCGTTCAAGGTGATGGCCCAGGCGAACGAGAACAAGACCTGCACGACCTCGGGCACGACGAACACCGCGTGCACGAACCCGCACGACACGGGCGCGAACGTCACCTACACCCGCGGCCCGCTCTACGCGTTCTTCGCGTACGAGGACCACAAGGACACCGCCGGCGCGAACGGCGTGATCACGGTTCCCACCGGCGTGTCGGTCACGAAGGAGCGTGGCTATAGCGGCGGCGCGGCCTTCACCTTCGGCCCGATCAAGGTGGGCGGCGACTACGAGGAGATCAAGCGCGACCTCAGCAGCGGCGCCAGCGTCGCGAAGCGCAAGGAGTGGCTCGCGAACGTGGTGTGGACGTTCGGAAACAACCAGCTGCTCTACCAGCACCAGGACTCGAAGGATGGAGCGCTCACGTCCGCCGCCGCGCAGCCTAGCTGCAAGAGCGATACGGGCGCGTACAAGTACATCTTCTCGAAGCGCACCTACTTCATCGCCGAGTACATGCGCACCAAGAACGGCAGCCTGGGCACGTGCAGCTTCGCGACGACCGCGACGTTCCCGGTCAAGCCCGGCCAGGACGTGACCGCCGCCGCGATCGGCCTGCAGCACATCTTCTGATCGCCCGCCGGCGATCCGCTGGCACAATGAGGGGCGCGGCGCGAGCCGCGCCCTTTTTTCTTCCATGGCGCCTCCTTCCCTTTCCGCCTTCGTCGACGCGGTGATCATCGCCGCCGACGAGGCGCTGCGTACGCTCTCCGGCGCGGCCGCGCCGGGGCGGCCTTCACCCGAGCGGGAAACCCATCGCGGACCCGAAAGGCCCGAGGATCGCGGCACCTCCGCGCGCCTCATGCGGGTGAACCATGCGGGCGAGATCTGCGCGCAGGCTCTGTACAGCGGACAGGCGCTCGTCGCGCGCACGCCCGAGGTGCGCTCGGCGCTGCAATCGGCCGCCGCGGAAGAGCGCGATCATCTCGCGTGGTGCCGCGAGCGCGTGAAGGAGCTGCATGGCCGCACGAGCGTGCTCGACCCGCTGTGGTACGCGGGATCGTTCGGCCTCGGTCTCGTGTCCGGTCTCGCGGGCGATCGCTGGAGCCTCGGCTTCCTCGCCGAGACGGAAGAGCAGGTCGAGCGGCATCTCGAGGGCCATCTCGACCGGCTTCCCGCGGATGACATGGCGAGCCGCGCGATCCTCGAGCAGATGCGCGCCGACGAGAGCCGGCATGGCGCCATGGGACGCCAGATGGGCGGCGAGGAGCTGCCTGGCGTCGTGAAGGCCGCCATGCGCGCCGCCTCGCGCGTGATGACGCGTACCGCCTACTGGGTCTGAGCGCTCAACCCTCGCGGATCTCGTAGTCGAAGTCGATCGCCGCCGTCTTGGCGAGCATCGCGGTGGCCGAGCAGTACTTGTCCTTGGAGAGCTTGATCGCCCGCTCCACCTGCGCGGGCGCGAGCCCTTTGCCGGTCACGACGTAGTGGAAGCGGATGCGCGTGAAGACCTTCGGCTCCTCGGCCGCGCGCTCGGCCTCGAGCTCGACGACGCAGCCGCTCACCGCCTGGCGCGACTTGCGCAGGATGTGCACGACATCGATCGCGCTGCACGAGCCGGTGCCCATGAGAACGAGCTCCATCGGACGTGCGCCCAGGTTGCGGCCGCCGACGTCGGGCGCCGCGTCCACGACCACCGCGTGCCCGCTGCCGCTTTCAGCGACGAAAGTCATGCCTTCCACCAGTTGAATGCGCGCCTTCATGGAGTGCGATCCTCGATCGGTTGCGATGGGGCTTCGGCGAGCACGTCCTGCATCGGTCCTTCGAGCCACACCTTGGTGAGATTCCACGCCACGGCGAGCAGCGCGGGCCCGACGAAAAGGCCGATGAACCCGAACGCGATGGCGCCGCCGAAGACGCCGAGCACCGCGAGCAGCATCGACAGCCCGCCGGCGCGGCTCATGAGGATCGGCTTCACGAAGTTGTCGACCGAGCTGATGACCCCGACGCCGTAGGCGAGCATGAACACGGTCCAGCCGAGCTCGCCTTGCGTGTAGAGCCAGACGGCGGCGCCGCACCAGATCACGACGGCGCCCATCGGCACGAGGCAAAGCAGGAATGTGAGCGCGCCGAGCAGGAACGGGCCGGGCACGCCCGCGATGACGAAGCCGATCGCGGCGACGATCGCCTGCGCGAGCGCGGTCCCGAGCAGGCCGAAGACGACGCCTCGGACCGCGTTCTGCGTCGTCAGCAGGAGCGCTTCGCCCTGCCTCGGTCCCGCGAGCCGCGCGAGCCCCTCGAGCAGCAGCAGGCGCACGCGGTCGCCGTCGCGATAGAAGAAATACGCGACGAAGATGGCGATCAGGATCTGCACGAGGCCCTGGCCGACGGCGCCGCCGAGCCCGACGAGCAGGGACTTCGCCGGGTCGGCGAAGCGCTGGGCGAGCGTCACGAGCTCGGCCTGGCTGCGCAGCAGCAGCCGCCAATAGTCGTCCACGATCGGCCCGAGAATCGGCATGTCCGTCACGAACCGGGGCAGCTGCAGGTTCTCGCGCTGTGCGAGGAAATCGCGCACGCGCTCCACCACGTCGGCCGAGTTCACCACGAGCGCCTGGGCCGCGAGCGCGACCGGCAATGCCAGCGCGACGATCATGCCGAGCACCATCGCGGTGGCCGCGAGCCACGCGCGATGGCCGAGGCGGTCGCGCAGGCGCACGAAGAGCGGCCAGGTCGAGAAGCACAGCACGCCGGCAAAGAGGATCGCGCCGAGGAACGGCCTCAGCACGAAGAAGCAGCCGACCACGAGCAGTCCCACGGCGGCGGGACGCGCGTACTGCTCGAAGCGGCTGGCGGGGTTTGGCACGGGAAATCGGGGCGGGCGAGCCCGCATTCTAGGCCCACAGCCGGTTTGACACAAAGAGCTGATTTCCCTATAATTTTCGGCTCAGCTCGTTTCTCCAAAACAAAGCGGCCAAAGTATCGCCTGCCGGCGGCACCCAGGGTCGCGAACGGAAAGGAAATCATGAAGACGTTCTCGGCCAAGCCGGAAACGGTGCGGCGCGACTGGTACGTCGTGGACGCCACGGACAAGGTCCTGGGCCGTCTCGCGGCGGAAGTCTCGCGGCGCCTGCGCGGCAAGCACAAACCCGAATTCACCCCGCACGTCGACACCGGCGATTACATCGTCGTCGTGAACGTCGAGAAGCTGCGGGTCACCGGTGCCAAGGCGACGGACAAGAAGTACTTCCGGCACTCGACGTATCCGGGCGGCATCTACGAGACCAACTTCACGAAGCTGCAGGCGCGCCACCCGGATCGCGTGCTGAAGCTCGCCGTGAAGGGCATGCTCCCGAAGGGGCGCCTGGGCTATGCGATGATCAAGAAGCTCAAGATCTACGCCGGCCCGAGCCATCCGCATTCGGCGCAGCAGCCCAAGACCCTCGAGATCTAAGGAACGAGCATGATCGGCAAATACAACTACGGTACCGGCCGCCGCAAGAACGCGGTGGCGCGCGTGTTCATCAAGCCGGGCAAGGGCCAGATCACGGTCAACGACAAGCCCGTGGACACCTTCTTCTCGCGCGAGACCGGCCGCATGATCGTGCGCCAGCCCCTCGAGCTCACCAACCACCTCGAGACGTTCGACATCGTCGTGAACGTGTTCGGCGGCGGCGAGTCGGGCCAGGCGGGCGCGGTGCGCCACGGCATCACCCGCGCGCTCATCGAATACGACCCGACGCTCAAGCCCACGCTCTCCAAGGCGGGCCTCGTGACGCGCGACGCGCGCGAGGTCGAGCGCAAGAAGGTCGGCCTGCACAAGGCGCGACGCCGCAAGCAGTTCTCCAAGCGTTAAGGCGGAGCCGTTCGGTTGCCCGGCACAAAGCCGCCTCTCGTGGGCGGCTTTGTCGTTTGAGGGCCGCTGTCGTCGCGGAGCAACAGGGGAAGCGCATCGATGATCAAGGTAGGCGTGGTCGGGGGAACGGGCTACACCGGCGTGGAGCTGCTGCGGCTGCTCGCCGGGCATCCGCAGGTCGAGGTGATCGCGATCACCTCGCGGGGCGAGGCCGGCGTGAAGGTGGCGGACCATTTCCCGTCGCTGCGCGGCCGCTTCGACCTCGCGTTCAGCGACCCGGCGAACGCGCCCCTCGAGCAATGCGACTGCGTGTTCTTCGCCACCCCGAACGGCGTCGCGATGGGCCAGGCGAAGCCGCTGCTCGAGGCGGGCGTGCGCATCGTGGACTTCTCCGCGGATTTCCGCCTCAAGGATCGCGCGGTGTGGGAGAAGTGGTACAAGCTCGAGCACGCGTCGCCGGAGCTGCTCGAGCAGGCGGTCTACGGCCTGCCCGAGTTCAACCGCGAGCGCATCCGCGGCGCGCGCCTCGTGGCCAATCCGGGGTGCTACGCGACCGCCGTGCAGCTCGCCTTGCTGCCGCTCGTAGAGACCGACCACGTGGAGCACCGGCACCTCATCGCGGATGCGAAATCCGGCGTGAGCGGCGCCGGGCGCAAGGCCGACATCGACATCCTGTTCTCCGAGGCGTCGGACAACTTCAAGGCTTATGCGGTGAAGGGGCACCGGCACCATCCCGAGATCCTCGAGAGCCTCACGAGCCTCGAGAAGGTATCGGGTCGACACGTCGGTCTCACCTTCGTCCCGCATCTCGTGCCGATGGTGCGCGGGATCCTCGCCACGATCTACGCGCGCATCACGGCGGATACCGACTTCCAGGCGCTTTACGAGAAGCGCTATCGCGGCGAGCCGTTCGTCGACGTGCTTCCGCCCGGGTCGCAGCCGGAGACGCGCTGGGTGCGCGGCACCAACCAGTGCCGCATCGCCGTGCACCGGCCGATGGACGCGGATACCCTCGTCGTGCTCGCGGTCGAGGACAACCTCGTCAAGGGCGCCGCAGGACAGGCCGTGCAGAACATGAACCTGATGTTCGGCTTCCCCGAGACCCAGGCCCTCGAGCAGATCGCGGTGGTGCCCTGATGCGGGGAATCGCGCGCCGGCTGCGCACCACGTTCGGCATCGGCTCGGCGCGGATGGCGATTCGCTCGCAACTGTCCTGGTATTGGCGCTGGCTGCTGAACGTCCTGATGATGCTCGCGGTGGCCACCGTCGTCTGGTGGCTCGTGCAGCAGCGCGGGGAGAACGGGGAGGCGCTGCGGCAACGGGTCGATGCGCTGGTCGAGGAGAACCGCGCCCTGCACGCCGAGGTCGATGCGGCGCGCGCCAGGCTCGCGGAGCGCGACCGCCAGCACCAGATCGAGGCGGCTGCCCAGGGCGAGCTCGCCCGCTCGGTCGCCCAGTTGCAGGAGCAGAACGCCGCGCTCAAGGAGGATCTCGGCTTCCTGCGCCGACTGATGTCCTCCGGCGCCACCCCCGAGGGCGTCGGCATCTCGGATCTCAGGATCGAGCGCGGCGCGGGTGCCAACGAGTACCGCTACCACATGCTCCTGATGCAGGGCGGGCAGCGCAAGCAGGACTTCAAGGGCCGTCTGCAGCTGGTCGCCCACGTGATGCAGGCCGGGGCCCAGAACGCCGTCACGCCGGGCGGGGCCGCCGATGCGTCCACGAACCTGGACTTCCGCTTCTACCAGAAGGTCGAGGGTCGCTTCACCATTCCCGAGGGGACGACCCTCCGGAGCGTGGACGTCCGCGTCCTTGCGCTTCCGGGGGGACAGGTTAAACTGTCGCGGACGGTGAACCTGCCGTAAGGGGAGAGACACCATGTTCGGCAAGTCCAACAAGCCCAGCCCGATCGACAGCCTGATCGGCGCCGGGTCCACCATCGAGGGGGACATCAGCTTCACCGGGGGCCTGCGCATCGACGGCCACGTGAAGGGCAACGTGCGCGCGGCGGGCAACAAGCCGGGCACCCTGGTGGTCTCCGAGCTGGCCAAGATCGAGGGCGAGATCGACGTGGCCCATGTGGTGATCAACGGCACGGTCGCCGGACCGGTGCGGGGGAGCGAGTACGTCGAACTCCTGCCCAAGGCCCGTGTCACAGGTAATGTCTCGTACAAGTCCATCGAGATCCACGTCGGAGCGATCGTGATGGGACAACTGGTCTACGAGAGCGCCCAGAAGAGCGACAAGGTCGTGGAACTGAAGTCCGCCACGGGCAATTCCGACTGATTCCCGACCCCAACTGGAGAAACGCATGAACGACATGGCCACGGCAATGCCGGATCCTCTCATCTTCACCGAGAGCGCGGCCAACAAGGTGAAGGCCCTCATCGAGGAGGAAGGCAACGCCGACCTCAAGCTGCGCGTGTTCGTCACGGGCGGCGGCTGCTCGGGCCTGCAATACGGCTTCACGTTCGACGAGGTCGCCAACGACGACGACACCGTGATGCAGAAGAACGGCGTGAGCCTGCTGATCGACCCGATGAGCTACCAATACCTCGTCGGGGCCGAGATCGACTACACGGAAGGTCTCGAGGGCGCGCAGTTCGTGATCAAGAACCCGAACGCCAGCTCGACCTGCGGGTGCGGCTCCTCGTTCAGCGCCTGAGCACCGGACGCATCGCAGCCCACCTCGGGGGAGCTTCGGCTCCCCCGAGCCTTTTCACGCGGGATACAGCGCGCCGAGCACACGCGGCGCGCGCGCACCCGTGACGGCCGTGAGATCGACCGGCTCGCGCCGCACGTACTTCATCGCGAGCCACGCGAATGCCATCGCCTCGACGTGCGCCGTCGGCACGCCGAGCGCGTCCGTCGGCGCGACCGGGCGGCCGCGCGCGAGGGCCGTGATGCGTTGCACCAGCGCCGCGTTGCGCGCTCCGCCTCCCGCGAGGTAGATCTCCTCGGCTCCGTCGCAGAAGCGATCGATGGCCTGCACGATCGCCCGCGCGGTGAAGTCGGTGAGCGTCGACTGCACGTCTTCCGGCCGGTAGTCGGCGGGCAGGCGCTCGTCCAGCCACGCCATGCGGAAGAGCTCGCGCCCGGTGCTCTTCGGGGGCCGCTGCGCGAGGAACGGTTCCGCGAGCAGCACGCGCAGCAGCGCCTCGTCGCTGTGCCCGCGCGAGGCCCAGCGGCCATCCTCGTCGAAGTGCTGCCCCAGATGACGATGGGCCCACCCGTCGAGCAGCACGTTGCCCGGTCCGCAGTCGAATCCGAGCGTCGCCCCGGCGGCCGGAAGCCAGGTGACGTTGCTGATGCCGCCGATGTTCACCACGCAACGCGAGCGCTGGCGATCGCGGAACATCGCCTCGTGGAATGCGGGCACGAGCGGCGCCCCTTGTCCGCCGGCGGCCATGTCGCGTCGGCGGAAATCGGCGGTCACGTCGATGCCAGTGAGCTCGGCGAGCCGCGCGGGATCGTTCAACTGGATCGTGAACCCGAGATCGGGACGATGGCGCACGGTCTGCCCGTGGCAGCCGATCGCGATCACGTCGCTCGCGCGTACGGCGCCCGCCGCGAGCACGCCGTCGACGGCACGCGCGTAAAGCTCGGCGAGCCGCAGCGAGACGCGTCCCGCGAGCTCGAGCGAATCGGTGCCCGGTTGGCAGAGCGCGAGCACATCGTGACGCAACTCGGGAGAGAAGGGCACGCTCGCGAAGGCGAGCGTGCGCGGCGCCGTCCCCGAGAAGTCGACGAGCGCGGCATCGGCGCCGTCGAGGCTGGTCCCCGACATCACGCCGACGAACAGCTCGGGCACGTTATTCGAAGCGCGCGGGTTGCGCGGTGCTCACGAGGGCAATGGTCGCCTGCGCATCCGCGGCGACCTTCGCGAACTTCGCGCGGAAGGCGGCGGGAACCGGGCCGGCCTTCGGCAGCGCGACGCGCATCGGATCCTCGACCACGCCGTCGCGCCGGAATTCGTAGTGCAGGTGCGGTCCGGTCGCCCAGCCCGTCATGCCGACGTATCCGATCACCTGCCCCTGATGCACGCCCACGCCCGAGTGGATGCCCGCGGCGAAGCGCGAAAGATGGCCGTAGAGCGTGGAGATGCCGCCGGCATGGCGGATCTCGATCGCGTTGCCATAGCCGCCGCGCCAACCAGCGGCGATCACCTTCCCGTCACCGCTCGCCAGGACGCGCGTGCCCATCGGGGCAGCGAGGTCCACGCCGGTGTGCTCGCGCGCATTGTGGAAGATCGG
Source organism: uncultured Burkholderiales bacterium (assembly GCA_964403515.1). Lineage (GTDB taxonomy): Bacteria > Pseudomonadota > Gammaproteobacteria > Burkholderiales > Usitatibacteraceae > Usitatibacter. The sequence continues at coordinate 3,015 of CAYOGL010000048.1, read as the reverse complement.
ATGTTCGCGCATCCCGAATCCCGAGCTCACGCGCGTGAACTCGACGGGCGAGCGCAGGAAGGACTTCGCGCGGCTCGTGCCGTCCGGCGAGTAGTACGCGTCGTTGCCGTCGGCGTCCTTGAACAGGATCGCTTCGTACGTATGGCTACCGTTCACGAACTGCGCGGCGAGGATGCGGCCGGGCGCCACGAGCTGGCCGGAGTCGTAGATCATCTCGTAGACGATCGCGAAGCGGTCGCCCTTGCGCAGATCGGTGTGGAAGTCGATGTCGGTGCCGAAGACGTGCGTGAGCTGCATCGCGATCGCATCGGGAATGCCGGCGGCGTCGGTGGCCGCGAAGAGCGACGACTCGATCGTGGCCGTGCGATAGGCGAGCCGCGGCGCCTCGGTGATCGCGCGCTGGCGCGCGTCGAAACGGTCGCCGGTGCGGCGGACCTCGAGCAGCGAGGTGGCGCTCATGAAGTAGCGCAACGAGAACAACCGGCCGTCCGAACCGTACTCCGCCTGGATCATGCGGCCGGGGACGAGCTGCCGGAAGAGCGCGCGGCCCGTGTCGTCGGTACGCAGGAAGTCGAGTGCCGCGCCATCGTGCACGCCGAGGCGGTCGAGGAGAGCCGCGACCGTGTCGCCGCGCAGGACCCGCTCTTCGCTCGCGTAGCGCGAGTCGTCGGCCGGCGCATCGCTCCACTTCGGCAGCGGCACCGTTTCCTGGACGAGCGACTGCACGACCGGCTCGGTCGCCGTGTGCGGCGCGACGCCGAACGCCGTGAGGACGGTCAGGGCGGGGATGAGGAGGAGTGCAGCCGCGACCACGTAGGGACGGGCACGTCGGAAGCGCGGCAGCGCCTGCGCTAAACTGTCGTCTTTTTGCGGATTCATCGCGGCGTTGTCGGATGCGGCCGGGACAGGATAGCAGAAAACGACTGGAAGCCCTGTAGAAAACCAGCTACAGCAGAGCCGAAAAGCGGAATCAAATCAATGAGTCACTCAGAGGTTCTCGACGTCATCCGGCGTGGCGCCGAGGAGTTGATCCAGGAGGAGGACCTGCGGCGCAAGCTCGCCAAGGGCAAGCCGCTGCGGGTGAAGGCGGGCTTCGATCCCACCGCGCCGGACCTGCATCTCGGACATACAGTGGTCCTCAACAAGATGCGGCAGTTCCAGGACCTCGGCCATCACGTCATGTTCCTGATCGGCGACTTCACCGGCATGATCGGCGACCCGACCGGCCGCAACGTGACGCGGCCCCCCCTCACGCCGGAGCAGATCGCGCAGAACGCGGAGACCTACAAGGCGCAGGTCTTCAAGGTGCTGAACCCCGAGCGCACCGAGATCCTCTTCAACTCCACGTGGTGCTCGCAGCTCGGCGCCGAGGGCATGATCAAGCTCGCGGGCAGCTACACCGTCGCGCGCATGCTCGAGCGCGACGATTTCGCCAAGCGCTTCGTGGAGCAGCGGCCGATCTCGATCCACGAGTTCCTCTATCCGCTGGTGCAGGGCTACGATTCGGTCGCGATGCGCGCCGACGTCGAGCTCGGCGGGACGGACCAGAAGTTCAACCTGCTCGTCGGGCGCGAGTTGCAGAAGCAGCACGGCCAGGAGTCGCAAGTCATCCTCACCATGCCGCTGCTCGAGGGCCTCGACGGCGTGAACAAGATGTCGAAGTCGCTCGGCAACTACGTCGGCATCAGCGACGCGCCGGGCGAGATGTTCGGCAAGCTCATGTCGATCTCCGACGAGCTGATGTGGCGCTACATCGAGCTGCTGTCCTTCGCCTCGCTCGGCACGATCGCCGAATGGAGACGCGCCGTCGACAACGGCGGCAATCCGCGCGACATCAAGGTCGGCTTCGCGCAGGAGATCGTGGAGCGCTTCCACAGTCGCGGCGCGGCGCAGGCGGCGCTCGAGGAGTTCGAGGCGCGCTTCCGCCACGGGGCCGTGCCCACCGACCTCGTCGAGCAGGTGATCGAAACGCCTGCGGAGGGGCTGCCGCTCCTGCAGGTGTTGAAATCCTCCGGGCTGTGCCCATCTACCTCGGACGCGCATCGCATGGTCGACCAGGGCGGCGTGCGCGTGAACGGCGAGAAGGTGAACGACAAGGCGCTGCGCCTCGGCGCGGGAAGCACCTACGTGCTGCAGGTGGGCAAGCGCAAGTTCGCGAAGGTCGTGCTGCGCGAGGCGGCCTGAGAAAGTTTTCCGTTTTCCTTGCCACGGGGAACCGCAACCCCGTATAATCGCTGGCTCAGCTGATCGATGTGCAGCGCCGGTTCTTCTCGGCCAGGTCAGCGTCGCTCTTTAACAAGTTACAGCCGATAGAGGTGGGTGCTGTTGGGCGCCAGCCGAGGGTGTTGTTTGCCTGAGGCGCAAAGGTACTCAAGCAGTGCTCACTTGGATCCAAGTGATTCGAGTTGAGTGAACTTTGAAGGATTGAACTGAAGAGTTTGATCCTGGCTCAGATTGAACGCTGGCGGAATGCTTTACACATGCAAGTCGAGCGGCAGCGCGGGGCAACCTGGCGGCGAGCGGCGAACGGGTGAGTAATGCATCGGAACATGTCCAATTGTGGGGGATAGCCCGGCGAAAGCCGGATTAATACCGCATGAGCCCGAGAGGGGAAAGTGGGGGACCGCAAGGCCTCACGCGATTGGGTTGGCCGATGTCCGATTAGCTAGTTGGTGGGGTAAAGGCTTACCAAGGCGATGATCGGTAGCTGGTCTGAGAGGATGATCAGCCACACTGGGACTGAGACACGGCCCAGACTCCTACGGGAGGCAGCAGTGGGGAATATTGGACAATGGGCGCAAGCCTGATCCAGCAATGCCGCGTGTGTGAAGAAGGCCTTCGGGTTGTAAAGCACTTTAAGTTGGGAAGAAAAAACTCGCTCTAACACAGTGAGTCTTGACGGTACCGACAGAATAAGCACCGGCTAACTCTGTGCCAGCAGCCGCGGTAATACAGAGGGTGCAAGCGTTGTTCGGAATTATTGGGCGTAAAGGGCGCGTAGGCGGTGCGGTAAGT
>CAYOGL010000047.1:0-29682 GCA_964403515.1 uncultured Burkholderiales bacterium | reverse complement strand
TTCACCGACGAGGAGGTCGAGTTCTTCGACCTGCACATCGTCTCCGACGAGATCCACGGCGAGCGCGGCTACCAGATCGTGCTCGAGCACGCGAACACGCCCGAGCTGCAGGAGAAGTGCCTGAAGATCTGCGAGGTGGGCGCGCAGATGCGCCTGCTCTACACGACCGCGCTCTACCGCGACTACGTCGAGGCCGACCTTCCGCTCGCCGAGCTCGGCCTCGAGCGCGAAGCGATCGCCGCCTGACACCGGGCGCATGCCGAAGGTCCGCTTCGAGAAGCTCGGCGTGGTCCACGAGGGCGAGGTGAAGGAGAACTCGAACCTCGTGGTGCGCGCCGGCATCCGCCAGTTCCCCTATCCGCACCTGCGCTACGGCTGCGGCATGGGCAAGTGCTCGAAGTGCGCCTCGCGCGTAGTCGAGGGCGCCGAGCACCTGCCGCCGCCCAACTGGAAGGAGCGCAAGATCCTCGGCGCCAACCTCGAGCGCGGCTACCGCCTCGTGTGCCAGCTCTGGATCCAGCAGGACATCGCGCTCTGCCAGGACTCCGACGAGGTGTGGGCGGCGACCATCAAGCCGCCGGAGGAATCGGCCGAGCTCAAATGAGCGCGCGGTACGTGATCCTCACCAGCAAGCCCGGCCAGTTCCGCACCGAGGTGACGGACGGCCTCGAGCCGCTCGAGGCGTACGACTACCTGTGCTGCGGGCGAGCGCGCGCGCGCTTCGTGATCGCGCGCCTGGCCATGCCGGTGCGCGTGCGCATCGTGGACGAGACGCCTCCGCCGGTCGTGAACCACGTGCCCTCGAAGTTCCTCGCGAAGTTCGACACGCTGGAGCGCGCGCGCCGCAGCCTCGAGGAGCTCGCGCCCTGCGGCGGGGGCGACTTCGTGCTGCGCGCCGTGCCGGTGAGCTGACCGTGGCCTCGATCACCTTCCTCACCAGCGGCGGCAAGGTCGTGCAGGCGCCCGACAACAGCAACCTGCTGCGCGTGTCGTTGCGGGAGAAGGGCGGCATCCCGTTCAAGTGCGGCGGCGGCCTGTGCGGCACGTGCAAGTGCCTGATCGAGAGCGGGCGCGAGAACACCGACGCCGTGAAGCCAAAGGAACGCAACCATCTTTCCCCCGCGGAGATCGAGCAGGGCTGGCGCATGGCGTGCCAGACGTTCATCCTCGGGGATGTGAGCGTGTCGTGGGTCCCGAAGGGCCCCGCGCCCGAACCCGTGGCGATCGATCGCGAGGGCCTGGTGCTCGCGCGAGCGCCGTCCAAACCATAGAACCGGCAACCCAAGGAGGAGCGTCATGAAGTCCCTGTTGCGAGTGCTCGTCGCGCTGTTCGCCGCCGTGCCGTGGATCGCGGCCGCGCAGAACGGCTACCCGAACAAGCCCATCATCGTCGTCGTGAGCACCGTGCCCGGACCGCTCGACGCGTTCGCGCGCCTGGTGTGCGACAAGCTCGCCACCTCGCTCGGACAGCCGTTCGTGGTGGAGAACAAGGCGGGCGCCGGCGGCAACATCGCCGCGGACTTCGTGCGCTCGCAGCCGGCCGACGGCTACACGCTGCTCTTCGCCATCGACACCACCTTCACGGTGAACCCGGCGCTCTACAAGAAGCTCTCGTTCGACCCGGTGAAGGACTTCGCGACGATCTCCGTGCCGGTGACGTACGGGCAGATGCTCACGGTGAACCCGAACGTGCCGGCGAAGACGGTGCCCGAGCTCATGGCGCTCGCCAAGCAGAAGCACATGAGCTACGCCTCGGGCGGCAACGGCTCGCCCAGCCACCTCGTGGCCGCGTACTTCTTCTCGCAGACGGGCACCGACATGACGCACGTGCCGTACAAGGGCACGGGCCAGTCGGTGATCGACGTGATGGGCGGGCGCGTGGATACGCTCTTCGCGGTCACCAGCGGCGTGCTGCCGTACGTGAAGGACGGGCGGCTGCGCGCGCTCGCGGTGTCCAGCGCCCAGCGCTCGGCCCTCGCGCCCGACGTGCCGACGATCGCCGAGCTCGGCTTCCCGGGCTTCGACGTGCGCTTCGCCTACGCGCTCATGGCGCCCGCCGGCACGCCGCCGGAGATCGTGAAGCGGCTCAACGACGAGGTGCGCAAGGCGCTCGCGCAACCGGACATCGTCGCCAAGGACAAGATGTGGGACTACGTGCCCACGGATTACGACCCGCGGCAATCGGCGCAGTGGCTGCAGGAGAACCGCGACAAGTGGACGGCGGTGATCCGCAAGCAGGGCATCTCGATCGAGTGAGCGCCGCGCTCCTCGACGCCTCGTTCCTGGTGTGCGCGCTCGCCGTGATGGCGGGCGCGCTGATCCAGGCCACGGGCGGCATCGGCTTCTCGATGTTCGCCGCGCCGATCATCGTGCTGGTGCGCCCGGACCTCGTGCCCGGCCCGATGCTGCTCACCAGCGCGGTCGTGTCCACGCTCATCGCCATTCGCGAGTTCCGCGCGATCGACGTGCGCGGCGTCGCGTTCGCGATGGGCGGGCGCATCCCGGGCGCGATCGTGGCCGGCCTCATCATCGGGCTCGCGCCGCGCACCACCTTCGCGATCTCGTTCTCGCTGCTGATCCTCGCCGCGGTCGCGTTGAGCGCCTTCGGCTGGCGCGTGCGCGCGACCCCGGCCTCGCTCGCGGTCGCGGGCTTCGGCTCGGGCGTCATGGGCACGCTCACCTCGGTCGGCGCGCCGCCCATGGGCATCGTGATGCAGAACATGAGCCCGGCGGCGCTGCGCGCCTCGCTCGCCGCCTTCCTCGTCGCCGGCAGCCTCGTCTCGCTCACCGTGCTCGCGCATGCCGGGCGCTTCGGCTGGACCGAGATCCGGCACGGCTTGCTGCTCATCGTGCCGATGATGCTCGGGTTCGCGTTGTCGGGGCCGCTGCTGCCGCGGGTCGACGCGCGGCGCATGCGCGTGCTCGTCCTCGGCATCTCGGCCGCCTCGGCGCTGGTGATCCTCGCGCAGAACGTGCGGACGCTGCTCGCGTGATCCACTTCGAGGACGCGGCGATCGAGCGCGCGCTCGAGGGCGCCGATCTCGAGGCCACGCTGCGGCGCGCGTTCGTGGCGCTCGCCGAGGGGCGGGCGGCACAGCAGCCGCGCATGCGCACCGATGCCGAGGGCGTGAAGCTCTCGACCCTCGGCGGCGTGATCCCCGAGCTGGGCGTGGCCGGCGCCAAGGTCTACACGACGATCGCGGGCCGGTTCAAGTTCGTGATCGTGCTCTTCTCGAGCGAGAGCGGCGATCCGCTCGCCACCTTCGACGCGAACGCGATCACGCGCCTGCGCACCGCGGCGGTCTCGCGCCTCGCGGCCTCGATGGCGGCGCCGGCCGATCCGCGCGGGATCACGGTGTTCGGCACCGGCGTGCAGGCAAGCGCGCACGCCGACGCCTTCACGCGCGCCTACCCGGGTGCGCGGCTCATCGTGGTGAACCGCCATGCCACCAGGACCGAGGTGCGGCGTGCCCTCGCCGGGGCGGGCATCGTGGTCACGGCCACGCGCTCGACCGTGCCGCTCTTCGATGGCGATGGGATCGAGCCGGGCGCCTTCGTGTGCGCTATCGGCTCGAGTCGCCCCGACACGCGCGAGATCGACGATCGCCTGCTCGAGCGCGCGGCGCGGGTGATCGTCGAATGGCGCGAGCAGACGCTCGCGGAGGCGGGCGACCTCGTGCTCGCCGCGCCCGACGTGCGGGAGCGGCTCGAGGTGATCGAGCTGGGCGACGTCCTCGCGGGCAAGCGCGCGGCGCGCACGCGCGACGACGAGATCGTGCTCTTCAAGTCGGTGGGCGTCGGGATCGAGGACGTCGCCGTGGCGGGCCTCGCCTACCAGCGCCTCGCTACTGCCGGTCGAATTTGACCGAGAGGACGAGCGAGCTCTGCGTGGACACCACGCCGGGGATCGCGCCGATCGCGTCGAGCACCTCGTCGATCTCCTCCGTGCTCTCGGCTTCGACGAACACCAGGCTGTCGAAGGCGCCGCTGATCGCGTAGACCGCGCGCACCTGCGGGATCGCGCGCAGCGCCTTCACCACGGCCTCGCCCTGCTTCGCGTCGAGGCTGAGGAGCACGTGCACGCGCAGCATCCTTCCCTGCACGCGGTGGTGCAGCCGCACGGTGTAGCCGGCGACGATGCCGTCGCGCTGCAGGCGCTTCAACCGCTCGACGACGGTCGTGCGCGCGACCCCGAGCGTGCGCGCGAGCGCGGCCGTCGAGGCGCGCGCGTCCTCCTTCAGCAGCGCCAGCAGCTTGCGGTCTCCCGCGTCGAGCGTTCGGGCGGAACGTCGCATTCGATCGTCGAAGTGTCGCGTTTAAACCGTAATATCGTCATTCTAGCCGCTTCAAATTGACAGCGCCAGGGTCTAGAGTGGGCTCGTTGCGCAGCGGAGGCGGCCATGACGAAGAACATGAAGGTGGTCCTCGCGGGTGCCGGCAAGATCGGCGAGGCGATCGCGACGTTGCTCACCGAGGAGGCGGGCTACGAGCTCACGCTCCTCGACCAGGATCCCGCGCGGCTCGAGCGCTGGTCGCGCGTGCTGGCGACCCAGGGCTGCGCGCTGCGCTCGCAGGAGGAGCTCGCCCCGCTCCTGCGCGGCCACGATGCGGTCATCTCGGCGTGCCCGTACTACCTCACGCCGCTCATCGCGGCCGCCGCGCGCGACGCGGGCGTGCACTACTTCGATCTCACCGAGGACGTGGAGAGCACGCGCGCGGTGAAGCGCCTGGCGGAAGGGTCGCCGACCGCTTTCGTGCCGCAGTGCGGCCTCGCGCCCGGCTTCATCGCGATCGCCGCCCACGGCGCCACGCGCGGCTTCGACACGCTGCGCGACGTGCGCATGCGCGTGGGGGCGCTGCCGATCTATCCGAGCAACGCGCTCAAGTACAACCTCACGTGGAGCACCGACGGCCTCATCAACGAGTACTGCAACCCGTGCGAGGCGATCGTCGACGGCCTGCTGCGCGAGGTTCCGGCGCTCGAGGAGGTCGAGCAGTTCTCCCTCGACGGCGTCGAGTACGAGGCGTTCAACACGTCGGGCGGGCTCGGCACCCTGTGCGAGACGCTCGAGGGGCGCGTCGAGAACCTGAACTACAAGACCGTGCGCTATCCCGGCCATCGCGATATCGTGAAGATCCTGATCCGCGACCTGCGCCTGGGCATGCATCGCGGCGTGCTGCGCGACGTGTTCGAGGCCGCGATCCCGATGACCACGCAGGACGTCGTGCTCGTGTTCATCACCGTCACGGGTCACAAGGAAGGGCGGCTCGTGCAGGAGACGTTCGTGCGCAAGATCTACAGCCGGCGGGTGAACGGCCGGCACCTGTCCGCGATCCAGCTCACCACCGCGGCGGGCGTGTGCGCGATGGTGGACCTGCTGCGCGAAGGCCGCATCCGCGACCATGGTTTCGTCCGCCAGGAGGAGGCGACCCTTGAGGACTTTCTCGCCAACCGGTTCGGCGCCTACTACGCCGGCGACGGCGCCGCGAGCGCCAGCCCCGTCGGCCTGGCCCCAGCCCGGATCGCTGCCTGAGCGCGCCCGCGCGCTCGTCGGCGCGCTCGGCGTCGACCTCGCGGCCCGCGAGGGCGCGGGCATCGTCGCACGCACCCCGATCACCGGCGAGGCGCTCGCGCGGTTGCGTGCGCATTCGCCCCAGGAAGCGCAGGCCGCGATTGCGCGCGCCCACGCGGCGTTCCTGCAATGGCGGCTCGTGCCCGCGCCGCGCCGCGGCGATCTCGTGCGCGCCTTCGGCGAGCGCCTGCGCGCGGCCAAGCGCGAGCTGGGCGAGCTGGTCACCCTCGAGACCGGCAAGATCCGCTCCGAGGGCGAGGGCGAGGTGCAGGAGCTGATCGACATCTGCGACTTCGCCGTGGGGCTGTCGCGCCAGCTCTACGGCCTCAGCATCGCCTCCGAGCGTCCCGGCCACCGCATGATGGAGACGTGGCATCCGCTCGGGGTGTGCGGCGTGATCACCGCGTTCAACTTCCCCGCCGCGGTGTGGGGATGGAACGCCGCGCTCGCGCTGGTGTGCGGCGACACGCTCGTCTGGAAGCCCTCGGAGAAGGCGCCGCTCACCGCGCTCGCCTGCCAGGCGCTGCTCGAGCAGGCGGCGGCGCACTTCCCCGACCTGCCGCGCGGCATCAGCGATGTCGTGCTCGGCGAGGCCAAGGTCGGCGCGGCGCTCGTGGACAGCGACCGCGTGCCGCTCGTGAGCGCCACGGGCAGCACGCGCATGGGTGCCGTCGTCGCCCCGCGCCTGGCCGCGCGCTTCGGGCGCGCGATCCTCGAGCTGGGCGGCAACAACGCGGCGATCGTCGCCCCGAGCGCGGACCTCGACCTCGCGCTGCGCGCCATCGCGTTCGCGGCGGTCGGCACGGCGGGGCAGCGTTGCACGACGCTGCGCCGGCTCATCGTGCACGAGTCGGTGCGCGCGCCGCTGCTCGAGCGGCTGAAGGCGGCTTACGCGTCGCTGCCCATCGGCAACCCCCTCGACGCGGGCACGCTCGTCGGCCCGCTCATCGACCGCGCGGCGTACGAGGCGATGCAGGAAGCGCTCGACACCGCGCGCCGCTCGGGCGCCGAGATCTGCGGCGGCACGCGCCGGCTCGCGCACGAGGCGCCCGACGCGTACTACGTGGAGCCCGCGATCGCGCAGAGCGCGACGATGCTCGCCATCGCGCGCCACGAGACCTTCGCGCCTTTGCTCTACGTCGTTCCCTACCGCGACCTGGACGACGCGATCGCCCTGCACAACGACGTGCCGCAGGGGCTCGCGTCGAGCATCTTCACCACGGACCTGCGCGAGGCCGAGCGCTTCCTGTCGGCCGCGGGCAGCGACTGCGGGATCGCCAACGTCAACATCGGCCCGAGCGGCGCGGAGATCGGCGGCGCCTTCGGCGGCGAGAAGGCGACCGGCGGCGGGCGGGAGTCGGGCAGCGACGCCTGGAAGAGCTACATGCGCCGTGCCACGAACACGATCAACTACTCGGACGCGCTGCCCCTCGCGCAGGGCGTACGGTTCCTCTAGGGCGGCGGCCCCGTGTAGGCCGCCTCGCCCGAAAATCGAACGGCTTGGGCGGCGGCCCCGTGTAGGCCGCCTCGCCCGAAAATCGAACGGCTTGGGCGGCGGCCCCGTGTAGGCCGCCTCGCCCGAAATCGAACGACTTGGGCGGCGGCCCTCGGCCCGAATTGTATACAACTTCTGTATACAATTTGCGCCGCGTCAAACACCGCCTCCCCGGCGCTTCCTAGGATCGGCCCATCGGGCGCGCCGCGCGCGCGCCGCCGTCCCCGGAGAGCGCGGAGTGAAACTGCAGACCTCGTTCCTGCTGCGCGAGTACCTGCGGCCGCGCGTCATGCCGACGACGTGGTGCCCGGGGTGCGGGCTCGGCATCATCCTCGGGTCGATCGCGCAGGCGGTGCACTTCCGCGGCCTCGACAAGGACGGGGTCGCGATGGTCTCCGGCATCGGCTGCACCGGCCGCATGTCCGGCTACGTGGATTTCCACACGCTCCATACCACGCACGGCCGGGCGCCCGCGTTCGCCACCGGTCTCAAGCTCGCGCGGCCCGCGCTGAAGGTGCTCGTCGTCATGGGCGACGGCGATGCCATGTCCATCGGCGGCAACCACCTGCTGCACGCGATGCGCCGCAACATCGGGCTCACAGCGATCGTGGTGAACAACTCGGTGTACGGGCTCACGGGCGGGCAGGCATCGCCGACGACGCCGGTCGGCGGGCGCACCACCACCTCGCGCCCGGGCGCGTTCGAGCGGCCGATGAACCTCGAGACGCTCGCGCGCGCGGCGGGCGCCTCGTTCTACGCGCGCGGCACCGTGAACCATGTGGCAGCGCTCACGAAGCTCATCGAGCGCGCGCTGGCCGCTCCCGGCTTCGCGCTGGTGGAGATCCTGAGCAACTGCCACGTCCTCTACGGCCGCATGAACGATCTCGGCGACGCGGCGACCATGCAGAAGGACATGGACGGACAGACGCGGCGCACGAACCCGCTGCTCATCAAGCGCGCGTCGCTGCCCGTGCGCATCACCGGGGAGGGCGGCCGCGAGGAGGAGGAGGGGAACCGGCCGCCCTCCGGCGTGCAGGCCGATGCGTGCATTGCGCGGGGCGTGATCTTCGAGCGCGGCCCGGTGGCCGACTACAGCGCGCGCTACCAGGCCTGGATCGGGAAGAGGGCGTGAGCGTGCCCATCGTCGCGCGGGGCATCTACCGCATCACCGTATACCGTGACCTGTGCAAGGCGTGCGGCCTGTGCATCGCGTGGTGCCCGAACCAGGTCCTCGTCCCCGATGCCGAGGCCTATCCCGTGGCCGAGCACGCCGGGCGCTGCGTCGACTGCAAGGCGTGCGAGCGCCACTGTCCCGACTTCGCCATCGAAGTCGTCCCCCCGCAATCCGAGAGCGAGACCGCCGATGTCGCAAGCCTCCTTCATGCAGGGTAACGAAGCCGCGGCCGAGGGCGCGATCGCCGCGGGCTGCCGCTTCTACGCCGGCTATCCGATCACGCCCTCGACCGAGATCGCCGAGATCCTCTCGGAGCGCCTGCCGCAGGTGGGCGGCGTGTTCATCCAGATGGAGGACGAGATCGCGAGCATGGCGGCGATCATCGGCGCCTCGCTGGGCGGCGTGAAGAGCGCGACCGCGACCAGCGGCCCCGGCTTCTCGCTCATGCAGGAGAACCTCGGCTTCGCCGTGGCCGCCGAGATCCCGTGCGTGATCGTGGACGTGCAGCGCGTCGGCCCGAGCACCGGATTGCCGACCAAGGCCGCGCAGGGCGACGTGATGCAGGCGCGCTGGGGCACGCACGGCGACCATCCCATCATCGTGCTCACGCCCTCGAGCGTGCAGGAGGCGTACGACCTCGCGGTGCGCGCGTTCAATCTCTCGGAGCGGTTCCGCACGCCGGTCGTGCTGCTCATGGATGCGCTCATCGCGCAGCTCAAGGAGAAGGTCGTCGTGCCCGACCGGCACGAGATCGTCGAGCGAGCTCGCCCGGGCGTTCCCGCGGACCGGTACGAGCCGTTCCCGTTCACCGTGGGCGAGGTGGGGCCGCTCGCGCCCTTCGGCGGCGAGTATCGCTATCACGTGACCGGTCTGCTGCACGACGAGCACGGCTTCCCGACCGAGAATCCCGAGACCGTGGCGCGGTGGTGGGCGCACATGAACACGAAGCTCGCCGCGCACCTCGACGAGATCCTGCACTGGGACGAGACGCGCCTCGACGACTCCGAGGTCGCGGTCGTCGCCTACGGCGGCACGGCGCGCGCGGCGGCGCACGCGGTCGAACTCGCGCGTGCGCAGGGCATTCGCGCCGGGCTCTTCAAGCCGATCACGCTGTGGCCGCTGCCCGAGGCGCGCATCGCCGCGCTCGCGCAGCGCGTGCCGCGCATCGTCGTCGCGGAGATGAACATGGGCCAGGTGCGGCTCGAGGTCGAACGCCTCGCCGCGGGCCGGGCGAAGGTCGAGGGCGTGCATCGCGCCGATGGCCTCGGCATCACGCCCGAGCAGATCCTCGCCGCGATCGGCGCCCGCACGGCGGTGGCCGCGTGAATCGTCGCGTCGATCCGTCGGCCGCGCTCTGGCCGCGCATGGTCGAAGGCGTGGCCGCCCTGCGCGCCGCGCTGGGAGCGGAAGCGGAGCCCCCGATCGTGCTGTCGAGCGTGCCCGAGCTTCCCCAACGCGACGGTGCGCGCGTGCCTGCGTTCAGCTTCATCCACGGCCCGGCCGGCCGCAACATCGCGCTCGCGATCGGCTTGCGCGCCGCGCGGCCGCTCGCGCCGCTCGTGCTCGTGATGAATGCCGACAGCGTCTCGCTCGGCACCAACCACCTCATCCACGCCGCGCGCCGCAACATCGGCATGACGCTCGTATTGCTGCGCTCCGAGCTCACGCGCGGGGCGGCCGAGGGCACGCTCGATCGCGCGCAGTGGCGCATGCCCGCCTACCAGGAGGCGCTCGAGGCGGCGCCGCGCCCGCTCGAGTGGGCGATCGCGCTCGAGGCCGCGCTCGTCGCGCGCGCCAACCTGCTCGAGCCCGGTGCGCTCGAGGCGTTGCTCGTGCGCGCGGCGCGCACGCCGGGCATGTGCGTGATCGGCGTGACCGCCGACGCGTCGCTTCCCACCGGCGTGCTCGGCCAGTGCGACTGGCCCGAGTACTTCGCGTCCTACCGCGCCTGGGCCGCCCCGTTGCGCCTCCCGGCAATTGGGGACAGACCGCAATTGCCGCTCGGCGAAACGCGCGCGCCGACGATGGCCTCGGTGCCGCACATTAAGCGTCGCGTGCCGCGCTACGAGGTGCGCATCGCGGGCTTCGGCGGCCAGGGCGTGAAGCTCGCCGGCAGCGTGCTGTCGGAAGCCGCGGGATATCACGAGGGATTGTGGGCCACGCAGCGCGGCGACTACGGGTCGGCCACGCGCGGAGGCCCGAGCAGCGTGGACGTCGTGATCGGCAGCGATCCCATCACCTATCCGGGCGCGGATCACGCGGACACGCTCGTCGTGCTGACGCAGGCCGCCGCCGATCGCTACGCGCGTTCGACGAAGCCGGGTGCGCGGCTCGTGGCCGACAGCTCCGAGGTGAGGCGCGTGCCCGATGGCGCGCTCGAGGTGCCGATCACCGCGCTCGCGCGCGAGCACACCGGCAAGCCGATCGCCGCCGGCGTCGTCGCGCTGGGTTGCGTCGCAGCGCTCGGCGATGTCGTCTCGCCCGAGGCCCTGCATCGCACGCTCGCCGCGCACGTGCCGCCGGCGACCCTGGAACGCAACATCGCCGCCTGCTCGGCGGGATTCGCCGCGGCCCGCGCCGCGCTCGAAAGGAGGACGTGATGGCCAGGATCGTGGTGGTCGGGGGCGGATGGTCGGGTTGCGCCGCCGCGCTCGCGGCGCGCCAGGCGGGTGCGGCCGAAGTCGTGCTGCTCGAGCGCAGCGACGCGCTGCTCGGCACCGGCCTCGTCGGCGGCATCATGCGCAACAACGGACGCTTCACGGCGGCCGAGGAGATGATCGCGCTCGGTGCGGGCGCCCTGTTCGAGACGTGCGACGCGAACTCGCGCCATCGCAACCTCGACTTCCCGGGCCACAAGCACGCCTCGATCTACGACGTCGCGCACATCGAGCGCGCGGTGCGCCGGCGCGTGCTCGACGCGGGCATCGAGGTCTGGCTCATGGCGCGCGTGACGGCGATCGAGCGGCCGAACGGCGCGATCCACGCGGTCGTGCTCGAGAACGGCACGCGCATCGCGGGCGACGTGTTCGTGGATGCCACCGGCTCCTTCGGTCCGCAGAGCTACTGCGCCGAGTTCGGCAACGGCTGCGTGATGTGCATCCAGCGCTGCCCGACGTTCGGCCCGCGCGTGAGCGTGACCGGGCTGGCGGGGATTCCCGAGATGCGCGGGCGCAAGGCCGACGGCACGGTGGGCGCGATGAGCGGCTCGTGCGAGTTCTCGAAGGACACGATGGCGCCGGAGCTCGCGCGCGAGCTCGACGAGAAGGGCGTGCTCGTGATCCCGCTCGCGCAGGAGTACGTCGACAAGAAGAAGCTCGGCGCGAAGGCCTGCCAGCAGTACGCGAGCGACGAATACGCGGACAACGTCGTGCTGCTCGACACCGGGCGCGTGAAGCTCATGACCTCGCACATGCCGCTCGAGCAGCTGCGCCGCGTGAAGGGGCTCGAGAACGTGCGCTACGACGATCCCTACGCGGGCACGATCGGCAACTCGATGCGCTATGCCGCGCTCTCGCCGCGCGACGACGCGATGCGCGTCGAGGGCGTGGAGAACCTCTTCTGCGGCGGGGAGAAGGCGGGCCTGCTCGTCGGCCACACCGAGGCGATCGTCACCGGCGCGCTCGGCGGCCACAACGCCGTGCGCCACGCGGCGGGCAAGCCGCTCCTCACGCTGCCGGACACGCTGGCCGTGGGCGATGCGATCGGGCACGTGCGCCGCCAGATGCGCACCGAAACGGGGCTCGGCGCGAAGTACACGTTCTCGGGCGCCGTCTACTTCGAGCGCATGCTCGCGCGCGACCTGTACACGACCGACGTGGACGCGATCCGCGCGAAGGTGTCGGCGGCCGGCCTCGCGGGCGTCATGGCGGCTCCCGTCTGCTGAGGTTCGCGCGATGGCCTTCATGATCTCGCTCGAGTGCATCAACTGCAGCGCGTGCGAGTACGAGTGCCCGGTGCGCGCGATCTCGCGCGGGGCGAGCCAGTTCGTGATCGATCCGGTCGTGTGCGTCGAGTGCGACGGCTATTTCCCGGTGCAGCGCTGCAAGTCGGTGTGCCCGGTCGGCGCGTGCGGGCCGCTACGCGAGAGCTACCTCGTGCGCATGCGCTCGCTCGCCGCGCGCGGCGCTCCGCCGGTCAAGCTCGATCCGTGATGGTTTGACCTTCGGGCGAGGCGGCCTACACGGGGCCGCCGCCGAGCGGTTCGATTTCCGGGTCGTGGACGAGCGCGCGGGTGAGGACGGCCGAGAGCGCCGCGATCGCCGCGCCGGTCCAGAACGTCGCGGCGGGACCGGCGAAGGTCCAGAGCGTCCCCGCGAGCGCGCTCGACACGAGCATCGCGATGCCGCTCAGGAGGTTGAAGAGCCCGAACGCGGTGCCGCGCAGATTCGCCGGCGCGGTGTGCGCCACCATCGCCGAGAGCAGGCCCTGGGTGAATCCCATGTGCAGGCCCCAGAGCGCGATGCCGGCCGCGAGCATCGTCCAGTGCACCGCGAGCGCGAGCACCACGTCCGCCGCGACGAGGAACGCCACACCCCAGAAGAGCAGCGTGCGTGCCGCCATGCGGTCGGCGAGCCAGCCCACCGGATAGGCGACGAGCGAGTACACGACGTTCATACCGACGAGAATGAGCGGCGCGTAGGCCAGCGGCACGTGCAGATCGTTGCCGCGCAGGATCAGGAACGCCTCGCTGAAGCGCGCGAGCGCGAGCACGGCCGCCACGATCGTCACGGCCCAGAACGCGCGACCCATGGTGGATACGGTGGCCCGATCGAACCGCACGCGCCGCGTCGATGCGCCGCGCTCGCCCTGCGGCACCTCGGGATCGCGCACGCCGAACGCGATCAGCAGGAAGGACGCGAGGCCGGGCGCGAACGCGACCCAGAAGACCGCGCGGAAGTCGTCGTTCCACGCGAGCATCAGCGCCATCGCGACCAGCGGCCCGGCGAACGCGCCGATGGTGTCGAGCGTCTGGCGCAATCCGAAGGCCGCGCCGCGCACCTCCTTCGGCGTGAGGTCGGCGATCAGCGCATCGCGCGGCGCGCCGCGGATGCCCTTGCCGATGCGGTCGGCGAAGCGTGCGCCGAAGACGAGCATCGGGCCGCTCGCGAGCGCGAAGAAGGGCTTCGAGAACGCGCCGAGCCCGTAGCCGGCGGCGGCGATGCCCTGCCGGTTGTGCCACTTGTCCGAGAGCGCGCCCGAGAAGATCTTCACGATCAGCGCGGTCGACTCGGCCACGCCCTCGATGAAGCCGACCGCGAGCGCCGAGGCGCCGAGGCCCACGGTGAGATAGAGCGGCAAGAGGCTGTGGATCATCTCCGAGGAGACGTCCATCAGCAGGCTGACGAAACCGAGGACCCAGACGCCGCGTGGAATCGATGCGCGCTTCACGCCGCCATTATCGGCCATGGCGCGCGAGCGCCCAGGCCACGTGCTCGCGCACGAGCGCGGAGGCATCGTCGCGGCGGCGCTCGAGCGCCTGGACGATCGCGGGCGTGGTCGGCGCGTTGCCGAGCGCGACCGCGACGTTGCGGAGCCACCGTTCGTGGCCGATGCGCCGGATCGGCGAGCCCTCGAGGCGGCGGTTGAACTCCTCCTCGCTCCACGCGAAGAGCTCCTCGAGGCGCGCATCGTCCAGGCCGTTCCTCACCGCGAAGTCGCGCTCGACGGCAACCCGCGCGTACTTGTTCCACGGGCACACGATCTGGCAATCGTCGCAGCCGTAGATGCGGTTGCCGAGCGCGGCACGGAACTCCTCGGGAATCGGGCCGGGGTTCTCGATGGTGAGATACGCGATGCAGCGGCGCGCGTCGAGCTGGTAGGGCGCGACGATCGCCTGCGTGGGGCACACGTCGAGGCAGCGCGTGCACGTGCCGCAGTGCGCCCCGGTCGGCGCATCGCGCTCGAGGTCGAGGCTCACGAAGAGCTCGCCGAGGAAGAACGTCGAGCCGGCGTCGCGCGACAGGAGCAGCGTGTGCTTGCCGCGCCATCCGAGGCCGCTGCGCACCGCGAGCGACACTTCCATCACCGGCGCGCTGTCGGTGAAGACCCGGTACGCGAACGGGCCGAGCTCCGCGGTCATGCGATCGGCGAGCGCCTGCAGCTTCGCGCGCAGGACCTTGTGATAGTCGCGCCCGAGCGCATAACGCGAGACGTACGCGCGCTCGGGATCGCCGAGCACTTCGCGCGCATCGCGGGCCTCCTGCGACACGTAGTTCAGGCGCGCGGTGATGATGGACACCGTGCCGGGAACGAGCTCCGCGGGCCGCGCGCGGCGCGCGCCGTGCCGTGCCATATAATCCATGCGCCCGTGCCAGCCGCGGTCGAGCCACTCGACGAGCCGTGCTTCCTCCTCGGCGAGCTCGGTGCCCGCGATCGCGATCGCATCGAAGCCGAGCTCGCGGCCCCAGCGCCTCACGCGCGCCTCGACCGTTTCTCCTTGCACCATGTCCATCCCTCGATGGTAGCGCCGAAAGCCTTCCTCCCCGACGAGGCCGCCACCCTCGCGCTGGGCGCGGCGCTCGCGGCTTCGCTCTCGCCCGGGCTGGTGATCTACCTGCGCGGCGAGCTCGGCGCGGGCAAGACGACGCTGGTGCGCGGGCTGCTGCGCGCCCTCGGTCACCGGGGGCCGGTGCGGTCGCCCACTTACACCCTGGTTGAACTTTACGACGTTTCGAGCTTACACTTGCAGCACTTTGATTTTTATAGGTTCCATGACCCCCGCGAATGGATCGACGCCGGCTTCCGGGAGACCTTCGACGACCGCAACGTGAGCCTCGTGGAGTGGCCCGAGAAGGCCACGGGCGCGCTGCCGCCGGCGGACGTGGAGATCGCGCTCGAGACGAGCGGGGAGGGACGGCTCGCGCGCTTCGCGAGCCACTCGGTGCGCGGCCAGAAGTGCCTCGCGCTGCTCGCGGAACGCTTCGCCTTGTCGGATTCCTGAAGGCGTGCGCGGTCGCGGCGCTGCTCGCGATCGCGCCCGCGACGCACGCGGCGGAGGCGGTGCTCGCCGCTCGCGTGTGGCCCGCGCAGGAGTACACGCGCGTCACGATCGAATCGGCGCACGCGCTGCGCCACCACTACTTCTTCGTGAGCGATCCGCAGCGCCTCGTCGTCGATCTCGAGGGCGTCGCGCTCACGCCCGAATTGAAGGGCCTGCCCGCGAAGGTCGGCGATCACGATCCGTACATCAAGACGGTGCGAGTGGCGGTGAATCGCCCCGGGGTCGTGCGCGTGGTCTTCGATTTGCGCACCGAGGTCAAGCCGGCGGTGTTCCCGCTCACGCCCGCGGGCGGCTACAAGCACCGGCTGGTGCTCGATCTCTACCCGGCGAAGCCCGCGGACCCGCTGCTCGCCTTGCTGCAGGAGCCCGATTCCAGCCGCGAGATGGCGCAGGCGAAGGTGGCCGTGGCGAAACCGGAAGCGCCGAAGGCCGCGTCCGCGAAGGAAGAGCTTCCCGCGCCGCTCAAGCTCGATGCGATGCCGATCGCGAAGGCCGAGGAGGCGCAGAAAGCGGAAGCGGCGGTCGCGAAGCTCGAGGTCGTGAGCGCGAAGGCGACGTCCGAGCCGGTGAAGGCGCAGCTCGCGATCGCGAAGGCGACGTCCGAGCTGGTGACGGCGGAGCTCGCGAGCGAAAAGACGCGCAGCGCCGGCGAGAAGAAGGACGCGACCGTCGCGAAGAAGGAGCCGCTCATCGCGGACAAGGCGATCACGGCGAGCGTGGAAACCGTCGCGACTGCCGACGAGCGCAAGGAGGCACGGCGCGAGGTCGGGCCCGAGCGATCCCATGGGCCGAAGATCGACCGCCTCGTCATCGTCGCCGTCGACGCGGGCCATGGCGGCGAGGATTCGGGCGCGCGCGGCCGCCGTGGCACGATGGAGAAGAACGTGACGCTCGCCATCGCACGGCGCGTGAAGGCGCACATCGACAAGGAACCGAACATGCGCGCGGTGCTCGTGCGCGACGGCGACTACTTCATCCCGCTCGCGCAGCGCGTGGCGAAGTCGCGCCGGGTGCATGCCGATCTCTTCGTCTCGATCCACGCCGACGCGTGGGTGCGGCCGGATGCGAAGGGCTCGTCGGTCTTCGCGCTCTCGGAACGCGGCGCCACGTCCACGGCCGCGCGCTGGCTCGCCAAGCGCGAGAACGAGTCCGACCTCGTCGGCGGCGTGAACCTCGGCATGAAGGACCCCGTGCTCGCGCGCACCCTGCTCGATCTCTCGCTCACGGCGACGATCAACGACTCGCTGAAGCTCGGCAAGGCGGTGCTGAGCGAGCTGGGCGACGTGAACACGTTGCACCGCGGACGGGTCGAGCAGGCCGGCTTCGCGGTGCTCAAGGCGCCCGACACGCCATCGATCCTGGTGGAGACCGCGTTCATCTCCAATCCGCAGGAGGAGAAGCGCCTCAAGGATTCGGAGTACCAGGAGAAGATCGCGGGGGCGATCGTCGCCGGCTTGAAGCGCTACCTCGCGCAGAACCCGCCGCTCGCACGAGCCCGCGTCGCGACGAACTGATCCGTTTCACATGCTGCCAATTGGGGGCTGTCCCCAATCGTCAGTCGGCGGCGCTCTGGGCGGCCTCGAGGTGGGCGGCGGCCTGGGCGCGCAGCATCGCGCTCGCCTCGAGCGCGGTTACGGGGCGCGAGAAGAGGTAGCCCTGGAACGCCTCGCAGTGGTTGACGCGCAGGAACTCGAGCTGCTGGCGCGTCTCCACGCCCTCGGCGATCACGCGCAGCTTCAGGCGCTTGGCCATCGCGATGATCGCCTCGGTGATGAGCGCGCTCTGGGTGTCGGCCGGCACGTTCATGATGAACGAGCGGTCGATCTTCATGCTCGAGGCGGGCAGCCTCGTGAGCTGGTTGAGCGACGAGTAGCCCACGCCGAAATCGTCGACGGCGACGAGCATGCCCACCGAGCGCAGCTGCGTGAGCGTCTCGATCGACTGCTCGACGTTCCTCATGATCATCGTCTCGGTGATCTCGAGCTCGACGCGGCGTGGGTCGGCCCCGGTCTCGCGCACGATCGCGAGCAGCGTGTGCACGAGCCGGCGCGACATGAACTGGCGCGGCGAGATGTTGATCGAGATCGTGATCGGCGCGAGCCCCTCGTCCGACCACTGGCGCAGCTGCCGGCACGCGGTGCGGAAGACCCATTCCCCGATCGGCACGATGAGGCCCAGCTCCTCGGCCACGAAGATGAAGTCCTTGGGATAGATCTCGCCCTTCTGCGGGTCGTTCCAGCGGATCAGCGCCTCCATGCCGGTGATCCGCCCGGTCGCGACGTCGACCTGCGGCTGGTAGCGCAGGAAGAACTCCTCGTTCTCGATCGCCTTGCGCAGCCGCCCCTCGATCTCGAGGCGCTTGGAGAGCAGGAAGTTGAGGTCGTTGGTGAAGAAGCGGATGGTGTTGCGGCCCGCGTCCTTCGCCTGGTACATCGCGTTGTCGGCGTGCTTGAGGAGCTGGTGGACGTCGGTCGCGTCGTTCGGGTAGTGGCTGATCCCGATCGAGGGCGTGACGTGGATCTCCTGGCCGCCGATCTCCACCGGCCGCGCGAGCTCCTCGAGGATCTTGTCGGCGACCACGCGCGCGTTCTCCGGACGCTCGAGGTCGGGCAGGATCACCACGAACTCGTCGCCGCCTTCGCGCGACACCGTGTCCACCTCGCGCACGCACGAGACGAGGCGGCGCGCGACGTCCTTGAGGATGAAGTCGCCGGTATCGTGGCCGAGCGTGTCGTTCACGACCTTGAAGCGGTCGAGGTCGAGGAAGAGCACGGCGACGTGGCGCTGCTTGCGCCGCGCGGCCATGATCGCTTGGTTCAGCCGGTCCTGCATGAGGCGGCGGTTGGGTAGCCCGGTGAGCGCATCGTGGTGCGCCATGTAATGGATCGTGCGCTCGGTGTTCAGGCGTTCCGTGATGTCCTGCACGAGCGAGGCGAAGCCGGTCATGCGCCCGGCCGAGTCGACCAGCGGCGTGTTGTACCACTCGCAGTGGATCGTGCGCCCGTTGCGCGCCATGTTCACGAGCGTGGTCTTGTTGCCCTCGCCGGATTCGAGCAGCTCGCGGCACATGGCCTCGACGTTGGGGCGCTCGGGCGGCGCCGCGAGCACGTCGGCCAGGCTCTTGCCGAGCACCTCGTAGCCCGGGTAGCCGAAGATCGCCTCGGCGGCGGGGTTCCACGCGGTCACGCGGTGGTGGCGGTCCCACTCGACCACGGCGAGCGGCGTGCTCTCGAAGTGCATGCGCAGCTTCTGCGAGGCCATGAGCTCGCTCTGCTGCGCCTTCAACCGTTCGACGTGCTCCTCCACGAGCGCCTCGTTGGCGCGCTGCAGGCGCTCGCGCTCGCTGGTGAGCTCGGTCGACAGCACCTCGCGTGCGCGGCGGATGGTGAGCGATTCGACGAGCGCCTTGTGCACGCGCGCATGCACGTAGGGCAGGACCATCGCGAGGATGAGAATCATCCCCGAGATGAACATCTGGTTGCGATCGCCGGAGCGCACCAGCGTGATGGCGAGCGGCAGCAGGCCGAGGAACGCCGTGATCTTGTAGGCGAAGCGATGCGGCGCGTAGTACGCGACCGCTCCCGTGAGCAGCACCGTCACCAGCATCACCACCGACAGGCGCTGCACGATGCGCGTGGAGTCGGGCAACAGCACCGTGCCGATCGCCATCCAGCACAGGCCGGCGAGCACGGTGCCCGTGAGGAATCGCCGCTCCCACTGGACCATCTCCTCGGTGGGTGGCGAATTGCGGATGAAGCTCTTGTAGAGCAGGTAGCGGCCGATCGCGATGAGCGCGGTGGCCACGAACCAGACGAACAGGGGCGGGTGGGCGAGGTCTTCCCAGAGGATCGCGCCGAGGATGAAGATGACGAGCAGCGTCGCGAGGTAGCCCACCAGCGAGAAGCGAAAGAGCAGCCGCACCTGCTCGGCATGCAGGGGTGCGTCGGCGTTGGCGGCGTCGCTTTCGTCGATGTGCGGCGCAGGCTCTTGCTGAGGGGTCATGCCGCTCCTTAGCACCTGGCCGCAACGGGGCGGCGAGTGGGCGAGGCCAGTGTACCATTGCCCGTGGCCCGCATCCGCACGCTTTCCGAGCTCCTGGTGAACCAGATCGCCGCCGGCGAGGTCATCGAGCGCCCCGCCTCGGCCCTGAAGGAGCTGGTCGAGAACAGCCTCGACGCGGGCGCGCAGACCGTGGGCGTGGAACTGGTCGACGGTGGCGTGCGCCGCCTGCGCGTGGTCGACGACGGCTGCGGCATCGAGCGCGAGGACCTGCCGCTCGCCGTGGCGCGGTTCGCGACGAGCAAGATCGCGAGCCTCGAGGACCTGGAGCGCGCGGCCACCCTCGGCTTTCGCGGCGAGGCGCTCGCCTCGATCGGCGCCGTCGCGCGCCTGGCGATCGCGAGCCGCCGTGCCGACGAACGCCATGCGTGGCGCATCGCGTGCGAGGCGGGAGTGGTCTCGCCGGTCGAGCCAGCGGCGCTCGCGTCGGGCACCACCGTCGACGTCGAGGACCTCTATTTCAATACGCCGGCGCGCCGCAAGTTCCTGAGGAGCACCGCGACCGAATTCGCGCGCTGCGACGAGGCGCTCGGCCGCATCGCGCTGTCGCGACCGGGAGTGGCGTTCGCGCTCGCGCACAACGGCCGGCGCAGCACGCACCTGCCGCGCGAGGGGTTGCGCGAGCGCGCCGCGCGCCTGCTCGGCGACGATTTCGCCGAAGCGGCCCTCGACGTGCGCGCCGAAGGCCCGCGCCTCGCGCTGCACGGGCTGGCGGCCGCTCCCGGCTTCACCCGGGGCGCGCGCGATGCGCAATACCTCTACGTGAACGGACGGTTCGTCCGCGACAAGGTGGTCGTGCACGCGATCCGCGAGGCGTATGCCGACGTGCTGCACCACGACCGCCACCCGGCGTACGTGCTCTTCCTCGAGATCGATCCGCCCCTGGTCGACGTGAACGTGCATCCCACCAAGAGCGAGGTGCGGTTCCGCGAGTCGAACGCCGTGCACCAGTTCGTTTTCCACGCGCTCGCACGCGTGCTCGCCGAGCCGCTCGCGGGCGAGCAGGGCGCAGCCGCGCCTTCCCTCGCACCGCGTGCGGCGCAGCCGCCGTGGACGTCCGGTCGCGATCATCCGTACGAGCAGCGCGCGCTCGCGGTGGCGCAGCCCCGCGCCGCCTACGAGACGCTCTTCGCCAACGCGGTCGCCGACGAGGCGCGCGCGATGCCCGCGGCATCGGCGCCGGCCGGGGCGCCGGCGCTCGGCTTCGCGCTCGCGCAGCTGCACGGCATCTACGTGCTCGCGCAGAACGCGGCGGGCCTCGTGCTCGTCGACATGCACGCCGCGCACGAGCGCATCGTCTACGAGCGGCTGAAGCAGGCGCTGGACTGCGCCACGCTTCCCTCGCAGCCGCTGCTCGTGCCGATCCCGATGACCGCCACCGCCGAGGAGGTCGAGCAGGCGGGTGCGGGCCAGCCCGAGCTCGAGCGCCTCGGCTTCGATGTCGCGGCCGCCGGCCCGCGCGAGCTCGTGATCCGCGCCGTGCCCGCGTTGCTCGCCGATCTCGACGCGACCACCCTGCTGCGCTCGGTGCTCGGGGAGATGCGCGAGTTCGGCGCGAGCCGCGTGCTCGTCGAGCGGCGCAACGAGCTGCTCGCCACGCTCGCCTGCCACGCCGCCGTGCGTGCGAATCGCATGCTCACCGTGCCCGAGATGAACGCGCTGCTGCGCCAGATGGAGGAGACCGAGCGCGCGGGCAGCTGCAATCACGGCCGTCCCACGTGGGTGCAGTTCGCGCTGGCGGAGCTCGACCGGCTGTTCCTGCGCGGGCGGTGAAGGCGGTCTTCGTCCTCGGGCCGACCGCGAGCGGCAAGACCGCGGTCGCCCTCGCGCTGGCCGAGCGCTTTGCCGCGGAGATCGTGAGCGTCGACTCGGCCCAGGTCTATCGCGGCATGGACGTCGGCACCGCGAAGCCGCCGCCCGAAGCGATGCGCGCCGTGCCGCACCACCTGATCGACGTCGTCGAGCCCACCGAGGCGTATTCCGCGGGTCGCTTCCGCGACGAGGCGTTGCGCCTTATCGCGGCGATCCAGGCGCGCGGGCGTGTGCCGATCCTCGCCGGCGGCACGATGTTGTACTTTCGCGCACTCACCAGCGGCCTGGCGAACCTGCCCGCGGCCGATGCGGCGCTACGCGCCGAGATCGAGGCCGACGCCGCACGCCGCGGCTGGCCCGCGCTGCATGCCGCCCTCGCGCGCGTCGATCCGGGGAGCGCCGCGCGCATCGAGCCGGGCGATGCGCAACGCATCCAGCGCGCGCTCGAGGTGCACCGGCTCACGGGCCGTCCGCTCTCCACGCTGCATGCGGAAGCGAACGCCGCGGCGCTGCCGTTCGATGCGCTGCGCATCGCGCTCGAGCCCTCGGACCGCGCCGTGCTGCATGCGCGCATCGCCGAACGCTTTCGCGCGATGCTGGCCGCCGGCCTCGTGGACGAAGTGCGCGCGCTGCGCGCGCATCACGCGCTGCATGCGCGGCTGCCGTCCATGCGCAGCGTCGGCTACCGCCAGGTTTGGGACACGCTCGAAGGCGCGGCCGACGTGGCCACGCTCGAGCAGCGCGGGATCGCGGCCACGCGCCAGCTCGCCAAGCGCCAGCTCACCTGGCTGCGCGGAACCGCGCTCGACGCGGGCACGCCGCTGCGGCCGCTCGCGCGTTTCGACTGCCTGCGCGGGGACCTGCCGCGCGCGGTGCGCGAGAGCGTGGAGCGCTTTCTCGAGCAGCGCTGAGCCGGCTCACTCGTCCGGGGGACGTGTTGACGTCACCGTCGCGCTCGCGCCACCCTCGGAGAACGCGATGTCGAGCGCGTCGCCGGCGGCCAGCCCGGCGCTCGAGCGGCGCACATGGCCGTCGGGCCCGCGCACGATGCTGTAGCCGCGCGTGAGAACCTGCGTGGGATCGAGGTGCCCGAGCGCGGTGCGCAGCGACGCGAGATGGCGCGCGCTCTCCGCGAGGTTGCGGGCGAGCGCTGCGCGCATGCGGGCGTCGAGGCGCCCGAGCTCGCGGCTGCGCTGCCCGATGTCCGGAAGCGCGCGGCGCAGCCGCGGCGCGAGGGCGTTCAACGCGAGCCGTCCCCAGCTTCCCGAGGTCGCTGCGGCGATGCGCAAGCGGCGCGCGTGGTCCTTGAGCCGATCGCGATCGCGTTCGATGCGCTGCGCGGGCGTGAGCAGGCGCCGTGTCGCGGCGTCGAGGCGCTGGGCCGCGTTGTCGGTGATGCGCCCCAGGTCGCGCGCGAGCCGCCGGCGCAGCGCCCGGACCTGCTCGCGCAGTGCGATGCGATCCGGGCTCGCGGCCACCGCCGCCGCGGTCGGAGTCGCGGCGCGCACGTCGGCGACGAAATCCGCGATGGAGAAGTCGGTCTCGTGGCCCACGCCGCTGACCACCGGAAGCACCGAGGCCGCGATCGCGCGCGCGAGCACTTCCTCGTTGAAGGCCCACAGGTCCTCGAGGCTGCCTCCGCCGCGGCACACGATGAGCACGTCGCACTCCGCGCGCCGGTTCGCGGCGGCGATGGCACGCGCGAGCTGTGCGCCCGCACCTTCGCCCTGCACCGGCGCGGGATAGAGCACGACGGGCACCATGGGCGCACGCCGCCGAAGCGTCGTGAGCACGTCGCGCAGCGCGGCGGCCGCGGGCGAGGTCACGATGCCGATCGCGCGCGGAAACGGCGGCAGCGGCCGCTTGCGCGCGCCCTCGAACAGGCCCTCGGCCTGCAGCTTCGCCTTGAGCTTCTCGAAAGCCTCGAACAGCGCGCCCAGGCCCGCGCGGCGGATCTCCTCGACGACGAGCTGGTAATTGCCGCGCGGCTCGTAGAGCGTCACGCGCGCGCGCACCTCGACCTTGGTGCCGTCCTCGGGGCGGAAGTCGAGGAACTGCGCACGCGTGCGGAACATCGCGCATTCGATCTGCGCGCCCGGGTCCTTCAGGCAGAAATACCAGTGGCCGGAGGCCGCCCGCTTCACGTTCGACAGCTCGCCGGCGACCCAGAGCATCTCGAACTGGTTCTCGAGCAGGAGCCGGACGCGCCGGTTCAGCTCCGAAACGGTGACGACCGGGGCGACCCCGGGCAGGGAGGGGGTGCTCGGGGGTGCAGGAGGGGGCGAAGGGCGCACGTAGGAGGGCAGGAAGGAGGGGCGTAGGACAAGCGGAAAACGCGCGTAGGAGGAACGGAAGCGGCTTTCCCTCTGAAAACCGCTATCCACCGCCCCGCGGGCGCCGTGCGGCATGCCCCGAGGTTGCAGTGCAGCAATCGCCTTGACAGGGGAAAATTTTTGTAAGTCCTTGATCGCGCAATTGAAACATACAGCGCTCAAAATTTGAGCGGAGGAAAAAAAAGCCTTTGCGATACGCCACTTGCCGTTCGACTCTGATCGCCTTCCACAGGGTTATCCACAGGCTCTGTGGATGATTCCGCGTTTTCCCTCTGAGACCGCGACCCCCTTCCGATCGGCCTACAAATGCGGCGGGCCCGGAGGCCGATCCCGGCGAATTTCGCGTCTGGTCATGGGCGCCCGCCTTAAGGGTCGGCGATTCTGCCCGCGTTCGGGGCCGACGCCAACCTGCTTGTGTCGGACGGGGGCGGCACGCACAAGCGCTTGTGGAATCGTCCCGGCCGGGCTAAAGTGCCTGCGCAATTCGCCCCGCAGGAGAATTTTTCCGTCGTGCTGTCGATCATTCAAGCGGCCGGCTGGCCCATCTGGTTCATCATCACCGCCTCGGTCATCGCGCTCGCCATCATCGGCGAACGCTTCTGGTCGCTGCGCACCTCGCTCGTCGCGCCGCGCGACGTGTTGCCCGCGACGATCCGCGAATACCAGTCGAAGGGTGTGACGCAGGACCTGGTCACGCGCCTTCAGCAGGGACCGCTCATCGGGCGCATCTTCGCGGCCGCGCTGGTGAACGAGAGGAGCTCGCGCGAGGTGATCAAGGACGCGGTGGAAGACGCCGGGCGCGCGGTCGCCCTCGAGCTCGAGCGCTTCCTCAACACGCTCGGCACGATCGCGACGATCTCCACGTTGCTCGGCCTGTTCGGCACGATCGTCGGCATGATCGAGATCTTCGGCTCGCAGAACCCGGCCGGCGGCGGCGGCAATCCCGCGCTGCTCGCGCACGGCATCTCGGTCGCGCTCTACAACACGCTGTTCGGCATCGGCGTGTCGATCCCCGCCGTTATCTTCTACCGCCATTTCCGCAACCGCGTGGACGTGCTCGTGGTGGAGATGGAGAGCCAGGCCATCAAGCTGATCGAGATCATCCACGGCGAGCGGCGGGCATGAACTTCCGGCGCGGACGCGCCCGCGAGGAGCCGGAGATCAACCTCATCCCGTTGATCGACATCCTCATCGTCGTCCTGATCTTCCTGTTCCTCACGACCACGTACAGCCGCTTCGCCGAGCTGCAGATCAACCTGCCGCAGGCCGCGGCGGAGCCCACGCCCGACCGGCCCCAGGTCCTCAACGTGGCGGTCGACGCCTCGGGCAAGTACGCGATCAACGGCGCGCCGACCGTCTATGGCAGCGCGGACGATTTCGCGGAGCGCCTGCGCGCGGCCGCCAGGGGCTCGAAGGAGCCGGTGGTCGCGATCAGCGCCGACGCGGCGGCGACGCACCAGTCGGTCGTCAACGTGATGGAAGCCGCCCGCATCGCGGGCTACAACCACATCTCGTTCACTACGCAGACGCGGCGCTGAGGGCGCGGCCATGCGCGCGTGGCTCGAATCGGAATGGCAGCGCCGCGGCGGCGGTGCGCTGATCCTGCTGCCTTTCGCCGCGCTCTTCGCGCTGCTCTCCGGTGGGCGCCGCGCGCTCTATCGGGCGCGGCTGCTGCGGCCCTGGCGCGCGCCGGCTCCCGTCATCGTCGTCGGCAACCTCACCGTGGGCGGCACGGGCAAGACCCCGCTCGTGATCGCCATCGTCGAGATGCTGCGGCGCGCGGGATGGACCCCGGGGGTGATATCGCGCGGTTACGGGCGCGTGCCCCCGCGCGAGCAGGACCCTCTCGGCGTGGTGCGCGTGTATCCCGACGTGGCGACGCCCGAGCACTTCGGCGACGAGCCCGTGCTCATCGCGCGCCGTTGCCAGGTGCCGGTCTACATCTCGCCCGATCGCCCCGCGGCGGTGCGCGCGATGCTCGCCGCCGAGCCGCACGTGAACGTGATCGTGAGCGACGACGGCCTGCAGCACTACGCGCTCGCGCGCGACATGGAGATCGCGGTGATCGACGGCGAGCGCGGGTTCGGCAACGGGCTGCCGTTGCCCGCCGGCCCGATGCGCGAGCCGGCCGCGCGGCTGCGCGAGGTCGATGCGGCGGTCGTGAACCTCGGCCATCCCGACGCCGTGCCGCCCGCGCGCGCGCGTCCGCCATGGGGCGATGCGCCGCGGCACTTCGCCATGCGCCTCGGAGGCGAGCGCTTCGTGGCGCTCACGAGCGGCGAGCAGCGCGCGCCCGATGCATTCGCGCTCGCATTGCGCGCTCACGCGGTGGCGGCGATCGCGGGCATCGGCCATCCGCAGCGCTTCTTCGATCACCTCGAGGCGCTCGGCATCCGCGCGCAGACCCATGGCTTCCCCGACCATTACGGCTTCCATGCGCGCGACCTGCGCCTGCCCGGCGCCGAGGTCGTCCTCATGACCGAGAAGGATGCCGTAAAATGCGCGGCGATCGCCGACGCGCGCATGTGGTTCCTGCGCGTGGATGCGATCCTGCCGCCCGAGTTCGAGCGGTTCCTTCTCACCCGGCTCGCGGCCGCCACCAGGAGCGCCGATGGATCCCAAGCTGCTTGAAATCCTCGTCTGTCCGCTGTGCAAGGGACCGCTCGTGTGGCGCAAGGAGGCGCAGGAGCTCGTGTGCAAGGGCGACCGCCTCGCCTTCCCGGTGCGCGACGACATCCCCGTGATGCTCGAGGACGAGGCGCGCGAGCTCGGTCCCGACGAAGAGGTGTAGCGCGCGCGTGGCATCGCCCGTCTTCCAGGTGGTGATCCCGGCGCGCATGCGCTCGACGCGCCTGCCGGGCAAGATGCTCGCCGACGTCGCGGGCAAGCCGCTCGTCGTGTGGGCCGCCGAAGCAGCACGCGCGAGCGGCGCGGCGAGCGTCGTCGTCGCGACGGACCACGAGGACATCGCGCGTGCGGTGCGCGCCCACGGCGCGAAGGCGTGCATGACCTCGCCCGATCATCCCACTGGCACCGATCGCCTCGCCGAAGCGGCGCGGCTCGCCGGCATGCGCGGCCACGACATCGTCGTGAACGTGCAGGGCGACGAGCCGCTCATCGACCCGCGGCTCATCCGCACCGTCGCCGAGTCGCTCGAGACCCATCCGGGCGCCGCGATGGCGACCGCCGCGCATCCCGTGCACGAGGCGGCGACGTTCTTCGATCCCAACGTCGTGAAGGTGGTCGTGGACGAGGCCGGCTACGCCCTCTACTTCTCGCGCGCGCCCATTCCGTATGCGCGCGACGCCTTCGCCGCCACGCGCGAACGTTTGCCCGAAGGCATTCCCGCGTATCGCCACATCGGGATCTACGCGTACCGCGCGAGCTTCCTCGAGGCGTACGCGTCGCTCGCGCCCACGGCGGCCGAGCGCTTCGAGGCGCTCGAGCAGCTGCGGGCGCTCGCGCACGGGCACCGCATCGCGGTGGCGATCTGGCCGCATCCTTTCGAGGCGGGCGTCGACACGGCCGAGGACCTCGAGCGCGTGCGCCGGCGCCTCGGGCGCGGCGGATCGCCCGCGGGCGGGTCGCTATAATGGCGGGCTGACACGTCAGAGGCTCCAGGTAATGCGCTTGATCCTTCTGGGCGGGCCCGGGGCCGGCAAGGGAACCCAGGCCGGCTTCATCACCCAGCGCTATTCCATCCCGCAGATCTCCACCGGCGACATGCTGCGCGCGGCGATCAAGGCGCGCACCCCGCTCGGCCAGGCGGTGGAAAAGGTGATGGAGCGGGGCGAGCTCGTGTCCGACGACGTCATCGTCGCGCTGGTGAAGGAGCGCATCGCGCAGCCCGATTGCGCGCGCGGTTTCCTCTTCGACGGCTTCCCGCGCACCATCCCGCAGGCCGAGGCGATGAAGAGCTCCGGCGTGCCGATCGAGCACGTGGTCGAGATCGCCGTCCCCGACGAGGCGATCATCGAGCGCATGTCCGGCCGCTGGGCGCACCTGCCCTCGGGCCGCACCTACCACGTCAAGTACAAGCCGCCGAAGGTGGTGGGCTGCGACGACGTGACGGGCGAGCCGCTCACGCAGCGCGAGGACGACAAGGAGGCGACCGTGCGCAACCGCCTCGCCGTCTTCCACCGCCAGACCAAGCCGCTGATCGATTACTACGCGAGGTGGGCGGCCACGGGCGATCAACGCGCGCCGCGCTACCACCGGGTCGACGGCCTCGGGACCGTCGAGCAGGTGCGCGATCGCATCTTCTCCGAACTGGGTTGAGCTCATGCCACGCAACGCCTTCTACGCACAATCGGGCGGGGTGACCGCCGTCATCAACGCGAGCGCCGCGGGCGTGATCGAGACCGCGCGCAAGCATCGCAAGCACATCGGCAAGGTCTACGCCGGCCGCAACGGCATCCTCGGCGCGCTGACCGAGGACCTGATCGACACGAGCCGCGAGTCGCCCGCGGCGATCAAGGCGCTCACGTGGACGCCCGGCGGCGCGTTCGGCAGCGCGCGCTACAAGCTCAAGGGCGTCGAGAAGGGCGGCCACGAGTACGAGCGCCTGATCGAGGTGTTCAAGGCGCACGACATCGGCTACTTCTTCTACAACGGCGGCAACGACTCGGCCGACACCTGCCTCAAGGTCTCGCAGATCAGCGGCAAGATGGGCTATCCGATCGTCGCCGTGCACGTGCCGAAGACGGTCGACAACGACCTGCCGATCACCGACACGTGCCCGGGCTTCGGCTCGGTGGCGAAGTACGTCGCCACGAGCATGCGCGAGGCGGGCCTCGACGTGGAGTCGATGGCGAAGACCTCCACCAAGGTCTTCATCCTCGAGGTGATGGGCCGCCACGCGGGCTGGATCACCGCCGCCACCGGGCTCGCGCAGTCGAAGGCGGGCGAGGCGCCGCACGTGCTGCTGTTTCCGGAGATCCCGTTCGACGAGGAAGCGTTCCTCGCGAAGGTCGACGAGAGCGTGAAGAAGTACGGCTATTGCGCGGTCGGCGCCTCCGAAGGCTTGCACGACAAGGACGGCCGGTTCCTCGCCGAGAGCGGGCTGAAGGACGCGTTCGGCCATGCGCAGCTCGGCGGCGTGGCCCCGCGCCTGGCGGAGCTCGTGCGCGGCAAGCTCGATCTCAAGCACCACTGGGCGGTTGCCGACTACCTGCAGCGCGCCGCGCGGCACATCGCCTCGAAGACGGATCTCGAGCAGTCGTACGCCGTCGGCAAGGCCGCCGTCGAATATGCCGTGAAGGGCATGAACAGCGTGATGCCGACGATCGTGCGCGTCTCGACCCGGCCCTACCGCTGGAAGATCGGCGTGGCGCAGCTCTCCGACGTCGCGAACGTCGAGAAGAAGATGCCGCGCGATTTCATCACGCCGGACGGTTTCCACATCACCCCCAAGTGCCGCAACTATCTCGAGCCGCTCGTCGCGGGGGAGGCGTTCCCGCCCTTCGAGAAGGGGCTGCCGCGTTACGTGCGGTTGAAGAACGTGGCGGTGCGCAAGAAGACGAAGGGCGCATTCGCGCCATGACGCGAGATCGGTTTCTCAATCCGCGGGGCGCCCGGCGCCGCGGCATCCAACGAAAGATAAGGGAGAAGCAGCAATGTTGAACTACGCAATCCTCTTGGCGCTCGTGGCCGGCGTGCTCGCCCTGCTGTACGGCGGGTTCACGGCCATGTGGATCCTGCGGCAACCCGACGGCAACGAGCGCATGCGCGAGATCGCCGCCGCGGTGCAGACCGGCGCGAAGGCCTACCTGAACCGCCAGTACACGACCATCGCGATGGTGGGCGTCGTGCTCTTCGTCGTCATCGGCTTCGTGCTCGGCTGGGTCACCGCCTGCGGCTTCCTGATCGGCGCCGTCGCCTCGGGCGCGGCCGGCTTCATCGGCATGAACGTGTCGGTGCGCTCGAACGTGCGCACGGCCGAGGCCGCGCGCGGCGGCATCGCGCCCGCGCTCAACATCGCGTTCAAGGGCGGCGCGATCACGGGGCTCCTCGTGGTCGGCCTGGGCCTGATCGCGGTGTCCGGGTTCTTCATGTACCTGCAGGGCTCGTCCGCGCACGACGCGCCGATGTCCGAGATCGTGAAGCCGCTCGTCGGCCTCGCGTTCGGAGCGTCGCTGATCTCGATCTTCGCGCGTCTGGGCGGCGGCATCTTCACCAAGGGCGCCGACGTCGGCGCGGACCTCGTGGGCAAGGTCGAGGCCGGCATCCCCGAGGAC
>CAYOGL010000046.1:0-32269 GCA_964403515.1 uncultured Burkholderiales bacterium | reverse complement strand
GCGCCCGTAGCTCAGCTGGATAGAGTACTGCCCTCCGAAGGCAGGGGTCGCACGTTCGAATCGTGTCGGGCGCGCCAGCTACCTCGATCCGTCCGTGGACGGATCTCAGCCGCGGTCACCGTCCTCCGATCGATTCGACAACAAGCGCAGGGAGGGTTTCGCACCGGGTGTACGCGGCGGCCACCGCGGCGTACCTCTTCCTCGCACCGTTTCCGTCGTCGGCGGGATGGCGAGCGTTCGCGCTCTTCCTCGCCGCGACGGCGCTGGTCGTACGGGCGACTCGCGATGCAGAGCCGCTCGATTTCCGTCGCATCCCCCGGCCATTCGCCTTCGCGGCCGGCCTCTGGCTGATCGTCTCGCTCGCATCGCTCGCCTGGAGCGAGCACCGCGCGTACTCGTGGGAGGAGATCCAGCGCGAGCTCATGTACTGCACGCTCGCGTTTCTCGTGTTCGCGCTCGGTACTCGCGATGCGCGCGATCTGCGGCGCGGCGTGATCGCGGCGCTCACCGCCGCCCTCGTCCTCGGATCGTTCGAATGGATTCGGCTGCTCTTTCCGGCGCTGCCCTACGCGGACCGCTACCACGCCGCCGAAGGATCGTTCTCGACGGTGCTCGTGCTCGCCGCACCGTTGCTCGTGATCGTCGCCTGGCCCCTGCCGCACGGCCTGGGAGCACGCCCACGCGACGTCGCCCTGATCGGCGCGGGCATCGTGCTCGTGGGCTTCGCCTCCGAGAATCGCATGCTCTGGCTCGCGCTCATGCTCGCGATCCTGGTCGCCTACAACCTCTACCGACGCGGGGAGCGATCCGGTACGGGAGCCCGGTTGCGCGGTGCGCTGCGCGTGGCGATCGCGGTCGTGGGCGCCGTGCTCGTCGCGATGTTCTCGTACAAGATGCTCCGCTACTATCCCGAAGCCACCTCCCCGGTGGATGCGATTGCCTTCGATGCGCGGCCGATCGTATGGGCCTCGGCCGTGCCGCCGCTTCTCGAGCGCCCCTGGCTCGGCCACGGATTCGGTCGGGAGATCGTCGGCGACCTCATCGAACGCGCCGTGCGGGAGCGCGGCCCCGCCTCGATGCCGCTGCGCCACGCGCACAACGTGTTCTTCGATGTGCTACTGCAGGAGGGCCTGGTCGGCCTCTGTGCGTTCACGCTGCTGCTCGGCACGCTGACCGCGGCGTTCCTGCGCATGAGCGCGCGACCGGAATGCCGGCCGCTCGGCATCGCGGGCGTGGCCATGATCGCGGGATTCGTGGCGAAGAATCTGACCGACGACTTCTATTTCCGCCCGAGCTCGCTCGTGTTCTGGGCGCTTTGCGGGTTGCTCCTCGGCGCGGCTGCCGCTCGCACTAACCCGGAATCGGGCTGATGTTCAGGCGGTGCGCGGCTGGGGCACCGCGGCGAGCCGCGGGCGCACCTGCGAGCGGTATTCCGGCACCCAGCGCTTGAGATCGCGGCGCACTTCCGCATCGCCGGGAATGCGTTCCTGGTGCAACCACGTGAGCAGGCCGTCGAGCCATCCCCGGTCGACCTCGCGTGCCTTCGCGATGCGCAGCTTCGGGTGCGGCGTCGGACGCGTATGCTCGTCGTCGGCGAGCAGCTCCTCGAACAGCTTTTCGCCGGGGCGAAGTCCGGTGTAGACGATGCGGATCTCGTTTTCGGAGAGCTCCGAGAGCCGGATCATGTCGCGCGCGAGGTCCACGATCTTCACCGGCTCGCCCATGTCCATCACGAAGATCTCGCCGCCGAGTCCCATGCACCCGGCCTGCAGCACGAGCTGCGCGGCCTCCGGGATCGACATGAAATAGCGGACCATCTCCGGGTGCGTCACGGTGACCGGGCCGCCCTTGTCGATCTGCTCCTGGAATTTCGGGATCACGCTGCCCGCGCTTCCGAGCACGTTGCCGAAGCGCACCATCTCGAAGCGCGTGCTGCTGCTGCCGGCCTGCAGCGCCTGGCACACCATCTCCGCGAGCCGCTTCGTCGCTCCCATCACGTTGGTCGGGTTCACCGCCTTGTCGGTCGAGATGAACACGAACTTCTTCGCGCCGAAGTCGATCGCCGCGCGCGCGACCACGTACGTGCCCAGCACATTGTTCTGCACCGCCTCCCAGGCGTTGGCCTCTTCCATGAGGGGAACGTGCTTGTACGCCGCCGCATGGAAGAGCAGCGCGGGCGAGAACTGGTGCATCACCTGGTTCACGCGGCGTGCGTTCTTGATGTCACCCACGACGCTCGCGACGGGCACGTCGGGGAATGCTTCGCGCAGCTGCTCGTCGACCTTGTACATCGCGTACTCGTTCATTTCGTACAGCACGAGCAGCGCCGGCTGGTAGGCCGCGATCTGGCGACAGAGCTCCGAGCCGATGGACCCGCCGGCGCCGGTGACCATCACGACCTGCCCGGTCACCAGGTCGTGGAGGCCCGCGTCGTCCAGCGTGACCGGCTCGCGCTTCATCAGGTCCTCGACCGCAACCTTGCGGATGCGCGCGGCGAACGCCTTTCCGCTCACGACGTTGTTCAGCGTCGGCACCGTCATGACGGAGACCTTCGCGCGTTTGCAGATCTCGACCACCCGCCGGCGCACCTTGTACGGCACCGAGGGCATCGCGATGATCGCGTGGCGGATCTTGAGCCTCTGCGCGAAGCGCGTGAGGTCCTCGAGCGGGCCCAGCACGCGCACGCCGTGCAGCAGGCGCCCGCGCTTCTTCTCGTCGTCGTCGAGGAAACCCATCACGCGCCATTCGTGGCTGCGCGAGAGCTCCTTCACCAGGCCCACCGCGGCGTCGCCGGCGCCCATGATGATCACGGGCGTGCCCTGCTCACCGCCGCGGCCGTACAGCGCCCATTCCTTGAACGAGCGATACCCCACGCGGCTCAACGACATGAGGACGATGAGGAAGATCGGATAGAGCAGGTACTCGCGATAGCTGAACGAATCCAGTCCCATGGCGCGAAGCGCGATGGACGTGCACACCGTGCCGGTGAAGACCGAGAAGACGATGCGCTGGATGTCCGGCAGGCTCGTGTAGCGCCAGATCCCCTGGTAGATGCCGAACACGAAGTTGATGGCGATCTGGATCGGCACGGCCGCGATGAATAGCGAGAGCAGGTCGCGGGTGCCGTCGGACCAGGTGCCGTTCACGTCGAGCAGGAGAGTCGCGCCGAGACCGGCGGCGACGAGCGCGAGGCCGTCGTGGATGGCTGCCGCGAGCACGCGGATGTCGAACTGGCCGGTCGACATCCCGCCTCCCGTACGATCGTGCTGGAATGCCATTTTCTCCGCTTTCCTCTTGTTCTAACCGGCGGAGCGCTCGGAAGACGCGGCCGCGCCTCCCGCCATGCGGTGCACAAAGCGCTCGCTCGCGACGAACAGCAACCCGTAGGTAGCTGCCCAGACCAAAATCATACCGCATTGCAGCATCACGCCGCCCATCGTCGTCACGAACGCGCTCGCCGCCACGGCGAACATCAACGCGTACTCGCAGAACGCGAGGCGCCGATGCGACCAGCCGGCGAGCACGAGCCGTTGGTACACGTGCTGCCGGTGCGCACGCCATACCGGTTCCCGCCTCCACGCGCGGCGCACGAGCGTGACGGATGCGTCGACGATGAAAGGACTGAACACGAGCAGCGGAAAGGCGATCGGCCAGCGGCCCGCCGCGGCGCCGTGGATGCCGAGCGCGGCCGCCAGGAAGCCGAGCGGCACGGAGCCCGCGTCGCCCATGAACACGCGCGCCGGCGGGAAATTGTGCGCGAGGAAGCCGATGCACGCGGCCGCGATCACGGTGCACGTCCCCGCCAATGCCGCATCGCCCGCGTGGGCGGCCGCGATCGCGTAGGCACCGAAGCCTATGGCCGCCATGCCTCCCGCGAGCCCATCGGCCCCGTCCATGAAGTTGAAGAGATTGGTCATCCACACGATGGACAACAGGACCAGTGGAATGGTCCACGCGTTCAGCGTGCCGTCGAATTCGGTTCGCATCGC
Organism: uncultured Burkholderiales bacterium; assembly: GCA_964403515.1. Taxonomy (GTDB): domain Bacteria; phylum Pseudomonadota; class Gammaproteobacteria; order Burkholderiales; family Usitatibacteraceae; genus Usitatibacter. The sequence goes on along the minus strand of CAYOGL010000046.1, from coordinate 28,280 downwards.
GTAAATCCCGAGCGCGGCAACGACGAACTGGACGAGGAGGCGGACGCGGACCGGCACGCTTTTCACATCGTCCACCGCGGAAAGGATCGCGAGCGGCAGGGCGCACAGCAACAGCAACGCGACCGCGCCTTGCGCTAAGAACGGTCCCAGCACCGCGACCGCGAAAGCGATACCGAGGCCGCCCGCGCGAACCCGTGGCGCCGTGTGCAGCGATCGGTCGTTCGGCCGGTCCATGAGATGCGATGCGAAGGGCGAGCGCACGAGCACGACGGTCGCCCCCCATGCGGAGAAGATGGCGGCGACGATGATCAGCGCGAGCCTCACGATCGTCGCGCGGACCGATAGGCCGCGACCAGCTCCTCGACGGTGGCCTTCGGCCCGATGCGCGCGCTCCAATCGAGCTCGGCTTCGGTAGCGGCCACGTCGACCTCGAGCGAACGCGTGAGGCTCTGCGCCCGGTCACGCTGGCCCGCCATGGCGGCCGCGGCTTCGATGCACCACCCGGGAGTCGCAAACAGCCGCGCCGGTCGCCCGAGAGCGCCACGCATGAGCGTGACCAGCGACGCGGTCGAGATCGTTTCCCGATGCGCCGCGAGATACGTCGCGCCGGCGGCCCGCGGCGTGTCGGCACAGCGCACCAGCAACCGCGCGAGGTCGTCGGCATGGATGAAGCTGCGCCGGTTGTGGAGCGACGCGAAGGGCAGCGGCCAGGCCGTGTCGGCGATGCGCAGCAGCTTCGCGAGATTCGACTTCGCTCCCGGCCCGTACACGAGGGGCGGTCGCACGATGGTCACGGCGAGGCCGTGGTCCCCGGCGATCGCCGCGAGCGCGCGCTCGGCAGCCCATTTCGACCGCGCATACGCATCGCGCGGATCGGGGGCGTCGTCGCGCCGGAAAGGGCGAACGCTCGTATGCTCGCCGTTCACCTTGATCGAGCTGACGAAGACGAGGCGTTCGGCGCCCGAGCGCGCCGCCCGCGTCGCGAGCTCGCGCGTTTTCTCCACGTTGTCACGCTCGTAGTCGGCCTCGCTCGCCGGCACAGTCGCATGCACCCGAGCGGCGAGATGAATCACCACCGCGCCCTCGAGATCGCACGCGGCGATGTTCGCGCGCCAGTCCGCGCCTCCCAAGCGCAATGGCTGCACCGCGCCGGCAAGGTGCGGCCGAAGAGCACGGCCGACGAAGCCGGACGCTCCGGTCACCACGAAACGGCGTGCCATGGCAGCGCCTGAAAAGCGAAACGGGCATCGCTCGGATGCCCGTTCGCGTTTCAGCCTCTTTCGGTTATGGACACGTCGTCGGCGAGCTCACCGTCACGGTCGCGACTTGCGTGCCGTCGGTCACGATCACCGTGGCGGTTGCCGGCGCGGTTCCCGTCGGCGTGCGCGTGATCGACAGCGTGTTGCCGGTGACCGCGGGCACGATGCTCGAATTCACCGAGCTCACGAAGAACGTGCTCGCCGGCTTGGCGGTGGTGCCCCCGCCGAGCACGGACACCGAGCCGCTCTGTCCGCAGCCGAGCGTGATCGAGTTCGGCACGATCAGGATCGGGTTCGCCACGGCGGGCGGAGTCGCGGTGCCCGGCGCCGAAGCGACCGTCACGGTGGTGCGGTTGCCGACCGAATCGGTGATCGTGATCGTGCCCGACGCGCACGGCGGCGGCCCGCTCGGCACGGTGATGGCGAACTGGCCCGGGTTCGACCCCGAGACCGGTGTCACCGAGATGGCGGGATTCGAGCTCGACGCGGTGTACGGCGGCACGCCGTCGAACGCGAGGACGTTGGAGGTTCCGGCGCCGCACGTCGCGCTGTCCGGCCCGGTGAGGGTGATCGCGTTCGGGATCGCGGTGAGCGCGGCGTTCGGGCCCGAGCCGTTGATCACGAACGCCTGGTCGGCGTAGACACCGGTAGCCACGTCGGTGATGCGCAACACCGCGATCTGGGACGGCACGCTGGCGTTGACCTGGATGATCGCGCTGCCCGTTCCGACGTGGTCCGTCGTGATCGTGATGGTGTTTCCGACGACGCCGCTCTGCGGGAAGACGAACTGGAACGGCCCGCGCTCGACGGTGAGCTGGTACTGGCGTCCGCCGTAGAGGTTGCCGTTGATGATCGCCCTGAATTGCACCGCGGTCTGGCCGCCGGCGCATGCACCGGACAGGCCCGACGACGGGGCGCCATTCACGGTCGGGCAGGTCGACGGCGTGAAGTCGAGGCCATAGCCGAGCAGGAAGTTCTGGCCAACCTTGATCGTGGACGTGGCGTTCTGGCCGTCGCCCGACCGCACCTGGATCGTGACCGTGCGCACCGGCAGCGATCCGGGCGGCAGGTTCGCATCGATCACACCGGGGTTCGCGGGCAACACGTCGAAGCTATGCCCATCCAGCGTCGCCGGAACCGGCAGCAGGCTCGGCTCGGTCGAGGTCAGCGTGTAAGGCGTGCGACCGCCTTGCACCTGGAATGTCGCCGGCACGCCGGCATACAGCGTCCCCGTCGCCGGCACGATCTGCAGGAAACCGGCAGTGTCCGGATTGCCCTGCGCGCCGCCGCCGCCGCACCCCGCCAGCAGTACCGATGCGATGCACGCGAGAGCTACGCCGACCAGTGACGTGTGGAGTGAGCGGATTTTCACGATCGAATCCCCTTGTCGTTGTCGAGCCCGCCTAGGCATTTTCTTGAAAATTAGCGGGTTATCGCGCGTTATTAAAGCGCAACTTTCACTGGGGCGCAAGCGGCAAAGTTGGCTTGCAGGGGGACCCTGAATCGACGTCGTCAGCAACTGCCTGCGGCGGTTCCGGTGAGATTAACCGTCAATGTCTGAATGGACTGGCCATCAAAGAAATCCACAAATGTCGGCAACGTTGAAGGCGGAGCGCCCGCGAAGCGACTGATTTGGTAAAAGCCGTGGGAGACGGGAAATACCCCAATCGCCGTGCTTCTTGCCGACGCCGAGTACGAACCCGTTCCCCCGCTGACGACCACGTTTGCCACGCTCGAACAGGACGCCAGCGTTACCGATGCCGGGCTGATCGTCAGCGCCCCGGCTGACGTAGACGCTGGGCAGGACCCGAGCGCCTCGCCCGACAGGTTCACGGTGACGGGGATCGTCGTCTTCCCGTCGGAGAACTGTACCGTCACGCTGGTGCTGCCCGGCGAGGAAGACGGATTGGCGCGCCGAATGGTCCCTATGTTGTTCGTGACCAGCGCAGAAACCGCGGAGTTTCCGCTCGCCGCGAAATAGCTGCCCGCGCCACCGGTGAGCGAAACGTTGGCCGCATCGTTGCAGGTTGCCAGCGACGTCTGTGTTGGCGACACAACAAACTGGCCTCCCGTCGTCGGCGTCGTCGGTGTGGTGACCGGAAGATCGGACAGCTTGTTCGATGCATTGACCGAGACGGTCGCGCCGTTCGCGTCGACAACCGCAATCTGCGATCCGCTCGTGCATTGGCCATTGGCCGTGACGGTGAAACGCCCTCCATTGTTCGTGATGACCGTCGGACTGACCCCGAAGGACCCTGGCTGCGAGATCAAATAGGGCGGCCTTCCTCCGAAGACGATGACGTCCGCGGAGATGCCGGTCGCACAGGTCCCCGCCGTGACGCCCTGGAAGACGATCGTGCTCGGCTGCGCATTCAATGGCGCGTTGCTCGAGGGCGCAATGCTGACGCCCGTCGTTTGCGCAAATCCGGACGAGACATCGGTGATCCGCAGCAGCCCGGTCTGCGCCGATGCGCTCGACAGCACACGGATACGAATGACCGCCGCTCCCGAGCTGTCGGTCGTCGCCGTCGCGGTCAGCGACGTCTGCTCGGGCAATCCAGGGGCGGACGTGATGATCTGGAAGTCGCCGGATACGACATCGAAGCGAACCTGCCGCCCCACCAACGGCACGCCGGCTTGCGAGAGAACCACCTTGACCGTGGCATCGCCGCCGGCGCAGATCGCCGTGCCGCACGCCGTGGACTGGCTCGCGCTGGGCGTGATGGTTACGACGTTGCTGATGGTCCTCGCCTTCACCGTGAGCGTGGCGCTCACGGGCGTGTCGCCGACGGTGTCCTGGACAGTGAGCGTGACGGGCGTATCCGCGGACACGTCGTTCGGCACGATCGTGAATCCGCTCGAGGTCAAGGACAGGATCGAGGGAATGATGGCCTGATTGCTCGAGTTGACGATGTAGTTCCCGTTGCCGCCCGTGACGATGAACGTGGAAGGCAGATCCGAATACACGGTTGCCGTCGACGGCGTGATGGTGAGAGGCGCGTTCGGCCCCGGCGTCGGCGGCGGCGCGGAAACGGCGCCGCTGCACGCCTGCAGCAGCGCGGCCGCGGCCCCGATCAGCGCGAACGTGGCGAGCCGCTGCATCGCGGCGAGGAATGGGCGCATCCGGGTCTCCCTGTCTTGTTCGTGCGCCGCGCGGCGAGGCGCGGCCGATAAGCCCGGATTCTACTCAACGCGACCGCCCGCCGCCCGCTCTTCCGACGGCCGCAATTTGCGGCATTCATATTGCCGGTCTGGACCCCCCTGCGATACCATAGAGCGTTTCGCCCGATTTCGCCTGCCCGTTCCTTGGGGGAGAGGGCCCGCGCGATGGCCGACCGCCGCCGCCGGGATACCGGCAGCAGATCCGCGGCCGGCGCCAAAAGCCCGCAACAGCACCAATTCGTTTCGTCCGGGAGCAGACGAAGCGCGGCCACCATTGTTTCGAGGGGTACAGGAATGGATGTGAAACCCGGCCCGCAGGGTCTCTACGATCCGAGCCACGAGCACGACGCGTGCGGCGTGGGGTTCGTCGCGAACATCAAGGGGAAGAAGTCCCACGACATCGTGCAGATGGGACTCACGATCCTCAACAACCTGCGCCACCGCGGGGCCACCGGTGCGGACCCGTTGCACGGCGACGGCGCGGGCCTCCTCGTGCAGATCCCCGACGCCTTCTTCCGCGAGGAGATGGCCAAGCAAGGCGTGAAGCTCCCCAAGGCGGGCGCCTATGGCGTCGGCATGATCTTCCTGCCCAAGAATCCCGCGGCGCGCGCCGCGTGTGTGCGCGAGACCGAGCGCGCCATCGAGAACGAGGGACAGACGCTCCTCGGCTGGCGCGACGTGCCGGTCGACGACAGCTCCCTGGGTGAGACCGCGCGCCGCACGATGCCCGTCATGCGCCAGGTCTTCGTGGGCGCCGGCCGCGCGAGCCTCGACCGCGACGCGTTCGAGCGCAAGCTCTACATCATCCGCAAGGCGTCGGGCCACGCGATCCGCGCGCTCGGCCTCGCCAACGCCGGCGAGTTCTACGTGCCGTCGTTCTCCCATCGCACGATCGTGTACAAGGGCATGCTGCTCGCCGAGCAGATCGGCCCGTTCTATCGCGACCTGGGCGACAACCGCTTCGTCTCGGCCATCTGCCTCGCGCACCAGCGCTTCTCCACCAACACGTTCCCGTCGTGGGACCTCGCGCACCCGTTCCGCTTCATCGCGCACAACGGCGAGATCAACACGCTGCGGGGGAACCTGAACTGGATCAAGTCGCGCCAGGCGACGATCCACTCGAAGCTGATCGGCGACGACCTCGACAAGATCTGGCCGCTCATCTACCCCGGCCAGTCGGACTCCGCGTCGTTCGACAACGCGCTCGAGTTGCTCGTGATGGGCGGCTACCCGATCGCGCACGCGATGATGCTCATGATCCCCGAGGCATGGGCGGGCAACCCGCTGATGGACGCCAAGCGCCGCGCCTTCTACGAATACAACGCGGCGCTCATGGAGCCGTGGGACGGGCCCGCCGCGGTGGCCTTCACGGACGGCAAGTTCATCGGCGCCACGCTCGACCGCAACGGCCTGCGTCCCGCGCGCTACTTCATCACCGACGACGACCTCATCGTGATGTCCTCGGAGATGGGCGTGCTCGACATCCCGCAGTCGAAGATCGTGAAGAAGTGGCGACTGCAGCCGGGCAAGATGCTGCTCGTCGACATCGAGCACGGCCGCATCATCTCCGACGACGAGCTGAAGCGCGACCTCGCCGCGCAGCGCCCGTACCAGGACTGGCTCGACCGCACCCAGATGCGCCTCGAGGACATCCCGAAGCCGGACAAGGTGCCCACGCCGGACACCGACAAGCTGCTCGACCGCCAGCAGGCCTTCGGCTACACGCAGGAAGAGCTGAAGATGATCCTCACCCCGATGGCGGTCGCGGGCGAGGAGCCGATCGGCTCGATGGGCGACGACACGCCGCTCGCGGTGCTGTCCAACCGCCCGAAGCCGCTCTACGCGTATTTCCGGCAGCTCTTCGCGCAGGTGACGAATCCGCCGATCGACCCGATCCGCGAGCAGCTCGTGATGTCGCTGGTGTCCTTCATCGGCCCGCGCCCGAACCTGCTCTCGCCCGACCAGACCGAGCCCGTCGTACGCCTCGAGGTGTCGCAGCCCATCCTCACGTTCGAGGACATGGAGAAGCTGCGGCGCGCGCACACGTTCACGCAGGGCCATTTCCGCAGCGAGGTCCTGTCGATGTGCTATCCGGCCGAATGGGGCGCGGAAGGCATGGAGCCCGCGCTCGCGCGCCTGTGCGCGGACGCCGAGGACGCGGTGCGCAAGGGCACGACGAACATCATCATCCTGACCGACCGCGACGTCTCGGCGGGCTTCGTGCCGATCCCGGCGCTGCTCGCGACCGCCGCGGTGCACCATCACCTGGTTCGCGCCGGGCTGCGCACGCGCTGCGGCCTCGTGGTCGAGACCGGCAGCGCGCGCGAGGTGCACCACTTCGCGTGCCTCGCGGGCTTCGGCGCCGAGGCGATCCATCCGAACGTGGCCTTCGCGACGCTGATCGAGATGCGTCACGAGCTGCCGCAGAAGGTCGACGAGAAGGAGATCGTCAAGCGCTACATCAAGGCGATCGGCAAGGGCCTGCTCAAGGTGATGTCCAAGATGGGCATCTCCACGTACCAGTCGTACTGCGGCGCGCAGATCTTCGAGGCCGTGGGACTCGCCGAGAAGTTCGTCGACAGGTACTTCACGGGCACGCCGACAGCGGTCGAGGGCATCGGCCTGCCCGAAGTCGCCGAGGAATCGGTGCGCCTGCATCGACTGGCCTATTCGGATGCGCCGCTGTATCGCAGCCAGCTCGATCCGGGCGGCGAGTACGCCTACCGCATTCGCGGCGAGGCGCACATGTGGACGCCCGACTCGATCGCGAAGCTTCAGCACTCGGTGCGCGCGGGCAATTTCGCGACGTACAAGGAATACGCGAAGCTCATCAACGATCAGAGCGAGAAGCTGCTCACGCTGCGGGGCCTGTTCCGCATCAGGGAAGCCGACGAGCCGATTCCCCTCGAGGAGGTCGAGCCGGCCAAGGAGATCGTCAAGCGCTTCGCCACCGGCGCCATGTCGCTCGGGTCGATCTCGCACGAGGCGCACTCGACGCTCGCGATCGCGATGAACCGCATCGGCGGCAAGTCGAACACGGGCGAGGGCGGCGAGGACCCGATGCGTTACCAGAAGCTGCCCAACGGCGATTCCATGCGCTCGGCGATCAAGCAGGTGGCCGCGGGCCGCTTCGGCGTCACCACCGAGTACCTGGTGAACGCGGACGACCTCCAGATCAAGATGGCGCAGGGCGCCAAGCCCGGCGAGGGCGGCCAGCTTCCCGGCCACAAGGTCTCGAAATACATCGCGAGGGTGCGCCACACCGTGCCCGGCGTCGGGCTCATCTCGCCGCCGCCGCACCACGACATCTACTCCATCGAGGACCTGGCGCAGCTCATCCACGACCTCAAGAACGTGAACCCCGCGGCGCGCGTGTCGGTGAAGCTCGTGAGCGAGATCGGCGTGGGCACGATCGCGGCCGGCGTCGCGAAGGCCAAGGCCGACCATGTCACGATCTCCGGGCACGACGGCGGCACGGGCGCCTCGCCCCTGTCGTCGATCAAGTTCGCGGGCAGCCCGTGGGAAATCGGCCTGGCGGAGACGCAGCAGACGCTCGTGCTGAACAAGCTGCGCGGCCGCATCTCGGTGCAGGCCGATGGCCAGATGAAGACCGGTCGCGACGTCGTGATCGGCGCGCTGCTCGGCGCCGACGAGTTCGGCTTCGCCACCGCGCCGCTCGTGGCCGAGGGCTGCATCATGATGCGCAAGTGCCACCTGAACACATGCCCCGTGGGCGTCGCGACGCAGGATCCGGAGCTCATCAAGAAATTCGAGGGCAAGCCCGAGCACGTCATCAACTACTTCTTCTTCGTCGCCGAGGAAGTGCGCGAGTCGATGGCGAAGATGGGCTTCCGCTCGTTCGACGAAATGGTCGGCCGCACCGACATGCTCGACGTGCGCCGCGGCATCGAGCACTGGAAGGCACAGGGACTCGATTTCTCGAAGCTCTTCTACCGCCCGCCCATGGGTGGCGAGGTGCCGATCCATCACGCCGAGGCGCAGGACCACGGCCTGGCGCACGCGCTCGACCACGACCTGGTCGAGAAGGCGATGCCCGCGCTCGCGCAGAAGCGGCCGGTATCGATCGAGAGCCGCATCTACAACCGCAACCGCACCGTCGGCGCGATGCTCTCCGGCGAGCTCGCGCGCCGCTACGGCCACGCGGGCCTGCCCGAGGACACGATCCACGTGAAGTTCACCGGCACCGCGGGGCAGAGCTTCGGGGCGTGGCTCGCGCGCGGCATCACCTTCGAGCTCGAGGGTGACGCGAACGACTACGTCGGCAAGGGCCTGTCCGGCGGCCGGCTGGTGGTCTATCCGCCGAAGGAGAGCCCGATCGTTCCCGAGGACAACATCATCGTCGGCAACACGGTGATGTACGGCGCGATCACCGGCGAGGCGTACTTCCGCGGCGTGGCGGGCGAACGCTTCTGCGTGCGCAATTCGGGCGCCACGGCGGTGGTCGAAGGCGTGGGCGACCACGGCTGCGAATACATGACCGGCGGCACCGTGATCGTGCTCGGCACGGCGGGCCGCAACTTCGCGGCCGGCATGTCGGGCGGCATCGCGTACGTGCTCGACGAGGAAGGCGACTTCACGCAGCGCTGCAACCTGGCGATGGTCGACCTCGAGCCGATCCCGGACGAGGAGAGCGCCGCGGTAGCCGAAGGCGCGGGCGAGCTCGAGGCGCACGGCAAGGTGCACATCGACCACCTCGCCGGCAACGACGACCAGACGCTCAAGACGCTCATCCAGCGCCACCTGCTCTACACCGGCAGCGAACGCGCGCGACGCATCCTCGAGAACTGGGCGGCCTACCTGCCGAAGTTCGTGAAGGTGATGCCGCTCGAGTATCGCCGCGCGCTCTCCGAGATGGCGCTCGAGCAGTCGCGCCGCGAGCCGAGCGCCGTGCGCACCGAGGTGCGGGCCAACAGCTGATCGAAACGACACATGGGAAAGATCACCGGCTTCATGGAGTTCCAGCGCATCGACCGGCCCTACGCGCCGGTGCCGGAGCGCATCAAGTTCTACAAGGAGTTCGTGCGCGCGCTGCCCGACGAGGAGATGAGCCGCCAGGGCGGGCGCTGCATGGACTGCGGCATCCCGTTCTGCCAGACCGGTTGCCCGGTGAACAACATCATCCCCGACTGGAACGACCTCGTTTACAAGAACAAGTGGCGCGAGGCGCTCGACGTGCTCCACTCGACGAACAATTTTCCCGAGTTCACCGGCCGCGTCTGTCCCGCGCCGTGCGAGGCGGCGTGCACGCTGAACATCAACAACGACCCGGTGACGATCAAGTCGATCGAGCAGGCGATCGTCGACAAGGGCTGGACGGAGGGATGGATCGGCCCGCAGCTGCCGCACCACAAGACCGGCAGGAAGGTCGCGGTCGTCGGCTCCGGCCCCGCGGGGCTCGCGTGCGCGCAGCAGCTCGCGCGCGCCGGGCATGACGTGACGCTCTTCGAGAAGAGCGACCGCATCGGCGGCCTGCTGCGCTACGGCATTCCCGACTTCAAGATGGAGAAGCACCTCATCGACCGGCGCATGGAGCAGATGGCGGCCGAAGGCGTGCGCTTCGCGCCCAACGTGCACGTCGGCGTGACGCTGCCCGCGCGGGAGCTGCTCGCGCAATTCGACGCGATCGCGCTCACCGGTGGCAGCGAGAAGCCGCGCGAGCTGCCCGTGCCCGGCCGCGAGCTGAACGGCATCCACTTCGCCATGGAGTTCCTGCCCCAGCAGAACCGGACGGTTGCTGGCGAGAAGGTGAGCGCGCAGATCCTCGCCACCGGCAAGAACGTGATCGTGATCGGCGGTGGCGATACCGGAAGCGACTGCATCGGCACGTCGATCCGCCAGGGCGCCGCTTCCGTGGTGAACTTCGAGCTGATGCCGCAGCCCCCCGAGCGCGAGAACAAGCCGCTCACCTGGCCCTACTGGCCGCTCAAGCTGCGCACGTCCTCGTCCCACGAGGAAGGGGCGGAGCGCGATTTCGCCGTCGCCACCAAGCGCTTCGAGGGCTCCGGCGGTCGCGTCGAGCGGCTCGTGGCCTGTCGCGTCGAATGGGTGAAGGACGAGAAGGGCGCGATGGTCATGAAGGAAGTGCCCGGCAGCGAGTTCAGCGTGCCGGCCGAACTCGTGCTGCTCGCCATGGGGTACGTGCATCCGGTCCACGAGGGGCTCGTCGACGAGCTGGCCGTGGAGAAGGACGCCCGTGGCAACGTGAAGGCGGCCACGGAAGGCTCGCGCGCCTATGCCACGTCGATCCCCAAGGTCTTCGCCGCGGGCGACATGCGGCGCGGGCAATCGCTCGTGGTCTGGGCGATCCGCGAAGGACGCCAGTGCGCGCGTGAAGTCGACGCGTTCCTGATGGGATCCTCGGATCTGCCGCGCTGATGCGCGCCGAGGCGGTCAGGAACGACACCTTCCTGCGCGCGCTGCTGCGCGAGCCGACGCCGTACACGCCGGTCTGGATCATGCGCCAGGCCGGCCGCTACCTTCCCGAGTACAACGAGACGCGCCGCCGCGCGGGCAGCTTCCTCGCGCTCGCCCAGACGCCCGAGCTCGCCTGCGAGGTGACGCTGCAACCGATCGAGCGCTTCGCCCTCGATGCGGCGATCATCTTCTCCGACATCCTCACGGTTCCGAACGCGATGGGGCTCGGCCTGCGCTTCGCCGAGGGCGAGGGCCCGAAGTTCGAGCGCCCGGTGCGCGACGAATCGGACGTGGCGCGGCTCGCGGTGCCGGACCTCGAGGACCTGCGCTATGTGTTCGATGCGGTCGCGCTCACCCGCAAGTCGCTCGACGGCCGCGTGCCGCTGATCGGATTCGCGGGCAGCCCGTTCACGCTCGCCTGCTACATGATCGAAGGCGGGGGCAGCGACGACTTCCGGCACATCAAGACGATGCTCTACGCGCGTCCGGATCTCCTGCACCGCGTGCTCGCCCTGAACGCCGAGGCGGTCACCGCGTACCTGAACGCGCAGATCGAGGCGGGCGCGCAAGCGGTCATGATCTTCGACACGTGGGGCGGAGTCCTCGCCGACGCGGCATTCCACGAGTTCTCGCTCGCGTACGCGAAGCGCGTCCTCGCCGGCCTCAAGCGCGAGAACGAAGGCCGGATCGTTCCGCGCATCCTCTTCACGAAGGGCGGGGGCCAATGGCTCGAGGCGATGGCCGCATCGGGTGCCGACGCGCTCGGCCTCGATTGGCAGACGGACATCGGCGCCGCGCGCCGGCGGGTGGGCGCGCGCGTCGCCCTGCAGGGCAACCTCGATCCGATGGCGCTCTTCGGCACGGCGCAGTCGATCGAACGCGAGGCGCAGCGCGTCCTCGACGGTTATGGCCGCGGCCCGGGCCACGTCTTCAACCTCGGGCACGGCGTGTCGCAGCACACGCCCCCCGAGAACGTCGAGGCGCTCGTCGAGGCAGTCCACGCGCGTTCCCTCGGGGCCCACGCACGCTAGGCGCTGTCAAGAAAAATATTTGCGTCGATGTGATTGCTTATTCACACGGGAGTCGTTCTCCGACAATCCGTGGGGTCATTCGCCTCGCCGCACGCGCCTGCCCGGTTTTTCCAGTGACGTCAGCGAGTTGGATCATGCTGCAGCGCGGAAAATATGCCCGGCGCGACGCTTCTCGCCGCGCGCGAGCCCGTCGGCGCCCAGCAATTCACAGATTTATCCACAGGGTTTATGGGGTGGTTTTCGTGCCCTTGCACGCGCCATGAGCATCGCGCGCGTGGCGCTCGACGTGCCTGTCGAGGAGGCGTTCGATTTCCGCATTCCCGAGGGCCTGGAGGCGCCGCGCGGCGCGCTCGTGGTGGTGCCTTTCGGCCGCTCCGCGCGCCGCGTCGGGGTCGTCGTCGCGCACGCGAGCACGAGCGCGGTGCCCGAGGAGCGGCTCAAGGCGATCGAGGCGCGCGCGGAGGATGTCGCGCCCCTCCAGGAAGCCGATCTCGCCCTGCTGCAGTTCTGCGCCGGCTACTACCAGCGCGCCCTGGGTGAAGTGATCGCCGCGAGCCTGCCGCCGCGCCTGCGCCAGGTACGTCGCCGGCGTCTCAAGACGCCCGAAGCCGCCACGACGCATGTCCCGTTCGTCCCCGGCCCCACGCTCACCGAAGCGCAGGCCGAAGCGTTGCGCGCGTGCCGAGCGGGAAGCGACCGCTTCCATCCGGTGCTGCTGCACGGCGTGACGGGAAGCGGCAAGACCGAGGTGTACCTGCAGCTCATCGCGGACACGCTCGCGCGGGGGCGCCAGGCGCTGCTGCTCGTGCCGGAGATCGGACTCACGCCGCAGTTCGAGGCGCAGGTGCGCGGCCGCTTCCCCGGCGCCGCGCTCGCCGCCGCGCACAGCCACCTCGGCGAAGGCGAACGCGCCACCGCGTGGCTCGCGGCCCAATCGGGCGTCGCGCGCATCGTGCTCGGCACGCGGCTCGCCGTGCTGATGCCGTTCCGCGAGCTCGGCCTCATCGTCGTCGACGAGGAGCACGATCCGTCGTACAAGCAGCAGGAGGGCCTGCGCTACTCGGCGCGCGACGTGGCGGTGCGCCGCGCGCAGGCGCTCGGCATTCCGGTCGTGCTCGGATCGGCCACGCCGTCGCTCGAGAGCTTCGCCAACGCTCGCGACGGCCGCTATGCGCTCGTCACGCTCGCGGCGCGCGCGGTGGCCGGATCGACGATGCCGCGGGTGCGCACGATCGACACGCGCGCCGATCGTCCGAACGAAGGCCTTTCCGGCGCACTGCTGAACGCGTTGCGCGACCGTCTCGGGCGGCGCGAGCAATCCCTGGTGTTCGTGAATCGACGCGGCTTCGCGCCCGTCCTGTTCTGCCGCGACTGTGCGTGGCATTCGACCTGCTCGCGCTGCAGCGCCAACCTGGTCCTGCACCGCCAGGACCACGAGCTGCGCTGCCATCACTGCGGCCATCGCGAGAAGGTTCCGGCGGCCTGCCCGTCCTGCGGGGGAACCGACCTCGCGCCCGTCGGACAGGGCACGCAGCGGGTCGAGGAGGCGTTGCAAACCGCGCTTCCCGAGGCGCGCGTCGCGCGCATCGACCGCGACACCACCGCGCGCAAGGGCGCCCTCGCGAGCGTTCTCGAGCAGGTGCGCGGCGGCGGGATCGATGTGCTCGTCGGCACGCAGATGCTCGCCAAGGGCCACGACTATCCGCGTCTCACGCTGGTGGGAGTGCTCGACAGCGACAGCGCGCTCTTCAGCGCCGACTTCCGCGCGGCCGAGCGGCTGTTCGCGCAGCTCGTGCAGGTCGCCGGTCGCGCCGGCCGCGCGCAACGGCCGGGCGAAGTCCTGATCCAGACCGATTTTCCCATGCACCCGCTCTACGAGGCGGTCGCCGCCCAGGATTACGCGCGCTTCGCCGAGGAGGCGCTCGACGAGCGCCGCATCGCCGGCTTCCCGCCGTTCTCGCACCTCGCGCTGTTGCGGGCGGAGTCGAAGGCGGCCGGGGAATCGCGTCGCTTCCTGCGCGACGCCGCGACCGTGGCGCGGGCGATCGCAGGCGAGGTGGAGGTGTTCGAGCCCGTGGCCGCACCGCTCGAGCGCAAGGCGGGGTTCGAGCGCTGGCAGCTGCTGGTGCGCGCCCGCTCGCGCGCCGCGCTCCAGCCGTTCCTGCGCGAATGGAAGGCGCGGCTGCTCGCGCTCGGCGAGCGCAAGGTGCGTTGGTCCGTCGATGTGGACCCGCAGGAAGTGTAGGCGGCGGGTGGGCTGCGCCTCGCCCGTATAATGGGCGGTTTGGATCGTCCTTTTCCCCGGTGTCCTCCCCCGATTCTAAAATCCGCCTCGCCGAGCGCGTTCGCGCCGCGGTCCTGAAGGCTTTCCCCGATGCCGGCGAGGTCGCGGTGGAGCTCGAGCGCCCGAAGAATCGCGAGCACGGCGATTTCGCCACGAACGTCGCGCTGCAAATGGCCAAGCGCGTGGGCCGCAAGCCGCGCGAGGCCGCCGAGGCGATCGTCGCCGCCCTCGACCGCGGCGACGAGATCGCGAGCGCCGAGGTGGCAGGTCCCGGATTCATCAACCTCACGCTCTCGACCGACACGCGCTTCTCGGTCGTGCCCGCGATCCTCGCCGCCGGGGATGCGTTCGGACGCGGCGATGCGGGCGCGGGCCGGCGCGTGCTCGTGGAGTTCGTGTCGGCCAACCCGACCGGGCCGCTACACGTGGGACACGGGCGCCAGGCCGCGCTCGGCGACGCCATCTCCTCGCTGCTCGAATGGCAGGGCTGGCGCGTCGCGCGCGAGTTCTACTACAACGACGCCGGCAACCAGATCGCCAACCTCGCGCTTTCGGTGCAGGCGCGCATCAAGCAGGCGGCCGGCGAAGCGGTCGAGATGCCGAAGGACGGCTACCTCGGCGATTACATCCGCGACATCGCGCGCGATTACGTCGCCGCGCATTTCGGCGACGCGGCCGGCGAAAACCTCGAGCAGATCCGCCGATTCGCGGTCGACTACCTGCGACGCGAGCAGGACATCGACCTCGTCGCCTTCGGCGTGAAGTTCGACTCGTATTTCCTCGAGAGCTCGCTCTATACCGACGGCAAGGTGATCGAGACCGTCACGCTGCTGCGCGACGCGGGCCACTGCTACGAGCAGGACGGCGCGTTGTGGCTGCGCACCACCGATTTCGGCGACGACAAGGACCGCGTGATGCGCAAGTCCGACGGCACGTTCACCTACTTCGTGCCCGACGTCGCCTATCACCTCGACAAGTTCCGGCGCGGCTACGAGCATGCGGTGAACGTGCAGGGCGCCGACCACCATTCGACCGTGACGCGTGTGCGCGCAGGCCTTCAGGCGCTCGGATTGGCCATCCCCGTGGGCTATCCGGGATACGTGCTGCACCAGATGGTGACCGTGATGCGCGGCGGCGAGGAGGTGAAGATCTCCAAGCGCGCGGGCTCCTACGTGACGGTGCGCGACCTGATCGACGAGGTCGGGCGCGATGCCGTGCGCTATTTCTTCATCATGCGCCGCGTCGATTCGCACCTGGTGTTCGACATCGACCTCGCGAAGAGCCAGTCCGACGACAACCCGGTCTACTACGTGCAGTACGCCCATGCGCGCCTGTGCAGCGTGCTGCGCGAATGGGGCGGTGACCCGTCCTCGCTCGCGGCCGCCGATGTGAGCCGCCTCGCCTCGCCGCACGAGGTGGCGCTGGTGCAGAAGCTGGCCGAGTTTCCGCAGCTCCTCGCGCGGGCGGCGGAGGATTCGGCGCCGCACCTCGTCACCTACTACCTCCATGACGACGTGGCGGCCCGCCTGCATACCTACTACAATGCCGAGCGATTCCTGGTCGAGGACGAGGGGCTGAAGCTCGCCCGCCTCGCCCTCGTCGCCGCCACGCGGCAGGTTCTCGCCAACGGCCTCGCCGTGCTCGGCGTTAGCGCCCCCGAAAGAATGTGATGCCCAAGGACTACAAGGACACGCCGGCGCCGCGCGGCGATACCCGCGTGAGCCATCCGCTGCTGCTCGGGTTCATCATCGGGCTGCTGGTGGGCATCGTCATCTCGCTCGCCGTCGCGTTATGGCTGAACCGCCTGAACAATCCGTTCGTGCCGCGCGGGCGCACGGACGAGGCGCCGAAGGTCGCGCTCCCGCCGAACGCAAGCACCGCTCCGGCGACCAAGGGCGGCGACAAGAACGCGAAGCCCGCCACTTCGGACAAGGCGAAATCCGGCGATCGCCCGCGCTTCGAGTTCTACCAGATCCTGCCGGGCGGCAAGGAAGCGCCGGCGCAGGACACGGCCGCGAACGCGAAGCCCGCGACAGCGCCGCCCCCGGCCGCCCCGACGCCGCCGCCTGCTCACGAGGCCGCCGCGCCCGCGCCGAAACCGGGATCGTCACCCGCGACGGCCAAGCCGCACGGCGCGGAGGCGTACTGGCTGCAGGCCGGTGCCTTCTCCGACGAGCGCGAGGCTGACAACCTTCGGGCGAAGATTGCGTTAACGGGTCTGGAAGCATCGGTGCGCGCCGTCGCCGTGCCGGACAAGGGCAAGCTCTATCGCGTGCGCCTCGGTCCGTACGAGAGCCTCGACGACGCGAACCGCATCAAGGCCACGCTGTCGCAAAACGGCGTCGCCGCCGCCATCATCCGCAGCACCGACGAAAACCGGAATCCCTGAGAGGAAAAGTCCATGTCATTGCGCAAAGCGCTCATCGTCATCGCCACCGTCCTCGCGAGCGCCTTCGGGGCCGCATGGGCGCAGGCGCCCTACGCCCCGGTCAATCCGCCGCAGCCCACCGAAGCCAACGGCAAGATCGAGGTCATCGAGTTCTTCTGGTACGGCTGCCCGCACTGCTATCACCTCGAGCCCGCGCTCAATGCGTGGCTGCAGCACCTGCCGAAGGACGTGGTCTTCAAGCGCGTGCCGGCGGTGCCGAGCGAGAGCTGGGCCCAGCTCGCCCGCGTCTTCTATACGTTCCAGGCGATGGGGCTCGTCGACCAGTACCACGACAAGATCTTCGACGCGATCCACAAGGACAACCTCAACCTGGGCGTGAAGAAGATCCGCGATCCGTGGCTGCAGAAGAACGGCATCGATCCCAGGAAATACGACGACGTGGAGAAGTCGTTCACCGTCCTGACCGACCTCAACCGCGCGCACCAGATGACGGTCAACTACAAGGTCGACAGCGTCCCGCGCTTCGTCGTGAACGGGAAGTACTACACCTCCGCGGAGCAGGCCGGCGGCACGGGCAAGATCTTCGAGGTCGTCGACCAGCTGATCGCGAAGGCGCGGCAGGAGAACGGCGGCGCTGCGGCGGCACCCGCGGCGGCGCACAAGAAGTAGCGCCCCCCGCAGGCGGCCGCGCGTGATCGCCGGGCGCCGCATCTTCATCACGGGGGCTTCGAGCGGGATCGGCGAAGCGCTCGCGCGTCATTACGCGACGGAAGGGGCGACCCTCGGCCTCGTGGCGCGACGCGCGGAGCGCCTGCGCGAGCTCGCCTCGAGCCTCGCCGTCCCCTGCGAGACGTACGCGGCAGACGTGCGGGATGCGCAGGCCATGAACGAAGCGGCCGCGCGATTCATCACCGCCCACGGCGTGCCCGACGTTGTCGTCGCCAACGCGGGCATCTCCGATGGCACGCTCACCGAGTACGCCGAGGACGCGCCCGTCTTCCGCGAGATCCTCGAGATCAACCTGCTCGGGCTCGTGCACACGTTCCGACCATTCATCGCACCGATGCGTGAACGCGGGCGCGGGACGCTCGCGGGCATCGCATCGGTCGCGGGGTTCCGCGGCCTGCCGGGTGCCTCCGCGTACAGCGCGTCGAAGGCCGGCGCGATCCGGTACCTCGAGGCGCTGCGCGTCGAGAATCGGCGGCACGGCGTGCGCGTGGTCACGCTCTGCCCGGGCTACATCGCCACGCCGATGACCGCGCGCAATCCCTACCCGATGCCGTTCCTGCTGCAAGCTGACGACGCCGCGCGGCGCTTCGCGCGCGTCATCGACAGCCGCAAGCATTACGCCGTGGTGCCGTGGCAGATGGCGATCTTCGGGCGCGTCTTCGCGATGCTGCCCGATGCGATCTTCGATCGCGTCGCGGCGCGCGCGGGGTTCAAGCCGCGCCGCGGGCGCTGAGGTCAGCAGCCCTTTTCGGGATGCGGGTGGATGTTGTCCACCCAGAAGACTTCCTCGGGCCTCTCCACGGCGGGAATGTCGAGGTTCACGACCACCGGCTCCTGGCCGCTGCGCAGCAGCACGCACTCGAGCTTCTCGTCGCTGCTGGCGTTGATCTCCTGGTGCGGGACGAAGGGCGGCACCCAGATGAAATCGCCGGGGCCGGCCTCCGCCGTGTACTCGAGGCGCTCGCCCCAGCGCATGCGCGCGCGGCCGCTCACCACGTAGATCACGCTCTCGACCGGGCCGTGGTGATGCGCACCGGTCTTCGCGTTGGGCAGGATGCTCACCGTGCCCGCCCAGATCTTCTCGGCGCCGACGCGCGCGTGATTGATCGCCGCGGCCCGCGACATGCCTTTCGTCTGCGGCACGTTGGGATCGAGATCGGATCCGCGCACGACGCGGACACCGTGGTGCTTCCAATCGTGGGAATCGCTCATGGGGCCCTCACAGCTGCTCGGTCTCGCTCTGGCGCGGCCGCCACACCAGCAGGCGCCGCTCCGCGTGCGTGACCGCGAAGTCCAGGATCAGGGCGAATGCGGTGAGCACGAGGATGCCCGCGAAGACCGTGTTGATGTCGAAGGCGCCCTCCGCCTGCTGGATCAGGTAGCCGACGCCCTTCGCCGAGCCCAGGTACTCGCCCACGACCGCGCCGACGAACGCCATCCCGACCGACGTGTGCAGGCTGGAGAACACCCACGACGTCGCCGACGGCAGGTAGACGTGGCGCAGCAGCTGTCGGCGGTTCGCGCCCAGCATCACCGTGTTGTTCAGGACGACGGGGCTCACTTCCTTCACCCCCTGGTAGACGTTGAAGAAGACGATGAAGAACACGAGCGTCACGCCGAGCGCGACTTTCGACCAGATGCCGAGGCCGAACCACACCATGAAGATCGGCGCGAGCACCACGCGTGGCATCGCGTTCATCGCCGTGATGTACGGATCGAAGAGCGCGGAGGCGGGCGGCGACAGGCCGAGCCACAACCCGACCGCGAGCCCGAGCGCGGCGCCGATGAAGAATGCGAGCACCGTCTCCTCGAGCGTGACCCAGAGATGGCGGTAGATCTCGCCTCCGGAGAACCAGTCCCAGACGACCCGGAACATCTTCACCGGCTCGCCGAAGAAGAAGGCGGCCCGATCCGGGTTGTCCCAGACGACGGGGGGCAGCAGGCCCGGTTGGGTGAGCGCCTGCCAGGCGACGAAGATCAACACCAGCAGCGCGAGCTGCCATGCGCGCAGCGATCGCCTCATGCGGCCGTCCGGTTGCGCGTCTGCGCGTAGCCCTTGAGCACCTCTTCCTTCATCGAGTGCCAGATGCGGTCGTGCAGGGCGATGAACTCCGGCGTGAGGCGGATCTCGGCCACGTCGCGCGGGCGGGGCAAGGTGATGCGGAAGTCGCCGATGGGATGGGTCGCGGGCCCGGCGGAGAGCACGACCACGCGATCGGAAAGCGAGATCGCCTCCTCGAGGTCGTGCGTGATGAAGATGACGCTCTTGCGATTCGCGCTCCACAGCTCGAGCAGCTCGTTCTCCATGAGCTGCCGTGTCTGGATGTCGAGCGCGGAGAAGGGCTCGTCCATCAGGAGCACGGGAGGATCGAGTATGAGCATCTGCGCGAGCGACACGCGCTTGCGCATGCCGCCCGAAAGCTGGTGCGGATAGCGATCGCCGAACCCCGCGAGGCCGACGCGCGCGAGCCACTCCTCGCCGCGCCGCCGCGCCTCGTCGGCCTGCACGCCGCGGAACTCCAGGCCGGCCGTGACGTTCGCGAGCGCGCTGCGCCACGGCATGAGACCTTCGGCCTGGAACATGTAGCCCGCACGGCGGTTGATCCCGCTGAGCGGCTCGCCGTCGATGCGCACCGTGCCCGCGCTCGGCCGCAGGAGGCCGGCGGCCACATTGAGCAGCGTGGACTTCCCGCAGCCCGTCGGTCCCACCACGGACACGAACTCGCCCTGCGCGATGGCGAGGTTCACGTCGCGCACGGCCGTGTACGAGCCGCCCTCGCGGCCGCGCGCGGCGAAGGTGCACGTCACGTTCTCGAAGGAAACGGCGGTTGCCATGGGGAATGCTTGCCGGTCGCGGCGAACCGGGACGCACGCTCGCGCGCCCGTCCCGGCGTTCGTCGCCTTCACTTGTACTTCTGGTTCGCCTTCTCGACGAAGCGGTTGTCGAAGGTCTGCGTGAGGTCGATCTTGCCCGCCTTCATCACGGACGGCTCGAACTGCGCGAGCACCTTGTAGACGTTCTCCGCGGCCTTGAGCGACATCATGCCGTCCTTGGAGTAGCCGGCGAGGTTCTTCTCGAGGCCCTGCTTGTAAAGCGCGGGATTGCCCGCCTTGTACGAGTCGGGCATCAGGTCGACGATCTCCTGCGGCTTCGCATGCGCGATCCACTTGTCCGCGCGCACCATCGCGTTCACCACCGCCTGCACCGTGTTCGGGTTCTTCTTCACGAACTCGTCGGTCACGTAGATGACGGCCGCCATGTAGTCGCCACCGTAGACCTCCTGCATGCCCTTCTCGGTGCGCGTGTCGACGACGGAGACGAACTTGCCGGTCGCCTCGAGCTGCGTGACGACCGGATCGAGGTTGGCGAGCGCGTCGATCTCGCCCTTCTCCATCGCAGCCACCGCACCGGCGCCGGCACCCACGCCGACGATGGACACATCCGTCGGCTTGAGGCCGCCCTTCACGAGCAGGTTGTCGACGAACATGTTGGTCGAGGAGCCGGGCGCGGTGACGCCGATCTTGAGGCCCTTCAGGTCGCGGCCGTTCTTGTAGTGCGCGGCCTTGTCCTTGGGCATCACCAGCTCGATCGCGCTGTACTTGAGCTGCAGCACCACCGCCTTGATCGGCTGATGCTTCGCGGCCATGTTGATCGTGTGCTCGTAGGCACCCGACACGAGGTCGGCGCTGCCGCCGACCAACGCCTGCAGCGCCTTGGCGCCGCCCGGGAAGTCGGGAATGTCGACCTCCAGACCCTCGTCCTTGAAGTAGCCCTTGCGCTCGGCCACCGACAACGGCAGGTAGTAGAAGAGGCTCTTGCCACCGACCGCGATGGTGATGTTCTTCTTCTCCGGCGACTGGGCGCCGGCGCTCGCCGCGAGCGCGAGCCCGAGCACGAGCACGAGGGCGACGGCGCCGTGCATCAAACGCTTCATGAGGGTTCTCCTTGGCATCGTTGGGGTGACTTCAGGGAATCGAGCCCGCGCACGACGGGGACTGCGATTGCGACTCGGCATGGCAGCAAGGCGCGTGCGAGCGGTGATGGGCCGCGCATCAGCGGGCGAACTCGGGCGGCTCGTGCAGCTCGAGCGTCTGGCCCGCCTTCATGACTTGTCCCGGCACATCGTGGCCGACGATCGCCGGCATGCGGCGCGCGACGGCGAGAAGCTTGGCGAGATCGACGCGCGTGTCGTAGCCCATGTCCTCGAGCATGTTCACCATGTCCTCGGTGCAGATGTTGCCCGTGGCGCCGGGCGCGAAGGGGCAGCCGCCGAGCCCCGAGACCGAGCCGTCGAACGAGCGCACGCCGGCGTCGATTCCGGCGACGACGTTCGCGAGGCCCATGCCGCGCGTGTTGTGGAAGTGCAGCGTGTAGTACGTTTCGTGCGGCGCGGGGAATCGCTCGAGCACCGCGGTGACCAGCTCGCGCACCTGGCGCGGGTTCGCCATCCCGGTGGTATCCGCGAGCGTGATGCCGTCGAAGCCCATCGCGCGGAATTTCTCGACGAACGCGAGCACCACGTCCTCGTGCACGCGGCCCTCGAAGGGGCAGCCGAACGTCGTCGAAAGGCTCATCGAGATCTTCAGGCCCGCGTCGTGCGCGACCTTCACCATCGTGGGCATCTCGGCGAGCGATTGCTCGTGGGTCCGGTTGATGTTGGCGCGGTTGTGCGTCTCCGAGGCGGACACGACACCGTTCACCTCGTCGGGGCGCACGCGCGCCTTGGCCGCGTTCTGGACCCCGCGCACGTTGGGCACCAGCGCGATGTAGGTGACGCCGGGTACATGATCGATGCCGGCGAGAACTTCCTCGGCATCGGCGAGCGCCGGAACCGCCTTCGGCGAGACGAACGACGTCGCCTCGATCTTGTGCAGGCCCGTGCGCGCGAGCTGATTGATCACCTCGATCTTCGTGCCGGTCGGCACGAAGACCTTCTCGATCTGGAAGCCGTCGCGCACGGCGACGTCGTTGATGTAGAGCCGCATGGGAACCGACACCGGGGAAGACATCGATTTTACTCTCCGAATGGAGGATGGGCGGCAGGCGTACGGCGGGAACTGCGCTTCGCCGCGACCTGTCTGCCGGAGGAACGCGGAGGACTCCATGACGAAACGCTGCCCCGCCTGGCTCGCCGTGGCGCTGGCCCTCCCGGCCGCCGCCGCCGTCCCACCGCCTCCGGTCGCGAACGCTCTGCGTCCCGGATCCGGCGAGGTGCCGGCCTTCGCCCTGCGGGCGAACGGCGTGCAGGTCTACCACTGTTCGCCGTTGCCGAGCGATCCGAACGTCTTCACCTGGGTGCTCACCGCGCCGGAGGCCACGCTCTACGACGGCAACCGCTCGGTGGCGAGCTGGACGTCGCCCAACGAGTTCGATGCGCTGAACGACCGCAGCAGCGTCTCCGCCATCGTGCGCACGATGCAGTCGGCGAGCCGCGACGACATGCCGTGGGCGTTGCTGCACGCGATCCCTGCGGGCGACAGCGGCATCTTCTCCGGCGTGACCAGCATCCAGCGCGTGAACACGCAGGGCGGCGCACCGCCCCCGTCCGGGTGCGACGTGGACCACGTGGGCGAGGAAGCGCGCTCGCCGTTCACGGCCGATCTTTACTTCTACAAGCCGGCGAACGTCGGCTGACGCGCGCTCGCGTGCTCCCGAGACCGCGGGTCGCTACTCGACGGTGACGGACTTCGCGAGGTTGCGGGGTTTGTCCACGTCGGTGCCGCGGCGCAGGGCCGTGTGATACGCGAGCAGCTGCACGGGGATCGCGTGGATCACCGGCGAGAGGGCGCCCGCGTGGCGCGGCGTGCGGATCACGTGGACGCCTTCGCTTTCGGTGAAGTGGCTGTCGAGATCGGCGAAGACGTAGAGCTCCCCGCCGCGGGCCCGCACTTCCTGCATGTTCGATTTCACCTTCTCGAGCAGCGCATCGTTCGGGGCGATCACGACCACCGGCATCGACGCGTCGACGAGGGCGAGCGGGCCGTGCTTGAGCTCGCCGGCCGGGTACGCCTCGGCGTGGATGTACGAGATCTCCTTGAGCTTCAAGGCGCCCTCGAGCGCGACCGGATAGTGGATCCCGCGGCCGAGGAACAGCGCGTGATCGCGCCCTGAGAACTGCTCGGACCACGCCTGGATCTGCGGCTCGAGGTTGAGCGCATGCTGCAAGCTTCCCGGCAGGAAGCGTAGCTGCTCCAGCGCATCGGCCTCGGCTTCGGCCGTGAGCCGTCCCTTCGCTTTGGCGAGCGCGAGCGCGAGCGCATGGAGCGCGACCAGCTGCGTCGTGAATGCCTTCGTCGAGGCCACGCCGATCTCCGCGCCGGCCCGGGTGTAGAAGACGAAGCGCGAGGCGCGCGGGATCGCGCTCTCGCGCACGTTGCAGATCGAGAGCGTGTTGCCGTGACCGAGGTCGCGCGCGCGCTTGAGGGCCTCGAGCGTATCGAGCGTCTCGCCCGATTGGGAGATCGTGACGACGAGCTGGCGCGGGTTGGGGATCGACTCGCGGTAGCGATACTCGTGGCCGAGCTCCACGTTGCACGGCACGAGCGCGAGCCGCTCGATCCAGTGGCGCGCGACGAGCCCGGCGTAGTAGCTCGTTCCCGAGGCGAGCACGAGCACGCCGTCCACGTCGCGCAGCACCGCTTCGGCACCGCCACCGAGCAAACCGTCGATGTCCACCCGGTTCGGCTCGAGCAGCGCTTCGATCGTGTCGGCCACGGCGCGCGGCTGCTCGTGGATCTCCTTCTGCATGTAGTGGCTGTACGGGCCGAGCTCGACGGCGTCCGCGCTCAGGTCGGAGACATACTCCTGCCGCGCGACGCAAGCGCCGGCGCGATCGACCACGCGCACCCCGTCGCGGTGCAGCTGCACCACGTCGCCGTCCTCGAGGTAGATCACGCGCCGCGTGTGCGCGATGACCGCGGAAACATCGGAGGCGAGAAAGTTCTCGCCTTCGCCGAGGCCCACCACGAGGGGGCATCCCATGCGGGCGCCGGTGAGCGTATCGCGGTCGGCCAGGGCGACCACGCCGAGGGCGTACGCGCCGCGCAGGTCGCCCACCGCGCGCCGCGTCGCTTCGAAGAGGTCGCCGGTCGCACGGAAGTAGTGATGGATGAGGTGGGCGACCACCTCGGTGTCCGTCTGCGACTCGAAGGCGTAGCCCAGCGCCTTGAGCCGCGTGCGCTGCTCCTCGTGGTTCTCGATGATGCCGTTGTGCACAACGGCGATCTCGTTGCTGGAGACGTGCGGATGCGCATTGGGTTCGGTCACCCCGCCGTGCGTCGCCCAGCGCGTGTGCGCGATGCCGATGATGCCCTCGAGGCCTTCGCGCCGGGCGGCGAGCTCCATCTCGGCCACGCGACCCACGCGGCGCACCCGCCGGATGCCGCCATTCAACACGGCGATGCCGGCCGAATCGTAGCCGCGGTATTCGAGGCGCTTCAGCCCTTCCGTGAGGATGGGCACGACGTTACGGCTGGCAATGGCTCCGACGATTCCGCACATGGGCGCCCGGGGGCTTCGAGGAAGGGCAGCGGTATTTTCGCACGCCGAGGGGACGCGCCACGCGGGAAAACAGAACTCTCCCCGGTCCGCCGACCGGGGAGAGTGAATCGGGCGTCATGCTCCCTGGCCTCACGCCGCCCTGACGGTCCGCGGATGAGGAGGGAACCCGCGAACCTGGAGCCATCCTCGCGCACGCCGGCGGGCTCGGGAATGGGCGTTTTCGGCATCGCGACTGCGGAAAATCCGACGCCTCGATGTGAGACAGGTCACGATCCCGCGGCCGGCGACCGCCTTAACGGCCGAAATCCCGGATGCTAGACTCGCCCAATTTCCGCTCCCGACCACAACATGACAGGGGAAGCGCCGAGCGCCGCGCAACTGGAGCGCATCCCGGACGGCTTCGTGAGGACGCTCGCGGGACTCGGGCGCTTGCGCATGCACCCGAAGAACACCGTGTTCATCACGGAGGGTGATTCGAGCGACTCGGTCTTCGTCATCCTCTCGGGGCGCGTGAAGGTCTTCATCTCCGATGCCGAAGGGCACGAGATGATCCTCGACACGCAGGGCGCGGGCGAGTACGTGGGCGAGATGGCGCTCGACGGCAAGCCGCGCTCGGCTTCGGTCATGACGCTCGAGCCGACCGTGTTCTCGGTCGTGACGCGCGATGCCGTGCGCGAGGCGATCCGGCGGAACCCGGACTTCGCGCTCGACATGCTGTCGAAGGTGATCGAGCGGGCGCGCGTCGCGACCAGCAGCGTGAAGGACCTCGCCCTGCTCGACGTCTACGGGCGGGTCGCGAACCTGCTGCTGAACCTCGCCGCCGAGGTCGAGGGCAAGCTGTGCATCCCGGAGAAGATCACCCAGCAGGAGATCGCGGAACGGGTCGGGGCATCGCGCGACATGGTGAGCCGCATCTTTCGCGACCTGACCGCCGGCGGCTACATCACCGTCGAGAACCGACGCATCACCATCAACAAGAAACCGCCCGCGCGCTGGTAGCGCAGCGCTAAGGCTTCTTGCGCGGGCGCTGCCAGTCGGGTTTCGTGACCTGCTTCTTCTGCGTGAGCGTGAGGCCGCCGGGCGGGACGTCGTGCGTGATCGTCGCGCCGGCGGCGATGGTAGCGCCGCGGCCGACGGTCACGGGGGCGATGAGCTGCACATCGGAGCCGATGTGGACGTCGTCCTCGATGACGGTGCGGTGCTTGCGCGCGCCGTCGTAATTGCAGGTGATGGTGCCGGCGCCGATGTTCACGTCGCTGCCGACGCTCGAATCGCCGACGTAGGCCAGGTGGTTCGCCTTGCTGCCGCGACCGAGGGTGCTCGCCTTCACCTCGACGAAGTTGCCGATGTGCACGGCGTCCGCGAGGCTCGTGCCCGGACGGATGCGCGCGTACGGACCGATGCGCGCATCGGTGCCGATGCTCGCTTCCTCGAGGTGCGAGAACGGCTTCACCTCGGTGCCTGCTCCGATCGTCACGTCGCGCAGCACGCAGCCCGATCCGACGGTTACGCGGTCGCCCAGCACGACGCGGCCCTCGAAGATGCAGTTCACGTCGATCGCGACGTCCCGCCCGCACTCGAGCTTGCCACGCACATCGATACGCGCCGGGTCGGCGAGCGTGACGCCGGCCTCCAGGAGGACGTTGGCGCGGTTGGCCTGCAGGCGCCGCTCGAGCGCCGCGAGCTCCACCTTGCTGTTCACGCCGAGGCATTCCCATTCCGCGCCAGGCTCGCGCGTTTCGACCGGGACGCGGGCCGCGACCGCCGCCGCCACCACGTCGGTCAGGTAGTACTCGCCCTGCGCGTTGTCGTTGCGTAGCCCACGCAGCCATCCCTCGAGCGCCTCGCGAGCCCCGGCGAGGATGCCGGTGTTCACTTCACGGATGGCGCGCTCCTGGGCCGTCGCGTCCTTCTCCTCGACGATGCGAGCGACTCGACCGCTCCCGTCGCGCACGATGCGCCCATAGCCCTGGGGGTCTTCGAGTTGCTGGGTGAGAAGCGCCAGCGCGCCGGGCGCGGCCGCCGCCACCAGGGACCGCAGCGTGGCCGCCTCGATGAGCGGCACGTCGCCATAGAGGACGAGGATGTCGCCGCCGGGCAGCAGGTGCGGCAGTGCCTGGACCACCGCGTGGCCGGTGCCGAGCTGCCGCTCCTGCACCGCCCAGACCAGCTCCGGGGCCGCGAGCCGCTCGCGCACCGCCTCTGCGCCGTGGCCGATCACGACGCAAAGACGATCGGGAGACAGGGCCCGAGCCGTGTCGAGGACATGGGCGAGCAACGGACGGCCGGCGAGCGGCTGCAACACCTTCGGCAGGTCCGAATGCATGCGCTTGCCCTTGCCGGCGGCGAGAACGACGACTTGCAGCGGCTTGGCGGAGGACTTCATGGGGCGGAATTCCGGAGAGAAAACAAAAAGGGCAGGGGGTGACCCCTGCCCGCATGTGTTGCGCCTCTAAAGGAGTTTCGTGATCCCCCTTGGACTACGCGGAGGATTCTAGCATGTTCAGCGCCGCGCGCGAAGCTTCCGGATCGCGGCGAGCTGCGCCACCGCTTCGGCGAGCTCCGCCTGCGCCTTCGCGAGCTCCATCGCGCCCGTCTTGTTAGCGAGCGCTTCCTTCGCCGCGCGCTCCGCTTCCAACGCCCGTGCCTCGTCCAGGTCGTGCGCGCGGATCGAGGTATCGGCGAGGACGGTGACCCGGTCCGGCTGCACCTCCATCATGCCGCCCGACACGTAGATCACTTCCTCCTCCGCATCGCCGCCCGGAATCACGCGCACCGTGCCCGGGCGCACGCGCGTGAGCAGCGGCGCGTGCTCGGGCAGGATGCCGAGCTCGCCCGCCTCGCCGGGCGCGATGACCATCTCCACCTCGCCGGCGTAGATCGCCTGCTCGGCGCTCACGATGTCCAGATGAAACTTCCTCGCCATGGGAGAACCTTTGCGTGCCGCCCGTTACTGCAGCGTCTTGGCCTTCTCGAACGCTTCCTCGATCGTGCCGACCATGTAGAAGGCCTGCTCGGGCAGGCTGTCGCATTCTCCGTTCACGATCATCTTGAAGCCCTTGATCGTGTCCTTGAGCGTGACGTACTTGCCGGGCGAGCCGGTGAACACCTCGGCCACGTGGAACGGCTGCGACAGGAAGCGCTGGATCTTGCGCGCGCGCGAGACCGCGAGCTTGTCCTCCGGCGAGAGCTCGTCCATGCCGAGGATCGCGATGATGTCGCGCAGCTCCTTGTAGCGCTGCAGCACCGCCTGCACGGCGCGCGTGGTGTTGTAGTGGTCCTCGCCTACCACGTTGGGGTCGACTTGCCGCGACGTGGAGTCGAGCGGGTCGACCGCCGGGTAGATGCCGAGGGCCGCGATGTCGCGCGACAGCACCACCGTCGCATCGAGGTGGCCGAACGTGGTCGCCGGTGAGGGGTCGGTCAGGTCGTCCGCGGGCACGTACACCGCCTGGATCGAGGTGATCGAGCCCTTCTTGGTCGAGGTGAT
>CAYOGL010000045.1:0-33238 GCA_964403515.1 uncultured Burkholderiales bacterium | reverse complement strand
CCGGGCATGTACACGCGCACCGACAGCCCGCTGCACATCATCCAGGAGATGATCGACAACGCGGCCGACGAGGCACTCGCCGGCTTCGCGAAGCACGTGACCGTCACGATGCACGCCGACGGCTCGGTGAGCGTCGAGGACGACGGGCGCGGCATCCCGGTCGGCCCGCATCCGGTCGAGAAGTCGCCCACGGTCGAGGTCGTGTTCACGCGCCTGCACGCGGGCGGCAAGTTCGACAAGAAGGCCGGCGGCGCGTACGCCTTCTCGGGCGGCCTGCACGGCGTGGGCGTGTCGGTCACGAACGCTCTGTCCAGGCGACTCGAGGTGCGCGTGAAGCGCGAAGGCGCGCTGTGGGACATCGCGTTCGAGGACGGCGAGGTCGCGCAGAAGCTCAAGAAGGCCGGCAAGGCGGGCCCGCGCGACACGGGGACCGTCGTGCGCGCGTGGCCCGATCCCAAGTATTTCGACACCGCGCGCGTGAAGCGCTCCGACCTCGAGATGCTCCTGCGCGCGAAGGCGGTGCTGCTGCCGGGCCTCGAGGTCACGCTCGTCGACGACATCGGCAAGGAAGAGCGGCGCTGGAAATACGAGGGCGGGCTCAACGCCTACCTGCAGGAGCGTCTCGCCGATCTCGGCGGCTACGTGAGCCCGATCTTCGCGGGCGAGTCCTACTGCGGCGCCGACGACGGCACGTACGCACAGGGCGAAGGCGCGGTGTGGGCGATCGCGTGGGCGGAAGCGGGCGGCGAAGGCGAGTCGTTCGTGAACCTCATCCCCACTCCGCTCGGCGGCACCCACGAGGCCGGCCTCCGGCACGCGGTCTACGAATCGATCAAGGAATTCTGCGAGCACCACGAGCTGCTCACGCGCGGCGTGACGCTGCAAGCCGAAGACGCGTGGAAGCCGCTGCGCTACGTGCTCTCGGCGCGCCTGCTCGATCCGCAATTCCAGGGCCAGACGAAGGAACGCCTGTCCTCGCGCGAAGCGCTGAAGCTCATCGCCTCGCGCGTGAAGGACCCGCTCGATGCATGGCTCAACCTCAACGTCGAGGAAGGCAAGAAGATCGCGCAGCTCGCGATCAGCGCGGCCACGGCGCGGCAGAAGGCGGGCAAGGTCGTCGAGAAACGCCGCGGCAGCGGCGTCGCGATCCTGCCGGGCAAGCTCACCGATTGCGAGTCGCAGGACATGACGCGCAACGAGGTGTTCCTGGTCGAGGGCGACTCCGCGGGCGGGTCGGCCAAGCAGGCGCGTGACCGCCAGTACCAGGCGATCCTGCCGTTGAAGGGCAAGGTGCTCAACACCTTCGAGGTCGACGCGAAGGAGCTCTACGGCAACGCCGAGGTGCACGACATCGCGGTGGCGCTCGGCATCGATCCCCACGAGCCGGGGGCGCCGGACGCGGTGCTCGAAGGGCTGCGCTACGGCAAGATCATCGTCATGGCCGATGCGGACGTGGACGGCGCACACATCCAGACGCTCCTGCTCACCCTCTTCTTCCGCCACTTCCCGAGGCTCATCGAGCGCGGCCACGTATTCATCGCCCAGGCGCCGCTCTACTCGATCCGCGTCGCGCCCCACGGCAAGACGAAGGCCGAGAAGCGCCTCTACGCCCTCGACGAGAACGAGCGCGACCAGATCCTCGAGAAGCTGCGCGACGAGGACGTGCGCGATTCGCTGATCCACGTCGGGCGCTTCAAGGGACTGGGCGAGATGAATCCGGAGCAGCTGCGCGAGACGACGATGCATCCGGACACGCGGCGCCTCATCGAGATGCGCCTCGACGATCGCGAGCGCGCGCTGGCCCAGGGCGTGTTCAAGCTGCTCATGGCGAAGGGCGAGGCCGCGGGCCGCCGCGCATGGATGGAAGAGAAAGGCCACCTCATCGAGGCCGACGTATGAGCACGGTAAAGACGCGCAAGCCCCGGCTTTCCGGCACCGACGATCGTTCCGGCGATCTCTTCGCGACCTCGGGCAGCGGCGCGCCGCCCGCGACCCCCACGCCGCCTTCCGCCCCGGCGAGCGGCGGCGGCGACCACACGCCGACGCTCTCGGAATTCGCCTCGCGCGCCTACCTCGCCTACGCGATGAGCGTGGTGAAGGGACGCGCGCTGCCCTCGGTCGAGGACGGGCAGAAGCCGGTGCAGCGGCGCATCCTCTACGCCATGCGCGAGCTGGGCAACCGCTCCGATGCCCCGTTCAAGAAGAGCGCGCGCATCGTGGGCGACGTGATCGGCAAG
Source organism: uncultured Burkholderiales bacterium (assembly GCA_964403515.1). Taxonomy (GTDB): domain Bacteria; phylum Pseudomonadota; class Gammaproteobacteria; order Burkholderiales; family Usitatibacteraceae; genus Usitatibacter. The sequence goes on along the minus strand of CAYOGL010000045.1, from coordinate 31,001 downwards.
TACCATCCGCACGGCGACGTGGCGGTCTACGACGCGGCGGTGCGCATGGCGCAGGAATTCACGCTGCGCTATCCGCTCGTCGAGGGCCAGGGCAACTTCGGCTCGCGCGACGGCGACAGTCCGGCGGCCATGCGCTACACCGAGGTGCGCCTCACGCCGTTCGCCGAGCACGTGCTGCTCTCCGAGCTCGATCGCGGCACCGTCGACTTCATCGACAACTACGACGGCAGCGCGCAGGAGCCGAAGCTGCTGCCGGCGCGGCTGCCGGTGGGATTGCTGAACGGCGCCTCGGGCATCGCGGTCGGCATGGCCACCGAGATCCCGCCGCACAACCTGAAGGAAGTCTCCGAGGCGTGCGCGCGCACGCTCGAGAACGGACCGGACGCCAAGCCGGTCACGAGCACGATCAAGGGACCGGACTTCCCCGGCGGCGGCCAGATCATCTCCGCGCGCGACGAGATCAAGCGCGCCTACGAGACCGGACGCGGCAGCATCCGCGTGCGCGCACGCTGGAGCGTGGAGAAGCTCGCGCGCGGGCAGTACCGCGTCGCCGTCTTCGAGCTGCCGCCCAACACCTCGGCCGCGCGCGTGCTCGCCGAGATCGAGGAGCTCACGAATCCCAAGCCGAAGGCCGGCAAGAAATCGCTCACCCCCGACCAGCAGAGCCTCAAGAACGCGGCCCTCGCGCTCCTCGAGAGCGCCCGCGACGACTCCGACGGCGAGCACCCCGTGCGCCTCGTGTTCGAGCCGCGCACCAGCCGCGTCGAGAGCGAGGAGCTGATGCAGTTCCTGCTCGCGCACACGTCGATGGAAGCGAACGTGCCGTTGAACCTCGTCGCGATCGGCATCGACGGGCGCCCCGGCCAGATGAGCCTCGGAGAAGCGATCGGCCAGTGGGCGCAGTTCCGCCTGAACGTGCTGGAACGGCGCCTCAAGCATCGCGCGCAGGAAGTGGCGGACCGCATGCACATCCTGGAAGGCCGCATGATCGCCTTCCTGAACATCGACAAGGTGATCAAGGTCATCCGCCATTCGGACGAGCCGAAACCCGAGCTCGTCAAGGCGTTCGACCTCTCCGAGCGCCAGGCCGAGGACATCCTCGAGATCCGCCTGCGCCAGCTCGCGCGCCTCGAGGGCATCAAGATCGAGCGCGAGCTCGCCGACCTCAGGAAGGAAGCGGCCTCGCTCAGGAAGCTGCTCGCCTCGCCCGCCGAGCGCCGCGCGCTCGCCGCCAAGGAAGTGCGCGAGGACGCGGAGCGCTTCGGCGACAAGCGGCGCACGGTGATCGAGGAGGCCGAGCGCATCACCGTGTCGATGGTGGAAGCGGTCTCCGACGAACCCGTCACCGTGATCCTGTCGCGCTTCGGATTCCTGCGCACCCGCTCGGGACACGGCATCGATCGCGGCGCGCTCACCTGGAAGGAAGGCGACGGCCCGGTCGCGATCCGCGAGACGCGCACCATCCATCCGATCGTGCTCTTCGGTGCGAACGGCCGGGTGTTCAACGTGCGCGCGACCGACATTCCCGGGGGCAAGGGCGACGGCGTGCCGGCGAGCTCGCTCGTCGAGACCCAGGGCACGGCCATCGTGGGCATGCTCTCGGGGCCGGCCGAGACACCGGTGCTGCTCGCCACCAGCGGCGCCAACGCCTTGCGCGCGAAGATCGAAGGCTTCGTCACGCGCCAGCGCGCCGGCAAGCAGTTCGTCTCGCTCGACGAGGGCGAATCGCTGCTCGCGCCCTCCGCGATCGCCGAAGGCACGCGCGAGGCGGCGGCGCTGTCGAGCTCGGGGCGGCTGCTCGTCTTCCCGCTCGAGGAAGTGAAGGAGCTAGCCGGCGGCGGCAAGGGCGTGATGGCGATCCGCCTGCACGAGGGCGAGAAGATGATCGGCATCGCCGCGGCCGATGCCGGCGTGCGGATCGCCGCGGTCGGACGCGGGGACAAGCGCACCACGATCACCGTGGGCGCCGCGCAGCTCGGGCACTACCGCGGCAAGCGCGCGCACACAGGGCGCGTGCTCCAATCGTCGTTCAAGCGCGTCGAGGGGCTCGAGGAATGAGCCCGCGCGCGAGGGCAGCGTGAAGCGATGTCGCGGCGCATCCTCATCGCGCTCGTCATCATCCTGATCGTGATCGTGGTCGGGATGGTGATGACGGTGAAGCGCTCGCTCAACGCCCGGCGCGACCTCGATCCCGACGCGGGGCCACCGCGGCCGGCGCCGACCGCGCCGCGCTAGGCACGGCCGGCGCGACGGGCTACTGCTTGTAGCCCGTCTCCTTGTAGATCGCCTGGATCAGATCCTTGCCGATGCGCTCCTCCATCTGCGCGTGCACCGGCGCGAGCGCCTTCTTCCACTCCGCGCGCTGCTCCGGCGTGAGCTGGATGATCTCGATGCGGCCGCTCGCTTCCATCTTCTTCATCGCCTCGTCGTTGTCCGCCTGGGCGCGGTCGTTCGCGAACGCGGTCGCGTCGCGCATCGCGCCCTCGAGCGTCGTGCGCAGGTCCGGCGCGAGGCCGTCCCAGAACTTCTTGTTCACGATGACGGCGTAGCCGATGTAGCCGTGGTTGGACACCGTGAGGTACTTCTGCACCTCGTGGTGGTGCTGCGTGAAGATGTTCGAGGGCGTGTTCTCGCTGCCGTCCACGACGCCGGTCTGCATCGCCTGGTACACCTCGGAGAACGCGGTCACCTGCGGGATCGAGCCGAGCGCGCGGAATTGCGCGTCGAGCACCTTCGAAGACTGGATGCGCATCTTCAGCCCGCGGAAGTCCGCCGGCGTGCGCAGCGGCTTGTTGGCGGTCATCACCTTGAACCCGTTGTCCCAGAAGGCGAGCCCCTTGATCCCCTTGGGCTCGAGCTTCTTCATGAGGCCCGCGCCCACGGGGCCGTCCATCACCTTGTGCAGCTCGGCCGTGTCGTCGAAGAGGAACGGCAGGTCGAGCGCCTCGAACTCCTTCAGGCCGATGGGCCCGAACTTCGACACGGACGGGGCGAGCATCTGGACGGCGCCCAGCTGCAGCGCCTCGAGCTCTTCCTTGTCCTTGTACAGGCTGCTGTTCGGGTAGACCTCGACCTTCACGCGGCCGTGGGTGCGCGACTCGGCGAGCTCCTTGAACTTGAGCGCGCCCTGCCCCTTCGGCGTGTCGTCGGCGACGACGTGGCTGAACTTGATCACGATCGGGGCCTGCGCGAACGCGCTCGCCCCGAGGGCGAGCGCGAGCGCGCCCGCCGCGACGACCAGAATCTTCTTCATCGTTTCCTCCCCCTCCTGGGACCCGCAGCATGGTGGATCGGGCCGGTCCTGTCCAGCCCGCATGCGGGGGCTTGAATCGCCGCCACCGCTCCCCATCTCCCGCCGCAGGGGGGCCGTTCGCGGCTCCCGGGGTGGGCGCGACGGCCTCGGGCCGCGAAGCGCCCGGGCGTCAATCTGATAGGAGTGAAGAACATGTTTCCGTCCCTGACGCGGTTTCCTGGCGACCTGTTCTCCGAGCTCGACGTGCTCCAGCGCCAGGTGGAGCAGGCCTTCGGCCGGGCATGGCCGTCGAGCATCCGTGCCGCCGCGCGCGGCACGTTCCCGGCGATCAACATGGGCGTGAGCGCGGACGCGGTCGAGATCTACGCGTTCGCTCCGGGCATGGATCCGTCGAGGTTCGAAGTGTCCGTCGACAAGGGCCTGCTCACGATCAGCGGCGAGCGCGCGAGCGACCTGCCCGAGGAAAGCGACAAGGTCACGGTCTACGCCGACGAGCGCTTCTCCGGCGCTTTCCGCCGCGCCATCACGCTCCCGGAAGACGTCGACGCCGCGGGCGTGGACGCGTCCTACCGGGACGGCGTGCTGAAGATCGTGGTGCCGAAGCGCGAGGCCTCGAAGCCCCGGCGCATCGACGTGAAGGAAACGCACTGAGACCAGCGGAGGATTCCATGGACACGAACGTCACCCAACGCGACGCGCGCGACACCGCCGCGGGCGCGAGCAACACCGCGGGGCCGGCCCTGGTCCCGCCCGTGGACATCGTCGAGGACGACAACGGCATCCTGCTCTGCGCGGACCTGCCCGGCGTCTCGAAGGAAAACCTTTCCATCGACGTCGACGGCGACACCCTCACCATCGAAGGCAAGGTCGCGCTCGGCGAAGCGGCCCGGCTCGAGAGCGTCTACGCCGAGATCCGGGTCGCGCAATACCGGCGCAGCTTCGCGCTCGGCCGCGACCTCGACAGCGAGAAGATCGAGGCGAGCATGAAGAACGGCGTGCTGCGCCTGCGGGTGCCGAAGGCGGAGCACGCGAAGCCGCGGCGCATCCAGGTGAAGGCCGAATGAGCGCCGAGCCCGGCGCGCATCGCGCGCGCCGGGCGGTGCCGCGGGGGCAGCCGCCTCACACCGTCATCTCGAGGAGCGCGTAGGAAAGCGCCTTCCCGTGGGAGTCGAGGCAGAGCGAGGTGGTGACGCCGCCGCCGAGCGCGTGCGAGCAGACGAACTGCAGCGCGTGCAGTTGCGGCAGCTCGTAGCGCACGATCTCGCCGCGCACGATGCCGCGCAGGTGCCGGTGCACCGCGTCCACCGTGAGGCGCTCCACGAGCCGCGGGTAGTCCCCGGGCGCGTACGCGATCACCGAGAGGATCGAGGTGTCGCCCTTGTCGCCGGCGCGGCAGTGCGCGAGGTCATACAGTTTCGGCATGGGGGCTCCATTCGAGCACGGTCACCGCGCCCTTCGCCGCCGCGCGATCGATGAGCGTGGAGACGATGCCGATCTGCTCGTGCACGTACTTGCGCGCCCCGCCGCCGCCCGCGGGACCGTTCGTGTAGAGCGCCTCGACCTCCTCGCCCACGATCATGGCGGCGTCCGCGGTCGGCGCACGGGCGGCCACGCGCAGGCGCACCTCGTACGGGCGATCGTCCGCCTCGAACGCGCGGCCGTGCAGCGACGTGCTGCCGATGAGATCGAAGCGCATCTCGGTGAAGCGGCCCTCGAGGCGCTCGCGCACGATGTCGGCGGCGAGGCGCGCACGGGCTGTGGCGTTCGGTCCCGCGTAGCCGATCTCGCCCTCGCCCACGAAACCCGCGTGGTAGCCGACGCTCACCTTGAGCTGGTCGGGGCGGCCCTTGCCGTGCGCGCCGCTCACCGCGACCTTGTCCGGCCCGGCTTCGCGCAGGCTCACGCGCGAGAAATCGGCGATCACGTCCGGCGTCATGTAGGCCGAGGGATCGGTCACCTCGTAGAGGAGCTGCTCCTTCGTGTTGGCCACGCTGATCGCGCCGCCCGTGCCCTCGACCTTGCCGAGCACGCAGTGGCCGTCCGCATCCACGTCCGCATACGGGAATCCGAGCCACGCCATGCCGGGCACGTCCTTGCGTCCCGGATCGGCGAAGTAGCCGCCGGTGAGCTGGCCCGCGCATTCGAGCAGGTGGCCAACGCAGGTGCCGCGGCCCAGGTGCTCGAAGTCGTCGAGGGACCACCCGTAGCGATAGGCGATCGGCGCGAGGAAGAGCGAGGGATCGGCCACGCGGCCGGTGACGATCACGTCCGCGCCGGTCTGCAGCGCGGGCAACAAGGCCTCCACACCGAGGTACGCATTCGCGGATACGGGCGGGCCGTAGTCGCCGATCGTGCCGCGCGCCTCGATCGTCGGTGCGTCGGAACGGACCACGTCGAGCACGTCGTCGCCCGTCACCACGGCCACCTTCACCGCGAGACCTTCGTCGCGGGCAATGCGCACGATCGCCTCGCCCGCGGCCACCGGGTTCGCTGCGCCCATGTTCGTGATGATGCGGATGCCGCGGCGCTTGGCGATCGGCAGCAGGCGGCTCATGCGCCGTTCGAGCAGGACGTCGTAGCCCTTCGACGGGTCCTTGCGCCGCCGCAGCTGCGCGAGCGCGATCGTGCGCTCGGCCAGGCACTCGAAGCCGAGCCAGTCGAGCTCGCCGCGCTCGGCGAGCACCAGCGCGGGATCGAGCCGGTCGCCCTGGAATCCCGCGCCGCTGCCGATGCGAACCGTGGCGGCCATCGGCTCAGTCGCCCTTCAGGTCCTGCACCTCGGGAAAGAACAGGTCCGCCACCGACTTCGGCTCGCGCTTCACCGAGCCGATGCGGTGCATGAACTGCGCCGTCTTGAAGACCTTCTGCGGCGCGAGGGTGTACGCGTAGTCCGGGGCCGAGATCATCTTGTAGATGTCCTCGACGGTGTTCTTCGTGTCGTGCGCCTGCTCGAGGTAGACCTTCGCCGCGGCGTGCTTGTCGCGATTGATGGTGTCGATCGCATCCTTCAGGGCATCGAAGAAGGCGCGGTACGTCTTCGGGTTGGCGTCGCGGAACCGGGATGAGGCGACGATCACGACCGCGGTCGCGGGCCCGCCGAGGATCTCGTAGTTCGTCGTGATGAGGTGCGCGCCCGGCACCTTCACCTCCTGCTCGTAGAAGGGCGACGAGGTGAAATGCGCGTTCACCCCGCCGCTCTGGTTGGTGAACGCGATGGTGGCATCCGGGTGCGAGAGGCCGACGGTGTACGGGTCGAACTTCGCCCAGTTCGCGTCGCCGAATTCCTTGGCCGCGAGCATCTGCATCATGATCGCCTGCGTGGACACCTTGATCGATGGCACCGCGATCTTGTCCTTCTCGCTGAAGTCGCGCGGCGACTTCACGGCCGGATCGCGCGTGAGCAGGTACAGCGGATAGGTCGTCATCGCGGAGACGCCCTTGATCATTCCGCCGGTCTTGTCCCAGAGCGTGATGAGCGAGGGCGCGCCGACCGCCGCGAACTGGAGCGAGCCGCCGATGATGCCGTCGTTCATCGCGGCCGGCCCCGCGATCTTCACCCAGTTCACCTTGATGTCGCCCGCCCCGTCGGCCTTCGCGTGCTTCTCGACCAGGTGCTCGCGCTCCATCACCATGAGGGGCAGGAAGCTCACGCCGTACTGCTGCGCGACGTTGAGCTCGGCGGTCTGCGCGGCGGCGGGCAGCACGGCGGCCGCGCAGAGCAATGCGGCGATGAGCGCGATGCGCTTCTTCATGGTTCTCCTCCGGATGTTCTTCTCGAAAGCGCCATGATCGCATCCGGCCCGCCGGACCTCAATTGCGCGCGCGCAATTTCCCGCTAGCCGGTGCCGTGGAACTGCAGCGCGGCGAGGTTCGCATAGATGCCGCCGAGCGCCACGAGCGAGGCGTGGTCGCCCGTCTCGACGATGCGCCCGGCGTCGAGCACGACGATGCGGTCGGCGCGCTTCACGGTCGCGAGGCGGTGGGCGATGACCAGCGTGGTGCGCCCCGCCATCGCGGTCTCGAGCGCGCCCTGCACCAGCCGCTCCGATTCGGCGTCGAGCGCGCTCGTCGCCTCGTCGAGCAGGAGCAGCGGCGGGTTCTTCAGCAAGGCGCGGGCGATGGCGATGCGCTGTCGCTGTCCGCCCGAAAGGCGCACGCCCCGCTCCCCCAGGAACGTGCGATAGCCCTGCGGCAGCTTCTCGATGAACTCGTGGGCCGCGGCCATCCTCGCGACCGCGATGACGTCTTCGTCGCTCGCATCGGCGCGACCATAACGGATGTTCTCCATCGCGTCCGCCGCGAACACGATCGTGTCCTGGGGCACGATGCCGATCGCCGCGCGCAACGCGTGCAGGTCGAGGCTGCGGATCTCGACGCCGTCCAGGCGGATCGTTCCCTGCTGCGGATCGTAGAAGCGCAGCAACAACTGGAAGAGCGTGGTCTTGCCCGCGCCCGAGGGACCGACCACCGCGACCGTCTCGCCCGGCCGCACGGCGAGATCGATGTCCACGAGCGAGGGCAGCCCCGGGCGCGATGGATAGCAGAACGTGACGCCGTCGAGAGCGAGGGCCGCGCCCTGAAGCGAACGTGGCGGCAATGGCCGGGGATCGGCCGGCGACTGGATGGGCGAACGCGCCGCGAGCAGCTCGAGCAGGCGCTCGGTCGCTCCGGCCGCGCGCTGCGCCTCGCCGAGCACTTCCGCGAGCGCGCCCACGGCCCCGGCCACGATCACCGAGTACAGGATGAACTGGCCGAGCTCGCCGCCGGTCATCGTGCCGCGGATCACCGCGTGCGCTCCGAGCCAGAGCACGAACACGATCGCGCCGAAGACGAGGAGGATCGCGACCACGGTGAGGAGCGACCGGGCGCGCACGCGTCGGATGGCGGTGGCGAACGCGCGCTCGACCGAATCCCGGAAACGCTCGGCCTCGATGCGCTCGTGGGTGAACGCCTGCACGGTGGGCATCGCGTTCAGGATCTCGCCCGCGATGGCCGAAGCGTCCGCGATGCGGTCCTGGGAGTCGCGCGACAGGCGCCGCACGCGCCGGCCGAAGGCGATGATCGGCAGCACCACCACGAGCAGGAGCACGATGATGATCGCCGACAGCCGCGGGCTCGTCACGAACATCATGCCGAGCCCGCCCATGAAGAGGAGCGCGTTGCGCAGCGCCATCGAGATGCTGGTGCCGACGACCGTCTGGATGAGCGTGGTGTCGGTCGTGAGGCGCGACAGCACCTCGCCGCTGCGCGTGACCTCGAAGAACTGCGGGCTCTGGTCGACCACGTGCGCGTAGACGGCATTGCGGATGTCCGCGGTCACGCGCTCGCCGAGCCACGAGACCGAGTAGAAGCGGGCCGCGGTCGCGAGCGCGAGGATGCACGCGACGGCGAAGAGCGCGAGGAAGTACAGGTCCACGTGCGCCGCGCTCTTCGCGCCGGCCGCGCCGAAGCCCACGTCGATCATCTGCTTGAACGCGTACGGGATGGCGAGCGTCGCCGCGGCGGCCACCACGAGCGCGATGCCCGCGACCACGAAGCGCCCGCGGTAGGGCGCGAGGAAAGGCAGCAGCCTCGCGAGCGTGGCGAGGCCGCTTCTGCGCGGCCGCGGTTCCGGCCCTTCTCCCATCTAACCCGGAGCGCCGCCTCGCGCGCGTCCGCTCAAGGCTCGCCCTCCTTGAACGGCGGCTCGCGGTCGGGCGGCACGCCCTGCTCCGCCATGGCGAGGATCATCGCGAGCGTGATGTAGGTTCCCGCGGTCGCCGTGAGATCGACCAGCTGCTGCTCGCCGAGGAGCTGCTTCGCGCGCGCGAAGAGCGCATCGGATACCTCGTGCTCGCGCAGCAGCTCGGTCACGAAGTCGTAGACGATCGCCTCGTCCGGCTTCATGCCCGTCGGCCGCTGGTTCTTCTTGAGCTGCGCCACGATCTCGGGCGCGAGGCCCGCCTTGATCGCGATCGGCCCGTGGGCGAGCCACTCGATCTGCGAGCGCCACTGGCGCGCGACGATGAGGATCGCGAACTCGTTCAGCCTCAGCGGCAGCGACGTGTCCCAGCGCAGGTAGGCGAGCAGGTCGAACATGCGCTGCCCGAGCACGGGGCTCCTCAGCAGCAGGTTGTACGGCCCGCCGATGCCGACGCTGGAGACCTTCATGATCTGCTCGCCGAGCGGCTTCTGCTTCGCGTCGAGCTGCTCCATGGTGAGCTGCGGAAAGCGTCCCGCGCCGCGTCCCGAATGCGCCATGCGCGATCCTCCTCCGGAAATGAGCCGCCTAGTATGGACGATCAGCCGGCTCTCATGGCTCGCCGGCCTTGAACGGCGGCTCCTTGTCCGGCGGCACGCCCTCTTCCGCCATCGCGAGCAGCATTGCGACGCTCACGTACGTGCCGGCCACCATCGTGAGATCGACCACCTGCTGCTCGCCGCCGAGCAGCTGCCTGGCGCGGCCGAAGGTGGAGTCGGAGACCTGGTGGCTCCTGGTGAGCTCGGTCACGAGATCGTAGACCACCTCCTCGTCCGGCTTCATGTTCGTCGGCCGCTCGTTCTTCTTGAGCTGCGCGACGATGTCGGGCGAAAGACCCGCCTTGATGGCGAGCGGCGCGTGGGCGAACCACTCGACCTGCGAGCGCCATTGCCGGCCGATGATGAGGATCGCGAACTCGTTCAGGCGCAGCGGCACCGACGTTTCCCAGCGCAGGTAGCGCAGCAGGTCGAACATGCGCTGGCCGAGCACGGGGCTGCGCAGCAGCGGGTTGTACGGGCCGGCGAGGCCGACGCTCGACACCTTCATGATCTGCTCGCCGAGCGGCTTCTGCTTCGCGTCGAGCTGTTCCATCGTGAGCTGCGGGAAGCGCTTGTCCTTCGCGGGAGCGGCGGGGTCGGCGGCGATGGCCGTGGCGGCGAGCCATGCGGCACAGGCGATGCCGGCGATGCGCAGGCGGTCGAGGTTCATGGTGATCCTCCGTGGGGCGGTTGGCGAAAGCTGCGGGCGCGCGAAAACGCCGGCTAGTATGGGCTCAACTCGCGGCGCGGTGGCGCGACGCGTGCATCGCCTCAGGACGTTCGCGCGCGGTGCCGCATGGAGCTGGTGAAGCAGCCCTGAAGCGCGGATGCTTCGGGAGCGGTTTGCTCGCACCGACAGGCCGTCCTAACATGCCCTTCCACGATCGCCTTTAGGCGACAGGCCTGCCCGCGCGACGTCCATCCCGGGAGCTCGCGTTGGGAAAGCTGCGAGGAGGCGCCATGAGAGTCTCGACATCCGTGCGGGCTGTCCTTTTCGCCGGTGCATTGGCGAGCCTCGGCGGGTTCACGAACACACTCGCAACCGAAGGTTCCTTCGGCACGGCGGCCGAGGCTCGCGCCATGCTCGACCGCGCCGTGAAGGAACTGCAGAAGGACGAAGCGGCGGCGCTCGCCAAGTTCAACCGCGGCGAGGCGGGCTTCCGCGACCGCGACCTCTATCCCTTCTGCGCGAAACTCGACGGCACGACCACGGCGCATCCGTCGATGCTCGGGCGCAACCTGAAGGAGCTCAGGGACAAGCGCGGCAAGGCATTCGGCGCGGAGATCTTCCGTGTCGCCGAAGAAGGCAAGGTGAAGCAGGTCGCCTACATGTGGCCGCGTCCCGGCAGCGACGAGCCGGTGCCGAAGGTGAGCTACGTGACCCGGGTCGGCGACGAGGTGTGCGGGGTCGGCTTCTACAAGTGAGGCCGCCCTCGGAGCGGCTCAGCGACCCCGTGCGATAATTTCCCTCGCAGCGCCCCGGTAGCTCAGTGGATAGAGCAGCCCCCTCCTAAGGGGCAGGTCGCACGTTCGATTCGTGTTCGGGGCGCCACTCTCACATAGCACGTTGGCCCGCCTGGAAGCAATGTGCCTTCCGGTCGCTCGACGCGTCTCCTCGCGCCTCGTTTGATCTTCTTATCCTGTGTGGGCACGCAGCGCGAACTGCAGCGCGATTCGAAATGGGTGCGAATGCGTTGACAGTTTCGTTGACACGTTTTCGCGCACCTGACAGGATCGCGGAACAACAAGGATCGCGCGCTGCGCGACGGAGGAGAGAACCGGATGGGTCACCAAACGAGGCCCGGGAATAGACGCGCCGTGTGGGGTCCCCTCGGGCGGGTCGCATTGGCTGCTTCGTGCATGCTTGCGCTCGAGGCCGCCGCGCAAAAGATAACGCTGCGTCTCGCTGACTCGTTGCCGGCCACGCATCCCATCAGCGTATACGGCACCAAGTTCTGGATGGACGAGGTCAAGCGCCTCACTCATGGGCAAGTCGACTTCCAGTGGTATCCCGCGGAGCAGCTGGGCAAGGCCAAGGATCTGCTCGCGCTCACCATGGCGGGCACCGCTGACATCGGCCGCTTCGGCGCGTCGTATACCCCGGAGAAGCTTCCGCTGACGGCGGTCGATGAGCTGCCTGGAATGATCGACTCGTCGTGCGAGGGCAGCGCCGCGCTCTGGGCGCTCTCCAAGCCCACGGGCAACGGCGTCCTCGCCCAGAAGGAATACGCGCCGCTGCACCTCAAGGTCGTCTTCGCGTTCAGCAATTCGCCCTACGAGGTGCAGACTACGAAGTTGCGCCAAGTAAAGCTGCCCTCCGACATGAAGGGCCTCAAGCTGAAGACGCTCGGCGGGGCCTCGGACGACACGGCGCAACGGGTCGGCGCGATTCCCGTGCAGATGTCCGTGGCAGACCTCTACCTCTCGCTCGACCGCGGCACGGTGGACGGGCGTTTCGGCGCGTTCGGCAGCGTGAAGGCCAACAGCACCGAAAACGTGCTCAAGTACAGCACCGCAGGCGCGCAGGTGGGCAGCTTCGCGGCGATCGGCGCGATCAGCGACAAGGTGTGGAATCGGCTCCCGCAGAACGTACGCGACGCGATGGTGCAGGCGGGTGACGAGACGTGGCGCAATTTCTGCAAGCACGAAGACGCGTCCTCCGGCGAGGTCCGCAAGGAGCTCGAGACCAAGTACGGCTGGGTCGTGCACGACCTGACCCTCGCCGAGCGCGCGGAGTGGCGAAAGACGCTGGAGCCGGTGCAGCAGACGTGGGCCCAGCAGCTGGACAAGTCCCACAAGCCGGGCACGGAGGTGCTGAACGCGTTCCGTGCGGAGATCCAGCGAGCCCGCCCCCAGCACTGAGCCGGCGATGCATTCCGACGATTCGGTCGCGCAGGGCCCAGTCCCGTTCCCGCGCGCGGCGCGGCTGCTGCGGCTCGCGGAGGATGCGGCGATGGTCGTGGTCGGCGCATGCCTTTTCGCCACGATGGCCATCACGGTGCTCGATGTCGTGATGCGTTATGCCTTCAATGCGCCGCTCGCCTTCGCCTACGACCTCATCGGACAGTACCTCCTCGTCGCCGCGTTCTTTCTCGCGCTCGCCTACACGTTGCGGGTCGACGGCCATATGAATGTCGACATGCTTCTGCTCGCGCTCAAATCGGGCCGAGCGCGCGCCGTGCTGCGCGCCGTCGGGGACTTCCTGTCCCTGATCTTCTTCATTGCGCTCTTCTACGCCGGGTACGCGACGACGTACGACGCCTGGTCGCACAACGAGATCCTCACCGGCGCGCTGCCGCTGCCGATCTGGCTTTCGCAGACATTCATTCCGATTGGCGTCGCGCTCCTGATCCTGCGCCTGGTCTACCGCGTCGCCTGCGACATTCGCGAATTGGCGGCCGGGCGCTCGAGCGCCAGGCCGGCACCTCACTGAGCCCTTCGCCTCGAATGCTCCTCAGCCTCTCGATCGTCGCGTTGCTTTGCGTGCTCCTGGTGATCGGCATGCCGATCGCCTTTGCCATCGCTGTCGCCGGGACAGTCGGCGTGTTCTCGATCGGCGGCCTCGACATGGTCCTTTCGTTCCTTTCCACCGTCCCGATGTCCGGCGCCGCGCACTACGAGCTGATGACCATTCCGATGTTCGTGCTGATGGCCGAGTTCGTGATCGTGAGCGGCGTGGCCGACGAGCTGTTCGATACGGTGAACGCATGGGTCCATCGACTGCGCGGGGGGCTCGGCATCTCGACGATCCTCACGGGCGCGGCGTTCGGCGCGATCTGCGGCTCGAGCGCCGCCTCGGCGGCAACGCTGTCCGGCACGGCGCTTCCGCAGATGATGAAGCACGGCTATGACAAGCGCGCGGCGAGCGGGCTCACGGCCATCGTCGGCACGCTCGCGGTCATGATCCCGCCGAGCAACGGGCTCGTGATCTACGGAATCCTCAGCGAGGTGAACATCGGCAAGCTCCTCGTGGCCGGTGTATTCCCCGGTCTGCTCGGGGCAGCCACGCTCATCCTCACGCTGAGGCTGCTGCTGTGGCGGCACCCCGACCTCATCGACCCGTCCGCCGCGCAGTCGGTGGTCCACCTCGATCGCGTCCGCATGCTGCTCAACGTGCTGCCCATGATCGTGCTCTTCGGGCTTGTCACGGGCGTGCTCTACCTGGGTGTGGCGACGCCGACCGAAGCTTCGGCGCTCGGGGCGTTCGGCGCGCTCGCCCTTGCGTACATTCGTCGGCGGCTGAGCTGGGCGGCCTTCTACCGCGCGCTTCGCAACACCGCGCGCACCAGCTGCATGATCACGATGATCATCGTCGGCGCGCTGCTGTTCGGTTACTTCCTCACGCTCACCCAGACCACCCAGTCGATAGTCGCCTGGGTGGGCGGCCTGCCGCTGGCGCGCGGAGCCATTCTCGCGCTCGTGATCCTCGTGTACCTCGTGCTCGGCTGCTTCCTCGACCAGGTCGCCATCCTCGTGCTCACGGTGCCGATCACGCTCCCGATCATCACGGCGCTCGGCTACGACCCGCTCTGGTTCGGCATCATCGTGACGCTCACCTCGGAGATCGGGCTCGTCACGCCACCCGTGGGCTTGAACGTGTTCATCGTCGCGCGCTATACGCGTACGCCCTTGCAGGATGTGTTTGCCGGCGTGATGCCCTATGTCTTCTCGATGACGCTCCTGCTCGCCATTCTCGCGGCGTTCCCCCGGATCGTCTTGTGGGTGCCAGCAACGATCGGGCACTGAGCCGGTCGATCAGTGCAGCGTGTCGACCCACCGCGGGACACTCACCGAAAGCCCGGGCATGAAGACGAGCAGCGCCAGTCCCGCCAGCAGGGCCGTCACGAAGAGCACGTAGCGGCGCGTCACTGCGGGAATCGTCACTCCGCCCACGCTGCACGCGGTGATGAACCCGATGCCGGCGGGCGGCAGGAACAGGCCGATGCCGACGGCCGCGAGGACCACGATGCCGAAGTGCACCACATCGATGCCCGCCTGCTGCACGAGCGGCATAAGCACGGGCACGAAGATGATGAGTGCGGGCAGCCCTTCGAGCACGGACCCGAGCGCGAAAAAGACGCCCGCGGTGAGCAGGAGCACGAGCCAAGGCATGTGCGTGAGCTGCGCGAGCCACTCCGAGAACATGTAGGGAATGCGCTCGACCGTGAGGATGTTCGCGAATGCCGAGGCGGTCATGATCAGCAGCATGAGCGCCCCGCCGACGATCCCCGAATCGCACGCGATGCCGAAGATCTGCCTGAGGGACAGCCGCCGGTAGAACCCCACCACGACCACCAGGGCGTAGAACACCGAGAACGCGGCCGCCTCGGTGGGGGAGAAGACGCCCCCGAGGATTCCGCCGAAGATGATGAGCGGCATGCCGAGCGCGAGCACCCCGCCCTTGATCGCCTTGCGCGCCATCACCCAATCCAGCCGCTTGGCCTCGGTCGCGCGCTTCGGGGCTGTGAACGCGACGATGACGAGGGTGCAGATGCCGAGCACGAGGGCGGGCACGACGCCGGCCAGGAAGAGCTTCGTGATGGAGACGTTCATGATCTGCCCGAGCACGATGGTGTTGATCGCGGGCGGTATCAGCTCCCCGGCGGCAGAAGCCGCCGCGATGATCGCCGTGGCATAGGCCGCGTCGTAATTGCGTTGTCGCAGCGACGGGATGGTGGTCGACGAGATCGCGGCGACCTCGGCGACCTTCGCTCCGGTGATCCCCGAGAAGAACATGCACGCCACGACGATCGACATGCCGAGGCCGCCGCGAACACGCTGCAGCGGCAACTCCGCGAGCCCGACGAGATCCTCGGCGATGCCTCCCCTGGCCATGAGAAATCCCGCGAAGATGAAGAGCGGGATGGCCAGGAGGACGAACGAGCCGCCCGTGGTCGCCATCTGGATGAGCAGCACCTGCGGAGGGCTGACAGCCGTCACGATCGCGGTGACGATCGCGGCGGTGCCGAGCGCGATGGAGATGGGCACCTCGAGCACGAGGAGCGCGAGCGCGACCGCGACGAGGAGCGCCAACGCCATCGTCACGTGCCCCCGTCTGCGACCGCACTCGAAGCCGGCTCACTCAGTGGAGCGCGCCGGAACATCCGCACAAGGGGCACGAGGCTGTACGCGCAGAACAGGAACCCCGCGACGGGGAAGGCCAGGATTTCCCAGCTGCGCGAGATCTCGAGGACGTTCGAGAGCTCCCCCCGCGTCATGGCCACATACCGTGAGCCCTGCACCATCATGAACACGCCGAACGCGAAGGTGACCAGGCCGACCAGGCCGCGGATCCTCACCATCGAGCGCTCGCTCAGCCGCGCGCCGAGCAGGTGCAGGCCGACGTTCGCCCCCGGCGTGTTGAGCGCGACCGACGCGCCGAGCAGGGTGAGCCACGGGAAGAGCAGGATCACCACTTCGGACACACCGTCGAGCGGCAGGTTGAGGAGGAACCGGAATCCCACCTCCACGTTCACGAGCACGGTGATCACGATCATGAGGCCGCCCACGATGTAGCGCGGGGCGGCCACGAGGTGCCGCGCGGGAGGCACGTGGCCCTCCTACTGCAGGGCGCGGATCTTCTCGATCGTCCCCGGGGGGAACGCCGAGCCGAACTGCTTGTAGACGCCGCTCACCTTCTCGACCCACCTCGCCTTCTCGGCGGGCGTCGGATCGTAGACCGTGAAGCCCTCACCCTTCAGCTTGGCGATCGAGGCCACGTTGTTCTCGGTGTCGACCTTGCGCGCCGCGAGCTCCGCCTCGTGTCCCGCCTCGTCCACGACCTTCTGCAGGTCGGGCGGCAGCTTGCGATAGAAGTCCTCGTTCATGAACATCGGCACCACGATCGGCACCACGTTGAGCGTCGTCCCGTATTTCACGGCGTCATCGTGCTTGAAGTTCGTGATGGTCGTGTAGCCGATGAAGTAGCCGTCCACGAGCCCGTTCTTCAAGGCGAGATACGTTTCGCCCCAGTCGACCGTGGTCGGCTTCGCGCCGAACGCCGCATCGTAGGCGGTCTCGATCGGAGAGCCGGTCGTGCGCAGCTTCACGCCCTGCACCTGGTCGGGAGTCCGGATCGGGCGCTTGGTCGTCACGAGCTGGCGCCAGTTGTCATACCAGGAGAAGACGTAATGAACGCCATCCTTCTTCGCGGTCTCTTCCTTGAGCTTGGCGAACTCGGGGCTGTCCATGTACTTGTAGAGGGTCTCCGGCCCGGAAAAGAGGAACGGCAGGTCGAATAGCGACCACGTGCGGTCGACCGCGCTGAAGTTCGACGTGGAGATCGCCGCGATCTCGGCACCGCCCGCGCGCACGGTATCGAGCGCGGCGCGCTGCACGCCGCCCAACGATCCGCTCCAGAAGATCTGCACCTTCATGCGGCCGTGCGACTTCTCGTCGACGAGCTTGCCGAAATATTCCTCGGCCTGCGCCCGCGAGGTGCCCGGCGGATTGTCGACGGTGAGCCGCACGACGATCGGTGCGTCCGCCCCCCACGAAGCGCCCTGCCACGCGAGCGCTGCAGCGCACGCCAGAATCGCGGAAAGCGCGCGCACCCGACCACGTTGCCGTGGAATCGCCATGATTGCCCTCCTCCAGGAAAGAATCCTCGTCGCCGCCATGCGAGTGGCGGGCACCTGCCTCCTTCCAGCAGGATAGCCGCCGCCCGCCCTTTGTCAAGACGTCGTTGCGCCAGCAACCACGTTTTGTTCCTTCGACCCGTTCGCCCCGCGTACATGACGGAAGCGCTCGTACGCATGCACGGCCGCCGCGGCACGCGCCTGGTTCGTCAGTTCGTCGTAGACAGCGACGCCCGAGCGCATCGCTTCAGCCATCGCGTCGCGCTTGCGCGCGTCCGCCTCGGCTTGCCCGTTGGAACGCAGCACGAGGGAAAAATGGGTGCGCCCCGCTAGCCCGTCCTTCGCCTTCACCGCGGCCCTCAGCAGGTCCCCGAGCAGGTCGACTTCCCGGTAACCGAGGATCACGCCCAGGTTCAGGTGCATGAGGATCGCCTCGGGTTTCGCCTTCGATGCCACGATCTCGAGAATGCGGCGCGCGATCGCGCCATGCTCGCGCTGCAGGACGTTCGCGGGGATATCGATCGGGTTCTCGACGCTCGCGCCCGCGGGCAGGTCGAACTCGCCCAGCGCGGACACCGCCTCGGCATCGAGCGGCGCGACCTCGAGCCCGAGACGCGCGAGACAATCGGTGCCGAGCACGCTCGCGCCACCGCCGTTGCCGAGGAGGACGACGCGACCCGTCGGCTCCCCGATGCGGGGGATGTAGCCCTGGAATGCGACCAGGACATCGAGGAATTCCTCGAAGCTCTCGACGAGAATGCTGCCCGTCTGGCGGGCCAGCGCCCGCCAGACCGCGTCGTTGTCCGCCAGGGACCCCGTGTGCGACGCGACCGCCCGCTGGCCCTGTGCCGTGCGTCCGCCTTTCAGGAGGATCACGGGCTTGGCCGCATTTGCCTCGCGCAGCTGCGCGAAAAAACTCCGGCCGTCCGCGACATGCTCGATGTACGCGCCGATGACCCGCGTAGCGGGATCGGCGAGAAAGTATTCGAGGAAATCGTTCGGTCCCAGGTCCGCGGAGTTGCCGAGCGAGACCACGGCGCTGTAGCGCAGGCCGCGTGCACCGCCGCGCTGAAGCAGGTCGATCGCGAGGCCGCCGCTCTGCGACATGACGCCCACACAACCCGGCTCGGTCGGCGCGCCCGGTGCGAAATGAAGCCGTCCCTCGGGTGAATAGGTTCCCATGCAATTGGGACCCAGCACGCGGATGCCGCTTGCACGTGCCGCCGCCACGAGCTCCCGCTGCAGCGCCTCGCCGCCCGAGCGCTCGCCGAACCCGCTCGACATCACCTGGGCGAAGCGCACGCGGCCCTTCGCCGCCGCAAGCAATGTCGGCACTTTCTCCGCCGCCACAGCGATGAATGCGTAGTCGATGGGTCGCGGGGTTTCCGCCAGCGAGCGGAACACGGGCAGGCCCTCGATCGTCGCCTCGGTCGGGTGGATCGGGTAGATCGCCCCGTCGAAACCGCAATCGCGCAGCAGCCGGATGAACCGGTTGCCCTGCGCGCCACCCTTCGCGGACGCGCCGACGACGGCGACGGCGCGGGGCCGCAAGAGCGGCGCGAAGCGCTCCAGGACACCGTCGGAGGTCACGCGGCGACGCTCCTCTTGAGGATGATGCGCGCGTCGACGGCCTGCACGCCATCGGGTCGCGCGATCAGCGGGTTCACGTCGAGCTCGGCGATCTCGTCCGAGAGATCCATGACGAGGCCATGCTCGCCGCCGATGGCGAGCAGCGCACGAACGAGGGCATGCTTGTCGATGGCGGCACGCCCCCGCGCGCCGGAGAGCAACGGCGCACCCTTGAGCTCGTCGATCATGTCCAGCGCATCGCGCGCATCGATCGGGCAGATGCGGAACGAGACGTCCCTCATCACCTCGACGAAGACGCCGCCGAGCCCGAACATCAGGACCGGTCCGAAGCTGCGGTCCTGAGCGGCGCCGATGACAACCTCGATTCCCGGCGCCGCCATCTCCTCGAGGAGGAAACCGTCCACACGCAGGCTGCGCTGGCGCAGGCGCTCCTGCATCCCGACGAGCGCCTCGGCAACCGCGCTTTCGTTCGCGAGGCCGACCACGACGCCGCCAATGTCCGATTTGTGGATCGCGTCGGCCGAAATGACCTTCAACACGTAAGGTGGGCGCAATGACGCGGCCGCGGCATGAAGCTCCTCTTGTCCGCGCAACACGCGGTAAGCCGGCACCGGGATGCCGTAAGCGGAGAGGATCCGCTTGCCCGTCGGCTCGTCGAGGGCCACGCGCTGCGCCTCGCGCGCCGCCTCGAAGATCGCCCGCAACTCGCTCATTGGCCGAGCACCGCCACGACCTGGCCTTCGGCGACCGGGTCGTTTTCCTTCACGCGGATCTCCTTGACCGTGCCCGCTGCCGGCGCGAGGACCGGAATCTCCATCTTCATCGACTCGAGGATCATCAGCACATCATCCTCCGCCACGGTGTCGCCCTCGCGCGCCACGAGCTTCCAGACCGCGCCGGTGATCTCGCTCTTCACCTCAATCGTCTTCATGCTCGTGCGTTCAGTAGCTCGTTGGCCAGCAGGCGAGCCGGTGGGCGCCGATTCCCCCGCTCGGCGTGCGGTGCCGTATGCGGAGCATGGCCTTCAGGTATTCGCGGGTTTCACGCGGGTCGATGACAGCCTGCGTCTCGAACAGGCCGGCGAGAGGCCACGGCGCGCTCTCCTGCGAGATCTCCTTCGCCAGTCGCTCGAACCGCTCGGGATCGTCCTCGCGCTTGAGCCCGTGCACCACGTTCACCGCGGTGGCCGGGTCCATGAAGCCGAAGTCGGCGCTCGGCCATGCCGCGGACTCGTCGGAATTGCGCCCGCCGCCCATGTTGAGGTACGCCTGCCCGTAGTTCTTGCGCAGCGTGATGGCGACTCGCGGCACGCTCACCAGAGAAAGCGCGTTCATCCAGTTCATGATGCGTCCGGGCGCGGCGCGCTTCTCGCCCTCGACACCGATGAGAAATCCCGGCTGGTCCACGAGGAACACGATGGGAATGTTGAACGAGTCGCACAGGACCAGGAACGAAGTGGCCTTCGCGCAGGCGTCCACGTCGATGGCGCCGCCCTTGAACTGCGGGTTGTTCGCGATGACGCCCACCGTCCGGCCGTCGATGCGGCCGAGGCAGGAGACGAGCGAGCGGCCGAACCTCGGCTTGAGCTCGAAGGCGCTGCCGCGGTCGAGCACGCATTCGACGACCTTGCGCATGTCGTAGACCTTCGTGCGCGAGTCGGGAACGATGTCGAGCACGTTGCGAACCGGCTCGTCCGATCCGTCGGGCACCGGCGCCCGGGGTGCGAGCTCGCCGTTGTGGCTCGGCATGTACGAGAGGAACCGCTTCACCATCTCGATGGCCTGCTCGTCGGTGTCGACCGCGACATCGACGAGGCCGGTCGTCCCGGTGTGCAGCTCCCAACCGCCGAGCTCCTCGGCGTCGACCGGCTGGCGGATCGCGAGCGCGGTCACGCGGCTGCTCGCCACCGCCATCGTGGCGCCCTTGCGCATCACGACGAAATCCGAGAGGCACGCATACCAGGTGGACGAGCCGTAGCAGCTGCCGAGCAGCGCCGACACCCAGGGCGTGCGACGATCGCGCAGGTACTCGGTGGGATCCTGGCCGAGGATCGCGCGGCCCGCGGCGCCCATGCGATCGGGCATGCGCGCGCCGGCGGACTCGCCGAGGAACACGATCGGCATGCCCGACTCGTTCGCGACCTGCTTCACGTGCTTGATCTTCTTTCCGTTCACGACGCTGCTCGATGCGCCCAACACCGTGAAGTCGTTCGATACCACGGCCACCGCCCGGCCGTCCACCGTGCCGTATCCGGAGACCTTGCCGTCAGCCGGCGTCTTGTCGCGTGCTTCCGGGCGATGCGAGGTGGCGAACAGCCCCGATTCGACGAACGTGCCGCGGTCGAGCAGGCAACCGAGGCGCTCGCGGGCATTCAAGACGCCGGCCTTGCGGCGCGTCGCGAGCCGCTCCTCGCCGCCCATGGCGAGCGCCTTTGCACGCCGTGTCGCGAGCTCCTGCAAGACGTCTTCGTGGCTCATCTTCTTCTTTCCGCTTCCGCGTTCATCGGGCAGCCTCGCCCGCTCACTGGTTGATGACGAGCAGGCGCTCTTCGGTCATGTCCTGCACCGCGCGCGCCGGGCCCTCGCGCCCGACACCGCTCAGGCCCACGCCGCCGTAAGGCATCTGGTCCGGCCGGAATGTCGAGGTCGCGTTCACGATCACGGCACCGCAGCGGATCTCCCGCATCGCGCGCATCGCCACGGCCGTCGAGTCGGTGAAGAGGCCGCAATTGAGTCCGAAGCCCGAGGCGTTGATCCAGCGGATGGGCTCCGCCATGTCGTCGTACGGCCGCACCACGATGACCGGACCGAAGATCTCCTGGCACACGACCTTCATCTGCGGCACCACCTCGGTCACGACTGTGGGCTCGAAGAAGGCGTCGCGGCGCTGGCCGCCCACGAGCACGCGCGCCCCGGCCGCGCGCGCCTCCTCCACCCATGAGGCGACTCGCTCGGCGGCGGTGCGGTTGATCAGCGGGCCGACATCCGTCGCGGGGTCCATCGGATCGCCCATGCGCAAGCCCCTGACCGCCTCGACGAGCGCAGCAAGGAACCGGCTCGCCAACGACCGGTGGACGAAAAGGTTCTGCACCGAGATGCAGCTCTGCCCCGCGAGGCGTGTGCCGTTGATCGCGCAGAGCGGCGCGACCTTAGCGACGTCGGCGTCGGCGTGCACGATGTTCGGGCCGAGCCCACCCAGCTCGAGGGTGACCCGGCGCAGCCCCGCCGCGTTCTTCACGGCGAGGCCGACCCGCGTCGATCCCGTGAAGGTGATGAAGTCGACCCGGGGATCGCGCACGATCGCCTCGCCGACGCTCGCACCGCCGTGCAGGACGTTGAGCGCTCCGGGCGCGATGCCGGCGTCGACGAACGCTTGCGCGAGCATGTCGATGCAGGTCGGCGCCTCCGGCGGCGCCTTCACGACGAGCGCATTACCCGCGGCAATGGCCGGTCCCACCTTGTGGCATGCGAGGTTGAAGGGCGCGTTGAAAGGCACGATCGCGCCCACGACACCAACGGGGAAGCGCAGCATCACGGCGAGCTTTCCGGCGCCGAGCTCGCTGCCGTCGAGCGGCAGATGGCGGCCCTCGATGCGGATCGCTTCCTCCGCGCAGAGGCCGAGCGTCTCGAGCGAACGGCGCACTTCCACGCGGGTATCGCGGATCGGCTTCCCGGTCTCGCGCGTGATCGCCGCAGCGATGGGCTCGCTTCTCTCGCGCACGAACGCCTGGGCCTTGCGCAGCAGCTCCGCGCGCTTGTATCCCGGCATCGCCGCGGCCTCTCTTGCCGAGACCGCCGCGGCGAGCGCCCGGTCGACGTCCTTTTCCGATGCAGCGGCCACCCGCGTCACCGCGCGCCCGCTGTACGGATCGATCACGTCGAAGGCCGCGCCACTGCCACCGCGTTCGCCGGCGATGAGGCAGCTCGCGGCGCGAACGCTTGCCTCCGGGCTCACGATCCCGGTCATGATTGCGTGCCCTCCTCGGCCGGCAGATAGCGACGGCCGAACGCCGGCTCGCGGTGGGCGGTCGGCGGAAGCTCCCAGGCGCCCGTGGACGGAACATGAATATCGCCGTTCACGTGCACGTCGAGGACGACCGGTTTGCCCGCGGCGAGCGCGTGCGCGAAAGCGTCGCGCAAATCGCGCCCGTGGGCCACGGTGACTCCCTCGATGCCGTATGCGCGCGCGAGCCCCGCGAAATCGGGACTGTAGGGCTTGCCGTCCTTGTAGAACATCGTGCCCAGCTCGCGCCCGCCGAACATGCCGCTCTGGATGTCGCGAATCGACGTCCATCCGAAATTGTTCCAGACCACCCAGATCGCGGGAATGCTGTATTCGACCGCGGTGGCGAGCGCGAACGGCGTCATGCTGAAGCCACCGTCGCCGCACACCGTCACGCAAGGCCGGTCGGGTGCCGCGAGCTTCGCGCCGAGCACGCCGCACACCCCGAAGCCCATGCCACCGAATCCGTACGCGTTCAGGAACGTCTGCGGACGACGCGCTTCCCAGAACTGCATGAACCAGTTGTGGTGCGCGCCCACGTCCGGCAGGAGGATCGCGTCGTCGGGCAGCAGCTCCCGCAGCGTGGTGACGACCTGGCGCGGATGCAGCGGGGAGGTGACGCCGGTGACCTTCTCTTCCACGAAGGTATTCCAGCGCTTGCGCCATTCGGCGATATCGGTGCGCCACGGCTCGGCCGCCTGCGTGTCGATGCGGCGGCGCCCGAGCTCCTGCAGGAGTTGCCGCAGGAACGTCTTCACGTCGGCCGCGATGCCGAGCGCGACCGGATAGGCTCGACCGATCTCCGCCCGGTCGATGTCGACCTGGATGAGCTTCGTCGGCGGGATGTTCCAGCTGTATCCCGGAATCCACGAAGAGGCCGACCGGTCGTCGAACTTCGCGCCGAGGTCGAGCAGCACATCGCAACGCCGTGCGGCCTCGTTCGCCGGATAGGCGCCGTTGCGTCCGACGAAGCCGAGCGAGAGCGGGTGGCGCATATCGAGCGTTCCCATGCCGTTCGGCAGGTTCACGACCGGAACACGCAGCCGCTCGACCAGCTGGGTGAGCTCCGGGCCCGCTTCCGACAGCGTCGCGCCATGGCCGGCGTAAACCAGCGGGCGCTTCGCGGCCAGCAGGAGATCGGCGGCGGCGCGCACATCGTCGGGCGATGCGCCGGCGCGGTTGCTGATCGCTCCCCTCTGGGCCGATTCGTACTCGGCCTCGCCGCTTTCCTGGAAGACGTTGAAGGGAACGTCCACGTTCACGGGACCGGGGCGGCCGGTGGTCGCCAGCGTGAGCGCCTGCCGCATCGTGATGGGCAGGGACTCGACGCGCTGCGGCTGGAACGCGCGCTTCACGCACTGCGCGAGGATCGGCGCGGATTCCGTGCGGCTCGCGCGCGAGACGTCCTGGAACGCGCCGCGGTTCGCCTGCTGCGTGGGCACGTTCGAGGAGATCGCGAGGATCGCCGACGAGTCCACGAACGCGTTCATGAGGGGCATGACCATGTTCGCCGTGCCCGGGCCGATCGAGCTGAGCGTCGCCACGGGACGATGTGCGACGCGGTAGTAAGCGTCCGCCATGTGCGCGGCGCACTGCTCGTGGCGCGGCGAGACCAGCTTCAGCTCGTCGCGGCGGTCGTACATGGCGTCGAGCAGGCCGACGTTGCCATGGCCGCACACGCCGAAGACGTACGGGATCTTCTCCCGGACCAGAAAATCGACGATGTATTCGCCACCCTTCATTGTCGCCATGCTGGATCTTCTCCGAAAGGAATCAGGACGCGAGTTGCCGCGCGACGTGCTCGGGCGGGCGGTATGTGCCATAGCGCGACGGATCGACGTCGAAAGGCAATGGCTGTCCCTCCAGCATGCCCGATACCGCCTTCGCGATCTCGAGCGACGCGGTGATGCCCGGGCTCTCGAAGCCGAAGAGGTTCACCAGGCCGGCGATGCCGTGCTCGTGCTCGCCCTGGAAGAGCCAGTCCGCACCCGGTGTTCCCGGACCGTTCAGGCGCGGCCGGATGCCCGAGTAGTCGAGGCTGAGCGATCCGTCGGGCAGCGCGGGAAAGTAGCGGCGCACGATGGCGTAGACCGGCTCGATCGGCCAGCCTTCGAGCCCGTAGTCCACCGAGTCGACCCACTGCTCGTCCGGCCCGAAGCGCCCGCGCATGGCGAGGTCGAGCGTGAAGATGCCGCCTTGCCGCCAGCTCTTCGGCTCGGGCACGATCAGGTGGCGGAATGGGGCTGCGCCGCGCAGCGTGAAGAATGCGCCCTTCGCGAGATGGATCTTCGGAACGCGCTCCGCCGGCATGCCCTCGACATGGCGGGCGACGTCGCTCGCCCAGATGCCCGCGGCATTCACGAGAATCGTGCAGCGAATCCTCGTGCGCTCGCCCGCCGCGCTTGTCGCCTCGATCTCGAAACCCCCGCCCGTGCGACGCGCTCGCACGAACGCGGTCCTCAGAGCAACCACGGCACCGTTCGCTTCCGCATCGCCGCGGTACGCCAGCATGAGCTGGTGCGTGTCCACGATGCCGGTGCGCGGCGAGAAGAGCGCGGCCGCGCAACGCAGGTTCGGCTCGAGCAGCGCAGCGCGACGCCGGTCGAGCAGCTCGAGCCCGGGCACGCCGTTGGCCCGACCCTGGCGGTGCATGTCCTCGAGCCACGCGACCGAGTCCTCGTCGGTCGCCACGACCAGCTTGCCGATCTGCCGATGGGGAACTCCATGCGCTTCACAATAGGCATAGAGCGCTTCGCGGCCGCGCGTGCACAGCACCGCCTGCGGGCCGCTCGAGCGGTGATAGATGCCGGCGTGGATGACCTCGTTGCTGCGCGAGCTGGTTTCCGTGCCGACCTGGCTCGCGCGTTCGAGCACCACGACTTCGCGGCCCGATGCCGAGAGCTCGCGGGCGATCGCAAGCCCGATCGCGCCGGCGCCGACGACGATGCAATCGGTGTCCGGAACCGGATCGATGACCGCGTGCATGATCAGTCGTGAGGCACCGTCGCGCGCATCGAGGCGCGCCCGGCGAAGCTTTCGTACCAGCGCGCCAGCGAGGGCCGGCCCTCGCGCCAATCGGGATCGGCCGGCACCTTGCGAAAGTCGAGGTGGCCGAGCGCGACCGCGAATGCGAGGTGTCCGATCGCCAGTTCCGCTTCGAGCTCGCCGACGTCACCCTCCATCGCGTCGAGGCCGCGCCCCACCACCCGGCGCTGCCGCTCGATCCATCCCGCTGACTGCTCTGCCGGCGGCCGATTGCGCTCCAGCCGCACGGCGATGAAGGCGTCGAGCATCTGGTCCGCGAGCTTCGCGCGGCGCATCGCGCCCCAGCGCCCCTCGCCGGCCGGATAGAGAGTGGAACCCGGACGCAGGCTCGCGAGGTACTCGGTGATCACCGACGAGTCGTAGAGCGCCGTGCCTTCACCGGTCACGAGGATCGGCACCTTTCCAATCGGATTGAATTCGGGGACACGCGATTCGGCCTTCCACGGATTGTCGTTGACCACGATGATGCGGTCGGTGAGGTCGAGCTCGGAGGCCACGACGCGCACCTTCCGCCCGAACGGCGAGGCCGGCGTCGTGATGAGCCTCATGGGAGCGGTCGCATTTGTGTTCATGGGCAGCCTTCGATCGCAGCTTATGCCATGGCGATCGGCCGGGCGGCCCGCCACGCTTCGATGTACGCGTCAAGACCGCGGCGGATCGGGTACTTCGGCACGTAGCCGAGCTCGATCCGCGCCCGCGTGCAGTCCAGCGCGCCCTTGGTCGGGATGCGGATGCCCGGGCGGAACTCGCGCCGGCCGGGGCCCACCGAAATGCGCGCGCCCGGCACCAGCTCGGCGATCATCCGTACCATGTCGCGGTCGCTCGTGGCCTCGCCGCTCGCCACGTTATAGGTGTCGAAGCGATGGTGCGCATGGTCGAGCACGAGCAGCACTCCATCGATGAGATCGTCCACGTACGTGTAGTCGATCACGGTGTCCGCTCCCGTGGCGAGCGACAGGGGCTCGCCTCGCAGCGCGGCATTCAGGTAATTCATCGGTGGCCGCGGGCGCTGGAGCCGGACTCCGTAGACCCAGGACGTGCGCACGTTGATGCATTCGAGGCCGTAGAGCGTCGCGTACGTGCGGCCGAAATGCTCGACGGCGAGCTTCGTGATGCCGTAGGGCAGGAGCGGCGACTGCGGATGGTCCTCGTCCGCGACCGGCTGGCGGAAATCGCCGTAGACCTCCTCGGAGCTCAGGTGGACGATGCGCCGCACGTCGAACAGCCGCATGGCGTCGAGCACGTTCAGGCTGCCCTGCACGTTCACGCGCAGGATGTTCGCCGCGCTGCCGAGGGAGGCGGGCACGCCGACGATCGCCGCGAAATGGAGCACCGCCTGCGGTCGATGCTGCCTGAACACCTGGCACAGGGTGGCCATGTCCGTCATGTCCCCGGCGACGGCAACGACCTGGCCGCTCGAGGCGGCGAGCGCTTGCAGGTCGGCACGCAGCTCGGTATCCAGGGCGATCACCACGTCGCCCCGGGCGGCCAGGCGTTTCGTCGCCTCGTAGCCGAGAAACCCGCCCGCGCCGGTCACCAGTACGCGCACCCCGAAGCCCTCCTCCGCAGCGGCCCTTCCCGCGCAGCGCCCTACGGCACACAATAGCGCAAGCGTAGTTGCTCGCACAACCACTTCTTGCAAGAATGGAGCGCCACCGTGACGGGAGCCGCCATGGCCGCATCGGGCTTCGTGCTGAACACCTTTCCCTGGATCTGGCGCCAGTCCGCACAGGAATGCGTCGAGGCCCAGGCGGCGTGCGGCTACACCGCTTTCGAGATCCTGCTGACGGCCCCGCACCTGTGGCCCGCAGACAGCGCACGCGATAGCCGCCGGGCCTTCACGGCGCTCCTCGAGCGGACCGGTACTCGGATCGTCGGCCTGAATGCCGGCGGCTTCGACTACAACCTCGCGAGCCCAGCCCGCGATGTTCGCGAGCATGGCATCTCTTACGTGCGCGAGGCGGTCGATCTCGCGGCCGATCTCGGCGCGGACTACGTGCTCATCTCTCCCGGCATGGGCCGCGCCCTGCTGCCGCCACCGCGCACCCGGTTGCTCGCCTGGTTCCAGGCGAGCATGGCGGTCCTCGTCCCGCACGCCGAGCGGCGCAACGTGCGCATTGCAGTCGAGAACATTCCCTTCACGTTCCTGCCCCTTGCGGCCGAGCTGATGGACGCGGTGTCCGGTTCGCCGCCCGAGCGGGTGGGCATCATCTATGACCTGGCGAACGGTTTCTATGCGGGCGAGGACCCGGCCGCGGGACTCGAGCAGGTGCGTTCGCGGCTCGTGGCTGTCCACCTCTCCGACACGACGAGGGCACGATGGGTGCATTCCGCGGTGGGACAAGGCGAGGTCCCGTTCGAACGTGTCGCGCAGGCGGCGATCTCCAGCGGCTTCGCTGGCCCCCGCGTGCTGGAGATCGTCAGCGGAGAGCCGGACGTGGACATCCCGTCGAGCGCCTCGGCGCTTCGTGCGGCCGGCTGGTGATCGGGGGCGGCATGACTGGCGCGCATTAACGGATCGCTGTACTTTCGGTGGGCACGGCCGTCTGATCGGCGGCGCGTCAACCTCACGAGGAACCATTCGCCGTGGCTACACCATCGAGAAAGCTGGCAAGGACGCCCTCCATTCCGCGCAGCGGCAGAGGCGCTAGGCCGTCGATGGCCAACGGACACCGGACCGCTATCCGGCCCGCTCACCGCAACGAGGAACTCGCCGCAGAACTGCAGCGCCTGGGCTTCTCGGAGTACGAGGCTCGCACGTATCTCGCGTTGCTGCAGTCGAACCCGGCCACGGCATACGAGGTGAGCAAGGCAGCGGGGCTGCCGCGATCGAATACCTACGGCGCGCTCGAAAGCTGCACGAAGAAGGGCGCGGTGCAGCCCTTCAGCGAGTCCCCCGTGCGCTATGTGCCGATCGACCCACGCGTGCTCCTCACGCGCATTGCCGACGACACGAGCGTGCATTGCCGGCAGCTCGCGTCGCGGCTGTCGCACGTGAAGGCGGACGAGAGCCGCGATTTCGTGTGGTCCATCGAGGGCGAGAAGAAGGTGAGCGCCAAGATCGCCGCGATGATCGAGGAGGCTCGCGTCCACGTGTGGATCAAGGCGCACGAGAATCTCCTGAACGCGCACTATGCGGAGCTGCGGGAAGCGGCCGCGCGCGGCGTGCACATCATGATCATCCTCTTCGGGGAGGACGCTGCGCGCTTCGGATTCGGGAAGAACGTGCATGTGTATCTGCACGAGGGCAATGGCGTGCGCGTGGGCAATGCGGACAACCTGTTCACGATCACGACCGATTTCAAGACCGCGCTCACGGCGAACATGCATGGCGACGTGCATGCGGCATACACCCGCAACGAGTCGATCGTCACCATGGCGGAATCGCTCCTGCGCCATGACATGTACCTCGCCGAGATCTTCCGCCGCTTCGGCCCGCAGATCGACGCGGCCTTCGGCCCGTTCCTCGCATCGCTGCGGCGCCAGTATTTCTCGCCCCAGCAGCTGGTGAGCCTGAACAAGACCCTCGAGAGCGTCCTCGCGCGCCCGGCGAAGGCGCGTAAACCGGCCCGGGAACCGGTCGAGTAGTCCTTGGCGCCGGGTGGCCGGTCAGGTCACCAGGTCGAGCAAATTGCGCACGCGCTTCTCGAGCAGCTCCGGTACGCCCTCGATGAACGCCTTGAAGTGGTCGGTCTTGCAGTGCTCCACCCATGCGTCGTAGCTCGCGTAGATCTCCCAAAGGAACGCGTGGTTGGGGCGTTCGCGGTCCACCAGGATATCGAAGCGCTCCACGCCCGCCTCGAGGAGGGATGCGGCGGAGTTGGCGCGCGCGAGCTCCAGCCAGCGCGGCATTGCGCCCTCCTTCACGAAATGCTCCGCGCAAATGGCGAACTTCGGCATCTCCATCTCCTCGCAGTAGAGGCGCTGTCACTATCCCGGTACGGCGCTTAGAATACCAGCGTGGTTGTGCGAGCAACCATAGACGAGGAGGAGGAGGCCCGATGAAGGCATTGCTGGTGCGATCCCCTGGTGATTTCGCGGTCGTGGAACGACCGGATCCACAGGCGGGCGGCGACAACGCGATCATTCGGATCCGACGGGTCGGAATCTGCGCGACGGACCTCGCGACGATCCAGGGCCGCAGCACCGTGGCCCGATATCCCATCACTCCGGGGCACGAGTTCGTGGGCACGCTCGAGTACGTGCCGCCGCGAAGCGGCTACCAGCGCGGCGAGTGGGTCACCATCTACCCGACTCGAGGTTGCGGAACGTGCGAGGCGTGCCTCGCCGGTGCGCCCAACCACTGCCGCACCTTCGGCGTCATCGGCGTGGCACGCGATGGCGGGGCGTTCGCAGAGCGGGTCGCCGTTCCGGTCGACCAGCTGATTCGGATTCCAAACGGGCTGCAGAACGAACATGGCGCGCTCGTCGAGCCGCTGGCAGTGGGCGTCCATGCGGTTCGCCGTGCCGCGTGCGAGCCCGGCCAGCGCATCGCAATCATCGGGGCAGGAACCGTCGGAGTGATGGTGGCGCAGGTAGCGCGTGCAAGGGGCGTGACCGACATCGTCCTGGCCGACCGTCTCGACGCGCGACGCGAACTTTGCCGGGACCTCGGCTTCGATCAGTTCGTCCTCGCCGAGCCCGGTCGGCTCGCGAACGACCTCGCGTCATTCGGAACCCGGGATGCGGTCTTCGACAACGCGTGCACCCGAGAGACCCTCGAGGCGTCGGTCGATTGCCTGCGTCCCGGCGGCACGCTGATGCCGCTCGGCTTTCCCCACGATGCGGCCGACATTCCCCTCGCCTACGCCAAGGCGTACAGGTTCGAGCTCTCGATCCTCTTCTCGCGCAACTATGCGCGCGCCGATTTCACCGACGCGCTCGAGCTGCTCGAAGGAGGTCACGTCAACGCGGCGCGGATGATCACGGGCACCTGGCCGCTCGAGCAGTTCAGGGCAGCGTATGACGCCGTCACGCGTGATCCCGGCGACCACGTGAAGGTCATGATCGCGCCCTGAGCGCAATGACGCTCTGTTTCTAAGCTGTGGCCGACACTGACATCGGCTGTGCCACGGACGCCGGCCCTCAACCGACCTCTTCCGCGTGCAGCGGCATGTTGAGAGCGCGCAGCGCCGCCTGGACCTTCGCGATCGGCACGGCACGCACCGTCGTGCCCTCCTCCACCGCGATCGCCGCGGCGACGCCGGCCGCCTGGCCCGTGGCCATGCACGCGGGCATGTTGCGCGAGCGCGCAT
>CAYOGL010000044.1:10855-34513 GCA_964403515.1 uncultured Burkholderiales bacterium | reverse complement strand
CCAGCGCCGTCTTGCCGGTCTGGCGGTCGCCGATGATCAGCTCGCGCTGGCCGCGGCCGATCGGGACCATGGCGTCGATCGACTTCAGGCCGGTCTGCACCGGCTGCGACACGGACTTGCGCCAGATGACGCCCGGGGCGACCTTCTCGATCGGGTCGGTGAGCTTGGCGGCGATCGGCCCCTTGCCGTCGATGGGCTGGCCGAGCGAGTTCACCACGCGGCCGATCAGCTCGGGCCCGATCGGCACCTCGAGGATGCGGCCGGTCGACTTCACCGTGTCGCCCTCGGAGATGTGCTCGTAGGAGCCGAGCACGACGGCGCCGACGGAGTCGCGCTCGAGGTTCAGCGCCAGGCCGAAGGTGTTGCCGGGAAACTCGAGCATCTCGCCCGACATCACGTCGGTGAGGCCGTGGACGCGACAGATGCCGTCGGTCACCGAGATCACCGTGCCCTCGCTGCGCTTCTCCGCGCTCACCTCGAGGTTGTCGATCTTGGCCTTGATCAGTTCGCTGATTTCGGAAGGGTTGATCTGCATTGCTGGTCCTCTGGAACCGCTCAGCGGGTGAGCGCCGCGGCCATCTGGCCGAGCGCGTCACGCACGGAGGCGTGGATGACTTGGTCGCCGATCTGGACGCGGGCGCCGCCGAGCAGCTCGGGGTCCACTTCCAGCTCGGCCTCGACCTTCTTGCCGTAGCGGTGCTCGAGCGCCGCCACGATGTCGGCGCGCTGTGCGTCCGTGAGCGGCTGGGCGCTCGTGATGCGCGCGCGCACGATGCGCTCGTGCTCGCGACGCAACTCGTCGAACTGCTCCTCGATCGAGCCGATCAGCACGTCGCGGTGATTCTCGATCAGCACGCCGAGCAGGTTTCTCGAGACCTCGTCGAGCCGCGCGCCGCCGACCGCCAGGAACAGCTCGCGCTTCTGCGCCGCGCTCACCGTCGGGTCGTTCAGCACGAAGTGCATGCGCTCGTCGCGCGCGATGGCGGCGAGCACCGCGAGGCCCTCACCGGTGGGGCCGAGGCTGCTGCGCTCGAGCGCCGCCTTGAAGGCGGCCTCGGCGTACGGGCGGGCGACGGTGGCGATCTCGGACATGGTCAGAGCTGCGCCTTGAGCTGATCGAGCATCTGCGCGTGGGCGCGCGCGTCGACCTCGCGGCGCAGGATCTTCTCCGCCCCGTCGACCGCGAGCGCGGCCACCTGCTCGCGCAGGCTCTGCTTGGCGGCCTGCACCTCCTGCTCGATCTGCGCGCGGGCCGCGGCGACCAGGCGCTCGCCCTCGGCCTTCGCCTGCGACTTCGATTCCTCGATGCGCTGGCTCGCGGCGCGCTCGGCCTGCACGACGATCTCGTGGGCGCGATCGTGCGCTTCCTTGATCAGCTTCTCGGTCTGGCGCTCGGCGGCCGCCAGCGAGGAGCGGCCGCGCTCGGCCTCCGCGAGCCCGTCGGCGATCAGCTTCTGGCGCGTCTCGATCGCGCGCAGCAGCGGCGGCCACACGAATTTGACCGTGAACCAGATGAACAAGGCGAAGGCGACGGCCTGCCCGATCAGGGTCAGATTGAAGTCCATAAGACGTGCCTCTGGGACGATCTCCGGGTTACGCGATGCGCGCCAGGAGCGGGTTGGCGAAGGCGAAGAACATCGCGATGCCGAGCCCGATGATGAACGACGCGTCGATCAGGCCCAGGAGCAGGAACACCTTGGCCTGGAGCTGCGGGATCAGCTCCGGCTGGCGCGCGGCGCCCTCGAGGAAGCGGCTGCACATGATGCCGATGCCCACGCACGCGCCGAGCGCGCCGAGGCCGATCATGAGGCCGATGCCCACGCCGGTGTAGGCCTGGATCATGGCGATGAGTTGGAGCTTGTCCATCGTGGTTTTCCTTTCGGTGATGTCGCTTGCGTTGATGAATCCGGGGGCGGCGCTCAGTGGCTCTCGTACGCCATGGCGATGTAGACCACGGCGAGCATCATGAAGATGTAGGCCTGGAGCAATACGATGAGGATGTGGAAGATGGCCCAGCCGAGGCCGAGGACGGCCGCGGACGCGGTCCCGATCAGGCCAGCGCCGGCGAGCATCCACAGCAGCAGGAAGAGGATCTCGCCCGCATACATGTTTCCGAACAGACGCAGCGAGTGGGACAGCGGCTTGGAAACGTACTCGACGATGTTGAAGAGCAAATTCACCGGCCAGAGGATCGGGTTGGACCCGAACGGGGCGCAGAAGAGCTCGTGCAGGAATCCTGTCGCGCCCTTGACCTTCACCGAGAAGCCGACCATCAGCAGCCACACGGAGAGCGCGAGCGCGAAGGTGGTGTTCACATCCGTGGTCGGGACGAACCGGAACCCGTGCGGGGCTCCCAGCTTCGCGGCGATCCACGACATGACGTCGGCCGGCAGAAAGTCCATCGCGTTCATCAGCGTGACCCACAAGCCGACCGTCAACGCGAGCGGAGCCATGAACCGGTGCCGATCGCCGTGGAAGAGGTCCTTCACGTTGTTGTCGATGAACTCCATGAAGAGCTCGATGAAGGCCTGGCGCTTGTTCGGCACGCCGGACGTCGCGCCGCGGGCGATCCACCAGAAGAAGCCGAGGCCGACGAAGCCGAGCAGGACCGCCACGATGATCGAGTCGACGTTGACCATCCAGAACGAGCCTTCGCCCAGCGGATGCTTGAAGTACGTCAAGTGGTGCGCGATGTATTCGGCGGGTTCGACTTTCTCTGCGGCCATCTTCTTGTCCGGTCACTAGAGCCCGTCGGCACGGGCCGGTTTATCCTGCTCGCCGTTGCGCACGGCGATCGCGGCGGCGAAGAGCGCCAGCGTCAACGCGAACGTCCCGAGGAACGCCCCGTACACGATGGCGCGGTAATGCGACATCACCAGCCAGAGCAGCACGATGATGAGGAGGATCTTGACCGCTTCCCCGCGAAACATCGTGCGCAACGCCTCTCCAGCCGAGCGCGTCCTGCTGCGCGAGACGATCAAGCCGTAGGCCCCGCCCGCCGTCGCGTTGATCGCACCCCCGAGCATCGCGGACAACGCACCGTCGATTCCCCAGGGGATTGCCGCGACAAGCGCGAGCGCCGCTGTGGCGGCGACCTGCCACAGCAGGACGATTCGGAAGGGCCTCATCTGGACGATCGCACGGCCCGGCCGCTCCTTTCTTGCGCTGGAAGAACGCTGCAGGGAAAGCCGAGAGCCCGCGAAGCAAAACCAGTCAATTATAGCGTGGTGCGCTGCAGCGCGTCAAAACCGAACGCGTGTCGGAGCCGATTAGCGCGTTCGCAGCCGACCGAGCAAGCCTTCGAGCTCGTCGAGGCTCGAGTAGTCGATGAGGATCGTGCCGTGACCGCCTTTTCGCGGGCGCAACTGCACCTTGGCGCCCAGCGTCTCGGACAGTTCCTCCTCGAGGCGCCGCGTATCCGCGTCGAGCATGGGCGCCGCTGTCGCGGCTTTCTTCGGGATCGCACCGCCCGCCTGGACCAGGCGCTCGGTGTCGCGCACGGACAAGCCCTTGTCCGCGACGTGCTGGGCGAGCGCGACCTGGCGCGGGCGCGAGAGCGCGAGCAGGGCGCGCGCGTGGCCCATGTCGATCTTGCCGTCCTGCAGCAGCGCCTGGACGGCCGGTGCGAGCTCGAGCAACCGCAGGAGGTTCGTGACGCCGGCGCGCGAGCGTCCCACGGCGCGCGCCGCTTCCTCGTGCGTGAGCTCGAACTCGTCGATGAGGCGCTTGAGGCCGTTGGCCTCCTCGATGGGATTGAGGTCCTCGCGCTGGATATTCTCGATGAGCCCGATGCCGAGCGCGGCCTCGTCGGACACCTCACGCACCACGGCCGGGATGCGCTCGAGGCCCGCGAGCTTCGCCGCGCGCCAGCGGCGCTCGCCGGCGAGGATCTCGAACTGGGAATCGCCGACGGGGCGCACGACCACGGGCTGGATCACGCCGCGCGCGCGGATCGACTCGGCGAGGTCCGCGAGCGAGTCCTGGTCCATGCGCGAGCGCGGCTGGTACTTGCCCGGCCGCAACGCGGCGATCGCGAGTTGAGCGAGCGCCTCCTCCTCGGTCGGCTTCGCCGTGCCCCCCAACAGCGCGTCGAGGCCGCGGCCGAGACCCTTGTGGCGCGCCATCGTCAGGCCGCCTGCGCGACGGTGAACCCGTTGCGCTCGAGAAGCTCGCGGGCGAACTGCAGGTGCGCGAGCGCTCCCTTCGACGCCGGATCGTGCAGCAGGACCGGCTTGCCGAACGAAGGCGCCTCGGCAATGCGCACGTTGCGCGGGATGACCGTGTCGAACACCTTCGCGCCGTAGTGCCGCTTCAGCTCGTCGGACACCTGCACGGTGAGCGTGCTGCGCGGGTCGTACATCGTGCGCACGAGCGCCTCGATCTCGATGCGCGGGTTCAGGTTCTGCTTCACCTTGCGCAGCGTTCCGACGAGGTCCGACAGTCCCTCGAGGGCGTAGTACTCGCATTGCATCGGGATGATCACCGCGTCCGCCGCCGCGAACCCGTTCACGGTGAGCATGTTCAGCGCGGGCGGGCAGTCGATCACGACGAAGTCGTAACCCGACGCGGCGGGCGCGAGCGCGTCACGCAGGCGAAACTCGCGCCGCTCGATGGAGATCAACTCGACCTCCGCGCCGGCGAGGTCGCGATTCGACGGCACGATGTCGTAGCCGCCTTCGCACCGTTGCACCGCCGCGACGAGCGGCTCCTCGCCGAGCAGCACCTCGTAGACCGTCTTGTCGCACGCCGTCTTGTCGATGCCGCTGCCCGTCGTCGCATTGCCTTGCGGGTCGAGATCGATCAGCAGCACGCGCCGGCCGTAGTGCGCGAGGCTCGCCGAAAGGTTCACCGCGATGGACGTCTTGCCGACCCCGCCCTTCTGGTTTGCGATCACGAACACGCGCGTCATCACGCGGCCTCCACGAACACGAGATGGCGTTTGGCCTCGAGCTTCGGCACGCTGAGCTCCACGACGTCCGTTACCCGGTGGGTCGCGGGAATGCGCGCGATCTCCTCGAACGGGTACACGCCTTTCATGGCGAGCAGCCGGCCCCCGGGCGCGACGAGATGAGCCGCCTGCGAGACGAAGTCCGGCAGGTCGGAGAACGCGCGGGAGACGACGACATCGAAGCGCACGCCCGGCTTCCAGCGCTCTACCCGCTCGCACACGACCTGCACGTTCGCGAGCCCGAGCTCCGCCTTCACCTGCTGCAGGAACGCGCACTTCTTGTGGTTCGAATCGAGCAGCGTCACGGCGATCTGCGGGCACGCGATGGCCACCGGGATGCCCGGCAGGCCGGCGCCCGAACCGACGTCGAGCAGCGTCCGTGCCTGGGCCAGATGCGGCAGCAACGTGAGGCTGTCGTACAGATGCAGCACCACCATCTGGTCGGGCTCGCGCACCGCGGTGAGGTTGTGCACGCGGTTCCATTTCTCGATGAGCGCGAGGTAGCGCGCGAACTGCGCCGGCGCTGCGAGCGGCACGTGCAGCCCCATGGCACGCAGCCCGTCGGCGATCTGTTGCTCGATCGTCATGCGCGGCGCTCGCGAGGCAGCTCGCCGCTCGCCGCCATGCGCTTGAGGTGAACGAGCAGGAGCGAAATTGCAGCGGGCGTCACGCCCTGGATGCGCGAGGCCTGCCCGAGCGTCTCGGGGCGATGTTGCGCGAGCTTCTGTTGCACTTCCTTCGAGAGCCCCCGGATCGCGAGGTAGTCGATGTCCGGCGGAATGACCGCGGTCTCCTGGGCGAGCAGTTTTTCAACCTCCGCCTTCTGGCGTTCGATATAGCCGGCGTATTTCGCGCCGATTTCGACCTGTTCCGCCACCGCCTCGTCCTCCACGGCCCGACCGTCCGCGCTCCATTCCGCCAAAGCCGCATAGCGCACACCGGGGCGTCGCAGGAGATCCAAAAGTGAGCACTCGCGCTCAAGTGGTTGGCCGAGCGCAAGCATCTGTTTTTCCAATAGAATTTTTGCTGGGAGCACCACGGTCCGGCGCAAGCGGGACGTTTCTGCATCGATTTGCTCACGCTTGCGCGCGAAGCGATCCCACCGCACGTCGTCCACCAGTCCGAGGCGCCGCCCCGTCTCGGTGAGCCGGAGATCCGCGTTGTCTTCCCGCAGTTGCAGCCGGTACTCCGCGCGGCTCGTGAACATGCGATACGGCTCGCTCACGCCGCGCGTGATGAGGTCGTCCACGAGGACGCCAAGATACGCTTCGTCGCGGCGCGGACACCATCCCGGATCGCCACGCGCCTTCAGCGCCGCATTCAGTCCGGCGAGCAGGCCCTGGGCCGCCGCTTCCTCATAGCCGGTCGTTCCGTTGATCTGTCCGGCGAAGAAGAGTCCCGCGATGGCCTTCGTCTCCAGCGTCGCCCTGAGCGCTCGCGGATCGAAATAGTCGTACTCGATCGCGTAACCAGGGCGAAGGATGTGCGCGTTTTCGAGCCCTGGGATCGAGCGCACCAGCTCCCACTGCACGTCGAACGGAAGGCTGGTGGAAATGCCGTTCGGATAGACCTCCTCGGTCGTCAACCCCTCCGGCTCGAGAAATACCTGGTGGCTCCCCTTCCCCGCGAAACGGTGGATCTTGTCCTCGATGGAGGGGCAATAGCGCGGCCCGACGCCCTCGATCACGCCGGTGAACATCGGTGAGCGGTCGAGCCCACCGCGGATGATTTCGTGGGTGCGCTCGCTCGTGTGCGTGATCCAGCAGCTCACCTGGCGGGGATGCTGCTCGCGCCGCCCGAGGAAGGAGAAGACCGGCTCCGGTCGGTCGCCCGGCTGCTCCACCAGCCGCGAGTAGTCGATGGTGCGCCCGTCGATGCGCGGAGGCGTCCCCGTCTTGAGCCGGCCAACGGGCAGCTGGAGCTCACGCAGTCGCCGGGCGAGCGATAGTGAGGGCGGGTCGCCCGCCCGCCCCGCCTGGTATCTGGACAGCCCCACGTGCACGAGGCCGCCGAGGAATGTGCCCGCCGTCAGGACGACGGTCGGCGCCCGGAACCGGATTCCGACCGAGGTCACTGCGCCCGCCACGTGATCGCCTTCCACGATCAGGTCATCGACCGCGGACTGGAAAAGCCAGAGGTTCGGCTGGCACTCGAGGCGCCGGCGAATGGCCGCGCGGTAGAGCACGCGGTCCGCTTGGGCACGGGTGGCCCGCACCGCCGGTCCCTTGCTGGCGTTCAGGGTCCGGAACTGGATCCCGGCCTCGTCCGTCGCCGCGGCCATCGCCCCGCCGAGCGCGTCCACCTCGCGCACGAGGTGGCCCTTGCCGATGCCGCCGATCGAGGGATTGCACGACATCTGCCCGAGCGTTTCGAGCGAATGGGTGAGCAGGAGCGTGTGCGCCCCGGTGCGCGCGGCCGCCAGCGCCGCCTCGGTGCCGGCGTGGCCGCCGCCGACCACGATGACGTCGAAGCGGCGCGGAAAATCCATGGGGAAGGACAGGATGCGAGTGGTGCAATTCTACGCGAAAGCCGCGTCTGCCGGCTCGGAAGGGCGACGTTCCACGTGGAACCACGAACGGGCCTGAGGCTTGTTCCACGTGGAACATTACTTCCCGATGCAGAAGCGGCCGAATATTTCGCCAAGCAACTCGTCAGCGCTCACTTCGCCCGTGATCCGGCCGAGCGACGCGTGAGCCAAGCGCAAATCTTCGGCTTGGAAATCAAAGGCTTGCCCATGGATCGCGGCCGCGCGGAGGTGGCGCCCCGCCTCCTGCAACGCCTCGAGATGGCGCCGACGCGCGATGAACACGCCTTCGCCGTGCGGCTTCCAGCCGGCTGCATCGAGCAGCCAGCGCCGCAGCGCGTCGACGCCCTCCCCGGTCTTGGCCGAAAGCCGAAGGATGGTCTCCCCATCGCGTTCGGAGCACGCCGCCGCGGGGCCCGGGCAGAGATCGATCTTGTTCACCACCCGCGCGCGCGGCACGCCGTGCGGCAGCTGCGCCTCGAGCGGCTGCGACGGCTCGGCATCCTCGACCGCCGATTCGATGAGCAACACCGCGCCGGCTTCGCGAATCGCCCGCCATGTGCGCTCGATGCCGACGCGCTCGACCGGGTCCTGGGTCGGCCTCAATCCCGCGGTGTCGATGAGGTGCACCGGTACGCCTTCGATCGTGAGCGTCCCGCGCACATAATCGCGCGTGGTTCCCGGCACGGGCGTCACGATCGCCAGATCCTCCCCGGCGAGCCGGTTCAGCAGGCTCGACTTGCCGACGTTGGGCGCGCCGACGAGGACGACCGTGAGACCCTCGCGCAAGACGGCGCCCTGCTGCGCGTCAGCCAGCAGGGATTCGAGGTCCGCGCCGATCGCTTCGCGCTGCGCTTCCTGCCACGCCCGATCCGCGGCATCGATTTCCTCCTCGGGAAAATCGATGCATGCCTCGACGTGCATGCGCAGCTCGAGGAGCGCAGCGGCGAGACGATGGATGCGCGTGGAGAACTCGCCGACGAGCGAGCGCGCCGCGCTGCGGGCCGCTTCGACGCTCGCCGCATCGATCAGATCGGCCACGCTCTCGGCCTGCGCCAGGTCGAGACGATCGTTCAGGAACGCGCGACGCGTGAACTCCCCGGGTTCGGCGATGCGGGCCCCGAGCGCGACGCAACGCTGCAGCAGCTGGTCCATCACGAATGGCGCGCCGTGGACCTGCAGCTCCAGGACGTCCTCTCCGGTGTACGAATGTGGCGCGGGAAAGAAGAGCGCGATGCCGCGATCGATCAGGGCACCGGCCGCATCGCGGAACTCGGCGAGCGTCGCCTG
Organism: uncultured Burkholderiales bacterium; assembly: GCA_964403515.1. Lineage (GTDB taxonomy): Bacteria > Pseudomonadota > Gammaproteobacteria > Burkholderiales > Usitatibacteraceae > Usitatibacter. The sequence goes on along the minus strand of CAYOGL010000044.1, from coordinate 25,751 downwards.
ACGCGGCTTGGGCAGCGCACCCGCGATCTCGCGCGCGATCTCGCGCACCCCGGCGCCCGACATGCGCAGCACGCCGAGCCCGCCACGGCCGGGCGGCGTGGAGATGGCGGCGATGGTCTCGCCGCCGGCGGTCAGCGCCGGGCCTTCGCCTTCGCCTCGGCGGCCAGCGTGCGATTGATGTGCCACTGCTGGACGATCGACAACAGGTTCTGCACGACCCAGTAGAGCACGAGCCCCGAGGGGAAGAACAGGAAGAAGATGCTGAACATGATGGGCATGATCAGCATGACCTTGGCCTGCACGGGGTCGGCCGGCTGGGGATTGATGCGCGTCTGCACGAACATCGACGCCGCATAGATCACCGGCAGGATGAAGTACGGATCGGGCGCGGACAGGTCGTGGATCCAGCCGATCCACGGCGCGTGGCGCAGCTCGATCGAGGCGAGCAACACCCAGTAAAGGGCGATGAACACCGGGATCTGCACGACGATCGGCAGGCAGCCGCCGAGCGGGTTGATCTTTTCCGTCCGGTACAGCTCCATCATCGCCTGGTTCAGCTTCTGGCGGTCCTCGCCGTAGAGCTGCTTGAGCTTCTCCATCTTCGGCCCGAGCACCTTCATCTGGGCCATCGACCGGCCGGCCTTGGCGTTGAGCGGATAGAAGGCGAGCTTGATGAGGATGGTCAGGATGATGATCGACCATCCCCAGTTGCCGACGAAGCCGTGGATCGTCTTGAGCAGCCAGAAGATCGGCGCGGCGAGGATGTAGAGCCAGCCGTAGTCGACGACGAGGTTCAGCCCCGGCGCCGCCTTCTCGATGCGATCCTTCTCCTGGGGACCGATATAGGCGGTCATGTCGACGCTGCCGGTCGCGCCCGGCGCGATGCTGCCGACGGGAACGACCACGCCCGCTGCATACAGGTTGCCGACCTTGTTCGTGTAGTACTCGCGCTCCGTGCCCGTCTTCGGCAGCCACGCCGAGACGAAGTAGTGCTGCACGATCGCGATCCAGCCATCCTTCGCCTTCTTCGGGTAGGTGACCTTGCCCTGGTCGATGTCCTTGAAGGCGATCTTCTGGAACTTCGATTCCTCGGTGTAGACGGCAGGGCCCGTGAACGTCGTCACGCCGCCGAAGTGGCTGGTCTGCGCCGCCTCCTCGCTCGGAGGATTGGAATCGCGCAGGAACTGGTAGTACGCGTAAGGCGCGATCGGCTTGTCGGTGTGGTTCGTGACGTCGTACGCGATGTCGATCTTGTAGCTGTCGCGATGGAACCGGAAACGCTTCACCACCTCGGTCCCGTCCGCCTGCTTCGCGCGCAACGCCACGTCGAGCACGTCCTGCCCATTGGCGAGCGTGTACGAGGTCTGCGTCGCTTCATAGGGCGTCTTGTGGTTCGGAAGCCCCGTCCCGAGCAAGCCCGATTGCGTCTCGAAATAGTGCTGCGGGTTGGGCTCGAGCAACGTGAGCGGCTTGTTGGCGTCCTCCGCCGAGTGCACCTTCTGCAAGGTGAGCCGGCGGATGTCGCCACCGATCGAATTGATCTCGACCTCGAACAGATCGGTGCGCACCACGATCGGCGTACCGGCCGCGGCGACCGCCTCGGGTGCCGCCGGTGTCGCACCGGGCGCAGGCGCCGTGCTCGCCGGAGGCGGCGCGCTCGGCTCGCCGGTAACCGTCGGCGCGGCCGTCGCTGCGGGACGCGCGGGAACCTGCGGGGGCGCGTTGTGCTTCTGCCAGGCGTCCCACAGCATGACCGCCGAAAAGGAAAAGACGATCAGCGCGATGAGGCGTTGGATGTCCATCATGAGGCGTGAACTTTCAGGGAACAGGGTCGAAGCCCCCCGCATGCCACGGATGGCAACGGGAGATGCGGCGAACGGCCAGCCACGTGCCGTGCAGGGCGCCATGGCGCTGCAGCGCCTCGATCGCGTATTGCGAGCAAGTCGGAGTGAAACGGCAACCGTTGCCCCACCACGGGCTCAGCAAATAGCGATACAGCCGGATGAGCCGGGTGAGCGCGCGCGCGATCATCGCGGCCCGTCGCCATGCAGGCGGTCGAAGAGCCCCGTTACGTCCGCACGCAAGTCGAAAACACGGTCGCGGGCGAAGCGCTCGCGCAAGACGACGACGCAATCGAAGCCCGCGGCCTTCACGGCATGGCGACGGAAGACGTCCCGCACCAGGCGCTTCACCCGATTGCGGTCGACCGCGTCGGGCACCACGCGGCGCGTGAGCGCGATGCCGAGCCGGGACACGCCCGATGCGGCCGGCATCGCATGGAGCACGACGAGCTTGCCTTTCATCTTCCGGGACTGGCGCAGCACCGGACCGAAGGAACCGCGCGAAGTGAACCGGTGGCGGCGCGAATATCCCTGCGTGCGCGCGCTACGCGGCATCGGTTCCTAGACCGCGACGCGCTTGCGGCCCTTGGCGCGGCGCGCGTTGATGATGGCGCGTCCGCTCGCCGTCTTCATGCGCACGCGGAAGCCGTGGGTCTTCTTGCGATGGGTCGTCGACGGCTGGAAAGTGCGTTTCATTTGGGTGGCCCTTGATTCTGGGAGACCGGCGGCAATCGCCAGTCGGGAAAAGCCGGAAATTATAACCGATTCGAGGACTTGTCGACATGCGAACGCGTCAACTTCGGCTTTTCCGCCTGTGGATAACGTGTAAAATTTGGCATCGTCCCTCCCGCGATTCATTTCCCTTCAGGACCGCCCCGCTTGCCCATGGACTCGCTTTGGCCGTCGCTCGCAGCCGAGCTGAAAAAGGAGCTGCCGGCCCAACAATTCGACACGTGGATCCGGCCGCTGCGGGCGGAGCGGCGGGAAAACCAGCTGGTCCTCGTGGCGCCGAACCATCACGTGCTGCGCTGGGTGCGCACCAACCTGCTCGCGCGCATCGAGTCGCGCGTCGAGCGGGCCGTCGGAAGCCGGCTGTCGGTGAACCTGGTGCTGGAGGAGCGCGCCGCCGAGACCGAGATGGTGGTCCCCGAGCCGGTACCCGTGCCCACGGTCCCCGAGCGCACCGGGCGCGAGGAGCATCGCCTGAATCCCGGCTTCACCTTCGGCAACTTCGTGAACGGCAAGGCCAACCAGATCGCGCGCGCCGCGGCGATCCAGGTCGCCGAGAATCCGGGCACTGCCTACAACCCGCTCTTCATCTACGGCGGCACCGGGCTCGGCAAGACGCACCTGCTGCAGGCGATCGGCATCGAGGTGCTGAAGCGCAACCCGAAGGCGAAGGTGCGCTACATCCACGCCGAGCAGTTCGTCGCCGACGTGGTTCGCGCCTACCAGCACAAGAGCTTCGATTCCCTCAAGCGCTACTACCGCTCGCTCGACCTCTTCCTCATCGACGACGTGCAGTTCTTCGTCGGCAAGTCGCGCTCGCAGGAGGAGTTCTTCTACACGTTCAACGCGCTGTTCGAGGCGCACAAGCAGGTGGCCATCACGAGCGACTGCTTCCCGAAGGAGATGACGGGCATCGAAGAGCGCCTGATCTCGCGCTTCGGCTGGGGCCTCACGGTCGCCGTCGAGCCGCCCGAGCTCGAGATGCGCGTGGCCATCCTGCTCAAGAAGGCCGAGAACGACGGCGTACGCCTCGACGAGAACGTCGCCTTCTTCATCGCCAAGCACATCCGCTCCAACGTGCGCGAGCTCGAGGGCGCGTTGAAGCGCGTGCTCGCCTATGCCCGGTTCAACAACACGACCGTGAACGTGGCCACCGCGCGCGAGGCGCTCAAGGATCTGCTCGCGGTGCTCAACCGCCAGGTCTCGATCGAGAACATCCAGAAGACGGTAGCCGACTACTTCAAGATCAAGGTCTCGGAGATGTACTCGAAGAAGCGCTTCCGCTCCGTGGCCCGGCCGCGCCAGGTGGCGATGGCGCTCGCCAAGGAGCTCACGCAGCAGAGCCTTCCCGAGATCGGCGAGGCCTTCGGCGGACGCGACCACACCACGGTCCTGCACGCATGTCGCAAGACCCAGGAATTGCGCGAGACCGACCAGGAATTCGCCCGCGATTACGCGCAACTGCAGCAGATCCTGTTGGGATGATGCGTGAAAGCGCCCGGGAGAACCTGTGGATCGTTTTCGCGCCGCGCGGCGAGGACCGGGTTATCCACAAATCGCATTTGCAAACCCGGCATTTCATCCCCACTTGGAAATGATCCCAAGTGCATGATCGCGCGGACCAATTCCGGCTTATCCCGGTCCGGACGCCCTCCTATTAGCTGTCAACTAATCTTGTTTTACTAAGACCATGCTGAAAATCAAAACGACCAACGACAAGCTCCTGGGCCCGCTGCAGCAGGTCACCGGCATCGTCGAACGCCGGCATACGCTGCCCATCCTGTCGAACGTTCTCGTGACGGCGACCGGTCCGCAGCTCGAGTTCCTCGCCACCGACCTCGAGGTGCAGATCACCTCGCGCGCGGAGCTGGACGCAAACGCCGAGGGCGCGGTCACGGCCGGAGCGCGCAAGCTCTACGACATCCTGCGCTCGCTGCCCGAGGACGCGGAGGTCGCCCTGGAGGCGAAGGAAAACCGGATGACGGTGCGCGCGGGCAAGAGCCGCTTCAACCTGCAGACGTTGCCGGCCGCCGACTTCCCCCGGATGGTGGAGGCCAAGGATCCGTCCAAGACGCTCACGCTGCCGCAGAAGGCGCTGAAGGACGCGCTGCGGCTCGTCCAGTTCGCCATGGCGGTGCAGGACATCCGCTATTACCTGAACGGTGTCCTCTTCTCGGTCGAGAAGGACGTGCTGCGCGTGGTGGCGACCGACGGCCACCGGCTTTCGTACGCGAGCCAGACGCTCGAGGGCGACCATGGATCGGTCGAGGCGATCCTGCCGCGCAAGACCGTGCTCGAGCTCATCAAGCTGCTCGGGGATGGCGATGAGCCGGTCTCGCTGGCCATCGGCACGAACCAGGCGCGCTTCTCCTTCGGCGGCATCGAGATCGTCTCGAAGATCGTCGAGGGCAAGTTCCCCGACTACCAGAAGGTGATCCCGACCGGGCACCGCAACCGCGTGGTGCTCGATCGCGCGACCCTCGCGCAGTCGCTCAACCGCGCGGCGATCCTCTCGAACGAGAAGATCCGCGGCGTGCGGCTCGTGTTCACGAAGGACGCGCTGTCGATCATCTGCACGAACAACGAGCAGGAAGAGGCCGAGGAAGCGCTGGCGGTAGAATACGACGGCGACCCGATCGACATCGGCTTCAACATCTCCTACCTCCTCGACGTGCTGAACCACGTCGATTCCGCCACGGTGTCGGTCGTGATGGGCGACGCCAACTCGAGCGCGCTCGTGCAGATGCCGGGGCGCGATGACTTCAAGTACGTCGTGATGCCGATGCGCATCTGACGCGCCGCATGCACGTCTTCCCAGGAACTCAATGGCAACGCTTCCCGAAGTGACGATACCCGCCGGTCGCGCCGCGGCCGAATACGATTCCAGCAGCATCAAGATCCTCAAGGGTCTGGATGCCGTGCGCAAGCGTCCCGGCATGTACATCGGCGACACTTCGGACGGCACGGGCCTGCACCACATGGTGTTCGAAGTGGTCGACAACGCGATCGACGAGGCGCTCGCGGGTCACTGCGACGACATCAAGGTCGTGATCCACACCGACAACTCGATCTCCGTGGTCGACAACGGCCGCGGCATCCCGACCGACGTCAAGGAGGACGACGATCTCAAGCGTTCGGCGGCGGAGATCGTGATGACGGAGCTGCACGCCGGCGGCAAGTTCGACCAGAACTCGTACAAGGTCTCCGGCGGATTGCACGGCGTGGGCGTGTCGGTCGTGAACGCGTTGTCCGAGTGGCTGAAGCTGCGCATCTGGCGCGACGGCCGCGCGTATTTCATGGAGTTCCACGACGGCGTCGCGGTCAAGCCGCTCGAGGTCGTCGGCACCACCGACCGCCGCGGGACCGAGGTCCACTTCCTCGCTTCGAAGGTGACATTCGGCCACGTGGAGTTCCACTACGAGATTCTCGCCAAGCGCCTGCGCGAGCTTTCGTTCCTGAACGACGGGGTGAAGATCGAGCTCATCGACCAGCGCGCCGGCAAGACCGAGAACTTTGCGCACACGGGAGGCGTGAAGGGATTCGTCGAATACATGAACCGCTCGAAGACGGTCCTTCATCCGAACATCTTCCATTCCATCGGCGAGAAGGACGGCATCACGGTCGAGGTGGCGATGCAGTGGAACGACTCGTATGGCGAGTCGGTCCAGGCGTTCACGAACAACATTCCGCAACGCGACGGCGGCACGCACCTCACCGGGCTGCGCACCGCGATGACGCGCACCATCAACAACTACATCGAGAAGGAAGAGATCGCGAAGAAGGCGAAGGTGGAGACCACCGGCGACGACATGCGCGAGGGGCTCACCTGCGTGCTCTCGGTGAAGGTGCCGGAGCCGAAGTTCTCGTCGCAGACGAAGGACAAGCTCGTCTCCTCGGAAGTGCAGCCCGTGGTGCAGGAGATCGTCTCGCAGAAGCTCGCCGACTTCCTCATGGAGAAGCCCAGCGACGCGAAGATCATCTGCACGAAGATCGTGGAAGCGGCGCGCGCCCGCGAGGCCGCGCGCAAGGCCCGCGAGCTCACCCGGCGCAAGGGCGTTCTCGACGGGGGCGGCCTTCCGGGAAAGCTCGCCGACTGCCAGGAGCGCGATCCCGCGCAGTGCGAGCTCTACCTCGTGGAGGGCGACTCGGCGGGCGGCTCGGCCAAGCAGGGGCGAGATCGGCGATTCCAGGCGATCCTCCCGCTCAAGGGAAAGATCCTCAACGTCGAGCGTGCGCGCATCGACAAGATCATCACGTCGACCGAGGTCGCCACGCTGATCACCGCGCTCGGCGCGGGCATCGGCGAGGACTTCAACCTCGAGAAGCTGCGCTACCACCGCATCATCATCATGACGGACGCGGACGTCGACGGCGCGCACATCCGCACGCTGCTCCTCACGTTCTTCTACCGGCAGATGCCGCAGCTGCTCGAGAAGGGCCACATCTACGTCGCGCAGCCTCCCCTCTTCAAGGTGAAGAGCGGCAAGGAAGAGCGCTACCTCAAGGACGAGCACGAGCTCAAGCAGCACCAGCTGCGCAAGGCGCTGCATGCGGCTGCGCTCATCCCCGAGGCCGGAGCGGCGCCGCTCGCCGGCGAGGCGCTCGAGAAGATCGCCTCCGAGTACCTCACGACCGAAGCGGTGATCGAACGCCTGTCCGTGGCGATGGACGCGTCGGTGCTGCGGGCGATGCTGTCGATGCCGAAGATGTCGCTCGCGGACCAGGAGGGCGCCTCGGCCGCAGCCCGGGCGTTCCATGCGCTTCTCGCGCCCAATCCGCCGAAGGTCCACATCGAGCGCGATCCCACCTCCGACGGTTGGCGGCTGCGCCTCGAGAAGTTCGTGCATGGCAACAAGGTCGAAACCGTGATCGACCATGCGTTCGTGGAGAGCGGCGACTACGCGCACATCGTGAAGACCGCGGAGACGCTCGCGGGCCTCATCGGCCCCGATGCGCAGGTCAAACGCGGAGAGACGGTGCGCTCCATCCGCTCGTTCAAGGAGGGACTCGACTGGCTGCTCGCCGAGGCGCGCGGCGGCATGGCGATCCAGCGCTACAAGGGCCTGGGCGAGATGAACCCCGAGCAGCTGTGGGAGACCACGATGGATCCGAACCAGCGGATCCTGCTCAAGGTGCAGATCGAGGACGCGATCAGCGCGGGCGAGATCTTCTCCACGCTGATGGGCGACGAGGTCGAGCCGCGGCGCCAGTTCATCGAGAACAACGCGCTCGGCGTGACGAACCTCGACGTTTGATCGCGGGCAGGGTTCATCGCCCGGGATCGGCGCGCCGCATCCCGGCCTTCCTCGAATGACCAGGCGGTCAGTGAGAGCGCAGCCACTCGACGATGGTCCGTGCGGCACCCTCGTCGTAAGCGCCCTTCGTCCCGCGGAACGCAGCGACTGGATCCGCAAAGGTCTCGAAGTGGTGGTTCATCTTGGGGCGGACGACGTACGCAACGCGCTTCGGATCGCGCAGACGGAGGATCTCCGCGGCGCGGGCCGACTCCTCGGTTCCCATGATCCAGTCGTACTCGCCCTGTAACAGGAGGACCGGCGCGGTGACCTGCGCCCACGCACCCTCGACATCGAGTGCCTGTAACTGCTGGTAGTAACGCATCGGCCGGCCGTACTGGCCTTGCGGTGCGTCCGTCCAGTAGCGTTTCCATTGCGGGTGTTCCGCGAGCGCCTGCGCCGGCGTGAGACCCGCGTTGAGCAGCCGGTCGTAGAGCGCGCCGTACACCCGCATCGCCTCGTTGAGGGCGTTGGGCGGCTCTCCGGAAAGCAGCAGCCGGCGGCGCTCGATCGCGAGCATGTGCTCGAGCCACGTGCGCGCGAAGCCGCCTGACGCGATCACGCCGCGCACGTCGAACTCCTGCGCGAGGACCGGCACGAGGGCGGCCCCGACGCTGCCGCCGAAAAGGAACAGCTTGGTGCGATCGACCGCGGGATCGTCGAGCGCCGCCCGGATCCCGGCACGGAAGGCCGCCATGTCTTCGTCGAGGTCGGCTCTAGCGCACGGCGGCCCCTCGCTGTCGCCGACGCCCGGCTTCTCGATGCGCACGACCTGCGCACCGGAATCGCGCATCAGCTGGCGCAGCATCGTCGACCAGCCGTCGTGGACGTCGAGCGGATTTTCGACCGGGTCGCACGACAGCCAGGGAATGAAGACCACGAGCGGAAGCCGCCCGCTGGCGCCATGCGGACGGGAGGTGTACGTGCGGACGCGATAACCTTTCGCGGTCTGCGCCTCCCCGTAGCGCACATCCACGCCCGCGATGTGCTCCTCGGGCAACGGCTGCCCGGTGTGGGTATCGATCTGCCTTGGAAGGGAGGCGGCAAACGTTGCGCAGCAGCCGGCAAGGAGAAGCGAGCAGAATGGCGCGAGACACCTAAGCATGGGTTTTCCCCGTCGTGGCGACGGTCAAACGCTAACCCGTGCTCGTGGCCTCGTCTCGCCGGTTTCGAAATCGGTATTGCGTCGGTGTCTCCCGGTACCGCGCCTTGAAGGCGCGGTTGAATGGGCCCATCGAGCCGTAGCCGCAATCGAGCGCGATCGTGAGGACCGGCAGGTGGGCCTCACTCGGGTCGGCGAGCCGGGCGGCCGCGGCACGCAGGCGATAGTCGTGCAGGAAATCGTTGAAGTTTCGGTAGCCAAGGTGCCGGTTGATCGCGCGACGCACGCGGTACTCCTGTGCCCCGATCGCTTCGGCCAGCCCGCCGATGCTCAGGCGCTCGCGCTTCCACAGCGACCGCGTCTTCATCGCCTCGACGATGCGCTGGGCGAGCTCGGCTTCGGCGCCATCGTTCTTCACCACGGACAGCGGGCTGCGCGCCGGCGCCGCGTCGAAGGCGAGGAGCGCGAGGCCGCCGCGCGCCGCGAAGACCACGGTGGCGAATGCGACGAGGATGAGGGCGGTGTGTGCGCAGAGCAGGAGCTCCCGAGGGGTGCCTTGGCCCCGGAAGACGAACGCGGAGCCGGCCATCACCATGAACGCTGCGCCGAACGTCACGACGAATGCCGCGCGGACGCGACGCCGCTGCTCGACCAGATCGACACGCCAACGCCGCACGGCAAGGGCACATCCTGCGAGCACCAGGAAGATCGCCGTCCCGCGGCACGCGAGGAACAGCGCTTCCGAAAAACGCGGGTATCCGGCGAGAAGGCCGAGGCGAAAGCGCCCGTCGTCGGCGGGAAGCGTGACGAGCACGAGAGCCGCAGGGACGAGCAGCGTCCATCGCGGCGGGGGCTCGTCATGAAACAGATGCACTGCAAGCAGCCATACGAACGCGGGTGTTGCCACGCACCATATCTCAAACACGAGCGCGGCCGGCCCGATCGCTTCATAGATGCCGGGCGCGGATGCGGCGACGAACGCCGCGATCCCGCCGACGATCGCCGCAGCAAGACGGGCAATGGCGCTTCGTGGTTCGCGCGAGACGATCGCCGCGGCGCCCGCCAGGGCGAGCGCGAAGGCGGCGGCGCGGAGCAGCGGATCGAGGATGCCGGCGTCCATGGGCATCAGTGAAACCCATTCGGGATGCGAACGCCAGCCGTTTCGAATTCCCGGGCAAACGCGGGCTGCCAGGCCGCGCTCTTGCAAGGAAAAGGAACATTCGCGGCGTGTCGCGGCCACAAGCGAAGCGCCGCCCCGTCCGATCGGTAACATACGTGGGGATCAGCCGCCGAATGCCTCAGTCTTGGTCCGCCTGGAGGCGAGCTTCATGCGACAACCGGTCCGCTGACGCCCCTTGCCCCTTGGCCAACGCCTTGTTCGCCACCACGTTCCGATCGCTCGCCACGCACAACTACCGACTATGGGCGTCGGGCGCGTTCGTCTCGAACATCGGCACGTGGATGCAGCGCACGGCGCAGGACTGGATCGTGCTGGCGGACCTCACGCCGCACAACGCAGCCGCGGTCGGCGTCGTCATGGCGTTGCAGTTCGGTCCCGCGCTGCTGCTCCTGCCCTTCACCGGCTTCGCGGCCGATCACTTCGATCGCCGCAAGGTGCTCATCGCCACGCAATCGGCCCAGGGGCTGCTCGCATTCGGGCTCGGCGTGCTCACCGTCACGGGCGTCGTGCAGCTATGGCACGTCTACGCGTTCGCATTCCTGCTCGGATGCGTGACGGCCTTCGACGCCCCCGCACGGCAGACATTCGTGGCGGAACTGGTCTCGGACGCCCTGCTCTCGAACGCCGTCGCGCTCAATTCCACGTCGTTCAATGCCGCGCGCATGATCGGTCCCGCGATCGCGGGCCTGCTCATCGCCGGCGTCGGATCGGGGTGGGTGTTCCTGATCAACGCGGCCACGTTCGTCGCCGTCATCGTGGCGCTGGCCGGCATGCGCCTCGACGAGCTCCATCGCCACGAGCGCGCGGTGCGCCGCGCCGGAAGCTTCGCGCAGGGCCTGCATTACGTCCGTGGCCGGCCGGATCTCGTGACCGTTCTCGTGATGCTGTTCCTGATCGCGACGTTCGGGCTCAACTTCCCCGTCTTCGTCTCGGCCATGGCGGTGAAGATCTTCCACGCGGGCTCGGGCGAATTCGGGTTGCTCACCTCGATGCTCGCGATCGGGTCGGTGACCGGGGCGCTGTTCGCGGCGCGGCGCGACCGGCCGCGGGTTTCACTGCTCCTCGCGGGAGCGGCCGCGTTCGGTATCGGGCTCGCGGTCGCGGCGGCCATGCCCACGTACCTGCTGTTCGGCCTGGTGTTGATCCTGGTCGGCTGGTCCGCGCAGACCTTCAACACGACCGCGAACAGCACGGTGCAGCTGTGGACGGAGCCGATGATGCGCGGCCGCATCATGGCGATCTACATGGGCATCGTGCAGGGCTGCACGCCGCTCGGCGCGCCGCTCGTGGGCTGGGTCGCCGATCGCTATGGGCCGCGCTGGTCGCTCGCGATCGGGGCGGCCTCGGGCTTCCTCGCGGTCGCGGTCGGAATCGCCTATCTCGTGCGCTATCGCAACCTGCGCGTGAGCGTCGGAGCGCGCGGGCTGCGCATCACGCTTTCCGGTCGCGAGGAGATGGCCGGCCGGCGCGCGTACCGCGCGCCGCGTCCCGACCCGCAGATGAAGTGACCCTACCGGCTCGAGGAGCCGACCATCACCCGCAGCGTTCCGAGGCGCTCGATCTCGACCTCGATGCGATCGCCGGTCGCGAGCGGCGCCACGCCGGCCGGCGTTCCCGTCGCGATCACGTCGCCCGGCTCGAGGGTCATGACGCGCGAGATCCACGCGACGAGCTCCGGCACGCCGAGGATCATGTCGCGGGTGTTGCCGTCCTGGCGCAGCGTGCCGTTCACCCGGCAGCGGATACCGAGCGCGTTGGCATCGGGAACGTCATCCCGGGTGGTGATGTACGGGCCGAGGGGCGTGAACGTGTCGAACGACTTCCGCAGCCCCCGGTCCTCCTTGCCACGCATGGTGATGTCGAGCAGGCACGTATAGCCGAACACGTGCGCCAGCACGTCGCCCGGCGCGAGGTCGTGGGCCTTGCGACCGATGACGACCGCGAGCTCGGCCTCGTGATCGGTGCGGCGATCGGGAAACGGCAGGCGGACGCTTTCCTCGGGCCCGATGATCGACGTGGGTGCCTTGAGGAAGAAGCCCTTCTCGTGCACGCCACCCAGCTTCTCCTGGCCGGGATTCATCTCCCGGGTGTGATCCCAGTAGTTGGCGGCCGCGGCGACGATCTTGCCCGGCGAACGTAGAGGCGCATGCCATTGGATGTCCGAGGCGGCAAGCCACGGACCGTCGGGTGCGGCCTGCGCCAGCGACGCGTGGATGAAGGCGATCATCGGGTCTTCCGTGCGGCGCCGGCTGTGCGCGAACGCCCAGTCGGTCACGTCCTGCACGCGCTCGCCGTCGACGCGGCCGAGGCGTCCCGCGCCGAACACGCCGATCCTCATCGTCCCGCGCCCTTTTCCCCGCGGCCCTCGAGGAACAGCGCCGACCACAGCCGGTTCCACTTCTGCCATTCGTCGAGCACGATCGCCGGATCGATCACCTGGTAGGCAAAGCGATTGAGCGCGCTCTCCACCGCCGTGCTCGAGGGAACGCGGTTGGCCTTGCGCAGGATCTCCTGTCCCTCCCGCGAGAGCACGAAATCGGCGAACAGGACCGCGGCGTGCGGATGCACGGCATGCCGCGCCACGCCGATCGAGCTCGGCCGTCCGAACGCCGGCTGCAGCGCGCGCCACTCGATCGGCGCGCCCTTCTTCTTGAGCGTCTCGACATTGTTGTTGTACGCGGTGAGCGTGAGCGGCACCTCGCCGGACGCGACCAGCTGCGCGAGGAGGATGTGGCCGGTGCGCATGCTCGGGTTCATCGCGGCGAGCTTGCGGAAGTAGTCGAGTCCGCGCTCCTCGCCCATGGCCTTCACGACCGCGGCGAACCAGACGGCGTCGGTCGCTTCCAGCCCGATCTTGCCGCGCCACTTCGGATCGAGGACCTCTTCGTAGCTGCCTGGCGCCTGCGCGGGCGGGATGAGGCGCGTATTGAACGCCATGACGTAGAACGCGAAGCGGTCGGCGACGTACTCGCGATGCGCCGGGAACGCGTTCGCCGGGATGTCGCGCAAGGCCGGTGAATCGAAGCGCGTGAGCAGCTTCTCGCGATGGAGGATTTCCATTTGCGGCCCGTTCATCTCGAACACGTCCGCCTCGAAGCGGCCGGAGCGCGCCTCGGCGAGCGCGCGCTGCACGATCTTGTCGCCGTTGCTGCGCCAGCCGAGCACCTTCACGCCGTACCTACGCTCGAATGCAGCCGAGAGCGCCTGCGAATCGTTCACGGTCAGCGTGCTGTAGAGCGCGATGCTTCCCTCTTTCCTCGCGCTCGCGACGAGCGACGATTCGGCGTCGGAGCCGTTGTCTGCATGAGCCAGCCCCGAGCAGGCGGCGAGAACGACGGCCGCCGCTCGCAACGTCCTAACGCCAGGGGCCAAGGTACGGCTCTCCCTGGTACGTGTCCGGGCTCGGCTCGAGGATCTCCGGCCACGGCGTGACCGGCTTGCGGCGTTGCTCGAGCGGCCGCGGCAAGCCGTCCCACCCGATCTGCTCCATCTCGTGATAGAGCTGCAGCACGTGACCGTCGGGATCGCGCACGTGGACCGAGTAGACGATTCCCGGATGCAGCTCGGGGTCGACGTCGATCACCTGCGCTCCGTTCGCCCGCAGGAAATCGGCTGCCGCGCGCAGCTGGCGATAGCTCGCGAGCTGCAGGCCGAGGGCCATGCTCGTCGTGTGCGCGCTGAAGCCGAGCCGCGCGCGCAACGGCATCGGGTACAGGGCGAGGGAATGATGCTCCGTGTTCGAACGCAGGAACACGCAGCGCTCGCCGCGCCACGACACCGACTCCGTGAGCGTGAAACCGAGCGTGTCGCGGTAGAAGCGCAGCGCCGCGTCGAGGTCCTCGACGAACAGGCTGACGGGCCCGAGGCGCACGATCTTGAACGGCTGCGGCAGGAGCACGCCGTCGACATCGTAGCGCGAAGGGGCGTCTTCGATCGCGCGGTGCCCGCTGCACGGATCGACGCCCCTCGCGATCGCCTCCTGCACCTCCTCGTATTCGGAGCGTTGCGGCAACGTGGCGACCTCGCGGAACTCGCGATCGTGCATCGCGGCGGGCTTGCTGTGGCCGCTCCAGCCGATCTGCTCGATCCCGTAGTAGAGCTCGTTCACGTGACCGTCCGGATCGAAGAGGTACGTATGCCAGTTCGAACCGGGCATGTCGCGACCCGCGCGGCGCATGCGGCAACCGCGCGCGACGAGCCAATGGTGCGCGTTCACCACCTCGGCGAGGCTTCCCACCTGCCATGTGATCTGGTTGATCGTCACGCCGTCGCGATTGCGGCGCGTCGGATCGAGCAGATCGCGGGCACGCTTGTTGTACAGCACGAAGGCGTGATGGTCGCCGCCGTAGCGCATGAAGAAGCCGCGCGCGTCGCCGAGCGTGGCGCGCTCGGTTTCCGGGATGCGCTTGCCATCGTCGCGGATGTCGGAGACGCGAAAGCCGAGCAGGCGGGTGTAGAACGGATACGCCGCCTCCATGTTCACGACGTTGAAGCCGAAGTGTCCGAGGCGTCGCACCTTGAAGGGCCTGGGCAGCCACACGCCGCTCACATCGAAGCGCTCGGATTCGCTCAACGCCGCCTCCGGATTGTCCCGGTCGATGCTACCACTTATGATTTTCCGCCTCGCGCCGTTCCGCGGAAGGGAATGCACCGTGCGTCGCTCGAGCGTCGTCATCGTTTGTGCACTGCTCGTCGCAGTGCTCGCTGCGCGCGCCGAAGCGCTGCACGTCATGGGTTTCGGCGGCGCGTC
>CAYOGL010000044.1:0-10755 GCA_964403515.1 uncultured Burkholderiales bacterium | reverse complement strand
CGAGGAAGGGTTGTCCGAAGGGCAAGCGCGCCGCGCGTACGCCGAGCTGCTCGACCCGGCGCGCGGGAGCCTGTCGCCGCGCGCGGCGATGGATACGGAAGGCGCGATCGCGGTGTTGCGCTTGCGTTCCGCCCATGCGCGCCCCGCGCGCGAGCCCGGGCCACTGGAGCGCTATTACGATCCCGCGTATTACCGGCGCGCGCTGGAGGCGCCGCGCTGAATCAGAAACCCAGCGCCTCGCCGACGACGACCAGCGTCATGCGCCCGGGAATCTTCTCGTTCTCGATGATCAGCACCTTGCCGCACTGGCGTTCCGGACCGTCGCACGTCGATGTATCGCAGCGTCCGGTGCGCGCGCACGGCGTGTCGCGGCCGAGCCTGCGGCACTCGGCGACGGCGGCGTGATTGCGCAGGCGGTCGAGCGCCGCGGCGAGGTCGGGCACGATCTTGTTCGTGCCGGCCACCAGGAACACGCGCCCGGCCGCATAGGCATACGCGGCGACGCGGTTGCCGCTTCCGTCCGCGTTCACGATCTCCCCGGTGAGCGCGATCGCGTTCACCCCGCCCACGAAATAGTCCGCGGCGCTCGCCTGACGGCGCGCCCGCACGCGGGCCGCAGCGTCTTCCACGGCCTTCACGCGCGGGCGCAGGAACTCGTAGCCGGAGGCGAAAGCCGCTTCGAGGCCGATGGCGCGCACCGTCTCCGAGCCGCCCGTCATCACGACGGCGCCGCGCGGAATTTGCGCGAGAACGAACTCGCGCGCTTCGGCGGCGCTCGGCGCGTAAACCACCTCGATGCCGCGGCGCCCGAGGACCTCGCGCAGCCGCGCGACGGAGGCCGGGGCGGTCGCGAGCGCGGCGTCGTGGCTTGACACGCGGGCGAACGATCGCCGTGCCGCGCGAGCGCGCGCGTCAGGCGGCTTTCCTCAACCGCCCCTTCGCGGACGCCTTGCCCTTCGCCTTGCCCTTGCCGGCCTTCGCGGCGATGAGCTCGAGCGCTTCCTCGAGGGTGACGGTGTTGATCATGCCCTCGTCGGGAAGCGTGGCGTTCACCTTGCCGTGCTTCACGTACGGGCCGTAGCGCCCGGAGTAGAGGGCGACGGGTTGCCCGTCCCCGGGATGCTTGCCCAGGATCTTGAGCGCGCCGCGCGCGCCGAAAGCCTTCGGCTCCTTGAGCAGGGCGACCGCGCGATCGAGCTCGATGTCGAACACGCTCTCGTCCTTGGGGATCGACTTGAATTGGCCGTCATGGCTCACGTACGGGCCGAAGCGCCCGATCGCGGCGACCACCTTCTTGCCATCCTCGGGGTGCGCGCCGAGATCGCGCGGCAACGCGAGCAGCTTGAGCGCCGTCTCGAGCGTCACCGATTCGGAAGGGATGTTCTTCGGCACCGACACGCGCTTGGGCTTCTTGTCGCCCTCGGGTTCGCCGAGCTGCACGTAGGGGCCGAACGGGCCCTGCATCAGGTAGATCGTCATGCCGGTTTGCGGGTGGGCACCGAGCTCGCGCCTTGCCGGCTCGGAGCCCTCGGCTCCATCGACGTTGCGCGTGTAGTCGCAATCGGGATAGCCGGTGCAGCCGATGAAGCGGCCGCGGCGACCGAGGCGGATGGTGAGGTGATGCTTGCCGCACTTGGGGCACATCTCCTCGAGCTGCTCCTGGGTGACGTCCTTGCGCGAGACCGATTCCTTCTCGCCCACCTGCGCGGAGAAGTCCTTCCAGAACTTCTCGAGCACCGGCACCCACTGCTCCTTGCCGTTCGAGATGTCGTCGAGCTCGTCCTCCATCTTCGCGGTGAACTCGTAGTCGACCCAATGGGCGAAGTGCTCCGTGAGGAACTTGTTCACGATGCGCCCGACGTCGGTGGGCATGAAGCGCTTCTTGTCGAGGATCACGTACTCGCGGTTCACGAGCGTCGAGATGATCGAGGCATACGTGGACGGGCGCCCGATGCCGTACTGCTCGAGCGCCTTCACCAGGCTCGCTTCGGAATAGCGCGGCGGCGGCTGCGTGAAGTGCTGCTCGCCATAGAGACGGTCGATCTTCACGCTCTCGCCCGGCTCGAGCGGCGGCAGCCGCTTGTCCTCTTCCTCCACCGCGTCGTCCTGGTCCTCGTGGTAGACCGAGAGGAAGCCCGGGAACACCAAGGTCTGGCCCGTCGCCCGGAAGACGTTGCCCGGGGCGCCGACCGTGAAGTCGACGGCCACGGTGTCGAACTTCGCCGGCGTCATCTGCGAGGCGATCGCGCGCTTCCAGATCATCTCGTAGAGCTTGCGCTGCTCGTCGTTCAGGTACGGCGCCACCGATTCCGGCGTGCGCAGGATCGACGTGGGGCGGATCGCTTCGTGCGCTTCCTGCGCGTTCTTCGAGCTGCTGCGGTACTCGACCGCGGCTTTCGGAAGATAATCGGGGCCGTAGCTCTTGGTGATGTAGCCGCGCATCTCGGCCAGCGCTTCCTTCGAGAGGGTGACCGAGTCCGTGCGCATGTAGGTGATGAGGCCGGTCACGACCTTCCCGACGGTCACGCCTTCGTAGAGGCTCTGCGCGACCTTCATCGCGCGGTCGGTCGAAAACCCCAGCTTGCGCACCGCTTCCTGCTGCAGGGTCGAGGTGGTGAACGGCGCGGCTGGCGAGCGCAGCTTGCGCTTCTTCTCCACCTCCTTGACCTTCGCCGTCCCCTTCGCATGCTCCTCGAGGAAGCGGCGGATCTCGGCCTCGCGCTCGGCGTTGCCGATCGCGAACTGGTCCAGCTTCTCGCCCTTGAAATGCGTGAGCTTCGCCGTGAAGGGAATGCGCGCCTTCTCGGCGTCGAAGTGCATGGTCCAGTATTCCTGGCTCTTGAAGCGCTCGATCTCGAGCTCGCGCTCGACGATCAGGCGCAACGCCGGGCTCTGCACCCGCCCGGCCGACAATCCGCGCCGGATCTTCTTCCACAGCAGCGGCGAGAGGTTGAAGCCGACGAGGTAGTCGAGGGCGCGGCGGGCCTGCTGCGCGTTCACGAGATCCATGGAGATCATGCGCGGGTGCTTCACCGCGTCCTTCACCGCCCCTTCCGTGATCTCGTAGAACACGACGCGCTTGAGCTTCTTGTCCTTGAGCGCCTTGCGCGTCTTCAGGATCTCCGACAGGTGCCACGCGATCGCCTCGCCCTCGCGGTCCGGGTCGGTCGCGAGCAGGACGTTCTCGGCATCCTTGACCGCCTTGGTGATCGCGTCGACGTGCTTCGCGTTGCGCTCGATCAGCTCGTACTTCATGCGGAAGTTGTCTTCCGGGTCGACGGCGCCGGTCTTCGGCACCAGATCGCGCACGTGACCGTACGAGGCGAGGATCTCGTAATCCTTGCCGAGGTATTTCTTGAGCGTCTTCGCCTTCGACGGCGACTCGACGATAAGCAGATTCGATGCCATGGATTTCTTGCGGGTCTTTTTTATTCTATAACGGGGTGCCGCGCGGCCCGGCAAGGACCGCGATGCTCAGGCATGGGGCGCGACGCGCTGGAAGAGGCCGCCGGCGAGGGCGGCGACACGCCCCTCGATCTCGAGACGCGAGATGCGCGCGGCGAGGGCGGCCGGTTCGAGGCCGGTGCGTTCGACCATCCGATCGAGGGAGATCGGGGCATCCCCCATCGCCTTCAATACCGGATCGCGCGTCGCATGACGCCGGCCCTCGGACTGCGCGGGGTCGCCGGCCCACCCGATTTCCTCCATGACGTCGGCCGGGGATTCCACGAGCTTCGCTCCCTGCTTGATGAGCCAATGGCATCCCTTCGAGTGCGGCGAATGGATCGAGCCGGGAATCGCGAATACATCGCGGTTCTGGTCGAGCGCGCAGCGCGCGGTGACCAGGGAACCGCTCCGCAACGCCGCCTCGACCACGACCACGCCGCGCGACAAGCCACTGATCAGACGATTGCGACGCGGGAAGTTCCCCGCGCGCGGCGGCGTGCCGAGCGGGAACTCGCTGATGAGCGCGCCCTCGGAAGCGAGACGCGCGGCGAGCTCGGCGTTGCGGGCGGGATAGGTGACGTCGGCGCCGGTGCCGAGCACCGCCACACTCGAGCCGGCTTCGGCGAGGCCACCGCGATGCGCCGCCGCATCGATGCCGAGCGCCAGGCCGCTCACGATGGCGAGTCCCGCCGCCGAGAGGCTGCGCGCGAACGACTCCGCATCCCACACGCCGGCCGGCGTCGCATTGCGACTGCCGACGATCGCGATCGCGCACGCCTGCAGCAGCTCGAGCCTGCCCTGCACGTAGACAACGGTGGGCGGATCGTCCACCTGCAGCAGTGCCGCCGGATATTCGCGATCGCCGAGGGCGACGAGGTGGTGGTTCGCCTCGTCGAGCCAGCGCATGGTCGCCCCGACGAGCTTCGCGTCCGCACCTCGTGCGAGCGCGCGAACGGCGGCGGCGCCGAAGAACGATTCGACCTCGCGCGGCGGCGCACGCAGCACGGCACGCGGCGAGCCGAATTGCGCGAGCAGGGCGCGAAGACACGCGTCGCCGGCACCCGGAACCAGCGTGAGCGCGAGCCACGCTTCACGATCGTCGCGGGAAACACGCGTCCAGTCCATGGCCTCGATCGCTCGCGCAGGGGATGCCCGATAAACGTCGCGGCATCGCATCGCGCTGACGCGCGCGCCGCAAAGCGGCACGGGGGCCGCAGGGCCCCCGTGCATCGCGGCGTCGATGGCGTTCAGGGCGTCTGCACCAGGTCGCCGACGTAGAGCGGCTTCGTCGCCTGCATCACCATCGCGTACGACATCTTCTCGAACACGCGGAAGACGAAGATGAGGCCCTCGCGCTCGTCGGGGAGCCTGATCGGCCGCCCTTCGAGCGATGCGCCGGCCTTCTCGTTGCTCGCATCGACGTTCGGCGGATGCGGGACGACCGGAACCGGCGTGATGTCCGCGCTCTCCATCCAACGCGGCGACGAGAAGTAGCTGCCGTGGCTCGAGCCGGTGTAATGACCGTTCGCCGCGAGCGTCTCGCCGCGCCGGTAGGCCGCGAGCACGTGGCCGACCTGGATGCCGTCGCGCGCGCCGCGGTTGATGGTGATGATCTGGAACTGGCCGAATTCGGACACGCCGCCCTCGACCGACATGATCGAGCCGCGGATCAGCTTGTCCGGCGCGTGGGGGACGTACGCCATCAGCGTCGTCTCGCGCGCGGGCATCAGATGGTCGCCGCGATTGATCTCCTGCCGCGCCTTCGTGATGCGCAGCGTGGTCGGGTTGCCATAGCGCGTCACGCGCGCGTCGCCGACGTAATGCGCCTCGTAGCCGAGGATCTCGCCCGTGTCGGGATCGCGCAGCGCGCCGCCCGCGCGGAACACTTGCCAGTTGGCCGGATCGGACGTCCCGATGCGGTCGGCATAGGCGGTGTCGCCTTGGCCCACCACGACCCGGCTCTCCTCGGTCGCCACGATCGCCGGGGCGCGATCGAGCTCCCCGGCCTCGAGCACCAGCGGCTGGGTCAGGAACGGGCCGATGGCCGTGCCCGGGATGCTCGTGATCGCCGCGCGGAGCGGCTCGACGCGCGCGTGCGGTTCCAGGCGCACCACGTTGTTGGCTGCGGCTTCGGCGCCGAGGTTGCCGCGTTCCAGGGTGAGCCGCGGGTTGGCGCCGGAGCGGTCGAGATGGATGACGTCCCCGGGATAGATCCAGTGCGGGTTCTTGATCTCATCCCGGTTCATCTGCCAGATCTGCGGCCATCTCCAGGGATCCTTCAGGAAACGTCCGGCAATGCCCCAGAGCGTGTCGCCCTTGACGACGGTGTACTGGTCGGGCGCATTCGGCTGCAGATCGGCGGCCGTCGCGACCGCCGCCGGCCCGCTCGAAGGCCCCGTCGCCGCGTCAGCCGGTGGGGCGTCGGCCAGTAGTCCTGTCGGAACCAAACTGACCACGGCCGCGACTAAAGATATAATTGTCCTTTTCATGGCGGCGCTCACTTGTGGATATGGAGCTCGGGACCCATATTCAGAAAAAGGGTTACGCCCCCTTTTTCAAGTAATGCGGTAGATTCTGCACATAATCTGTTCAATTAGCAAGCATTTATGGCGATCCTCGAGATTCTGCAGTACCCCGACCCGCGCTTGAACCTTCCCGCGCAGCGCGTCGACAAGATCGACGCGGCGACGCGCAAGCTGGTCGACGACATGGTCGAGACGATGTACGCCGCGCCCGGCGTTGGGCTCGCGGCGACGCAGGTGAACGTGCACAAGCAGATCATCGTGATCGACGTGAGCGAGGATCACAGCGACCTGCGCGTCTTCATCAACCCGGAGGTCACGCGGCGCGAAGGCGTGGCGGTGAACCAGGAAGGGTGCCTGTCGGTGCCCGGCATCTACGAGAACGTCGAGCGCGCCGAGAGCGTGACCGTGACCGCCCTCGATCGCAACGGCTCGCGCTTCACCCTCAACGCGTCGGGTCTTCTCGCGACGTGCATCCAGCACGAGATGGACCATCTGCAGGGCAAGGTCTTCATCGACTATCTGTCCGAGCTCAAGCAGAACCGGGTGCGCGCCAAGCTGAAGAAGCGCCAACGCAAGGCCGCCTGACCGCGCCTTGCGCGTCGCGTTCGCCGGAACCCCGCCGTTTGCCGCCCGGGCGCTCGCCGCGCTCGTGGCGGGTGGCCACTCGATCCCCCTCGTCCTGACGCAGCCGGACCGGCCCGCCGGCCGCGGCATGCGCCCCACGGCGAGCGCGGTCGCCCTGGAAGCGCAGCGCCACGCCTTGGCGTCCTTCAAGCCACCCACGCTCAGGGACCCGGCCGCCGTCGCGCGCATCTGCGAATCCCGCCCGGACGTGATGGTGGTCGCCGCCTACGGCCTCATCCTGCCTCCCGAGGTACTCGCCCTCCCGGTGCTCGGCTGCCTGAACATCCACGCTTCGTTGCTGCCCCGCTGGCGGGGTGCCGCGCCGATCCAGCGCGCCATCCTCGCCGGCGATGCGGAGACGGGCATCTCCATCATGCGCATGGATGCGGGACTCGACACGGGGCCGGTTCTCCTGCGCAAGCGCCTGCCGATCGGCGAGCGTGAGACGGCCGGGTCCCTCACGCTCTCGTTGGCCGAGCTGGGTGCCGCCGCGATCGATGAGGTGCTTCGCGACCTGCGCTCGTTCGTGCCCGAAGCGCAGGACGGCTCCCGGGCGACCTACGCGGCGAAGGTCGCAAAGGCCGAGGCGCGCATCGACTGGGCCGCGCCCGCCGCCGCGGTGGACCGGCAAGTGCGGGCGTTCAACCCGCTTCCGGGGGCCGAAGCGCGCCTGCGCGGGGAGAGCCTGAAGGTCTGGGAAGCGTTCCCGGTGGGCGGCGACGGCCGTCCCGGAGATGTCCTGGCGGTGTCCCCCGAGGGCATCGTCGTGGCTTGCGGCACGGGGGCCGCCCGCCTGTCGGTGCTGCAGCGGGCCGGTTCCCGGCGGCTCCCGGCCGCCGAGTTCCTGCGGGGCTTCGCGGTGCGCACCGGGGAGCGTTTCGAGGCTCCGGCCGCGGCGGATATAGCCTGAATGGGCCCCGCCGCCCGCCACCGTGCGCCGGTTTCGGGTGGCAAGCCCTTGAGATAAGTGGTAAATTGGGGCCGCTGCCCGCCTGTCTCGCGGTTGCCACACTTTGTTGTGGAAATGCATATGATGGGAGACGAACCGCTTCCGGCCGGATGACCCGATGAGCCCCGCTGCAATGCCAACGCTTCGACTGCCGCGCCTGCTCGCGCTTCTCGCGCGCGCCCGTGCGGTCGTGCTTGCGTTGTTCGCGCTGGTGCTCGCCGCAACCGCGCAAGCCGATGGCATCGCGGTGCGCAGCGCCTCGGTGACACGCGCGGACGAAGGCTGGCAGGTCGATGCCCAGTTCGACATCCAGTTCAGCCCGCGCCTCGAGGAGGCGGTGAACCGCGGCGTGCCGCTCTATCTCGTCGTGGAATTCGAGCTCGCGCGCCCGCGGCTGTTCTGGTTCGACGAGAAGCCGGTCGAGCGCTCGCAGGTCTTCAAGATCAGCTACACGCCGTTGCTTCGGCAGTATCGCCTGTCCGTGGGCAACGTGTACCAGAACTTCACGCGCTTCGAAGAGGTGACCCGCGTCCTCTCGCATCTGCGCGCTTGGCATGTCGCGGATCCCAACGTACTCAAAAAGGATGGGACGTACCAGGCGGGCGTGCGCATGCGCCTGGATACGAGCCAGCTACCGAAGCCGTTCCAGCTGAACGCCATCGCCTCGCGCGATTGGACGCTGGCATCGGATTGGTATCGCTGGAACGTCAATCCGTGAAGGCCCTGATCTTCCTGTGTGTGGTCACGGGCGCCGCGCTCGTGTACCTGATGTCGGAGGCGTCTTCGAACACGACGCTCTTCGCGCAGAACTACCCGCTGTTGCTCGGGCTCGGAGGCGGCCTCGCCCTCGGGCTGATGGCGCTGATCGTCTATCAGCTGCTGTCCCTGCGCAAGAAGCTGCGCGAGCGCGTGTTCGGATCGAAGCTCACCCTGCGGCTGATGGTGGTGTTCGCGTTGATGGCCCTCATCCCGGGCGGGCTCGTGTACGCGATCTCCTTCCAGTTCCTGCAGAGGTCCATCGAGTCGTGGTTCGACGTGCGCGTGGACGAGTCGCTCAAGGGCGGCATCAACCTCGCGCGCAGCGCGCTCGAGAACTCTTTGAAGGAGCTCGCGCAGAAGGCCGAGGCGATGGCGCATTCGCTCGCTTCTTCCCAGGCGGTCGAGGCGGCGACGCTCAACCGGTTGCGCGAGCAGCACTCGATCGAGGAAGCGACGTTGATGACCTCGCGCGGCAAGGTGATCGCGCAATCGGGCGCCGAGCCCGTTGCGTTGCTGCCCGACCTGCCAGGGCCGAACCTGCTGCGGCAGGTGCGGCTCCAGCAGCCCGTGCGCTCGATCGAGGCGATTCCCGATCGCGGCCTGTACCTGCGGGTGATCGTGCCCGTGAACGTGCTCACGATCGCCGACGACATCCGCGTGCTGCAGGTGCTGCAGCACGTGCCCACCGCGATCGCGCAGGATGCCGAGGTCGTCGAGGCCGGCTACAAGGATTACCAGGAGCTGCAGTTCGCGCGCGTCGGGTTGAAGCGCATCTTCGGGCTCACGCTCACGCTCGCGATGCTGCTCACGCTGTTCTCCTCGCTCGCGCTCGCGTTCGTGCTCTCCGAGCGCCTGTCCTCGCCGCTGTCCGCGCTCGCCGAAGCCACACGCGCGATCGCCAAGGGCGACTACTCGAAACTGAACCCGGTCAAGAGCCGCGACGAGTTCGGCGTGCTCACGCAGTCGTTCAACACGATGACGCGCCAGATCGCCGATGCGACCGAGGCGATGGAACGCAACCAGCAGCAGCTCGAGAACGCGAAGAGCTACCTGGAGAGCATCCTTTCGAACCTTACCTCGGGCGTGCTCACGTTCGACGAGCGGCTCTACGTGAAGACCATGAACGAGGCGGCGAGCGCGATCCTCGCCGTGCCCGCGGGCGCCTTCCACGGGCTCAAGCTGCCGGACTGGCCGCAGCACGTGCACGCGGTCGCGCCGTTCGCCGAGATCGCGCTGCGCCATTTCGCCGCGGCCGGAACGCGCCAGTGGGAGGAGCAGATGGAATACCGCCGCGCCGACGGCCAGCGCACGCTGCTGCTGCGCGGCACGCGGCTCGGCGCGCGGGGCGAGAGCGGGTTCGTGGTGGTGTTCGACGACATCACTCACCTCATCCAGGCGCAGCGCGACGCGGCGTGGGGCGAAGTGGCGCGCCGGCTCGCCCACGAGATCAAGAACCCGCTCACGCCGATCCAGCTGTCCGCCGAGCGGCTGCAGCAGAAGCTGCAGGACAAGCTCCCGGCCGCCGAGTCGGAGCTGCTGCGGCGCGCGACCGGCACGATCGTGAACCACGTAGCCGCGCTGAAGGGAATGGTGGACGACTTCACGCAGTACGCGCACGCCTCGCGCATGAACGCGCGCGCGCTGATGCTGAACGACCTCGTGCGCGAGGTGCTCGTGCTGTACGAGTCGATGGGCGTGGCGATCGAGGCGCGACTCGCCGAAGGCCTGCCGCCGATCTACGCCGATCCCGGAATGCTGCGCCAGGTCCTGCACAACCTGTTCCAGAACGCGATCGACGCCCTCGCCGGCGTGGATGGCCCGCGCATCCTCGTGGCGACCAGCCTCGGCACGGGAGGCGTGCTGCTGACTGTCCGCGACAACGGCACCGGGATCGCCGAGGCGGTGATGGGCCGGATCTTCGAGCCGTACGTGACCACCAAGCCGAAGGGCACCGGGCTGGGGCTGGCGATCGTCAAGAAGATCGTTGACGAGCACCACGGGCGTATCCTCGTGGAGAATGTGAAGCCCCACGGCGCCACCGTGAGCATCGTGCTGCCCTCGAGGGCGGCCGCCTGAGCCCATGATGTCGACCAACCAGATCCTCGTCGTCGACGACGAAGTCGGAATCCGCGAGCTGCTGTTCGAGATCCTGCGCGACGAGGGATACGGCGTGCGCCTCGCGGAGAACGCGCAGAGCGCCCGCTCCGCACGCAAGGAAATGCGGCCCGACCTCGTGCTGCTCGACATCTGGATGCCGGACACGGACGGCATCACGCTGCTCAAGGAATGGGCCGGCAGCGGGCTGCTCACGATGCCGGTCGTGATGATGTCGGGTCACGGCACGATCGACTCGGCGGTCGAGGCGACGCGCATCGGCGCGTTCGACTTCCTCGAGAAGCCGATCAGCCTGCCGAAGCTGCTCGCGACCGTCGGCAAGGCGCTCGCCGGCGG
>CAYOGL010000043.1:0-35106 GCA_964403515.1 uncultured Burkholderiales bacterium | reverse complement strand
CGGGGCTGCAGTGCGTGCAGGGCAAGGCGATCGTCAATTCGATCAGCCTGAAGGAAGGCGAGGGGCCCTTCTTCGAGCACGCGGTGAAGTGCCGGCGCTATGGCGCGGCCGTCGTGGTCATGGCCTTCGACGAGCAGGGCCAGGCCGACACCGCCGAACGCAAGGTGGCGATCTGCCAGCGCGCCTATGCGCTCCTGACCGAAAAGATCGGCTTTCCGGCCGAGGACATCATCTTCGACCCGAACATCTTCGCGGTCGCCACCGGCATCGAGGAGCACAACAACTACGGCCGCGACTACATCGAGGCGGTCGCCTGGATCCACCGCCACCTGCCGCACGCGAAGACCTCGGGCGGCGTCTCCAACCTCTCGTTCTCGTTCCGCGGCAACGACCCGGTGCGCGAGGCGATGCACACGGCGTTCCTGTACCACGCGACCAGGGCCGGCATGGCGATGGGCATCGTGAACGCGGGCCAGCTCGGCGTGTACGAGGAGATTCCCAGGGACCTGCTCGAGCGCGTCGAGGACGTGATCCTGAACCGGCGCTCGGACGCGACCGAGCGGCTGGTCGATTTCGCCGAGTCGTACAAGGGCCAGAAGAAGGACGCCGCCGAGGAGCTCGCCTGGCGCAAGGGCAGCGTGCAGGAGCGGCTCGTGCACGCTCTCGTGAAGGGCATCACCGATCACATCGTGGCGGACACCGAGGAGGCGCGCCTCGCGTACCAGCGGCCGCTGCAGGTGATCGAGGGCCCGCTCATGGACGGCATGAACGTCGTGGGCGATCTCTTCGGCTCGGGCAAGATGTTCCTGCCGCAAGTGGTGAAGAGCGCGCGCGTGATGAAGCAGGCCGTGGCGCACCTCATCCCGTTCATCGAGGAGGAGAAGAAGAAGCTCGGCACGGCGCCGAAACCGAAGGGCAAGGTGGTGATGGCCACGGTGAAGGGCGACGTGCACGACATCGGCAAGAACATCGTCGGCGTCGTGCTCCAGTGCAACAACTTCGAGGTGATCGACCTCGGCGTGATGGTTCCCGCCGAGACGATCCTCGAGACGGCGCGCAAGGAGAACGCGGACTTCGTGGGCCTCTCGGGCCTCATCACGCCCTCGCTCGAGGAGATGGCGCACGTAGCCGGCGAGATGCAGCGCCTCGGCTTCGAGGTGCCGCTGCTCATCGGCGGGGCGACCACGTCGCGCACCCATACCGCCGTGAAGATCGAGCCGCGCTACCACGGCCCGACCGTGTGGGTGCCCGACGCCTCGCGCGCGGTGGGCGTGGCCACGACCCTCGCGAGCGAGGAGCAGCGCGACGCGTACCTCGCCCAGGTGCAGGCCGACTACGTGAAGGTGCGCGAGCAGCACGCGCGCAAGACCGGGCAGAAGAGCGTGAGCCTGGAGGCCGCGCGCGCCAACGCGATCGCGATCGACTGGGCGGCCTACGCGCCGCCGAAGCCGCGCGCGCTCGGCGTGACGGCGCTACGCAACTACCCGCTCGAGAAGCTCGTGGCGTTCCTCGACTGGGGACCGTTCTTCCAGACCTGGGACCTCGCGGGCAAGTATCCCGACCTGCTCGACGACCCCGTGGTCGGCGAGGCCGCGCGCAACGTGCTGCGCGACGGCCAGGCGATGCTCGAGCGCATCGTGAAGGGCCGCTGGCTCACCGCCAACGCGGTCTACGGCCTGTGGCCCGCGAACTCCGTCGGCGACGACATCGAGATCTACGCCGACGAGAAGCGCGACAACGTGCTCATGACGTGGCACAACCTGCGCCAGCAGAACGAGAAGCCCGCCGGCAACCCGAACCAGTGCCTCGCCGATTTCGTCGCGCCCAAGGACGCGGGCATCGCCGACTACATCGGCGCGTTCGCCGTCACCGCGGGCCTCGGCGTCGAGGAGAAGGTGAAGGAATTCCTCGCGGCGCACGACGACTACTCGGCCATTACCGTGAAGGCGATCGCCGACCGGCTCGCCGAGGCTTTCGCCGAGCACCTGCACTGGCGCGTGCGCACCGAGTTCTGGGGCTACGAGCCCGACGAGAAGCTCACGAACGACGAGCTCATCGCCGAGAAGTACCGCGGCGTCCGTCCCGCCCCCGGCTATCCCGCGTGTCCCGACCATACCGAGAAGCGACCGCTCTTCGCGCTGCTCGACGCCGAGCGCAACACCGGCATCGCGCTGTCCGACTCGCTCGCCATGATGCCGGCCGCCTCGGTGAGCGGCTTCTACCTCTCGCACCCGGAGTCGCGCTACTTCGCCGTGGGCAGGATCGAGCGCGACCAGGTCGCCGACTACGCGCACCGCAAGGGCATGGACGCCGCGCAGGTCGAGCGCTGGCTCGCCTCGATCCTCAACTACTAGGGCGCATCGCAGGCGCGATTCAGAACGGCCGCAGCCGCGCGGGGTCCGGCCGACGCGCGAACTCGAGAAACGCCTCCGCGAGCCGCTCGCTCTCCGCGATCGCAGTGCGCCAGCAGCGCATGCGTCCCGCATCGTCGCCGGCGAAGCGCACGAAATCGCGCCGGTCCGGGAGCTTGCCGTGGGGAAGCTTCGCGAGGTATTCGCGCGACGGAGCGACGAGCACCACGTTGTCGAGCCATTCGCCGCGCGCATGCCGCCACGGCATGCCCTTGTCGAGCCACCCGGGCACGATGCGGTCGGTGAAGTGCGGATACAGCACGAGCCCCGCGGCGCGGTGGTAGGGCAGGTGCAGGTGATAGTCGACGATGCCGCCATCCCAGTACACGCCGGGCGGCGCCTGCGCGATGTCCGCGACGCCTTCGAGCACGAGCGGAATCGAGGCGGAGGCGAGGAGCGCCGGGCCTAGGTTCTCGCGCACGAGCGGCACGACGTGCGTGTGGAACGCGTCGAAGCGCACGGCCGCCGCGGGCTGCGCCGAGGCGAGCTCGCCCACGGGCACGATCGGCGGGCGCACGCGCGCGTCGTGAAAGAGCGTGCGGTCGATGAAGCGCGCGAGGTGCGTGCGCGAGACCGCGTTCGCGACCGCCGCCAGGCCGAAGCCGAGCGGCGTGGCCCAGCGCTGCATGCGCGCGAGCGGCCAGCGCGCGCGCACCGCGAGCACGTGCAGGCGCCACGCCGGGCTCGAAAGCACCTCGGCCTCGCGGCCCTCGAAGAGCGCGTGCAGCATCTCGCGCGCGCGGTCGGAGACGAAGCGCGCGCTCGGCCGCGGCGGATAGCATTGCTCCATGTACAGCCGCGTGAATTGCCCGAGCGCCTCGACCGTATCGCGCCGGCACGCGGCGGCGAAGCGCCATGCGCCGATCGAGGCGCCGATCAGGTGGCGCACGCGCGGCGCCGACGGCAGCCATTCGGCGAACAGCGCGCGATCGAGGCCCGCGATACCGAGCCCCTTGGGGCCGCCGGCCGCGCCGGGAACGATCTCGATGTCGGCCGGATCGAGGCCGTGGCGGGCGATGCGCGCGGCGGCGCGCGGGCCGGCGCGCAGGACGAGAACCGAAGCGGGCGTCATGGGTCGGACGGGAAGACCGGCACCGCGCAAGCGGCGATCGGGCGCGCCAGTTTACAATCCGCGTCCTTCACCGACCACTTTCCGGATTCATGTCCCCCGCCCCGTCGTCGCGCCTGCTCGCGCCCCTCACGCTGCGCTCCGTCACGTTCCGCAACCGCATCTTCGTCTCCCCGATGTGCCAGTACTCGAGCGACGACGGGATGCCGAACGACTGGCACCTGGTGCACCTCGGCAGCCGCGCCGTCGGCGGCGCCGGCTTCGTATGCGTCGAGGCCAGCGCCGTCACACCCGAAGGCCGCATCACGCCGTGGGATGCGGGCATCTGGTCCGACTCGCACGCGAACGCGTGGAAGCGCATCGCCGATTTCGTGCGTGCGCAGGGCGCGGTGCCCGGCATGCAGATCGCGCACGCCGGGCGCAAGGCTTCGTGCGACAAGCCCTGGCACGGCGGCAAGTCGCTCGACGCGGCACACGGCGCATGGCGGACGCTCGCGCCGAGCGCGGTCCCGTTCGGCGACTATGCGTCGCCGCGCGCGATGACGCGCGCCGAGATCGAGGCCACCGTCGACGATTTCCGGCGCGGCGCCCGCCATGCGCTCGCCGCGGGTTTCGACGTGGTCGAGGTGCACGGCGCGCACGGCTACCTGCTGCACGAGTTCTGCTCGCCCGTCTCGAACCTGCGCGACGACGAGTACGGCGGCTCGCTCGACAATCGCCTGCGCTTCCCGCTCGCGGTCGCGCGCGCCGTGCGCGAGGCGTGGCCGGGCGACAAGCCGGTGCTCTACCGGCTGTCCGCGACCGACTGGGTCGACGGCGGATGGGACCTCGCGCAGACGATCGAGCTCGTGCGCCGCCTGAAGGCGCTCGGCATCGACGCGATCGATTGCTCGAGCGGCGGCAACGCGGCCCACCAGCGCATTCCGCTCGGGCCGGGCTACCAGGTGCCCTTCAGCGCCGCGATCCGCCGCGAGGCCGCGATTCCCACCATCGCCGTGGGCCTCATCTCCGACGCCGTGCAGGCCGAGCAGATCGTCGCGCAGGGCGAGGCCGATGCCGTGATGCTCGCGCGCGCCTTCCTGCGCGATCCGTACTGGCCGCGCCACGCGGCGAAGACCCTCGGCGTGCCGATGGACTGGCCCGACCAGTACAAGCGCTGCGACGTCGGGCCCCTGGGCCACTGATTCCTTCCCGACCAAGGTGAACGCATGATCGACCTCCACTACTGGACGACCCCCAACGGCCACAAGATCACCATGTTCCTCGAGGAGGCCGGCCTCGAGTACACCATCAAGCCGGTGAACATCGGCAAGGGCGAGCAGTTCGACCCGGCGTTCCTGCGCATCTCGCCGAACAACCGCATCCCCGCGATCGTCGACCATGCACCCGCCGATGGCGGCGAGCCGATCAGCGTGTTCGAGTCGGGCGCGATCCTGCTCTACCTCGCGGGCAAGACCGGCAAGCTCATCCCCGCCGACTTGCGCGGCCAGGTGAAGACGCTCGAGTGGGTGATGTGGCAGATGGGCGGCCTCGGACCCATGGCCGGGCAGAACCACCACTTCGCCAACTACGCGCCCGAGAAGATCCCGTACGCGATCGAGCGCTACGTGAAGGAGACCTCGCGGCTCTACGGCGTGCTGAACAAGCGCCTGCAGGGCCGCGAGTTCATCGTCGGCGACGCGTACACGATCGCGGACATCGCGTGCTATCCGTGGATCGTTCCGGAACGCCAGGGGCAGGACATCGACGATTTCCCCAACCTCAAGCGCTGGCACGCCGCGATCCGCGCGCGGCCCGCGACGACGCGCGCGTACGCGTGGACGAAGAAGGTGAACCCGAACGCGGGCGGCATCCGCACCGAGGAGGAACGCAGGATCCTCTTCGGCCAGGACAAGAGCGTGGTGAAGTAACGGGACGCTACTTCAGCTCCTCCTCCATCTTCTTCACCGTCTGGTTGTATTCCTCGGCGGCGGCGTTCGCGGCGTCGATCTGCGCCTTCGAGGCCGCCTGGCGCTCCGCGATGTAGGCCTGCATGCATTCCTTGTAGGCCTTGGCCGCCTTGTTGAAGCGGTCCATCTCGCGCAGGTCCTGGCGGCGGGTGGCGCCGGGGACGGCGGGCGCCTCGCAGCTGTGCTTGGGCACTTGCGGGGCGGGCGTCGAGCTGGTGTTCTGCGCGACCGCGGCGGTCGCGGCGAGCACGAGCCCGGCGGCGAGGGCGGGTTTCTTCATGGCGAGCCTTTCGTCGAGGGATGGAAGCGGCGATGCCGGCGCTACTTCGAAGCGTCGGCGATTTCCTTGCAGAAAGCGTCGTGGCCGGCGGGGCAGTCGGAGCGGGCGCGCGCGTAGACCGAGGACAGGTCGGGTTTCGCGGCCTCGCTCTTCAGGTGCGCGAACACGAAGTCGTGGAAGCCCGCATCCTTCATGGCGGTGACGAGCGCGGGCACGTTCTTCCATTCGACCATCAGCCGCAGCAACGCGTCCGTGAACTGGTCGCCGACCGCGCCCGCGTCGCAACGCGACCACGTCTTCCACGATTGGTGCAGCTGGTCCCACGTGATGACGCGATCCACCGCTTTCTGGGCGGCCGCGGCGTCGCGGTCGTTGCACGTTCCGCCGGCGGCGAAAGCGCCGGCGCTGGCGACGAGCGCCACGGCGAGCAAGGGAATGCGCATGAGGTCCTCCCTCTCAAGCCGCCATTCCGGGGCGGCGTCCCGCGCGATTGAGCCGCTCGCGCACCGCGCGCACGATGCCCGGCGCGTCGAGGCCGCAATCGCTCAACAGCAGCGCGTGGTCGCCGTGCTCGACGAACCGGTCGGGCAGCCCCAGCATCAGCACGGGAGTCGGCCACGCTTGATCGGCGAGCGCCTCGGCCACGGCCGATCCGGCGCCGCCCTCGATCACGTTCTCCTCCACGGTGACGACCAGCTCGTGCGCGGCGGCGAGGCGGAAGACCAGCTCGCGATCGAGCGGCTTCACGAAGCGCATGTTCACCACCGTCGCGTTGAGCTCCTGGCCCGCCTCGACGGCGGGCTTCACCATGCTGCCGAACGCGAGGATCGCCACCCGCTTGCCCTCGCGGCGCACCTCCGCGCGCCCGACGGCCAGTGCCTGCATCGCCGATTGCACCTCCACACCCGGACCGCTGCCGCGCGGATAGCGCACGGCGGTCGGGCCCTCGACGGTGAAGGCGGTGTAGAGCATCTGGCGGCATTCGTTCTCGTCGGCCGGCGCCATCACCGTCATGTTCGGGATGCAGCGCAGGTACGACAGGTCGAAGGCGCCGTGGTGCGTGGGGCCGTCGGCGCCGACGAGGCCCGCGCGATCGATCGCGAAGAGCACCGGCAGGTTCTGCAGCGCCACGTCGTGGATCAGCTGGTCGTAGGCGCGCTGCAGGAACGTCGAATAGATCGCGACGACCGGCTTCAGGCCCTCGACCGCGAGGCCCGCGGCGAAGGTGACCGCGTGCTGCTCGGCGATGCCCACGTCGAAGTAGCGCTCCGGAAAATCCTGGGAGAAGCGCACCAGTCCCGAGCCCTCGCGCATCGCCGGCGTGATGCCGATCACGCGCCGGTCGAGCCGCGCCATGTCGCAGAGCCACTCGCCGAACACCTGCGTGTACGTCGGGCGTGGGCGCGCGCCGGCCACCGGCTTCTGCTTCACCAGGCCCACGCCCGGGTCGAACTTCCCCGGCCCGTGGTAGGCGATCGGGTCTTCCTCGGCGAGCTTGTAGCCGTGGCCCTTGCGCGTGACCACGTGCAGGAACTGCGGGCCGGTGAGCCGCTTCACGTTCTGCAGCGTGTCGACGAGCACGTCGAGGTTGTGGCCGTCGATCGGCCCGGTGTAGTTGAAGCCGAATTCCTCGAACAGGGTCGAGGGCGTGAGCATGCCCTTCGCGTGCTCCTCGAAGCGCTTGGCGAGCTCCTTCATCGGAGGGGCCACCGAGAGCACCTTCTCGGCCGTCTTCTTGGTCGCCGCGTAGAAGCGCCCCGACATGAGCCGCGCGAGGTAGTTGTTGAGCGCGCCCACGTTCTCCGAGATCGACATGTCGTTGTCGTTCAGGACCACGATCACGTTCGCGCCGGACTGCTTCGCGTTGTTGAGCGCCTCGAACGCCATGCCACCCGTGAGCGCGCCGTCGCCGATCACCGCGACCACGCGATGGTCGCGCCCGAGCTTCCTGGCTGCCACGGCCATGCCGATCGCCGCGGAGATCGAGGTCGACGAGTGCGCGGTGCCGAACGCGTCGTAGATGCTCTCCTCGCGGCGGGGAAAGCCCGCGATGCCGCCCTTCTGCCGCAGCGACTTCATGCCGGCGCGGCGCCCGGTGAGGATCTTGTGGCCGTAGGTCTGGTGGCCCACGTCCCAGATCAGGCGATCGTCGGGCGTGTGGAACACGTAGTGCAGCGCGATCGTCAGCTCGACCGTGCCGAGGTTCGCGGCGAGGTGGCCGCCGGTGCCGGAGACCGAATCGAGGATGAAGGCGCGCAGCTCCTCGGCGAGCTGGGCGAGTTGCTTGCGATCGAGGCCGCGGACGTTCGCGGGATCGTCGATCGTCTCGAGGAGAGGATAGGCGCTCATTCGCAGGCCATTCTACCGCTCGCGATGCACCACGAATTCCGCCAGATCAAGGAGACGCGCCGCGCGATCCCCGAAAGGTGCGAGGGCATCGCGCGCCTGTGCCAGCAGCTCCCCGGCGAAGCGACGGGCGTCGGGCACGCCCATGAGGCTCGTGTACGTGGGCTTGCCTTCGGCGCGGTCCTTGCCCGTGGTCTTGCCGAGGGTCGCGGCATCGCCCTCCTCGTCGAGGATGTCGTCGACGACCTGGAAGGCGAGGCCGACCGCCTTCGCGTAACGGTCGAGGCGCTCGAAATCGCCCGGCGCGAGCGCGTTGCCGCAACGGGCGCCGAGCAGGACCGAGGCGCGGATGAGCGCGCCGGTCTTGAGGATGTGCATGAGCTCGAGCTCGGGCAGCGTGAGGCTGCGCCCGACCGCGTCGAGGTCGATCGCCTGCCCACCGGCCATGCCGCGCGATCCGCAAGCGGCCGCGAAGAGCTGGATCATCGCGAGCTGCGCCTTCGGGTCCGCCGCGAGCTCGTGCTCGGCGAGCAGCTGGAAGGCGAGGCTCTGCAGCGCATCGCCCGCGAGCAGCGCGGTCGCCTCGTCGAACTCGACGTGGCAGGTGGGCTTGCCGCGGCGCAGGACGTCGTCGTCCATGCACGGCAGGTCGTCGTGGATGAGCGAGTACGCGTGGATCATCTCCACGGCACAGGCGCCGATGTCGAGGCGGCGTGCATCGGCGTCCGCCAGCTCGCCCGCGGCGAAGACGAGCATCGCGCGCACGCGCTTGCCGCCGCCGAGCGTGGAGTAGCGCATCGCATCGTGCAGGCGCCGCGGCTCGATGCTCGGCGCGGGCAGCCGCGACGCCAGGGCCGCTTCCGTGCGCGCGGCGATCGTGGCCGCCCAGAGGCCGAACGCCGGCCGCGCCGCCGCGGCGTGCGGATGGTCAGGCATCGCGGGCGCCTGCGCCTCCGGTCGAGGCCACGTCGCGCGCGCTCATGGGTTCGACTCGGGGGTGAAGTCGCGCAGCGCGTCGCCGTCGAGGATGGCGATGCGCGCCTGCGCGTCCGCGAGCTTGCCCTCGCAGAACCGGATCAGCTCCGCGCCGCGCTGGTAGGCCGCGAGCGACTCCTCGAGCGGCAGCTTGCCGTCCTCCATGCGCGCGACGATGGCCTCGAGCTCGGCGAGCGCCTGCTCAAAGGTCGGCGGCTCGCCGCCGGCGGGCGCGGTCTTTTCGGTCATGGGGGGCGGTGGCAGCGGGGCGGTTGCGGACGTGATCCGATTCTACACCAAAGGTATTGAAAACTAAGGGAACTCGCCTCAAAATGGCGGTCTGAATTGATCGGGACGGAGCTGCAGAGTTAAAAGCTAGCTGACTCGATTAGCCCGGCGTTGTTTTCATCTTCCACCCACGGAGGTGCGGATAATGACCGACTTGGCGAGTCAGGGCGCCCTGACGCGGACGTCTGCCCATCTGCCGCTCGCCTGGTACTTCGACCCGAAGGTCGCCGCGATCGAGCGCAGGTTCCTGTTCGAGAACGGTCCCGGCTACGTGGGCCACGAACAGATGGCCCCCAAACCCGGCGACTACCGGGTGCTCGATTGGCGCGCGAACGGCGGCTGGACGCTCGTGAACAACGACGGGCGCCACGACCTGGTCTCGAACGTGTGCCGCCATCGCCAGGCGATCATCCTGAAAGGCGCCGGCGCATTGCCCGGCGGCACCATCACGTGCCCGCTGCATCGCTGGAGCTACAGCGGCGAAGGCAAGCACCTGGGCGCGCCCGAATTCCCCGACCATCCCTGCCTCGACCTGCCGCGGCACGCGCTGGCGAAATGGAACGGGCTGCTGTTCAACGGCAAGCGCGACGTCGCCCGCGACCTCGCGCATCTCGGCGTGGCGCGCGAGCTCGACTTCGACGGACATGTCCTGAACAAGGTCGAGGTCGTGCGATACCCCTTCAACTGGAAGACCTTCATCGAGGTCTACCTCGAGGACTACCACGTCGGTCCCTTCCATCCGGGCCTCGGCAAGTTCGTCACCTGCGACGACCTGCGCTGGGAGCTGGGCGACTGGTACAGCGTGCAGACGGTGGGCGTGCACCAGGCGCTCGGCAAGCCCGGCTCGAACGTCTACAAGCGGTGGCACGAGCAGGTGCTGCGCTATGGCAACGGCGAGCCGCCGAAGCACGGCGCGATCTGGCTCACCTACTACCCGAACGTGATGGTCGAGTGGTATCCGAACGTGCTCGTCGTCTCGACGCTCTATCCCGACGGCGCCGAGAAATGCGTGAACGTGGTCGAGTTCTACTATCCCGAGGAGATCGCGCTCTTCGAGCCGGAATTCATGGCCGCGCAGCAGGCGGCCTACCACGAGACCGCGCGCGAGGACGAGGAGATCTGCGTGCGCATGACCGAGGGACGCAAGGCGCTGGTCTCGGAGGGGCGCGAGGAGCACGGGCCCTACCAGTCGCCGATGGAAGACGGCATGGTGCACTTCCACGAGTTCGTGCGCCGCGAGATCGGCCAGCACCTCTGACCCGGTCGCCGTGAAGCGAAACGGGGCGGCCGCGGCCGCCCCGTTCGCCCTTGCCGCTTCCCTCCCTATTCGTCGTCGAACTCGTGCACCACGGCCCACAGCGTGGCGAACGTGAGCATTGGAAAGTCGGCGTGCAGCGTCTCGTACTCGTCGGCGCGCTCCGGATCGCCGCGCTTGCCCGCGCGGATCCCGAACCAGCGCCGCTGGATCTGCTCGCGCACGGCGTGGGGCGGCATCGCCGGCCGGCGCAGCGCGGAGCTCGTGCCGGAGAACAGTCGCCGCTTCAGCGTCACGTCGGCCGAGGAGATGCGGAAGAGCTTCGTGAGCATGTTCGACGTCGCGCCGTGCCGGATGAAGTACTCGAGCTGGCGCGCGCGCTTGTTGAGGTAGTCGACCTGCCGCAGTCCGTGCTCGAGCGAGCCCGCGTCGATCTGGATCGCCACGCGCGGCTCGGGCATCTCCGAGAGCTTCACGAGCTCGGCGGAGGTGAGCGCGCGCAGCTCCTCCACCTGCCGCTCGGTGAATCCCTCCGGCGGGGGCGCGTGCTGCTCGGCCTTCTGCTGCAGTTCGCGAATGAGCTGGCCGAGCACCAGCAACCGGAGCTGCTGGTCGCGGATGACGAACATGGGTCCCTCCCGGCTGCCGCCCGCACCCCGACGGGGCGCGTCCTCGCAGGCGGCCAAGTTGCGCCGGCCGGGAAGCGAAGTCAACGGGAAATCCGCGATTTTTGCGGCGCTCCTTGATCCGGGCGGGCATCCGGGTTGCAGTCAGTCCTCTTCGCGCTCGAGCTTGAATTGCGACTGCAGGTTTTGCTGCGTCGGCGGCGGGACCGGCGCGTAATGGCTGAACTCGATCGTGTACGCGCCCTGGCCACCGGTGACCGAGCGCAGGCGCGACTGGTACTCGGCGACTTCGGAGAGCGGAACGGTGCCCTGGATCGCCATCAGGTCGCCGCCCGTGGAGTCGGTGCCCGTGACCTGGCCGCGCTTGCCCGAGAGGTCCGAGGTGAGGTCGCCCACGAAGCGATCGGGCGCGGTGATCTCGATGTTCACGATCGGCTCGAGGATGATCGGCGAGGCCTTGAGGATCGCGTCGATCACCGCCTTGCGCCCGGCCGTCACGAACGCGATCTCCTTCGAATCGACCGGATGGCTCTTGCCGTCGTACACCGTGACCTTCACGTCCTCCACCGGGTAGCCCGCGATCACGCCGTGGTCGAGCGCCTGGCGCACGCCTTTCTCGACGGCGGGAATGAACACGGTGGGAATCACGCCGCCCTTCACCTCGTCGGCGAACTCGAAGCCCGTGCCGCGGGCGAGCGGCTCGATGCGCAGGTACACCTCGCCGAACTGCCCGGCGCCGCCCGTCTGCTTCTTGTGCCGGCAATGCCCGTCCGCCCTGCGCGTGATCGTCTCGCGGTACGGGATCTTCGGCGGCTTCGTCGAGACCTCGAGCTTGTACTGCTGCTGCATCTTCTCGAGCTTCGTGCGCATGTGCAGGTCGCCGAGCCCGCGGATCACCGTCTCGTGCGTCGTCGGGTGGCGCTCGACCCACAGGCACGGATCCTCGACCTCGAGCTTGTGCAGCACGTCGAACAGGCGCTGCTCGTCGCCCTTCTTCTTCGGCTCCACGGCGAGCGAGTGCATCGGCGTCGGGAACTCGAGCGAGCGCAGGCGGATGTGGTCCTCGTCGTGCGAATCGTGCAGCACCGAGTTGAACTCGATCTCCTCGATCTTGGCGACCGCGCCGATGTCGCCCGGGACGAGCGCGTCGACCTCGACGTATTCCTTGCCCTGCAGCTGGTAGAGGTGGCCGACCTTGATCGCGCGCTTGCCCTCGCCGATGTAGAGCTGCGTGTCCTTGGTCATCGTGCCCTGGTGCACGCGGAAGACCGCCACCTTGCCGACGTACGGGTCCATGATGATCTTGAACACGTGGGCGAGGACGTGCTTCGACGGCTCGGGCTCGGAATGGAACTCCTCGCCCTCGGTCGTCGCGGAGCGCACGAATTGCGGGCGGTTGCCCTCGGCCGCGTTGGGCGCGAGGCGCGCGAGGATGTCGATGAACTCCGCCACGCCGGCGCCCGTGCGCGCGGAGGCGAAGCACACCGGCACGAGATGGCCTTCGCGCAGCGCCTTCTCGAACGGCTCGTGCAGCTGCTCGGGGGCGAGCTCCTCGCCCTGCTCGAGGTAGGTGGCCATCAGCGCCTCGTCGACCTCGACCACCTGGTCGATGAGCGCGGAGTGCGCCGCCTTCACCGACGAGAAATCCGAGTCGCCCTCGGGATTGAAGAAGCAGTCGACGACGTCCTTGCCGCCGTGCGCCGGCAGGTTGATCGGCAGGCACTCCTTGCCGAACACTTCCTGGATGCGCGCGAGCAGCCCTTCGAGATCGACGTTGTCGGCGTCGATCTTGTTGATGAGGATCATGCGGTCGAGCCCGCGCTTCGCGGCGGCCTTCATCATGCGCGAGGTGTTGAGCTCGATGCCGGTCTGCGCGTTGATGACGATCACCGCGAGGTCCACCGCGGACAGCGCGGCGATGGACTGCCCGGCGAAGTCGGGCATGCCCGGCGTGTCGACGAGGTGGACGTGGATGCCCTTGTAGGGAAAATTTACCAGCGACGACGCAAGCGAGTGGCCGTATTGCTTCTCGAGCGGATCGAAGTCGCACACGGTGGTGCCACGTTCGGTGCTGCCCATCGCGCCGATCACTCCGGCTTTCCACAGCAGGGCCTCGGCCAACGTCGTCTTACCGGCCCCGCCGTGGCCGACTAGAGCCACGGTGTGGATGTTCTCGGTCGAGTACTTCGCCACGACGGTCTCCTCTCTGCTGCCCGGCAGCGCAAAAAAAACGGTAGCGGGGAATGTGGACTCGAACCACAAGAGTACACAACCTCGCCGCTTCGCGTGCTGCGGCGGCGCAAAAGCGCCTTTCACGCGGAGATCTCGAGCTCGACGAGCGGGGTCTCGCGCCCGAGCGCCTGCATCGCCCACAGGTACGCGCGCAGCGCGTCGCGCGCGTTCTCGACCGCCTCCACCTCGGAGGCGCCGCGGCAGACGCAGCCGGGAAAGTCCACGACGTGAGCGAAATAGCAGCCGCGCGCGCGGTGCAGGACCACGCGGTAGCGGCGCGAGGGGGCCGGGCGATCGTTGTCCATCGTGTGCATCGGGGGATCGACGCGTGCACGTTATCGCCGCGGGCGATCGGCGCGAGCGGAAATCCCCGATCGCGCATTGCCGATTTCGCGCTGCGCGGCGCGGTGCCGGCGCCTACGATGCGCGCAACGGTCGGGACGGTTCATCGGCCGTGGACCAGGCGAACGCATCGAAGGAGGACGACGTGAAGGAACTCACCCTCGAGGAAGTGCTGCGCATCGCGGGCGGAGTGCCGCTTTCGGCGGCGCTCGACGAGCTCACCTACCGTGCGCCGCAGGAAACGCACGCCGATCCATTCGATGCTGCGCGCCTTCTCGGCGTGGAGCTTCCCGTCTCCGATCCGCGCTGAGCCGCGTTCCGAGCCGTCCCGCCGTTGCCCCTCGCGGCTTCGGGGCCCGCGGCCGCGGCCCGAAGGCCCCGCGCAACCGCGGCCGCACAGGAGGTATCGATGAAGGAAGTCGAGAAGAAGGAAACGCCCGAGGTCTCGGGCGGCATGGTGGGCGACGTCGGCGAAGTGATCGTCTTGCCGTACCCGATACCCCAAGCCGAACCCCTGCCGGTGCCCGAGGCGAACATCCCCACGCCGGGCAAATGGCAGGAAGTCTGAGCTCAACCTCATCCCCACGAAAGGAACGGCATCATGAGTGAAAAGGACAACGCCCATGGCCACGCCGGCCAAACGCTTCCCGCCGAACAGGTGGCAAACGTCTCCGGCGGAGACGGCACCTGCTCGACCACGGCGACGATCGGCACCAATGGCATCGTGATCCAGAGCACGTACAACTCGTTCGGCGAAGCGCTCATCGGCACGTACGAGGGAATCGTGGAGGCCACCTCGTACGTGATCGAGCGGGTCGCGACCTCGACCTCGCCGAGCTGAGGCAAGCGCGCCGCGGGGCGATCGCCTCGCGGCGCCATTCCCGATGCTCACGAACGGCAGGACTTCTGCATTGACCGCGGGAGCGGTGCGCGGCTGGCACATCGCGCTGCTGTACGCGATGATCTGGTGCTCGATGGTCGTTGCGAGCGCGCGGATCACCGCAGGCGCCGATGCCTGGTTGCGCGAAGATTTGCGATCACTGGTGATGCAGGGCCTCACCGCCACGCTCGTCGTCCTGGTCACCCTCGTGGTGCCGGAGCTGCGCCGTGCGATCCCGGGTCTGTACGAGCGTCGCGCGCCCGGCCTCGATGCGCGCGACGCGCTCGTCTTCGCCGGCCTGATGCTCGCCTGGGCGCTGGGGGCGCACCGCGTGCTCGTCTACTTCCCGCTGCTGAAATGGGATCCGTCGCTGTTCCCGACGCTGGGTTTGCGCGAGCCGCTGGCCGACCTCGATTCCACCAGCCTGCTCATCGGCGTGGCCGTGAGCGGGACCATCGCGCCCTTCGCCGAGGAGCTCGTATTCCGCGGCTACCTGCTCAATCTCTGGATGCAGCGCTGGGGCGTCGTCCCCGGCGTGCTGCTGTCCTCGGCATACTTCGGCATCTTGCACGGGCATGGCGCGATCATGGCCGGCGTGGCGGGAATCTTCTTCGCGCTTCTCTACCTCCGGTTGCGCAGCCTGTGGCCCGGGACATTGCTGCATGCGCTGCACAACACGGTCGCCGGTCCGCTGGGCGTCGCGTTGTTCGTGCACAAGAGCCGTGCAGACGCAACGACCCTTTCCGGCTGGATCCCCGAGACGTTGCTCGCCGTCGCGTTCATTCCTCTCGTGATCCTCTTCTGGCGCCGCTTCCGTCCCACGCGTTGAGGTGCGCGCGCAGCGATCGAACATGGGCGCATCGGCCTTCCATTCCGCCTTGCTCGTCACCGCGCTCGCCTGCGTCGCCTCGGTCGCCACGGAGCTGGCAGGCCCGTGGACGCGCGGCGAGCAGGCGCTTTTGCCCCCGTTGATGATGCTCGCCGCCGCAATCGGTTTCCCGGCCGTCTCCCGCCGTTTGCGACACGCGGCCGCATGGGCGGTCGCGCAGCCGGCGGCGCGGGGACGCGTGACCGAGATCGCGCTCGTCGCCATCGCGCTCGCGCTCGTGCCGTGCGCGGCCTCGGGCGCCGCGGCGCTATGGCACTGGCACCAGGGCGGCAGCGATGGTCTTGCCGCGCTCGTCCTGCATCAGCGCGAAGCGGGCGCGAGCGTCCCCGGCCTCGCGCTCCTCGGCGCGTATGGCTATGCGGCATTCCTCGTCGCCACCGCGGCCTCCGAGGAGCTGTACCTGCGCGGCTTGCTGTTGCCCGCGCTCGAGCGCGAATGGGGCTGGACCGCCGCGCTCGTCGCGGCCGCGACGTTGGGTGCGCTGTGCGAGTCGGCGCTCCTGCCCGGATTCGCTTCCGGGCTCGTGCTCGGCTCGCTGCGCCGGCGCGCGCGCTCGGTGACCGCGCCGATCCTCGCCCATTGCGCGGCCAGCGCCATGGCGCCGATGGCCGCGTCGTTGTGGGCGGTTCCCGACGTGGCGCCCGCCGGGGCGACGCTCGTGCATTGGGCGTTTCCCCTCGGCTGCCTGGGCGTGTTGGCCGCGTGGGTTCCGTCGTACGTCGGGTGGGCACAACGCGTCCCCGAAGCGGCGCGCCTGGAGCCGCCGGCCGCGCTGCCGCTGCATTCCTGAAGGCGATGGGGGTGCCGCTCTTCCGAGCCGAATCGCAGGCCGCACGCCATACCGCGTGGCTGGGACGCATCGTGCTCATCCGCCCGCTCTCGTTCACGTTCCTCACCGGTTGCGCGGTCGCGATGGCCGGCGCGATCGTCGCGTTCCTCGTGGCCGGCGAATACACGCGCAAGGCCCGCGTGGCCGGCGTGCTCGCGCCCGGCGAAGGCGTTGTGCGCATCCTCGCGCCGCAGTCGGGCCTCGTCGAGGCGGTGTTCGTGGCCGAGGGCGAGGAAGTCGCGCGCGATGCTCCCCTCCTCGCGCTCGTGGATGCGCGCGCGAACCGCGGCGGCGAGGGCGTGGGCCGCGCGGTGGCCGCCCGGCTCGACGAGCGCCACCGCGCGCTCGAGCAGCAGCGCCGCCACACGAGCGCCGCGATGCGCGCCGAGCTCGCGGCATTCTCCGCAAGACGCGCGGGCATCGAGCGCGAGCTCGCGCAGGCCGAGCGCGAGATCGGCACGCAGGCCGCGCGCACCGCGCTCTCCCACGCGGGGCTCGACCGCGCGCGCCGCCTCGCGGACATCGGATTCCTTTCCAGCGCCGCGGTCGACCGCGACCGCGATGCCGCGCTCGAGCACGCGGCGCGCGAGGCGTCGCTGCGGCGTTCGCGCCTCGCGTTGCAGCGCGAGCTCGGCACGCTCGGCGACGATGCCCGTGCCGCCGCGGCCCGCTGGGAGGCGCAGCTCGCGGCCATCGAGATGCAGCGCGCCGCGCTCGAGCAGGAGCGCGTCGAGCACGAGCTGCTCTACCGCGCCGCGATCGCCGCGCCCGGCGCGGGGACGATCGCCACGCTCCTCGTCGAGCCGGGCCAGACGGTGCTCGCCGGCACGCCGCTCGCCACGCTCATTCCG
Source organism: uncultured Burkholderiales bacterium (assembly GCA_964403515.1). Classification (GTDB taxonomy): domain Bacteria; phylum Pseudomonadota; class Gammaproteobacteria; order Burkholderiales; family Usitatibacteraceae; genus Usitatibacter. The sequence continues at coordinate 17,884 of CAYOGL010000043.1, read as the reverse complement.
GCGCGCTCCACGCTCGAGGCGCACCTGTTCGCCCCGTCGCGCTCGATCGGCTTCGTGCACGTGGGCCAGCCGGTGCTGCTGCGCTACGTCGCCTATCCGCACCAGAAGTTCGGCATCCACCGTGCGCGCGTGGCCGGCGTGTCGCGCAACCCGATGCTTCCCGGCGAGCTCGGATTCACGCCGCCCGACGGCACGAGGGAGCCGCTCTATCGCATCAAGGCCGTGCTCGACGCGCAGTCGGTGCTCGCGTACGGGCGCGCCGAGCCGCTGCAGGCCGGCATGCAGATCGAGGCCGACATCCTCCTCGATCGCCGCCGCCTCATCGAGTGGGTCTTCGAGCCGCTGTTGAGCCTGGCGGGGCGCGCGTAGATGGACGCGCTTTCGGGATTGCAGCTGGGCGCGCGCCGGCGGCTGCCGGTGTTCCTGCAGACCGAGGCGGCCGAATGCGGGCTCGCGAGCCTCGGCATGATCGCGTGCTTCCACGGCCACCGCATCGACCTCGCGGGGCTCAGGCGCCGCTTCACCGTCTCCCTGAAGGGCGCGACGCTCGCGTTCCTCATGCAGGCGGCCGGGCAGCTGCGCCTCGCGCCACGGCCGTTGCGACTCGAGCTCCACGAGCTCGCGCAGCTGCGCATGCCGTGCATCCTGCACTGGGACCTGAACCACTTCGTCGTGCTGCGTTCCGCCGACGCGCGCGGCGCGATGATCCACGACCCGGCGTTCGGTGTGCGGCGCATGGCGCTCGCCGAGGTCTCGAAGCACTTCACCGGCATCGCGCTGGAGCTCACTCCCACCTCGGAGTTCCGGCCGCTCGACGAGCGCCGCACGCTGCGCGTGCGCGATCTCATGGGCACCGTGGTCGGCCTCAGGCGCTCGCTCGCGCAGATCTTCCTCCTCGCGCTCGCGTTGCAGGCGATCGCGATCGTGGCGCCGTTCCACCTGCAGTGGGCGATCGACGGCGCGGTCGTCTCGGCCGATCGCGACCTCCTCACCGTGCTGGGGCTCGGTTTCCTGCTGCTCGCTTTCCTGCAGGTCGCGATCAGCGCGCTGCGCTCGTGGGTGGTGGTCTACCTGAGCACCACCCTCAACCTGCAATGGACCGCGAACGTGTTCTCGCACCTGCTGCGCCTTCCCGTGAGCTACTTCGAGAAGCGCCACCTCGGCGATGTCGTCTCGCGCTTCGGCTCGGTGAACGCGATCCAGCGCACGCTCACCTCGAGCTTCGTCGAGGGCCTCATCGACGGCGTGATGGCGCTCGCGACCTTCGCGATGATGCTCGTCTACAGCGCGGGGCTGGCCGCGCTCGCGCTCGCGGCGGTGGCCGCATACGCGGTGTTGCGCGGCGGCTTCTACGACCCGCTGCGCCGCGCGACCGAGGAGCAGATCGTGCACACCGCGAAGCAGCAGAGCCACTTCCTCGAGACGGTGCGCGGCGTGCAGTCGATCAAGCTCTTCGGCCGCCAGGAGGAGCGCCGCTCGCGCTGGCTGAACCTCGTGGTCGACGCGGTCAACCAGGACCTGCTCACGCAGAAGCTCGGGCTCGGCTTCCGCTCGGCGAACGGCCTCGTGTTCGGCATCGAGCGCGTCGCGATCGTCTGGCTCGGCTGCCTGCTCATCCTCGACAGCGCGTTCTCGGTCGGAATGCTGTTCGCGTTCATGTCGTACAAGGACCAGTTCTCCGCGCGCGTGGCGAGCCTCATCGACAAGGCGATCGAGCTGCGCATGCTCGGACTGCAGGGCGAGCGCCTGGCCGACATCGTGCTCGCCGCGCCCGAGCCCGAATCGCCGCCCGCGCCGACGGAGACGATCGACGCGTCCCTCGAGGTGCGCGCGCTCACGTTCCGCTATTCCGACATGGAGCCCTTCGTGCTCGTGAACTGCTCGTTCACGGTCGCGCCCGGCGAGTCGGTGGCGATCGTCGGCGCGTCGGGCGGGGGCAAGACCACGCTGGTGAAGCTGATGCTCGGCCTGCTCGCGCCGACCGACGGCGCCATCCTCGCCGGCGGGCTCGACATCCAGAAGCTCGGCATCGACCGCTATCGCAAGCTCGTCGGCACCGTGATGCAGGACGACCAGCTCTTCGCGGGATCGATCGCGGACAACGTCAGCTTCTTCGATCCGGCGCCGGACCAGGCGGCGATCGAGCGCTTCGCGCGCCTGGCCGCGGTGCACGACGACATCGCCGCGATGCCCATGGGCTACAACACGCTGATCGGCGACATGGGGGCGGCGCTGTCCGGCGGGCAGAAGCAGCGCATCCTGCTCGCGCGCGCCCTCTACAAGCGCCCGCGCATCCTCTTCCTCGACGAGGCCACGAGCGCGCTGGACGTGCAGAAGGAGCGGGCGGTGAACGAGGCGATCCGCTCGCTCAAGCTCACCCGCATCATCATCGCGCACCGCCCGGAGACGATCGCCTCCGCGGAGCGCGTGATCGTGCTGCAGGGGGGACGCGTCGCGCAGGACCTGCGCCGGGTCGCGACGGCCACCGCGGGCACGGACGAGGGGGCCGGCGCTTCGTGAAGCGCAGTCCGCGGTAAACTGCCACGCGATGTCCGCCACGAACCGCCTGCTCGTCAGCCCGCAAGAGCTTTCCCGCCACCTGGACGATCCCCACTGGGTGATCGTCGACACGCGCCACGACCTGGGCAATCCCGCGAAGGGCCGCGAGCTCTACGCGCAGGGCCACGTTCCGGGCGCGTTCTTCCTGCATCTCGACGCGGACCTGTCCGGCCCGTGCACGGGGCGCAACGGCCGGCATCCGCTGCCCGACATCGATGCTTTCACGCGATGCATCGCCGCGTGCGGCCTCACGCCGGCAGCGCAGGTGGTCGCGTACGACGAGGGCGGCGGCGCCTATGCGGCGCGCTTGTGGTGGCTGCTGCGCTGGCTGGGCCACGAACGCGTGGCGCTCCTCGACGGCGGCATCGCGGCGTGGCAACGCGAAGGCCACCCGCTGTCGCGCGAAGCGCCGGCGGCGCGCGCGGGAAGCTTCGTGCCGCGACCGCAGCTCGGCGCAACGGTCGATGCCGCCTTCGTCGAGCGCTTCCACCGCGCTCACGAGGTGAAGCTCGTCGATGCGCGCTCCGCGGGGCGCTACGCGGGCCAGGGAGAAACGCTCGATCCTGTGGCGGGGCACGTGCCCGGCGCGTTGAACCGCTTCTGGCACGACAACCTCGGCGACGACAGCCGCTTCAAGAGCCCGCAGGCGCTGCGCGCGGAATGGCGCGCGCTCCTCGGCGACGGCGATCCCGCGCGCTCGGTCCACATGTGCGGCTCGGGCGTGACCGCGTGCCACAACCTCTTCGCCCTCGAGCTGGCCGGGCTCGGCGGCGCGCGCCTGTATCCCGGCTCGTGGAGCGAGTGGTGCGCGGACCCGTCCCGGCCCGTGGCGACGGGTGCGGCGCCATGACCGCGTGAGCGGCACGCGCACCGCCGCGTGCGCGCTGCTCCTCGCCGCGGCGTACGCGTTCGTGGCGCCGCCCGCGGCCGCGGCGAACGAGCCAACGACCGATGCGCGCGCGCTGTCCGCCGCGCTCGCCGCCTACGACCGCTTCGAGCCGCACACGTTGCTCGGTTGGCATCCGCGACGCCGCGAGCTGCTCGCATCGAGCGGGCCCGCGGATCGGTCGCAGGTGAGCGCGGTGCGCGAGCCCGGCGCCGCACCGCAGCGCCTCACCGATCTCGGCGGCGGCACGCACGATGCGGGCTACGCGCCGGGCGACGGACGCTATTTCGTCTTCATCGGCGCCGAGGACGCGCACGGAACGCCGCGGCTCTATCGCAAGGATGTCGCGACCGGCGCGCTCGATGCGCTGAGCGCCCGCGACGAGGCCGCGACCGCCTTCGCCTGGTCGCCCGTGGGCGAGCGCCTCGTCTATGCGACTCGCGGCGGCGCGAATGCCGAGGCCACGCGCCTGCATCTCGTCGATCCCGCGCAGCCGGCGAGCGATCGCGTGCTCGCGCGCTTCGAGCGCGGCACGTGGTCGGATTTCCGCTTCTCGCCCGACGGCCGGCGCGTGGTCTTCCGCGAGCGCGTCTCCGATGCCGACCGGCGCCTCTGGGTGATGGACGTGGGCACGGGCAAGCGCCGGCGGGTCACGCGCGTGGATCGCCGTGGACCGGTGAGCTACGGCCCCGCCGCGTTCTCGCGCGACGGGCGCGAGATCCTCACCACGAGCGCGCGTGCGGCGGGCCCGCGCCGCCTCGTCGCGATATCGGTCGGCGGCGGGCATGCGAAGGTGCTCGTGCCGAAGATCGCCCACGACATCGAGCGCTTCGCGGTCTCGCTCGAGGCCGGGCGCATCGCGTTCACGACCGACGAGGACGGCGTCGACGTGTTGCGCTTCCTCGACCTCGACACGCTGCGCGAGCTGCCGCGCCCGCCGCTGGTGGCCGGCGTGATCACCGCGCTGCGATGGCGGCCGCAGTCTCAGGAGATCGGCTTCGCGATGAGCGGCGCGCGCTCCGCCGGCGACGTGTTCTCCTACGACCTCGCGTCGAACAAGCTCGCGCGCTGGACGAACGGCAACAGCCCGGACGTGAACACCGCCGCCTTCGCCGAGCCGCGGGCCATCGCGTGGAAGGGCGACGACGGCCACCGCCTCACGGGGTTCCTGTACGCGCCGCCTGCGCGCTTCGCCGGGCCGCGCCCGGTTCTCGTGCGGGTGCATGCGCCGGGGCACGAAGCGCGTCCCGGCTTCATCGGCCGCGACAATTACCTCGTGAGCGAGCTCGGCATCGCGATCGTGCACCCGAGCCCGCGCTGCGCGCGCGCCGGCGCGAACCGGGGCGACGACCTGGCGGACCTCGCCGCGCTCCTCGAGTGGATCGCCGCCCAGCCCGGTCTCGACGGCGCGCGCATTGCGATCGCCGACGACGACGATGGCGGACTGCCCGCGCTCGCCGTCGCGAGCCGGCTCGGAAACCGCCCGCTGCGGCGCGTCGTGCTCGACGCGACCGGCACGGAGACGAACGGCGGCGGCGCGCGATCCGCCGGTGTGTGGCTCCTGGTACGGCCCGATGCGTCGATTCATGCGTACGATGCCCCGGCCTTCACGGCGACCGTGGGCTTCGCACGGCGCACGCTGCTCGCCGCGCCGGGCGCCGAGCGCTAGCCAAGAACGGTTTGCGCGCCGCGGCGTCATAGTTTCGTCGTCGTGCGGCGACACGGGGAGAACGAGATGGCGCAAACGCCGGGCATGTTGGCGATCGGGTGGGCGGTGCCCGTCGGGCTCATGCTGCTCGTCGCCCTCGCGCTCGCCGTCGCGCTCGCCGTCCGCCGCCGCTCGTCGCGCGCGCGCCGCGTCGGAATCGATACCGGCATGTTCGCCCCGATCGCGCGCTCGAAGCCCGCGGCGCCCTCGTGGCGGCGCTTCTTCTTCGACGTGGAGCGTGACGAGCTGCCGTTCGATCGCGCCACGCGCGCCCGCGTCTACCGCCTCGCTGCAGTGGATTCCCAGCCGCCGGCGGATCCGCGCCCCTCCGACGGCGCGATCACCGAAGGGCGCATGCTGTTCGTCGGTTCCCGCGCAGCCGCCCCGGAAACCGAGCGCCGCGCCGCGCCGCCGCTCGCGATCGGCGAGGGCTGGTGCGAGCGGCCCTTCCTCGCGCGCTCGATCGTGAACATCAGCGGCATGGGCTACGGCTCGATCTCGCGCCCGGCGGTGCAGGCGCTCTCGCGCGGCGCGGCGATCGCGGGCTGCTGGCTCGATACCGGCGAGGGGGGCCTCGCGCCGTATCACCTCGAGGGCGGCTGCGACCTCGTGATGCAGATCGGCACGGCGCGCTACGGCATCCGCGACGCCGACGGCAACTTCTCGCCGGCGCGGGCGCGCGAGCTCGCGCGCAAGGTGAAGGCCTTCGAGATCAAGCTCGCGCAGGGTTCGCGCCCCGAGAAGGGCACCGTGCTCCCCGGGGGGCGGGTGACGCCGGAGATCGCCGCCATCCGCGGCGTGGGCGATGCGCAATCCGCGCCTCGCACGCGGCGCGAGGCGAGCAACACGACCGAGCTCCTCGACCAGGTCGCGGGCATCCGCGCGCTCACCGGCCGGCCCGTCGGCCTCAAGACGGCGCTCGGCGCGGGCTGGTTCCTCAACGATGTCGCCGAGAACATCCTGCGCCGCGGCCTCGAGTACGCGCCGGACTTCGTCGTGATCGACGGTGCGGAGGCGGGCGCGGCCGAGCCGCGCTCGCTGCTCGATCCGATGGCGCTGCCGATCGAAGAGGCGCTGCCCCAGGCGGCCGACGTGCTCCTCGAGGCGGGCCTGCGGCATCGCATCCGCCTGGTCGCATCCGGACGCCTGGTCACGCCGGAGCGCGCGGCGTGGGCATTGTGCGTGGGCGCCGATTTCGTCACCACGGCGCGCGGCTTCATGTTCGCGATGGGTTGCGTGCAGGCACTGCGCTGCCAGACCAACCGCTGCCCGACGGGCATCACGACCCACGACCCGAAGCTGCAGCGCGCGCTCGTCGTCGAGGAGAAGTACCTGCGCGTGGCGAACTACGCGATGGCGATGAACCGCGGCGTCGAGGCGATCGCCGATGGTTGCGGGCTGGCGCACCCGCGCCTGCTCGCGCGCGAGCATTGCCGCGTCGTGCGCTCGCACGGCACGTTCGCGCTCGACAAGCTCTATCCGTATCCGAACGGCGGCGCGCGCGCCGGTGTTCCGGTGCCGGCGGCGCACGCCGCCGGATGAGCCGCGCGTTCCTCGCCGACGCCGTGCTCGTGGCGCACGCGGCGTTCGTGCTGTTCGTCGTCGGCGGTCTCGCCGCGATCTGGATCGGGGAAGCGCGCGGCCTCGCCTTCGCACGCAACCGCACCTTCCGCGCGCTCCACCTGGCCGCGATCGCCTTCGTCGTGGCCGAGACGCTCGCCGGCTTCATGTGCCCGCTCACCGAGTGGGAGGCGATGCTGCGGGCAGACGCGTCGGGCCGCGGCTTCCTGCAGCGTGCGATCCATGCGTGGCTCTTCTGGGACCTGCCCGCGTGGGTGTTCGACGCGGGCTACACCGCGTTCGGCGCGGTGGTGGCGTGGACCTGGTGGAAGATCCCGCCGCGTCCGCGCCCGCGGCGCGCGGGCTAGTCGAGCGCGAGGACCGTGTTGACCGCGGCCACCAGCCCGCTGATCTTGAACGGCTTGGTCACGTACCCATCCGCGCCGAGCGAAAGCCCGCGCGCGATGTCCGTGACCTCGGACTTGCCGGTCATGAGGATCACGGGCATGCGCGTGATCTTCTGGTTGCCGCGGATGCGCTCGAGGATGGAGAAGCCGTCGGTGTCGGGCAGCGTGATGTCGAGCAGCACCAGGTCGGGCAGCGGCAGGCGGTTGAACTCGGTGTTGATCTCCGAGCGGTTGCGCGCGAAGCGCGTGAGGAAGCCCGCCTTCGACAGGATCTCGCCCACGAGCTGCAGCAGCGCCTCGTCGTCGTCGACCACGAGCACGTTGTGGCGGCTGCCGTTGCGCGGCACGATGCGCTCGCGCGGGCGGCGCGCCATGGCCACGTAGAAGCCGGTGCGCGCCACCTCGGGGCGAGCCACCGCCGCCTCCTTGCGCGCCTTCGCGACGCGCTGCGGCGGCGGGGGCTTGGGCGGCTTCACCGGCTTGGTGAAGTCCAGGTCGAACGCGTCGTCCTCGTCGTCGATCATGGCGCCGCCATTCTAGCCCTCACGAAGCAGCCCGGCGCGCCTCCTTGCGCTCGCCGATGCGGCTTTCCTCGCCGCGCAGCAGTTTTCCGATGTTCGCATGATGGCGCGCAACGAGCACCGCGCTCATCACGGCCACCGCCCACGGCAGCACGCCGCCGCCGTCCACGAGCCATGCCATGAACGGCGCGGCGAGCGCCGCCACGATCGCCGCGAGCGACGAGTAGCGCGTGAGCGCGACCACCGCGAGCCATACCGCGAGCACGCCCAGTCCCAGGCGCCAGTCGAACGCGATCAGCACGCCGGCCGCCGTGGCCACGCCCTTGCCACCGCGAAAGCGCAGCCACACCGGGAACACGTGGCCGAGGAACGCGGCGATGCCGACCAGCGCCACGAGCGGATCGTCGCCGAGGACCGCGCGCGCCACGAGCACCGCGATCCAGCCCTTCGCCGCGTCGCCCGCGAGGGTCGCGAGCGCCGCGCGCCGGCTGCCCGAGCGCAACACGTTGGTCGCGCCGATGTTGCCCGAGCCGTACGTGCGCGGATCGGGCAATCCCATCGCGCGGCTCACCAGCAGCGCGAACGGAATCGAGCCGGCGAGATACCCGCCGGCCACCCACAGGAACGCCGTCATGGCCATACTCTACAATACGGCCCGATGGATACGATCTTCATCCGCGAGTTTCGCGTCGACGCGTGGGTCGGCGTCTACGAGTGGGAAAAGCAGCGCGCCCAGACGCTCGAGATGGAGATCGACATCGGCATCCCGGGCAACGAGGTCGGCCTCACCGACAGCATCCACGACACCGTCGATTACGGCGCGGTGGTCGAGCGCATCGCCGCCGAGCTCGGGCAACGGCGCTTCCAGCTGCTCGAGGCGCTCGGCGATTACGTGTGCACGCTGCTCATCGGCGAGTTCAAGGCGCCGTGGGTGCGCCTGTCGGTGGCCAAGCTCGGCCATGTGCGCAACGTGCGCAAGGTCGGCGTCACGCTCGAGCGGCGCGCCGATCCGGGAGCCTAGCGCCATGCTCAAATGGCTGATGGTGATCGCCGTGGGCGTGATCGTGATCTCGTTCGCCTCGCCCTGGCTCGCGCGCCACGGGCTCGGCCACCTGCCCGGCGACATCACGGTGAACTGGCGCGGCCGGCGCATCTACGTGCCGATCACGACCACGATCCTGCTGTCGGCCGCGCTCACGCTGCTCGGCCGCCTGGTCCACCTCTAGCCGCCGAGCGTCACCGCCGGCCCGGGCAGCGCTTCGTCCGTGTAGATGCGGCGGTAGGCCGCGTAGCTCGAGGCGATCGCCACGGGCACCCACACCAGGAATCCGAGCCCGAACGGTATCGCGGCCACCAGCGCGAAGAGCGTCATGACGATGCCGTAGACCAGGAACGCGCCGAAGTTGCGGAAGCACGCCGAGAAGCTCGCCTTCATCGCCGCACCCGCGCCGAGGCCGTGCATCACCACGAGGGGCGGCGCGAACCAGAACGCCGCGAGCAACGGCACGCTCAACGCCGTGGCGACCAGCACGCCGAGCAGGATCGACATGGTCGAGTTGAGGATCATCGCGGTGATGTTCTCGCTCGCCGAGCTGCTCACCGCGGTGAGGATCGAGAACCCGACGAAACCGGCGAACACCAGCATGATGACGATCCAGCCCGCGAGGACGAGCAGGCCGACGACGAGCAGCGGGACGAAACGCACGCGGAATCCGGCGAACAGGTGCTCGAGGTCGAAGTCGCCGCCGGTCTCGAGCGAGCGGCACGCCACGACGAAGCCCGCGACGATCACCGCGTTGAGCGCCTGGAACGCGAGCGAGCCGACCACCGGGATGAGGGAGAGCAGGATCGCGGCGACCACCACGAGCAGCACCGACACGATCCACATCACCGGGGCGCGGCGGAACAGCCGCCAGCCGTCGACGATCCACGTCCATCCCGAGCCCGCGGGCTCGTGGCGGCCGGGCAGCACGAGCCGCAGCCCGCGTCCCGGGTCGTCGGGCGCCATGACGGTTTGCGGCGTTGCGCTCATGCAATCGTCTCCATGATCACGAGGCGCCGACGTTACTCCTCCGTCGCCACGTCAACAAGGACGGGCTCGAGCACGCGCACGAGCTCCGCCGGCGCCATGCCGAGCAGGTAGCCGCGGCGCCCGCCGTTGATGTAGATGCGCGGCAGCTCGAGCACCGTGCGCTCGAGATAGACCGGCATGCGCCGGCGCGTGCCGAACGGCGACGTACCGCCCACGAGGTAGCCGGAATGGCGCTGGGCGGCCTCGGGCCGGCACGGGAACACGCGCTTGGCTGCGATCACGCGGGCGAGCGCCCTGGTCGCGACCTTGCGGTCGCCGTGCATCAGCACCACCAGCGGGTCGCCCTTGTCGGTCTCCATCACGAGCGTCTTCACCACCTCGTGCTCCGGCACGCCGAGCGCGCTCGACGACACCTCGGTGCCGCCGTGCTCGACGTACTCGTAGAAATGCTCGGTATACGTCACGCCGTGCTGCGCGAGGAACGCGGTGGCCGGTGTGGCGGCATTCTTCATCGCGCTACAGGAACGTGTGGACCAGCAGCATCGAGCCGGTGAACACGAGCAGCGCCCCGACCACGCGGCGCATCTGCTCGGCGGTGAGCCCGACGTGGATGCGCCCGCCGATCTTCACGCCGAGCCACATGAAGGGCAGCATCAGCGCCGCGCCTCCGAGCGTGGCGACGCTGACCAGGCGCGAGACGAGGTAGATCACCACGCGGCTCGAGGAGGAGATCGAGATCAGCGTGGAGATCGTGGCGCGCACGCCGTTCTTGTCGCGCAGGCGCCCGGACATGTAGGTGGCGTAGATCGGGCCGCCCGCGCCGAACGTCGTCGTGACGATCCCGCCGATGAGCCCGGTCGGGACCACCCACCAGCGCGAGATCGTGCGCGCGAGCACCGGGTTCACGATGCTGTTCAAGCCGATCGCGATGGTGAAAGCGCCGAGCGCGGCGCGCAGCCAGCGATCGGGCATGTTCACGAGCAGCGTCGCGCCGAGCACGAAGCCGCCGAACATGAACGGCAGCAGCCACTTGAGCTCGGTGCGCGCGAGGTGCTCGCGGCCGCTGCGTCCCACGAGCGTCGACGAGACCATGTCGAGCAGCGCCATCACCGGCACCAGGTAGGACACCGGCAGGAAGTGGGCGAGCACCGGCAGCACGATGGCGGTCGCGCCGAAGCCGCTCAGGCCGAACACGGTGTAGCCGAGGATGACCATGGCCGGCGCCACCACGGCGAGCCAGGGCGACAGGTGCGAGAGATCGATCATCCGCGTGGATGGTGCTTGCGGTGCAGCGACTTCAGGCGTTCGCGCGCGACGTGCGTGTAGATCTGCGTGGTCGAGATGTCCGAATGGCCGAGCAGCAGCTGCACGACGCGCAGGTCCGCGCCGTGGTTGATGAGGTGCGTGGCGAAGGCGTGGCGCAGCGTGTGCGGCGAGATGGGGCTGCGGATGCCCGCGGTCGCCGCGTGGCGGCGCACGAGCGCCCAGAACGCCTGGCGCGTCATCGGCCCGCCGCGCGCGGTGACGAAGAGCGCATCGGACTTGCGCCCGGCGAGGAGCTCGCCGCGCGCCTCCTTGCGGTAGCGGTCGATCCACGCCACCGCCTCCTCGCCCAACGGCGTGAGGCGCTCCTTCGCGCCCTTGCCGAGGATGCGTACCACGCCCATCTCGAGGCTCACCTGCACGAGTTTCAGCCCCACGAGCTCCGAGACGCGCAGGCCGCTCGCGTAGAGCGTCTCGAGCATCGCGCGATCGCGCACGCCCTGGGCGTTCGTCGTATCGGGCGCGGCGAGCAGCGCCTCGACCTGCGCTTCGCTGAGGGACTTGGGCAGGCTGCGCGGCAGCTTAGGCGACTCGAGATCGCCGGCGGGATCGTCGGCGCGCAGGCCCTCGCGCAGCGCGAACTGGTAGAAGCGGCGCAAGGACGACACGAGGCGCCCGGTGGTGCGCGGCTTCGCGTGCCGCGTCTGCACCTGCCATGCGAGGTGGCGATGCAGGTCCTCGGGTCGCGCCTCGAGGAGCGAAGGCCCGTCGTTCGCCTCGAGCCACGCGGCGAACTGGCCCACGTCGCGCCGGTAGCCGTCGAGCGTGTTGCGCGCGAGCCCGTCGGCGAGCCAGACGCCGTCGCAGAAGCGGTCGAGGACGCTCAGGTTCTTCTCAGAGAGCGCCTTCATGGCGGAGCAGCCAGCGCTTGATGCCGAGCTCGAAGCCGTCGTCGCGCGCGCCCATGAAGCCGCCGAGCCCGCTCGCCGCGACGATGCGATGGCACGGCACGACGAGCGGAATGGGGTTCGCGCCGCACGCGCCGCCGACCGCCCGCGGCGACGAGCGCAGCTCGCGCGCGAGCTCGCCGTAGGTGCGCACGCTGCCCGCGGGAATGCGCTGCATCGCTTCCCACACCTCGAGGCGATGGCGCGTGCCGGAGAGCGCGAGCGGCAGGTCGAAGACGAACTGGCCGTCGTCGAGGTACGCCTGGATCTGCACGCACGCGAGGTGCGCGACCGATCCGCGCCGGGGCGCCGCCGCCGCCGTGCCGGGCGCGAGGAAGCGCACGCCCGTCACGTGCGTGGCGCTCGTCGTGATGCCGAGGGTGGCGAAGGGCGTGCGCACGCACGCCTGGAACGCGTCCGCTTCAGCCATGGGCCTTCGCGCGGGCGAGCGCGCGGATCCTTTCGAGGAGCTCCGCGGGCACGTCGAGCCCGTCGCGCGCGGCACGCGCGCGATTGGCCGCGCGCCGCGCACCCGGAAGCCGCACGCCGTCGTCGAGCATCGCCGCCACGAGCGTCTCCACGCGTTCGAGGAACACCTCGCGCCCGGCCAGCGCACCGGGGTCGACCGCGAGCAGCGCCTGGCCGATGCGCGTCGGCCGGCCCGCGTCGCTGAAGAAGCTGTCCGATTCGAAGCCGAAGGCGGCGCCCGAGAGCGCGCACACGAGGAGCTCGACGGTGAGCGCGAGCATCGCGCCCTTCACGCCGCCGGCGGGCAGCATGCTGCCTTCGAGCGCGGCCTTCGCGTCGGTCGTCGGGTGGCCCGCGCGATCGAGCGCCCAGCCCTCGGGAATCGGCTTGCCGTCGCGTGCCGCGACCATGATCCTGCCGCGCGCCGCGGCCGAGAGCGACACGTCGATCACGAGCGGATCGGCATCGCGCCGCGGGAACACGGCCGCTATCGGATTGGTGCCGAACAACGCCCGCTTGCCACCCCATGCCGGCATCGCCGCCGGCGAGTTGCCGAAGGCCAGCCCGACCAGGCCGGCGCGCGCGAGCGGCTCGAGGTGATGGGCGGCCACGCCGGAGTGGTTGCTGTTGGTGACGCCGACCCACGCGACACCGAAATCGCGGGCGCGGTGCAGCGCTTCCTGCGCGGCGAGCTCGAGCGCGGCGAAGGCGAGGCCGCCGCGCGCATCGACCAGGCATGCGGCGCGCGCATCGCGCGCGACCACGGGAATCGCCGCGCCGTTCGCGCGCCCGTTGCGCAGGTGGCCGCAGTACTGCGGGATGCGCGAAGCCCCGTGGGAACCGATGCCGTCCATCTCCGCGGCGACGAGCGCATGCGCCGTCGCCCGCGCCGTCGGCTCGTTCGCGCCCGAGGCGGCGAGCGCTTCGCGCATCGCGCTCTCGAGCTCCGCGGCGGCGATCGCCGTCATGCCGCGAGCAGCGATTCGCCCGGGCGCACGCGCGTGAACTCGACGGGCTTCCACGCCACCTGCATGCGCTCGCCCGCGAGCGTGACGCGCGAGAACGCGGAAGTGGCGAGGTCGCCGGTCTCGGGAAAGTCCTCGCGGAAATGCGCGCCCCGGGAATCCTCGCGGGCGAGCGCGGCGGTGCAGATCGCGCTGCTCACGGTGAGGAGATTGGAAAGGTTGAGCCAGTCGTGCCACGTGAGGTTGTAGCGAAGGTCGTCGCCGGCGATGCGCGTGGCGTCGAGCTCGGTGCGCAGCTCGGCGAGCCGCTGCTGGCCGCGCACGAGCCCTTCGGCGGTGCGCAGGATGCCCACGTCGTCCCACATCACGTTGTAGAGCGCCTCGCGCACTTCCTCGACGTCGCCGCGCGGCGTGCCGAGCGGCGCGAAGGCGCGCGCGCGCGCCTCCTCGAGCCCGGCCGCGGAAGGCTCGCGCCACACGCCCCACTGCGAGGTCCACGCGGCCATCGAGTCGCCGGCGATGCCGCCGAACACGGTGGAATTCGCCACGCCGTTGCCGCCGAGGCGGTTGGCGCCGTGCACCCCGCCCGTGTCCTCGCCCGCGCCGAACAGGCCCTCGAGCGCCGTGCGGCATTCGGCGCTGAACTCCACCCCGCCCATCATGTAGTGCGCGGTGGGCACCACCTCGACGCGCCCGGCCGCGAGGTCGAAACCGCAGTCGGCGCAACGCTCGACCATGCCCTTGAACTGGCGGCGCACGTTCTCGGGACCGAGGTGGCCCATGGAGATGTAGAGGCCGCCGTTGGGCGTGGTGCGGCCGGCGCGCATCTCGCGATACATGGAGCGCGAGACGATGTCGCGCGTGGCGCGCTCGCCGCGCGGATCGTAGTTGTGCATGAAGCGCTCGCCCGCGCCGTTGAGCAGGTAGCCGCCGGCGCCGCGCAAGCCCTCCTCGATGATGGTCCCGGTGAGCCGCGTGCCGGTGCCCGCGAGCACGCCCGTCGGATGGAACTGCACCATCTCCATGTCGCGCAGGCGCAGCCCCGCGCGCAACGCCATCGCGAGCCCGTCGCAGCTCTTGTCGCCCGAGGGCGTGTGGTACTTGTACATCGTGGGCCCGCCGCCGGTGGCGAGCAGCACGGCGCGCGCCTGCACGAAGAGCGGCTCGCCCGTGCGCATGTCGATCATCGCCACGCCGGCGATCGCGTCGCCGTCGGCCGTCTTGATGAGGTCGATCGCGCGATGCTCCTCGAGCCGCTTCACGCCCGAGACCCACACCTGCTCGGCGAGGCGGTTGATGATCTCGATCCCGGTGAGGTCGCCCTTGTGCACGGTGCGGTCGAACGTCTGCCCCGCGAACGCCTTCTGGTGCACGGTGCCGTCGGGATTGCGGTCGAAGAAGCAGCCGAGCTCGTTCTCGAGCTCGTGCACGCGCTCGACCGCGGTGGTGACGAGGGTCCAGGCGAGCTCCTGGTCCGGCAGCCACTTGCCGCCCTCGATCGTGTCCATGAAGTGGCGCTCGACGGAGTCGCCGGCGGCGAGGGCGACGTTGTAGCCGCCCTGGACCATGCGGGTACACCCGCACTTGCCCAGCAGGCCCTTCACGGCGATGGTGACTTCGAGCTCGGGAGCCCGGCGCTTGGCGTGCAGCGCGGCGAACAACCCCGCGCCGCCGGAGCCCAGCACGAGGATATCGGTGCGCAGGCGCTTCATCTTTCGTCCCCCCTTGCCCTCCCGGGTGCGGGGGCCTTCTCGAGGCGCGCTGCGGTGGCGCGCCGGTGTGGGCGCGTCAGGCGCGCGCTTGCAGGACCCACAGGCGGGCGATGTCCGCCGCCCCGTCGTTGCCGTGGACCGACTTCAGTGTCTGCACGGCGCGGTTCCTGTGTCCGGCATGCAGCTGCGCTTCGCCGAGCAGGAGCTTGGCGTCCTCGGGCCGGCGCAGGCCGCCCTTCTTGATCCCTTGTTCCATCATCGCGAGGCCCTGGTCGGCGTTGCCCTCGTACACGGACTCGGCGCCGAGCTTCACCAGGTCGTTGCCGTCGTGCGCCGCCTTCGCCTCGTTCTCGGCGCTCGCGCGGTTCTTCTGCGCGTCGGCGAGCGTCTTCTGCACCAGCTCGCGCAGCCGGTTCTCGCGCGCCGCCTCGGCGCCCTTGCCGAGCGCGCCGCTCGCGTAGCCCTTGTCGATCACGATCTTCGCTTCCGCGGGCAGCCCCTCCTGGAGCGCGAGCTGCGCGAACTCCATGTAGTCGTTCGCGCTCGCGAAGTTGCCCGTGGCGAAGCGCAGGCGGTAGACGTGCACGCTCAGGCGATCGGAGAACCCGGGCTTCTTCTGCACGCGCGCGAGCAGGTCGGTCCAGTACTCCTTCTTCGGGTAGTAGAGGACGAGGCGCTCGATCGCGGCCACGTAGCCGCCGGTGTCCCGCTCCTTGAGATAGCAGTTGGCGAGGATCTGCAGCTCCTCCTCGCTCGGCTTGCGGCCGCCGTTCTCCTCGCCCGAGCCGCCCAACATCCGGCTCACCGCGGCGCAGTCGTTCGACAGGAAGTAGCTCTGCAGCAGCACGGTGCGCATCGCCGGGTCGCCGCCGCCTTCCTTGAAGTAGCGCTGCGTCCACTTCGCCGCGTTCGCGTACTCCTTGAGCTTGTAGTAGCCCACCGCGATCGCCTGCACCATCTGCAGCTGCTGCTTGCCAGTCACCTTGCCGCTCGCGAGCACGGACTCGAAGGACTTGATCGCGGTCGCGTTGTCGCCGGCGGCCAGCGCCGCGCTGCCGCGCAGCTGCTCGATCAGCAGGTTCTCGTACGGCGTCTTGTTCCCGATGGCGTCGGCGCTGCGGATCTTCGCGAGCGCCTCGTGCGCCCTGCCCGCATGCAGCAGCGCCTCGGCCTCCTTGAGCGGCTTGCCGACCTCGGGCCGCACGGTGTCGGCCGCGGCGGCGTGCGCGGCGGCGAAGGCGAGGACGAGGCAGGCGAGCGCGGCGCGCGCGCGGTGGAACGGGCTCATTCGCATTTCACTCCGCTAATCGAGGAACTGCTCGGCCCCGACGAGGCCGATCTTGGTCACGCCGAGCCGCTGGGCCGCGGCCAGCACGTGCGCGACGTACTTGTACGTGACGAGCTTGTTGGGCCGCAGGTGGAACTCGGGTTGCGGATTCATCGCCGCGGCGCCGCGCAGGCGCTCCTTGAGCGTGTTGTCGTCGATCTGCTCGCCGTTCCACAGCACGGCGCCGTCGAAATCGATGTCGACGCGCACGACGACGGGCTCGACCTTCGGCGGCGGCGGGTTGCCGACCGGCATGTTGAGCTTCACCGCATGGGTCTGGATCGGGATCGTGATGATCAGCATGATCAGCAGCACCAGCATCACGTCGATGAGCGGCGTGGTGTTGATGTCGACCATCACATCCGGATCGCCGGATGCGGAGCCCGTCCCTACGGTCATTGCCATGGCTCGCGTTTCCTTTCGTCGCCTAGCCGCCCACCGCGCGCACCGGCGGCTCGGTGATGAAGCCGATCTTGAGGATCGACGCACGCTGGCAGGTCGCCACGACGCGGCCGACCGATTCGTAGCGCGTGTCCTGGTCGGCGCGGATGTGGACCTCGGGCTGGGGCTTGAGCACCGCCACCTTCTTCAGCCGGTCGAAGAGCGCCTTCGAGTCCTTCACGTACTCCATGTTCCAGAAGACGTCGCCGTCCTTGTTCACGGAGATGACGACGTTCTCCGGCTTGGTCTGGGTCGGGACGTTGCGCTCCTTGGGCAGCGCGAGCGGCACCTGCTGCACCACGACCGGGATGGTGATGAGGAAGATGATGAGCAGCACCAGCATCACGTCGACGAGCGGCGTGGTGTTGATGGCGGCCATCACCTCCTGCTCGCCCTCCTCGACGTTCTGGCCGACGGTCATCGCCATGGCGGCTTACCTCGCGGCCACCGCCGCCGGCGCCGGGCGCTGCTTCATGCCGCCGCTGATCACGGCCATGTGCAGGTCGGCGCCGAACGCGCGCAGCTGCTCGAGGGCGACCTTGTTGCGCCGGACCAGCCAGTTGTAGCCGAGCACCGCCGGGACCGCGACCGCGAGACCGAAGGCGGTCATGATCAGCGCCTCGCCCACGGGGCCCGCGACCTTGTCGATCGAGGCCTGCCCCGCGATGCCGATCGCGGTGAGGGCGTGGTAGATGCCCCACACCGTGCCGAACAGGCCCACGAACGGCGCGGTGGAGCCGACGGTGGCGAGGAACGCGAGGCCGTCCTGCAGGCGCGAGGCGACGTTGTCGACCGCGCGCTGGATCGACATCGTGACCCAGGTGTTCAGGTCGACTTCCTCGAGCAGCTTGCCGGTATGGTGCTGCGTCGACTTGATGCCGCTGTCGGCGATGTAGCGGAAGGCGGTACCGTCCTTGAGCTTGGCCGTGCTCTCGTTCAGCGAGGGTGACGACCAGAACGTCTCCTGCACCGCGCGCGCCTGGCGGAAGAGCTTGGCCTGCTCCCACACCTTGACGAACATGATGTACCACGAGCCCATCGACATGATGACGAGGATGATCAGCGTGCCGCGGGAGACGAAGTCGCCG
>CAYOGL010000042.1:23935-35381 GCA_964403515.1 uncultured Burkholderiales bacterium | reverse complement strand
CGAAGTAGATGTCGCCGGTGAGCTCGCGCACGATCATGATGTCGAGGCCGCTCACCACTTCGGGCTTGAGCGTGGATGCGTCGGCGAGCTCGGGGAAGACGGTCGCAGGACGCAGGTTCGCGAAGAAATCGCACTCCTTGCGCAGTCCGAGGATCGCCTTCTCCGGCCGCTTGTCGCGCGGCAGCGTGTCGTGCTTCGGGCTGCCCACGGCGCCGAAGAGCACGGCATCGCTCGCCTTCACCAGGTCGAGCGTGGACTTCGGCAGCGGCTCGCCGCCGTCGTCATAGGCCGCGCCGCCAACGAGCGCTTCCTCGGTCTCGATCTTCAGGCCGTCCCTGCGCAGCGCATCGAGCACGCGCTTCGCTTCGTTCAGGATCTCCGGGCCGATGCCGTCGCCGGCCAATAGTGCAATCTTCATATTTGTTCCCTCCCCCTTGGGGGAGGGCCAGGGAGGGGGTCAGTCTGCGGACGCGTCTTAACTGAAAATCCACGGCTCGTTGCGTTTGCGCTTCTCCTCGTACGCCCGGATCTCGTCCGCGTGCTTGAGCGTGAGCCCGATCTCGTCGAGCCCGTTCACGAGGTTCTGCTTGCGCGTGGGCTCGATGTCGAAGTGCATCGGCTTCTCTGCCTGCGCGCTCACCGTCTGCGCGGGCAGGTCGATCGTGAGCTTGTAGGCCATGTGCGCGGCGACCTGCTGGAAGAGGTAATCGACCTGGAACTCCTGCAGCACGATCGGCAGCAGGCCGTTCTTGAAGCAGTTGGTGAAGAAGATGTCGGCGAACGACGGCGCGATGATCGCCTTGAACCCGTACTGCTGCAGCGCCCAGGGCGCGTGCTCGCGCGAGGAGCCGCAGCCGAAGTTCTTGCGTGCGAGCAGGATCGTCGCGCCCTTGTAGCGCGGCTGGTTCAGCACGAAGTCGGGATTCGGCTTGCGCGTGGCCGGATCCATGCCCGGCTCGCCATGGTCCAGGTAGCGCCACTCGTCGAAGAGGTTCGGCCCGAAGCCCGTGCGCTTGATCGATTTCAGGAACTGCTTCGGGATGATCGCGTCCGTGTCGACGTTCGCGCGGTCGAGCGGCACGACCAGGCCGGTGTGGACGGTGAATTTCTCCATGGCGGTGAGGCGACGGGGCAAACCTCGATTATAGCGGTAGAGGTAAAGCCTTCCGCGCCGGCATCGAATCCAATTGGACCCGATAGGAAAAGCCCCGCCGAAGCGGGGCTTGTTCTCTCAGACGGGTTCCGGGACTTCGTCCTTCGCGGGCGCCTGCGCCGGCTTGGGCGGCGCGGTCGCGGTCGACTTGCGGCGCTCGGCTTCCGCCTTGTCGCGCTTGCGGCGTTCCATCTCCTCGGCGTACTGCAGCTTCAGCAATTCCCACTCGTATCCGTGGCACATGGCGCTCCTCCTTGGAACGGTGTGGAGATCCCATGCTACGCCGGTCGCGCGACACCGGCGCATGGTCCGCGAGGACGCGCAGCGACGTCGTGACGCGCTAGGCGCGCTGCAGCAGCGGACGCAGGGTCCGGACATCCTTCGTCGATTCGAGGCCGAGCACGGTGTCGATCAACTGCGCCGCGGATTTCTCGCGCAGGACCGGCTCGATGAGGTCGCGCGCCTTGTCCACGACTTCCGAGCGCGACATCGGATTGCGCGAGGTGCCGCGCACCGCCTCGATCCGCTCGCTCACGACAGCGCCATCGGCAAACGCGATCTCGACGACCGCCACGCGCGCGGGCAGCAATTTCGCGAGCGCCTCGTCACGCACGAGCTGCACCTTCGCGCGTTGCCTGAGCACCGCGGCATCCTGCATGCGGGGCTTGTCGTGCGCGGCCTTGAACGACGCGGTCTTGTCGAGCAGCATCACCGCGATCATGTGCTGGAGGCAGATGTCGGGGATGTCGCGGTTGTCGACCACATTCGCGACCGTCGGCGCGAGATGCACCGTGACGCGCTGCACCTCGCCCGTCTCGAACGGCCGGCGCTTGCGGATGGCGTCGACTGCGTCGAGCGGTGCCTGGATAGGCGAGCCGACCGTCCACTTCTTGATGTCGGTCTGCGCGACCTCGAAGCGCTCGCCCAGCTTGTCGACCAGCTTGGAGAGGTCGGCCGTGGGCGAGTACGCCGAGAAGTAGTTGTCCGCGCCCGAGAAGACATCATCGACGCCGTTCCAGCCGGAGTGGACGAGCAGCGCGGAGGTGACGCCGTTGCGCGCCGGCATGCCCGCAAAGACGAACGCCTTCTCGATGTGGTCGCGGTCGCGCTGCCAGGCGGCGATCCCCGCCGATTGCTGCGACGTGTAGTCGAGCAGCCAGCGCATCTGCTGCGCGTCGAGCCTCGCGGCGCACCCGGCCGCCGCGGCCGAGCCGAACACGCCGGCGATCGCGTGCGTGCTCTTGTGGCTCGTGTAGCTGAATTGAGGGCCGCCCATCGCGATGGTGACGCGCGGGCCGACGTCGTACCCGAGCGCCACCGCACGCAAGAAATGCGCGCCGTCGATGGCGAACTCCTCGCCCGCCGCGAGCGCCGCCGGCACCACCGAGCAGCCCGGATGCGACCGCGAGCGTTCGTGCGAGTCGTCGGTCTCGTCGGAGTGCGCCATCATGCCGTTCGCGAGCGCGGCCTCGGGCGCTGCGGCCGTCATCGTCGAGGCGATGATCGTCGCCTTGCCCGGGCTGAACCGGGCGCGCGCATGTCGCAGGGCCGCCTGTCCGGGGAGAAGCTCCGAGCCGGAGACGATCGCCGCGAGAGTGTCGAGCACGTGGTGCTTCGCGCGCTCGAGCGCTTCGTCGGGAAGCGCCGCACCCGCCGCATTCGCCATGTACGTGCTGAGCGCCATCATCTCGGCACTGACGACGGCCTGCGGGGCGGCGGCTCTCGTGGATGGAACCGCACGAACGGCGGCAAGCGTCGCAGCGCCACGCAGAACGTCACGTCGCTTCATGGCCGAGCTCTCCCCCAAAGGGGGGCGAGATTACTCCGTCCCGCGCGGCTAGCAAGGGCGCCCCGAATACCATCGATCGCCAGGATCGACCGGTTACCCTCCGTGCGCGAGTCGCGCAGGCCCGCGAAATCAAGGTACGTCGCTAATTCCGGCGGACGTCGACGAAATGCCCCGCGATCGCCGCGGCGGCCGCCATCTCCGGGCTCACGAGGTGGGTGCGACCGCCCGCGCCCTGGCGTCCCTCGAAGTTGCGGTTCGAGGTCGACGCGCAGCGCTCGCCCGGGCTCAGGCGATCGTCGTTCATGCCGAGGCACATCGAGCAGCCCGCTTCGCGCCATTCGAAGCCCGAGTCCTTGAAGATGCGGTCGAGGCCTTCCTTCTCGGCCTGGACCTTCACGAGGCCGGAGCCGGGAACCACGAGCGCCTGCTTCACGTTCGAGGCCACGCGCTTGCCGCGAACGACCTTCGCCGCGGCGCGCAGATCCTCGATGCGCGAGTTCGTGCACGAGCCGATGAAGACCTTGTCGATGCGGATGTTGGTGATCGGCGTGTTGGGCTCGAGCGCCATGTACTTCAACGCGCGCTCCATCGCCTCGCGCTTCACCGGGTCCTTCTCCTTGTCGGGATCGGGGATGCGGTCCTCGACCGACACCACCATCTCGGGCGACGTCCCCCAGGTCACTTGCGGCTTGAGCTTCGTCGAATCGATCTCGACCACGCGATCGAACTTGGCACCCGGGTCGGAGACGAGCGTCTTCCAGTACGCGGCGGCCTTGTCGAACTGGTCGCCCTGCGGCGCGTAGGGACGGCCACGAAGGTAATCGATGGTCTTGTCGTCGACGGCGACCATGCCGGCGCGCGCGCCCGCCTCGATCGACATGTTGCACATCGTCATGCGCCCTTCCATGGAGAGCGCGCGCACGGTCGATCCGCCGAACTCGATCGCGTAGCCGGTGCCGCCCGCCGTGCCGATCTTGCCGATGACCGCGAGCACGAGGTCCTTCGCCGTCACGCCCGGCGGCAGTCCGCCATCGCACTTCACGAGCATCGATTTCGACTTCTTCTGCGTGAGCGTCTGCGTGGCGAGCACGTGCTCGACCTCGCTCGTGCCGATGCCGAAGGCGAGCGCGGCGAAGGCGCCGTTGGTGCTCGTGTGCGAATCGCCGCAAACGACCGTCATGCCGGGCAGCACGGCGCCCTGCTCCGGCCCGATCACGTGCACGATGCCCTGGCGGCGGTCGCGCATGCCGAAGTAGGACCTCACGTTGAACTTGTCGACGTTGTGGTCGAGCGTCTCGACCTGCAGGCGCGAGATCGGATCGGCGATGCCTTCGTCGCGCCGCGTGGTAGGGACGTTGTGGTCGGCGGTGGCGACCACGGAATCGATGCGCCAGGCCTTGCGGTGATGGACCTCGAGGCCCTCGAAGGCCTGCGGGCTCGTCACCTCGTGGACGACGTGGCGGTCGATGTAGAGGAGCGCCGTGCCGTCGGCTTCCTCGCGGACGACGTGGCCATCCCAGAGCTTTTCGTAGAGGGTGCGGGGCATGGGCATGCGAACGGTCTCAAAGAGGAATTATATCGTCCGCGCCGGCGCTCATTGACAGGATCGGCCCTGGATAGGACGCTTCGATGGTCATTTTCCGCAGTGGGAGGTGCAGGATGACGGCCGGGACCCCTTCGCGCTCGCGATCCCGGACGGTGCTCGGATTCATCATCGCCCTCGTGCTCTTCCTTGCGAGCGCGTGGATCGCCTTCGGTCCCGGGCCGCGCCAATGCTCGGTCACCGTCTCGCTGGGATTCCTCGTGCGGCATGGACTCGGCGGCGATCGCTTCTGCCGCGGGGCGTTCGCCGTATCGACCACGCGCCCGGCCTCGCGTGCAGATCGGTGACGGGCCTACGGGGCGGGCGCCCTACGGGTGCACGTCGAAGGCATCGACCACGACGTACGAGCCGTCGATGTTCGCCACCTCGATCTTCAGGTCGTGGGGGCCGTTGGCGAGGCCGTCGGCCCGGAAGATCGTCATCTGGTAGCCCTCGATCGGATATTGCTGGAAGAGCTTCTGCTGCTTCACGAAGACGCCGTCGAGGTAGATGTTCGCCACGCCGGCGGCGCTGTCCTTCTCGCAACCGATCCAGCTCACGGACGTTCCGGTGAAGTGGAAGGTCGCGGTCGCGCCCGTTTGATTCGAGGTCGCCGTCGCACCCTCGCTCCACACGCGCGCGTCGTTGTGCGGCGTCCATGTGCCCGTGTACGTGATCGACGAATCGTATTCCTCGTAACGGCGCCCCGGCGTGATGATGTCGAACGCATCCACGACCACGCGCGCGCCGGTCGATGCGGGGTTCATGCGGCCCGTCGCGGTGATGGTGAGCGTATGGTTCGCATCGGCGAGTCCCGTGGCCTTGAACACGACCGGCTGGTACGTCGGCGCCGGTGCATAAAGGTCGACGGTGCTCGCGGTGCCGCCGTCCACTTGCACGGTGGCGATCCCCGCGTCGGGACCGAGAAAGCCGATCCAGTTGATCCCGGTCCCGCGGAACGGCACGGTCACCGTTTGTCCGGCAGTCGCAGTTTCGTGCGCGCTCACCGGCAGCTCGGGCTGGTTCGACATGCCCGTTCCGCTGAAGGGAAGCGCGATGCTGGACTTGGTCCACCCGCCGCTGTACTGCAGCTCCGGGTTCGTATCCTGCCAGTGCGACACCGTCGTCCCCGGCTGGATGTCGAACGCGTCGACCACGATCATGTTGCCGTTCGCCTGGCTGTCCTGCTGGCCGGTCACGGTGATCGTGAGCGTATGCAGGCCCGCGGCGAGGTCGTCGATGGTGACGATGGACGTGTGGGCCTCATCGGTCGGTCGCGCGAAGAGGCTCAGCGCCCGCGGCGCGCCTCCATCCACGCTCACCTGCGCGATGCCCATGCCGCGCCCACGGCTGCCGATCCACCGGATCGAGGTGCCGAAGAAGGTGATCGAGGCCGTCGCCCCGGCCGCGTTCGTCTGCACCGCCGAGCCTCCGCTCCACCCGAAGCTCGGATCGCTCTTCGTCCATGGGCCGCGCAAGGTGACCGCGGCATCGGATTCCTCGATGCGCATGCCCGGCATCGCGCTCGGCATCCGGGGCGCGGCATCGAGCGGCGGCAGCTGGGAAAGCGCAGCCGACTCGCTCAACCGCGGGGCATTGAAGAAGCCCTGGGCCGAGGCCGCGCCGGCAAGGAAGAGCGGCAGGCTCGCAAGCAACGTGGCGACGATGCGTGGCATGGGATGCTCGATCTACTGCGCGGGGAGACGGCTCGCGCCGTGCGGCGAGCAGTCAGGGGTGGACGTCGAAGGCGTCTACGACGACGTAGGAACCGTCTATGTTGGCCACCTCGATCTTCAGCGTATGCGGGCCGTTGGTGAGGCCGTCCTGCCGGAAGATCGTCATCTGGTAGCCCTCGATCGGATATTGCTGGAAGAGCTTCACCTGCTTCACGAACGTGTCGTCGAGGTAGATGTTCGCGACCCCGGCGGCACTGTCCTTCTCGCAACCGATCCAGCTCACCGACGTGCCGGTGAAGTGGAACGTCGCGGTCGCACCCGTCTGGTTGGAAGTGGCGCTCGCGCCTTCGCTCCACACGCGCGCATCGTTGTGCGGCGTCCACATGCCCGTATACGTGATCGACGGGTCGTATTCCTCGTAGCGGCGGCCGGGCGTGACGACGTCGAACGCATCCACGACGACCCGCATGCCGGTCGATGCGGCGTTCTTCTGGCCCGTCGCCGTGATCGTCAGCGTGTGGTTCGCGTCCGCGAGCCCATTGGCCGTGAATACGATCGGCTGGTACGTCGCGGTCGGCGCATAGAGGTCGATCGTGGTGGGCGCACCGCCATCCACCGCGGCGGTCGCGATGCCCGCATCCGGCCCGCGAAAACCGATCCAGCCGATCGCGGTCCCGCGGAACGGCACCGTCACGGTTTGGCCCGCGGTCGCAGTCTCGTGCGCGCTCACCGGCAGCTCGGGCTGGTTCGAGACGCCCGTGCCGCTGAAGGGAAGTGCGATGCTCGACTTGGTCCAGCCCGCGCTGTATTGAAGCTCGGGGTTCGTGTCCTGCCAGTGCGAGACGGTCGTCCCCGGCTGGATGTCGAACGCGTCGACGACGATCATGTTGCCGCTCGCCTGGCTGTCCTGCTGGCCCGTCACCGTGATCGTCAACGTGTGCTTGCCGTTGCTCAGGTCGTCGATCGTGAGGATGGGCGTGTGGATCTCGTCGGTCGGGCGCGCGAACAAACTCACCTGCTTCGCCGGGCCGCCATCGATGCTGACCGACGCGATGCCCATGCCGCGACCGCGTGCGCCGATCCATCGGATCGACGTGCCGATGAAGCTGATCGAGGCGGTCGCTCCGGCTGCGTTCGTCTGCACGGCCGAGCCGCCGCTCCAGCCCCAGCTCGAATCGCCCTTCGTCCAGGCGCCGGTCAACGTGACCGCGGGATCGGATTCCTCGACGCGCATGCCGGCCGTGGGCAGCGGCGGCGCGACCGAGGGACCGGGTCCCGGATCGCCACCCGGGGAGCTACTGCCGCCACCTCCTCCACCGCCACAGGAGATGAGCAGGCTCGCCAGCAACAGGAGGAGGACGCGTGACATGTCGTGCTTTATGGCCGACAGACGTGTCGCAAAAACGCGGTGCGGATGGTCCGGACGGACTAATCGCGCGATCTGGCTCGTAATGCGGAACCGACTCGCCGGTGGCTCACGCCATGAGCTTGCTGCCTCCTACGCTGCGGCCATGACTTCCCGCCGCCGCAGGAAAGATCGGAGGCTCCGCCATGAACTCGCCCCTCACCGAGCATGCGCGTGCACGCATGCAGCAGCGCGGCATCTCGCCCATCGCCCTCGAGGTGCTGCTCGATTTCGGCCGCGAGATGCACGACCATCACGGCTGCCGTATCGTGCGCTTCGACAAGCGCTCGCGCCGTCATGCCCTGCGGTCTCTCGGCCCCGAGCGCTATCGCAAGGTGGAGCGCTACCTCGACGCGTACGCCGTCGTCGCGGAAGATGACGCGGTGATCACCGTCGGCCATCGCGTCGGGAGGAAGGCGCGATGAAGAACGCCCGGCCCGTCGTAGGCAAAGCCCGTTGCCGCGGGACCGACGATCATTCCGCTGCCGCGCGCGAGTCCCTTCAACAGCTATTGGAGCGCGACCTGGCCGCGTGGGAGGAAGCGAAGGCGGCCATCGCGAAGGCGAAGGCTACCAGCCGATCACCCGCGTCTTACCGACTGCCTTGCGGTCCCGGCGGCGAAGCGCCGCGTCGCGCGTCATGAGCGCGCGAGTACTTGCGGCATGGGCAAGTATCATCAAGTCGGCCTGGTCGAGCGCATGTCCATCCCGCTCGCAAGCCGACGAATCTCGGCATATGTGACGGCCGAAATCGCCGCGTCGCCCGGCGGCATCTTCACGAGCCTCGAAAGCACGCCTGCATCCGCCGACATGGCGAGCGAAACGATGTTCGTATCCAGCAGGCACTTCATCGCTTGCCCGGGCGCCTTTGGGCGCGCGCCTCAGCCGGCGTCGAGCGCAGGTCGACTTTGCGGGGCGGTCCCATGCGCGGCAGCTCGAGAGGCCGATTGGGACAACACGATCTCCTCGCCCGGCTTGCGATGAAACGGGTGCGACGCCCTGTGACGTCGACAAGTACGCGGCTGGTCGAACGGCCGACAACCCCCCTTGCGCTCGCCCTCCGGAACGGGCATTTTTCGCGCTCATGAACCGCCCCGCCGCGTACTCGCCGATCCGCGCCCTCATCGCCGCGACGTGGTTGCTCCTGACGAGCGTCGCCTGCGATGCCGCGATGCTCTACGCGACGAGCATTCGGCGCGTCTTTTCCGGCAGCGCGACCACGATCGAGTGCAACCTCTACAAGGTGGACGCCGCCACCGGCGCCTCGGAGCTCATCGCGCCCGTGCGCCTCGAGGGCAGCACCTCCGTGGGCGTGGTCTCGCTCGCGGTGAGCCCGTCGACCGGCGTGCTCTACGGCGTGACCGCGCGCCAGGAGAACCGGCGCCCCTCCCTCGTCACCATCGATCCGGCGACCGGCTATGCCTCGGCGGTCGGCATCCTCGCGCACACCGTCTCCGACATCGGCTTCGACAGCGACGGACGGCTCTACGGATGGCTTCCCGACGAAAACCGGCTCGCGGAGATCGACGTCGGCCGCGCGGTGCTCACCCCGCTCGCCCCCTCCGGGATCCGCGGCGTGATGGGCGGCGGCATGGCGATCGGCGCGCATCACGTCGCCTACGTCGCGGCCACCGGCGCGGGCGGCACGCTCGATACGATCGACATGGCGACGGGCGCGGGCAAGACCGGCCCGCAGCTCGACGGCGCGCCGTATCTGAGCGCCATCACGAACCTCACCATCTCGCCCGACGGCAAGCTCTACGCGGTCAATTCCAACATGGGCTCGCCCGCGAGCACCGCGCTCGTGACCGTCGATCCCGCCTCGGGCCGCGTGCACGAAGTGGGGCGCCTGCCGCCCGATTCGCACGGGCTCATCTTCCTGCCCCAGGATGTGAGCACCAGCCACGTGCGACCGATGTATGTCGCGGCTGCCGTCGTCGTCATCGCGATGCCGGTGGGCCTGCTGTTGATGCGACGGAAGAGAAGGAAGGGTTAGACGCGTCGCCCCCTACTTCGCCGCGAGCCGGTGCTGCTCGAAGAAGGCCCATAGTTCGCGCGTGGCATCGATCGAGCTCGACGTGCGGCCGACGAACCACTCCGGCATCGGATCGCTGCCTGGCCAGGTGTGGCCCGCGTCGATGCGGTAATGCACGACGGCGGCATCGTTCGCGCAGCCCTTGTACTCGACGCGCACGATGTCGGCTGCCATGCGCGATTCCGCGGGCGTTCCATCGCAATGGTTCCTGTGCGCCCAATTCTCCATCCACTTGGCGACGCTCGGAAACGGTTGCGGCGACATCCACGACGTGCCGCCCTTGTACGGCGCGACCGGATCGCCCGCGCCGTGGAAATCGATCACCGGCACGGAAGGCGCGTCCTTGCACCAGCTCCACGGCAGGCTCTGTGCGGCGGCCACCATGCCGACCGCGGCGAAGCGATCGGGCATCGCGCACGAGAGCGCGAACGCCATGCCGCCGCCGTTGGAGAAACCCTCGACGTAGACGCGCTTCGGATCGATGTCGTACGTAGCCTCGAGCCGGTCGATCAGCTCGCCGATGAATCGCACGTCGGCCGCGAGCCCCGCTTTCGAGAGGATCCACGCCTTCGGCGCGATGCCGGTGCCCGTGCCGCTGCCCGTCACGCTGGCTCCCGACGGATACACGACGATGAAGCCGTGCTCGTCGGCGAGCCGGTCCCAGCGGCTGATCCGCCTCTGCGTTCCTGGCCACGCGGAGGCGCCATGCAGGCTCACGACGAGCGCCGTCGCCTTCGCCGGGTCGTACGTCTTCGGAACGTGGAGCAGGTATTCGCGCTCCTGCCCGCCGGACACGATCGTCGCGTTCGCGCGCGGCGATTCGTAGAAATACGCGTAGAACGCGGCGGTCGCGACCGCGATCGCGAGCAATGGCAAGCCGATCACCAGTACCACCGCGCCAATGGCGATCCTACCAACGGTCATGGCCCTGCCCCTTCCCTAGGCGTGGCCGGTTAGGGTAAGGCGTTGCGGCTCGCCGTGTAGCGTCATCCTTCGCGATGGCCTGGCATCCCGGCTTGCCGGAATCCCGGCACCCCGGTATAATGGCACGATGGAATTGGCCAAAATCGGGAAGAAAGGTCAGCTCACGATTCCGCGCTCGGTCTTGCGTGCGGCGGGTATCGTCGAAGAATCGCGGGTGGTGCTCGAGGCCACGGCGGACGGGGCGATCGTGCTGCGGCCCGTGGCGGTTTATCCGATCGAGATGTATTCGGACGAGCGCGTGCGGGAATTCGAGCAGACCAACACCATTCCGCCGGCCATGGAAAAGCGCGTCCAGGAATACCTCAAGAAACGCACCAAGCGCTGAACCGTGCGCGTCTTCCTCGACGCAAACGTCCTCTTCAGCGCCGCATATCGCGACAGCGGTTCAGTCCGCGTCTTCTTCGGGCTCGCAGCGGTCGGCGCATGCCGACTGGTCTCATCGCGACATGCGATCGAAGAAGCCCGACGGAACCTCGCGGTGAAACATCCGGATCGGGTTGCGGACCTCGAAGAGTTGCTCCGGCAAATCGAACTGGCACCCGAGCCGCAAGCCGCCACGCTGCAATGGGCCACGTCCCTGGGACTGCCGCCCAAGGACGCGCCCATTCTCGCGGCCGCCGTGGACGCACGCTGCCAGGTGCTCGCGACGGGCGATCGGACGGATTTCGGCCGGTTGCTCGGACGCCGTATCCGGGGAACGATCGTGATGCTGCCTGCCGACGCGGTCGCGCTGATCGTGGGCTGACTGCCAGCGCTTCTTCCTTCCGCCCGGGTTCTTCCCCTAGCTCATGCCATGAGCCTCAGCGCCTTTAGTCTTCATGCA
>CAYOGL010000042.1:17229-23835 GCA_964403515.1 uncultured Burkholderiales bacterium | reverse complement strand
CCGGGTTCTTCCCCTAGCTCATGCCATGAGCCTCAGCGCCTTTAGTCTTCATGCAGGACTTCCCGCGAACGCAGGATCGATCGGAGGCTCGCCATGGGCACGCGGTTCGAATTGTGGGGCGAGCACTTCTCATGCTGCGGCGGCGTGGACCATGCCGCGGGTCTCGCGGACTACGTCGAATCGGCGCAGGGCGAGATCGTCGCGATGTACGGCCCGCTCGTGAACCGCGCGCCGTCACCCGCCAACCCACCAACGAACGGCAGCGAGATCGCGATCCGCTCGCCGTGGAGGTCGCCGCCGTGGAAGCCTTCCAGGACGCGGCAGATCTATTCGATGGCGCTCACGTTGCGGGCGATCGAGAAGGCGAAAAGGCGATGACGCTGCGAAAGCCGCTCTGCACGGCGCCTAGCGTCGGACGCGCTGGACGACGGAGTTCATGACCGCCTCCTGGATTGATTCGAGATAGGAAAGTATAGGCAGCGGGTTGACGAGTCGGGATGGTCGTCGCTTACGATTCGCGCATGCCGCGAAAGCAACAAACGTCGCTCCTCGAAGAGATCTACGAAGCAGCCTCGAAGCTGCCATGGTGGGCTTGCCTCTTTCTTGCTGTGATCTCGTTCGGCGTGGGCCATATGCTCTCGAGCACGAAGGCGACCGGCTCCACGATGCCCGAAGCGATCACCACCATTTTGTGGTCCGTGACCGGAATCGCGGTCAAGATCGTCGGTCCGCTCGTCTTTCTCCTTGCAGCGGCGGCGTCGGGCTTTCGTCAAATGCAAACCAAGCGAGTCGACGACCCTCCACGCAGCGCATTGCCGACCGAACCATGTCCGTATACGGGCGACGTTCCAGACGTTCCAGACGATCATCTCTACGACGTATGGAAGGACGTCACAAGAAGCCAGGGAAACGGCCCGTCCATCGATACGACTCGCTGGAGCATGGAACTGCTGAAAGCACTCGAATGGAAGCGCTTCGAACACTTGTGCGCCGCTTACTTCGAAACCCTGGGCTTCACGACGAAGGTCGCCCGCGAGGGAGCAGATGGAGGAATCGACATTCATCTCTATCCGGCAGGATCGACGACTCCGGGAATCATCGTTCAATGCAAGGCTTGGAGCCGGTACGTAGGTGTTAAGCCGATTCGGGAGCTGCTTGGAGTTATGACCGATGTGCAAATCACAGAAGGCATCTTTGTCACAACGAGCCGCTACACCGACGACGCGATCCGATTTGCGACCGGCAACAATCTCCACCTCATCGATGGAGAAGATCTCCTTACAAAGATCGCCGCTACGTCCGCCGAGCAGCAGACCCGTTTGCTGCAGTTAGCTACAGCCGGCGACTTCACGACGCCGACCTGTCCTTCATGCGGCATCAAGATGGTGGAGCGGGTAACGCAGAAGACTGGGGAACGCTTCTGGGGATGCACCGGCTTTCCACGGTGTCGGCGCACATTTCATCAGGCATCCGACAAAGGGTAATCTAGCCGAAACCCTGAGCCATCGATCTCGCTCCTCAAGATGACAATAAGCGACGATCTAGACCAACAAATACGGACCGCAGCGTTTATCCACGTGCGCAGAATGCTCGAGCTGCGCGGTCTCCTTACCTCCGAGGATCTGGCTCGCGGATTCCTGTTTCGTGGTGAGCGCATCCCGCTCATCAACCCCCAACGCGGAATCTTCAAACCGACCGCGATGAAGTACGCCCTCTCGATCAAGACGGTCGTTCCGAGGAAAGGCGCGAAGATCTGGTACGACGACCAGAAGGCAGCGCATAACCAAATCTATAACGGCGATGAAACGATCGCGTATTCATTCATGGGAACCAATCCTGACGCGGCGGACAACCGCTGGCTGCGCGAGGCCATGCAGAACCGGGTTCCGCTGATCTATTTTCTCGGCGCGTATCCGGGCCACTATCACGCGATCATTCCCGTGACCATCGTTGGATGGGACGCCAAGGCGCTCCAGGCTCAGGTCTCAGTGGGGCTGCCCGGTGAGTTGAGCGCGGATCCGCAGGAGACGGCGCTTGAACGCCGTTATGCGCTCAGGCAGGTCAAGGCGCGACTGCATCAAACGCTCTTTCGGGAGGCGGTCATTACGGCGTACGGCGGCCGATGCGCCCTCTCGGGACTACCTGAAGCAAGCCTTCTAGATGCGGCGCATATCGCAGCCGACAAAGATGAATTGTTCGGCCAACCCGTCGTAACCAACGGCCTGCCTCTCACGAAGCTGCACCATGCTGCGTTCGACAAGCACCTGATCGGTATTCGGCCCGACTACAAAGTCGTGGTGTCGCGGCAGCTACTCGAAACACAAGATGGGCCAACACTAGAGGCCATGAAGTCGCTGCACGGCGCTCAAATCCGGTTTCCCCGTCGAGACAAAGACCTGCCTGACCCTGCTCGACTAGCAATCCGGTTCGAGGCCTTCGAGAAAGCGAACTAGCGAATCGTCACACCCGCTCTTGGAGCGCGAGTTCGATTCGGGTGATCGAGCAGGCGGACGGCTGGACGCGCTACAGAATTGCCACTGGCGTCACGGATGATCGTTGCCTTCTCCCTTATAGCCCTGTCCAGCGTCTGTGGACTATCGTAGATCTGAAAATCGAATCCCTCGCTTCCGTCCCACAGCACATTCGCCGTGCGTTCGATTCCCAGCGTGTTATTTATCCAGTTCACGAATCCTTCCGATCCTGCGCACCTGAATTGAACATCCAACTCGAACTCGGAGATTGAAGCACCGCGAGCGAACGCCCGTTCCTTGATGTACGCGGCAGAACCTATCTCGTTGGGACGCACCAGCTGACGGTCGTCGAGTCGCGGAGCCATTGAAACTGCTCGAGTAATTCGGCCGCTTCAATGCACACCGAGCACGCTAGATTCTTGAGAGAGTGGAATTGGTCCCAATCACGCTCTTGAACAAAGGCATGAACCGAAGCCTTGAGGTCATCCAAAGAATCCGAGTGTTCCCCCTCACCGATGACATCTCTGGAATGGCGACGAGCGATGGACTACTCAAGCCTCCAACGGATCCGGATCCTCCAACCGCTCGCCCTTGGCGATCTTCGCCCTCTTTCGTGCTTCGGCTCCAATCTCGTTCGCGCGCTTCTTCACATCTGCGTTCTGCGCGCGATGCTTGAGGGCATGATCGATCAGCACCAACGCCAAGAACGCCTCCGCAATCGGCGTTGCCCGAATCCCAACACACGGATCATGTCTCCCGTGCGTCTCAATCGTCGCGGCGTTCCCCTCGATATCAATCGTTCGCCGCGGCAACCGAATTGAAGAGGTCGGCTTAATCGCAATCGATACGACGATGTCCTGCCCGGTCGAGATGCCGCCGAGAATCCCGCCCGCGTTGTTCGAAAGGAAGCCCTCCGGCGTCATCTCATCGGAGTGCTCGGTCCCGAGCTGTTCAACGCTCTTAAACCCGGCCCCGATCTCCACGCCCTTCACGGCGTTGATGCCCATCATCACCTTCGCGATGTCGGCGTCCAGGCGGTCGTAGAGCGGCTCGCCCCAGCCTGAGGGCACACCGGAAGCGATGACAGTTAAGCGCGCGCCGACCGAATCGCCCGACTTGCGCAGCTTGTCCATGAACGCCTCGAGCTCGGTCACGCGCGAGCGGTCGGCGACGAAGAAGGGATTGCCCTCGGCGCTCACGTCGTCCCACGACTTGAAGTCGATCTTGTTCGGACCGAGTTGCGAGAGGTAGCCGCGCACCTCGACGCCGTAGCGCTCGCGCAGCCACTTCTTCGCGACCGCGCCGGCCGCCACCGCGGGCGCCGTCAATCGCGCCGACGAGCGCCCGCCCCCGCGCGGATCGCGGATGCCGTACTTGCGCAGGTACGTGTAGTCGGCGTGCCCGGGGCGGAACGAGTTCG
This sequence comes from uncultured Burkholderiales bacterium, assembly GCA_964403515.1. GTDB lineage: Bacteria > Pseudomonadota > Gammaproteobacteria > Burkholderiales > Usitatibacteraceae > Usitatibacter. Next base: position 19,944 of record CAYOGL010000042.1, on the reverse strand, counting down.
CGATCTTCGCGTAGTCCTTCGAGCGCTGGTCGACGTTGCGGATGAGCAGCGCGATCGGCGTGCCGGTGGTCTTGCCCTCGTACACGCCCGAGAGGATCTCGACCTTATCCTCTTCGCGGCGCTGCGTGACGTGGCGCGAGGTGCCGGGCTTGCGACGATCGAGGTCGGGCTGGATGTCGGCTTCGGAGAGCTCCATCCCGGGCGGGCAGCCGTCGATCACGCAGCCGATCGCGGGGCCGTGGGATTCGCCGAAGGTGGTGACGGTGAAGAGGGTGCCGAGCGTGCTTCCAGACATGGGATGCAGTTTACTGCATCCCGACTAACGGCTGCAGATCAAGGACTTGGAATCTTGAGATCACAATTTGTGATCTCAAGATCGCAGGCTCATTCAGTGAGCTTAGGGCGAGGGAAAATGACGCAATGCGCCACCCCGCTTCAACAATCGAGCAACGCATCATCTTCGTTCGCGGTGAAAGAGTCTTGCTCGACGCACACCTCGCGGAACTCTACGGCGTCGAAACTCGCACTCTGAACCAAGCGGTGAGTCGCAACGCCGAGCGGTTTCCCAATGACTTCATGTTCCAACTATCCGCTGAGGAAGTGGCCGACTTGAGGCTGCAAATTGGAACCTCAAGTTCGCCGACCGCCGGCAGACCCGTTCATGGCGGCCGCCGCTATTTGCCGTACGTGTTCACGGAGCAAGGCGTCGCGATGTTGTCGAGCGTGCTGAACAGCCAGCGCGCGATCATGGTCAACATCGAGATCATGCGAGCGTTCGTGCGACTGCGGCAGATTCTCTCGGCAAACGCGGACCTCGCAAGGAAACTCGACGCGCTGGAGCGTAAATACGACGCTCAATTCAAAGCGGTCTTCGACGCGATCCGTGAGCTGATGGCGCCCCCGGTTAGGTCCAAGCGGTCAATCGGTTTCGTGCCGTGACGCCAATCGAAGAGGCTCGCTCGACCGTCAGTGCCGCCGGCGATTCCGGGGTGTGCGCACTCGGCTGCGTCGATGCGTGGATTTCTCCGCATCAAGCACCGGCTCCGCAACCGGCTCGTCGTCAATAGGAAGCTCGATCGCGGCGACCGGCATGCCGCCGATGATCATGATCACCTGATCTTCGAACTGCTCCGTGACGTCGACGATCCTGGCCCGCGACGTATCGTCAGAAAGGAGGATTGGCCCAAAGTCGGAGGACTCGACCGGCGATTTCGGGACGACGATCGGTCCCGACTTTGCTGCCTTCTTCCCCGGACGGCTGCCGGATTTTCTCAATGTGCGTCGTGTGGTTCCCATGAGGTCCTCCGAGCGCTTGAGGAGGAAAGACACGGTACGCCTTTGCGGGCGCATGCCGTTGACGAGATCGACACTACTGGGCGGTTACGGTGCCGAGATGTGCGCCCCCTCGCGTCCTCCCCAGGGCCAATGCAGCGCGATGCGCTCGGCCAACCCGAGCTGCGCATCGAGCCACTTGAATGCGCGCGGCGTGCCCGGTGTGCGCTCCGTGAGCCATAGGGCCAACGTGCTGAGGAAGATCGCGGTGAGCGCGGGCTCCTCGAGCTCGCGACGCAGCCCGATCGACGGCACGCGCGCCACCTCGCGCATCCATTGCACCGTCGCGCTCGTGCGCAGCACGCCCTTGATCACGAGATGGATGTGGTCGGGCTGCACCTTGTAGCGCAGCATCTCGACGGTCAGGCCCTTGTGCGGCTCGAGCGCGCCGAACCACGCGCGGATCGCACGCGACAGCCGCTCGCGCACGCTCGACGAGAGCCACCCGGGTTCATCGCCACATGCGGCGAGCGCGTTGTCGGCGCGGCGGAACCACGCTTCGGCGATCTCGTCCTTGTTGCGGTAATGCCGCTCGATGTCGGCGAGACCGATGTGCATGTGGTCCGCGATGTCGTAGAGGTGCACCGCGTTCCACGTGCGTTCCTCGCCGAGCGCGAGGGCGGCCTCGAGGATCCGGTCGGCTTCGGCCGCCGGCGGCGCAAGTAAAGTGTTCTCGCTGGCACCCATGACGCGCCTCCTTGTCGGTTGCCTGGTTGGAGCTTGATGCGCCCGGGCGCGGGCGTCAACAGCCCTCCACTACGACCGGAGCTGTCCAGGATCGAACGTCGTAGCGCATAGTAACGCTTGGCGTTATTACCGCGCTGCGTTACTACCCAAATGGCGGCAAATGGAGCGTTCGCATCAACGACCGCTACCGAATCCGCTTCGTGTGGAAGGATGGAAATGCCGAAGAAGTCCAAATCGTCGACTACCACTGAGCGCCGGCTCGACCCGGTCTCTCCGGGCGAGATGTTGGCCGAGGAGTTCCTGAAGCCGATGGGCATCACCAACTATCGGCTCGCGAAGGAAATCGGCGTTCCCGCACAGCGCATCGGTGAGATCGTCGCGGGGCGGCGATCGATCACCGCCGATACCGATCTGCGGCTGTGTCGCTTCTTTGGGCTCTCGGAAGGCTGGTGGTCGCGCCTGCAAGTTGATCACGACATTCGCAAGGCGAAGATCGAGATCGAGGAGGAGCTGGCGAAGATCAAGCCGTTCAAGGCCAAACCGGAGGAGGCGAAAAGAGTCGGACGCGTGAAGCGGGCTTCATGAACACTCGACGGAAACCCCACACTTCTTCTCCGAGGATGAGGCCTCAGCGCACGCGTGCCTGCATGCCGATCGGATGCTCGGTGCGGAAGGACACCGCGAGCCGGTTCCACA
>CAYOGL010000042.1:0-17129 GCA_964403515.1 uncultured Burkholderiales bacterium | reverse complement strand
GCCTGCATGCCGATCGGATGCTCGGTGCGGAAGGACACCGCGAGCCGGTTCCACACGTTGATCGTTGCGATGGCCACGGTGAAGTTCACGACTTCCGCATCGGAGAAGTGCTCCCGCAACGCGTCGAACTCCGCGTCGGGGGCGCCGGTTTCGGCGATCTTCGTCACCGCCTCGGTCCAGGCGAGCAGCGCCCGTTCGCGCGCGTCGTAGAGCGGCGACTCGCGCCAGGCCGAAATGAGGTAGATGCGCTGCGGGTCCTCGCCGTCGGCGAGCGCCTCCTTCACGTGCATGTCGATGCAGAACGCGCAGCCGTTGATCTGCGAGGCGCGGATCTTGAGCAGGTGCAGCAGCTTGGCGTCGAGGCCGCACTGGCGCACGTAATTCTCGAGGCCGCGCACCGCCGGATAGGCTTGCGGCGCGGCCTTCATGGCATCGAGTCTTCGGGTCATGCGATCTACTCCTGCTTCGGTGCTCAAGGGGGATTCGACTTCGGCGGCGCGTCGAAGTTGTCGTCGGCGAGCGCCTTGAAGACGCCGACCAACGCGGCGCGCGCATCGTATCGGCTCTGCACGAGATCCTGCTCGGCGCGGATCGCCTCGCGTTCGGCGTCGAGGCGCGGAAGGTCGCTGGCGAGGCCGTGCTCGTATCGCGCCTTCGCGAGGGTGGCGGCGTCGTCGGCATGCGCGACTCGGGCCTCGAGCTCGCGAGTCCGCCTGGTTTCCGCGACATAAGCGCTGATCGCGTCGTCGGCCTCGTGCCACGCGCGCAGCACGACGTCGTGGAATGCGATCGCCGCTTGCTGCTGCTGCAGCTCGCGCAGCTCCACCACCGACTTGCGACGGCCATGGTCGAAGATCGGCAGGCTCAACGCGGGGCCGATGCTCCACTGGCGGCTGCCCCAATCGAGCAGCCGTCGGGACGCGAGCGACTCGAAGCCGAGCACCGCGCCGAGCGTGATTTCGGGATAGAGATCGGCGGTCGCCACGCCGATGTTCGCGGTGGCCGCGTGCAGGCGCGCTTCGGCCGCCGCGACGTCGGGACGACGCCGAATGAAGTCGCCGGGCACGCCGAGCGCGAGGTCCGGCAACTTGCCCTCGCCGTTCGCGGACGCAGCGTCGTCGAGCAGCGCATTGAACGCCCCGGGATGTTCGCCGCACAAGCGAGTGAGCGTGGAGAGCGCGGCGCTTTCGGCGACGAGCAGGCGTGGCTCCTGGGCGTCCAGCTCGTCGAGCAGCACGCGCTCGCGAACCGGCGCGGTCTCGTCGATCATGCCCGCGCGATGTTGCTGCGAGAGGATCCCGGCGCTGCCGGCGACACGCTGCCTCTGCGCATCCAGCAGCCGCAGCTGCGCCTGCGACGAGCGAAGGTTGAAGTAGGCGTGCGCGACCTCGGCGGCGACGACGAGTCGCACGACGCGCAGATCCGCGGCGCTTGCATCGCTCGCCGCGCGCGCCGACTCGATCGTGCGCGCCACGCGTCCCCAGAGGTCGATCTCCCACGACGCATCGAAGCCCGCCTGGTAGAGCGTGAAGGGCTGGCTCAGCACCTGGACGATGTGCCCGCGATCCGCGCCGGGAAGGGGAATCGCGCCGACGATGCGGGTGCCCGCTCCCCGCTCGCTCTGGCGCTCGCGCGTGGCGCCGCCCCTGAAGCCGGCCTCCGGCGTGGCGCGGCTGCCGGCGATCTTCTCCTGCAAGCGCGCCTCGGCGAAGCGGAGCGCCGCGGTGCGCACATCCGGATTCGCGTCGAGCGCGCGCTCGATGAGGCGCGTGAGCGCCGGGTCGTCGAAGCGACTCCAGCCCGCGGGAACTGCGGTCGATGTCGCGTCTGGTGCGAGCGACGCCGATCCGCTGTGCCAGTCGCCCCATCGCGCGGGCGCCGTCGTCGCGGGCCGCGTGAACGTCGGGCCCACCGTCGTGCATCCGCCCGCGAGCACGAGCGCCAAAACGAAGAAGGTTCGTGCGTTCATGTCAGGCCAGCCGATGCCGGAAGAGCCACGCCGCGGTGGGCAGCGTGAGCGCGGCGATCAAGAGCAGCGGAACGAAGTCGTGCCCGATCGCCGGGAAGGCGACGCCCTCGAGGTAGACGCGGCGCACGATGTCGAGGCCGAAGCGCAACGGGTTCGCGTACGTGCCGACCTGCAGCCAATGCGGCATCGTCTGCACGGGCGTGATGAGTCCCGAGAGCAGCATCATCGGCATGATCACGACGAACGCGTACATCATCGCCTGCTGCATCGTGAGGGCGACCGCGCTGATCGAGAGGCCGATACCCACCGCCGCCGTGAGGAACACCGCGAGCCCGAGATAGAGCATCGCGAGCGAGCCCTGGATCGGGATGTCGAACCATAACCGGCTGATCACGAGCACGAGCGTCGATTGCACGAGGCCGATCGTAACGGGCGGGATCGCCTTGCCGATCATGAGCTGCGCGGGAGTGAGCGGCGTGACGAGGAGCTGGTCGAACGTGCCCTGCTCGCGCTCGCGGGCGACGGAGAGCGCGGTGAGGAGCAGCGTCTGGATGAGGCTCAGCGCCGCGACCATGCCCGGCATGAGGTTCCAGCGCGACTCGAGGTTGCGGTTGAACCAGGCGCGCGGGTCGACCTCGATCGCCTGCGCGCGCCAGCCGTGGTCCGCGTTGAACCGGTCGACGATCTGCTGCACGTATGCGGCGGCCGAGCCGGCGGTCGTGGCGTTGCGCGCGTCGAGGATCGCCTGCACCGTCGCGGGCCGCCCTTCGAGGAGCCGGCGTTCGAAGTCCGGCGCGATGGAGAGCACGAGGAGCGCCTTGCCGTTCTCGACGATGTCGCGGATGCGGCCCGGCTCGTCGAGCGTCGCGACGCGGTCGAACACGCCGGAGCCCTCGAGCCGCGCGACGAGCGCCTGCGAGGTCGGGCTGCGGCTCTGGTCGAGCAGCGCATACGGGACGTGATTCAGGTCGAAGGTCGCCGTGTACCCGAAGATGATGCTCTGCACGATGATCGGCATGACGAGGATCGCGCGGTTCGCCGGATCCTTGAGGATCGCGAGCATCTCCTTGCGGATGAGCGCAGCCACCAGGCGGATGAAGTCCGGCATCGCTACGCCAACCGCTTGCGCGTGACCGCGCGGGCGAGCGCGAGAAACGCCACCGAGTACAGCAGGAGGATCGCGCACTGCGTGAGGATCAGCTTCCACACGTCGCCCACGAGGAACACGGCCCTCAGCACCTCGAGGAAGTGGGTCGCGGGGATCACGTGGCCGATCACGCTGATCACGACCGGGACGTTGCGCAGGTCGAAGATGAATCCGGAGAGCATCAACGCCGGCAGGAAGCTCGAGACCAGCGCGATCTGGCTCGCGAGGAACTGGTTCCTGGTGGCCGACGAGATGAGGAGCCCGATGCCGAGCGCGGTGAAGAGATAGAGCACCGAGCCGATGAAGAGCGAGAGGATCGAGCCGCGCAGCGGCACGTGGAAGAGGAAGCGCGCGGCGAGCACGCAAAGCACCAGCCCCGCGAACCCCACGAGGAAATACGGGATCATCTTCGCGAGCAGGATCTCGCCAGGCCGCGCGGGCGTGACGAACAGCGCCTCGAGCGTGCCCCGCTCCCACTCGCGCGCCACCACGAGCGAGGTGAGGAACGCGCCCACGAGCGTCATGATGAGCACGATGAGCCCGGGCACGAGGTACCACGTGCTCGTGTTGGCCTCGTTGAACCACAGGCGCCCGTCGACGCGAACGCCGCTGCCCTTGTCGCTGCCGACGGCCGCGCGATCGGCCTCGCCGCGCGCCCTTTGCGCGAGCGCCCCGCTCACGTACGCCTCGACCGCGCGCGCCATCGCCGCGTCGCTGCCGTGGACGACGAGTTGCAGCCGCGCGCTTCCCGCGGCGAGGTCGGCGGCGAACGTGGGCGGCACCCTGACGATCGCGTCGACGCGGCGGTCCGACATCAGCGCGCGCGCTTCGGCCATCGTGCGCGTCGGCACCTGGTCGAGGTAGCGCGAGAGATCGAGGCCGGCGAACGCCTGGCGCGCGCCGGGCGACGCATCCTCGTAGACGACGGCGACGCGCGCATTCTGCAGGTCGAGCGAGATGCCGTAGCCGAAGATGAGGATCAGGATGATCGGCAAGCCCACGCCGATCGCGAGGTTCGATTTGTCGCGCAGGAGCTGGCGGACTTCCTTCTTCGTGAGCGAGACGAGCCGACGCCAGGCCGCGCGGGCGCCATGCGAGCGTTGGTCGAGCCGCTCGTTCATGCGGCCTGCCTTTCCTCGTGCCGCTCGCGTCGCGCCTCCTCGACGATCGCGATGAACGCATCCTCGACCGTCGCGCGCTCGCCCGCGGGCGCCTGGGCGCGACGGCGGATGTCGTCCGGCGTGCCCACCGCGAGCATGCGCCCCGCATCCTGGATCGCGATGCGGTCGCAGTATTCCGCCTCTTCCATGAAGTGCGTCGTGACGACGACCGTGGTGCCCGCTTGAGCGAGATGGGTGATGCGCAGCCAGAACTCGCGGCGCGCGAGCGGATCGGCGCCGCTCGTGGGCTCGTCGAGGAAGAGGATCTCCGGCTCGTGCAGCAACGCGGCGGCCATCGCGAGGCGCTGCCTGTAGCCGCCGGGAAGCTCCTGGGCGCGCGCGTCCTTCATGCGCCCGAGCTCGAACGCCTCGAGGACCATGTCGATGCGGTGCGCCGCGCGGGAGCCGTCGAGCCCGTACGCGCCGGCGAAGAACTGCAGGTTCTCGAGCGCCGAGAGGCTGCCGTACAACGCGAACTTCTGCGACACGTAGCCGATGCGCCTGCGCGCCGAGGCGCGCGCGGTGCGCACGTCCACGCCGGCCACGCGCAGCCGGCCGCTCGTCGCGGGAAGCAGCCCGCACAGCATGCGGAAGCTCGTGGTCTTGCCCGCGCCGTTCGGGCCGAGCAGTCCGAACACCTCTCCCCGCCGCACGTCGAACGAGGTATCGGCGACGGCGACGAAATCGCCGAACTTGCGCACGAGGTGCTCGACCTCGATCACGATCTCGCGGGACGCGGCTTTCGATGGCGCGGACACCGGAGCATCGACGGCGCCCGGCTCGCGTCCGCCCGCCTCGCGCAGCAGGACCATGACGCCGTCCTCGAGGCGGGCCGCGATCGGCACCACGGCCGCACCGGACGCGCGCGCGCCCTCGACGCCGGCGGCATCGCGCGCGATGAAGCGCACGGCCGATGCCCACGGCACCGCGTCGATCACATGCTCGCGATCCTCGAGGAGGCGCGCCTGCAGCACGCGCGCCGGCTCTCCTTCCCGCGGCTCGGCGATGTGGCAGAGGCCTTCGGCGCGATGCGTGATCTGCGCCGGGTTGCCGCTCGCGAGGATGCGGCCCTCGCGCAGCAACTGGACCGTGTCGCAACGCTCGGCTTCGTCGAGATAGGCCGTGCTCATGATCACCGTGAGCCCCTCGTCGCGGCGCAGCTGCGCGATGATCTCCCAGAGCTCGCGCCGGGAGAGCGGATCGACGCCGACCGTCGGCTCGTCGAGGAGGAGGAGCTCCGGCGCGCGCACGAGGGTGCACGCGAGCCCGAGCTTCTGCTTCATGCCTCCCGAGAGCTTGCCGGCGAGCCGCGCGCGGAACGGGCCGAGGTCGGTCATCTCCATGAGCCTTGCGTAGCGCGTCTTGCGCGTCTCGGCGGACACGCCGTGCAGGTCCGCGTAGAGGTCGAGGTTCTCCTGCACGCTCAGGTCCTCGTAGAGGCCGAAGCGCTGCGGCATGTAGCTGATGCGGTCCTGGATCGCCTGCGCCTCGCGCGCCGCGTCGAGCCCGAGCACGCGAAGCTCGCCGCCGGTCGGCGCGATGAGCCCGCACATCATGCGCAGCAGCGTGCTCTTTCCCGCCCCATCGGGCCCGACGAGCGCGCACAGCGCGCCATGGCGGACCTCGAAGGAAATGCCAGCCACTGCGCGGGTTTCGCCCTTGCCGTGATGCGCCCGGAACGTGCGGCTCACGTCGCGCACGTCGATCACGATGTCGTCGTGCGCGCTCATGACCTGGCACCCTGCTCCTTCGGCGCCGAAAGATCGAGGCGCACCGTCGCCGGCATGCCGAGCCGCAACGTATCGGCGGGATCGTCGACCATGACGCGGATCTCGTAGACGAGCGAGGTGCGCAGCTCCTCCGTCTCGACGTTCTTCGGCGTGAACTCCGCGACCGACGAGATGTAGCCGATTCGCCCCGCGAGCGGATGGTTCGGCGCCGAATCGGTGGTGACCGAGGCGCCCATGCCCATGCGGATGCGCGACAGGCTCGGCTCCGGCACGTAGGCGCGCACCCATTTCGGTTGCGTGATCGCGAGGGTGTAGGCCGGATGCTGCGGCGAGGCCATGTCGCCGGGCTCGAGGAGCCGTGCGCGCACGACCGCGTCGAGCGGGGCGTGAAGGACGGCCTCGTCGAGCTCGCGCTGCACGAGATCGCGCTGCGCGCGCGCCGCGTCGAGCTCGTCGGCGGCCTGCGCGATGTCCTCGGCGCGCGGGCCGGTCACCACGAGCTGCTCGGCCTTGCGCGCGCTCTCGGCGCGGCTTTCGGCCACGCGCAGCTTCGACGCGGCGGTATCGAGGTCCTGCCGGCTCACGCCGCGCCCGTTCGTGGCCACGCTCGCCGCCTGCAGGCGCCTGTCCTCGGTGCGCGCGAGATCGAGCTCCGCGTCGGCCGAGGCGACGGCGGCCTTCGCCTGCGCGACCTCCTCGGGACGGCTGCCGGCCTTCAAGCGCTTCACCACCTGCTCCTTCGCGCCGACCTGCGCCTGCGCTTGCGCGAGGCGTACGCGCGCGGTGCGCGTATCGAGCACGCCGAGCACCTCGCCCGCCTTCACGCGGTCGCCTTCCTTCGCACGCATCTCGACGATGCGCTCGGCGGCGTTGAAAGCGAGCGAGACCTGGCGGATGTCGACGTTGCCATGCACGACCAGCACGTCGGGTTCCGCGGCGGGGCGGGAATGCCACCACGCGTAGCCCGCGATCGCGGCCGCGACGAGGACCATCGCCGCGACGATCGGCTTGCGGCTCATCGCGCCGCCCCCGGAGAGAAGAGTGTTCCCATGTCGCCGCTCCCGATGCCGTAACGACAGTGTGCCGCGATTCTAGTTCAAATTTGAATTTGAATACAAGCCCGGCTAATCTGCGCCCATGGCAACGACCGAAACCCCGCGCCGCCCCGCGCGGCGCCGCACCGGCCGCTCCGACGGCGACGATACGCGCCTGCGGCTGCTGGAGGTCGCGGGCCGGCTCTTCGCCGAGAAGGGCCCGGGGCGCACCCTGAGCAAGGAGATCTGCCAGGGGGCCGGCGCGAACATGGCCGCGGTCAACTACCACTTCGGCGGCCGCGACGGGCTCTACGAGGCGGTCCTCGTCGAGGCGCACCGCCAGCTCGTGAGCCTCGACGAGCTGGACTCGATCGACCACTCGTCCGGCTCTCCCGAGGACAAGGTTCTCGCGATCCTGCGCCTCCTCGTCGCGAACACCGCGCATCCCAAGTCGTCGTGGGGCGTGCGGGTCATCCTTCGCGAGCTCATGTCGCCGACGCGCCAGGCGCCCGCGTTCGTGCGCAACGCGATAGCGCCGAAGGCGCGCATCGTGATGCGCATCATCGGCGAGGCGCTCGGCCTGCCGCCGGGCCATCCGACCGTGCAGCGCTCGACCGCGCTCGTGATCACGCCCGTCGTCATGCTCGCGTTGATGCCGCGCCACGCGCGCAAGGAAGTGTTCCCCGCGCTCGAGGCCGAATCGGATGCGATCGCGCAGGACTGGGGCCGCTACGTGCTCGGCGGCCTCGCCGCGGTTCGCGAGGGCTCGCGATCGCCGAAAGCGCGCAGGCGCTGAGCGGCCCTCAGCGCCGATCGCCGCGCAACGCGCGAACCGCCGCCTGCAGCTGCTCAGGCGTGGCCCTCTCCGGCGCCATCGCCTCCCCCGCCGCCAATCCGATGCTCGCGAACAGCCGCGCGCGCGGGACCTTGCGCATCGCCGGGCCGCCGTGCTTCGAGAAGAAGCTTCCCCACAATCCGCGCAGGGCGAGCGGAATCACCGGCACGGGCGAGCGCTCGATCACGCGCCGGATGCCCGGGCGGAAGCGGCGCAGCTCCCCGTCGTCGGTGATGCCGCCCTCGGGGAAGATGCACACGAGCTCGCCCTCGGCGAGCGCCGCGGCCACCTTCTCGAACGCTTCCTCCATGATGCGCGGATCGTCCTTCGCCGAGGCGATCGGGATCGCCTTGCCGGTGCGGAAGAAGAACGACAGGACCGGCGTCGAGAAGATGCGGTGGTCCATCACGAAGCGGATCGGCCGCGGGCTCGCCGCCTCGATCACGACCGGGTCGACGAGGCTCACGTGGTTGCACACGAGCACCGCCGCGCCCTCGTGCGGGATGTTCTCGAGCCCGTGGGTCTCGAGCCGGTAGAACGAGTGCACGAGGAGCCACGCGAGGAAGCGCATGAGGAACTCGGGCACGAGGAAATAGATGTGGGTCGCGACCGCCGCGTTCATGAGGCCCACGACGAGGAAGAGCTGCGGGATCGTGAGCCCGGACTCGAGCAACACCACCGCCATGAGGGATGCGACGATCATGAAGAACGCGTTCATGATGTTGTTCGCCGCGATGATGCGGGCGCGGTGCGCGGGCTCGGCGCGCGCCTGGATGAGCGCGTAGAGCGGCACCGAGAAGAGGCCGCCGAAGAACGAGAGCAGGAAGAGATCCGCCATCACGCGCCAGTGCGCCGCCTCGCGCACGAACGCCGGCACGTCGTAGAGCGCCGAGCGCGGCACCGCGCCGCTCGCGAACCACAGGTCGATCGCGAACAATGTCATGCCGATCGAGCCGAACGGGACCAAGCCGATCTCCACCTTGCGTCCCGAGAGCCGGTCGCATGCGAGCGATCCGAGGCCGATCCCGACCGAGAACACGGCGAGCAGCAACGTGACGACCGTCTCGTCGCCGTGCAGCACCTCGCGCGTGTACGGCGCGAAGGACGTGAGCAGGATCGAGCCGAAGAACCAGAGCCACGAGATGCCGAGGAGCGAGTTGAAGACCGCGCGCTGGGTGCCGGCGAGCTTGAGGTTGCGCCACGTCTCGGTGAACGGGTTCCAGTTGATCTCGAGCGCGGGATCGACCGACGGCGTGCGCGGGACGAATTGCGCGGTGGCCCGGCCGATCGCGGCGATCGCGAGGCACGCGATCCACACGCGCGATTGCATCGGTCCCGGCGACTTCGCGAGGAGCCCCCCCGCAATCGTGCCGAGCAGGATCGCCACGAACGTGCCCATCTCGACCAGCCCGTTGCCCGCCGTGAGCTCCTCCTCGTTCAAGTGCTGAGGCAGGTACGCGTACTTCACCGGGCCGAAGAGCGTGGAGTGCGTGCCCATGAGGAAGACGCACGCGTAGAGCAGCGCCGCGGCGTGGTAGGCGAATCCCGCCGCGGCGATCGCCATGATCGCGATCTCGAGGTCCTTCACCAGGCGGATGATGCGGTCCTTGTCGTACTTGTCGGAAAGCTGTCCCGACGTCGCGGAGAAGAGCACGTACGGCAGGATGAAGAGCGCGCCGATCACGAAGCCGACGGTGGACGGATCCGCGCCGCCCCATTGCCCGGCGTGATAGGTGGCGAGCAGCGTGAAGGCGAGCTTGAAGACGTTGTCGTTGGCGGCGCCGAGGAATTGCGTGAGGAAGAGCGGGGCGAAGCGGCGCTGCCCGAGCAGGCGGAACTGCCCTTCCTCCGGCGGCCGATGGGCGGGAACGCTCACGTCTTCCTCCGCACGTATTCGAGCACCGCGCCGAGCGCGCCCTCGAGGAATTCCTTGTCGATCCAGTAGAACACCTCCTTGCCGACCTTCTCGGACTGGAGCACACCCGCCTCGCGCAGCAGGCGCAGGTGATGCGACACCGCCGAGCGGGAGAGCGTGGAGACGCCGACGATCCGTCCCACGTTCAGCCGCTCGCCGCGCCCGAAGGTGAGGAGGATGCGCTGGCGGTGCTCGTCGCCCAGGGCCGTGAAGGCGCGCGAGAGCGTGCGCCACTCGCGCGGGATCGCCCGGAGGTAGTTCCGATTCATGACCACATTCTTGGTTGCATGGTTACGTTCCGTCAACCCCCGGCCGCCGGTTCCGGGGCGGCGAAATGCGTGGCGTGGTAAGATGTCCCGCTCGAAAATCGTATTCGCCTCAACCATTTAGCGCCCCCAATGCTCGACGACCTCAAGAACAACGCCCTCCAGTACCACCGCTTGCCGGTCCCCGGAAAGATCGAGGTCTCGGCCACCAAGTCGCTCCTCACCCAGCGCGACCTCGCGCTCGCGTACACGCCCGGCGTCGCCGCGGCTTGCGAGGCGCTGGTCGAGGATCCGCGCGCCGCGCGCGAGCTCACCGTGCGCGGCAACCTCGTCGCCGTGATCTCGAACGGCACCGCGGTGCTCGGCCTCGGCCCGATCGGCCCGCTCGCCGCGAAGCCGGTGATGGAAGGCAAGGCGGTCCTCTTCAAGAAGTTCGCGGGCATCGACGTGTTCGACATCGAGGTGAACGAGCGCGACCCCGAGAAGCTGGTCGAGGTGATCGCCGCGCTCGAGCCCACCTTCGGCGGCATCAACCTCGAGGACATCAAGGCGCCCGAGTGCTTCTACGTCGAGAAGAAGCTGCGCGAGCGCATGAAGATCCCCGTCTTCCACGACGACCAGCACGGCACGGCGATCATCGTCGGCGCCGCCGTGGTGAACGGCCTGCGCGTGGTCGGCAAGGACATCGCGAAGGTGAAGCTCGTCGCCTCGGGCGCGGGGGCGGCGGCGCTCGCGTGCCTCGACATGCTGGTCGCGCTCGGCATGAAGATGGAGAACATCTGGGTCACGGACATCGCCGGCGTGGTCTACCAGGGCCGCAAGGAGGAGATGGACGACAACAAGGCCCGCTACGCGCGCAAGACCGATGCCCGCAAGCTGGGCGAGGTCATCGACAAGGCCGACGTGTTCCTCGGGCTTTCCGCGGGCGGCGTGCTCAAGCCCGACATGGTCGGGCGCATGGCCGCGAAGCCCCTCATCCTCGCGCTCGCCAACCCCGAGCCGGAGATCCGCCCCGAGGAAGTGCGCAAGGTGCGCGACGACGCGGTGATCGCGACCGGCCGCTCGGATTATCCGAACCAGGTGAACAACGTCCTGTGCTTCCCGTTCATCTTCCGCGGCGCGCTCGACGTGGGCGCCACGACGATCAACGAGGCGATGAAGCTCGCGGCCGTGCACGCGATCGCCGATCTCGCGCTCGCCGAGCAGTCGGACATCGTGGCGCTCGCCTACGGGCAGCAGAACGTGAGCTTCGGGCCGAACTACCTCATCCCGCGGCCGTTCGATCCGCGCCTCATCGTGAAGATCGCCCCGGCCGTGGCGAAGGCCGCGATGGAAAGCGGCGTGGCGACGAGCCCGATCGCGGATTTCCCCGCGTACGTGCAGAAGCTGAACGAGTTCGTCTACCACTCGGGCCTCATCATGAAGCCGGTGTTCGCGGCGGCGAAGGCCGCGCCCCGGCGCATCGTCTTCACCGAGGGCGAGGACGAGCGCGTGCTGCGCGCGGTGCAGGTCGTCGTGGACGAAGGGCTCGCCAAGCCGATCCTCGTCGGCCGCCCCGCGGTCCTCGAGCGGCGCATCGAGCGCTACGGGCTGCGCATCCGTCCCGGCGTCGACTTCGAGCTGGTGAACCCCGAGGGCGACCCGCGCTTCCGCGAGTACTGGAGCGAGTACTACCGCATGATGCAGCGCCGCGGCGTCTCGATCCCGTACGCGAAGCTCGAGATGCGCCGCCGCCCCACCCTGATCGGCGCGATGCTGATCCACAAGGGCGAGGCCGACGGCATGATCTGCGGCATGATCGGCACGTACCGGGGCCACCTCAAGTACGTCGAGGACGTGATCGGCCTGCGGCGCAACGTGAAGAACTATTACGCGATGAACTGCGTGATGCTGCCGCGGCGCACGGTCTTCCTCTGCGACACGTACGTGAACCTCGATCCGACGCCGGAGCAGCTCCTCGAGATGACCGCGCTCGCAGCCGACGAGCTGCGCCGCTTCGGCCTGGTGCCGAAGGTCGCGCTCGTGTCGCACTCGAGCTTCGGCACGAGCGATGCGCCATCCGCGGTGAAGATGCGCGAGGCGCTCGCGCTCATCGAGGAGCGGCTGCCCGATCTCGATGTCGAGGGCGAGATGCACGCCGATTCGGCGCTGTCCGAGGAAGTGCGGCTCACGGCGTTCCCCGAGTCGCGGCTCAAGGGCGAGGCGAACCTGCTCGTCATGCCCTCGCTCGATGCGGCGAACATCTCGTTCAACCTGCTGAAGACGGTCGGCGGCTCCGGCATCACCGTGGGGCCGATCCTGCTCGGCGCGGCGCGCCCCGTGCACATCCTCACGCCGACCGCGACCGTGCGCCGCATCATCAACATGGCGGCGCTCGCGGTGGTCGATGCCCAGGAGCAGCGCGCGTGAGCAAGCCGGGGCCGCTGGCCGACCGCTTCCACCATGTCTTCATCGCGCCTTCGGATTACGAGGCGTCCCTGGCGTTCTATCGCGATACGCTCGGCTGGCACGTGACCGACGGCTGGGTCGAGGACAGCACGGGAAGGCGCGGTGCGGTGCTTTCGGGCGGGGCGGTCAAGGTGGTGCTCGCAGAGCGTCGCGGCACCGCGCGGCGGCCCGAGCTCGATGCGGGCTCGCGTCCCACGCTGCATCTCGACATCCACGACCTGGACGCGCGCTACCGGACGTTGCCCAAGGGCGATCACGTCGTCACGCCGCCCGAGCAGACGACGTGGGGCACGCGCTGGTTCGTCGTGCGCGATCCCGACGGCAACCTCATCGCGTTCGAGGAGCTGCATGGCCGTGGCGGCTAACGCGTTCACCGCATCGCGCGAACACCTCGTGCGCGTGCCGCGCGCGCTGCGCGAGCCGGCGACGATCGGCGTGTGCGCGCCTTCCGGGCGGGTCGACGAAGCGGCGCTCGCTCAGGGCACCGCCTACCTGCAGGAGCTCGGCCACCACGTGATCGTGCCGCCGCAGACGGTCCACGCGTGGCGCTACTTCGCGGGCAGCGACGACGAGCGGCTCGAGGCGTTCCACGCGCTCGTCGACAATCGCGAGGTCGACCTCGTCATGGCCGCGCGCGGCGGCTACGGCCTCACGCGGCTCCTGCCGCGCATCGACTGGGCGAAGGTCGCGGCGAGCGGCAAGCTCTTCGTGGGCTTCAGCGACTTCACCGCGTTCAACCTCGCCGCCTACGCGTGCGCGAACCTCGTCACCTTCCACGGGCCGATGCTCGCGGTCGACTTCGGCAAGTCGGGCGCGGACAACTTCACCGAGCAGCATTTCTGGATGGCGCTCTCGCGCGAGGCGCATCGCATCGACGCCATTCCCAGCAATCACGGCTACGATCCGCGACGCATCGACGGACCGCTCTGGGGCGGCAATCTCTCCCTCCTCGCGCACCTCGTCGGCACGCCGTACTTCCCGGCGATCGATGGCGGCATCTTCTACGTCGAGGAGATCGCCGAGGAGCCTTACGCGGTCGAGCGCCTCTTCATGCAGCTCTTCCACGCGGGCGTGCTCGCGCGCCAGCGCGCGATCGTGCTCGGCGACTTCAGCGAGTGCCGGCCGACCAATCCGCTGCGCTATCCTTACGCGATGGAGGAAGTGCTCGAGACGCTGCGCGGCATCGTCCCGTGCCCCGTCCTCACCGACCTGCCCTTCGGCCACATCGCGCGCAAGGTCACGCTTCCCTTCGGCGCGCCGGGCACGCTCTCCATCCACGCCGGCAGCTACTCGCTGCGCTTCTCGGGCCACGTGCAAACGTAGCGGACCCAGGGAGCCAGGTTGTCACTCTCCCCAGGAGCAAAGTTCTCCCTCTTCCTTGGGAGAGGGTCGGGGTGAGGGTCGGTTCCTAAGCGGCAGCGCGTTCGGTATTCAGCTTGCGGGCCGCGCCTTCGGTCGGGGAGCGCCAACGCGAGAGCAGCTCGGCCTCGCGCGCCTTCGCCTCCTTCAGGTTGCGCATCTTCACGTGGCCGAAACCGCGGATGCGCTCGGGGATCGAGGCGATCTCGACCGCGAGCGGCAGGCGCGCTTCGTCGAGGCCGCCCAGCAATTCCTCGATCGTCGACTGGTATTCGCCGATGAGCGCGCGTTCGGTGCGGCGCTCGGCGCTGTAGCCGAAGACGTCGAGCGGCGTTCCGCGCAGTCCCTTCAACCGTGCGAGGAAGCCCATCGCGCGCAGCATCCAGGGACCGTACGTACGCTTGCGCACCTCGCCCGTGTTCGGATCGGGCTTCGCCCACAGCGGCGGCGCCAGGTGCATCTTCACCGTGTAGTCGCCCTCGAACCGCGCCTCGACGCGCTTCAGGAAATCCGTATCGGTGTAGAGCCGCGCGACCTCGTACTCGTCCTTGTAGGCCATGAGCTTGAACAGGTAACGCGCCACCGCGGTGGTGAGCGCCGTGGCACCCGCGGCCTTCGCGCCCTCCGCCGCACGCACCTTCGCGACGAACTCGGTGTAGCGGCGCGCATACCCTTCGCCCTGGTAGGCGACGAGGAACTCGCGGCGCCGCGCCATGAGCTCGTCGAGATCGTCGGACAGGCGATGGCTCTCCGGCATCGCGTCGGCCGGTGTCGCGGCGCGCTGCACGGCAACGAGGTCCGCGGCCGCACGCCGGCCCCATTCGAGCGATGCGAGGTTCGACTCGACCGCCGCGCCGTTCAGCTCGATCGCGCGCACGATCGCATCGTGCCCGACCGGGATCAGGCCCTTCTGCCACGCGAAGCCGACCATGAAGAGGTTCGTCGCGATCGAATCGCCGAGGAGCGCGGTCGCCAGGCGCGTCGCATCGATGAACTCGGTCGCCTCGGCGCCGCACGCTTCGCGGATCGTCGCGGCGAGATCGTTCGTCGGCACGCGCAGGTCCGGGTCCTTGGTGAAGGCACCCGTGGGCGCCACGTCGGAGTTGATGACCGCCCGCGTGGAGCCGGCCTGCATCTTCGCGATCGCCTCGTCGGAGGCGGCCACGATCTCGTCGCAACCGAGCACGAGCTTGGCCTCTCCCGCCGCGATCCGCACCGCGTGGATCTCGTCCGGACGCGCCGCGATGCGGATGTGCGAGTAGACCGAGCCGCCCTTCTGCGCGAGGCCCGCCATGTCGAGCACGGTGACGCCCTTGCCCTCGATGTGGGCGGCCATCCCCAGGATCGCGCCGATGGTCACCACGCCGGTTCCGCCGACGCCGGTGACGAGGATGCCGTAGGGCCGATCGAGCGCGGGCAATTGCGGCTGCGGCAACGGTGCGCCGCCCGAAGCCGCGACCGCCTTGCGCTTGCGCAGCTTCCCGCCCTCGATCGTGACGAAGCTCGGGCAGAAGCCCTTCAGGCACGAGTAGTCCTTGTTGCACGAGCTCTGGTCGATCGCGCGCTTGCGCCCGAACTCGGTCTCGACCGGAACGACCGAGAGGCAGTTCGACTTCGTGCTGCAATCGCCGCAGCCTTCGCAGACCAGGTCGTTGATGACCACGCGTTTCTGCGGATCGGGAAACGTGCCGCGCTTGCGGCGCCGGCGCTTCTCCGCCGCGCACGTCTGGTCGTACACGAGCACCGTCACGCCCGGGACCTCGCGCAGCTCGCGTTGCACCTTGTCGAGGTCGTCGCGGTGATGCACCGTGACGCCGGCCGCGAACTGAGTGCCGCCCGGATACTTGTCCGGCTCGTCGGTCACGACCACGACACGCTTCACGCCTTCGGCCGCGACCTGCTGCGTGATCATCGGCACCGTGAGCGGGCCCACCGGCTGGCCGCCTGTCATGGCCACCGCGTCGTTGAACAGGATCTTGAACGTCATGTTCGCGCGCGCATCGACGGCGGCGCGGATCGATAGCAAACCCGAGTGGTAGTACGTGCCGTCGCCCATGTTCGCGAAGATGTGCTTCGTCTCCGTGAACGGCTGCATGCCGATCCAGGGCGAGCCCTCGCCGCCCATCTGCGTGAAGGTGAGCGTCTGCTCGGGACGCACCCACAGCGCCATGTAGTGGCAACCGATGCCGGCCATCGCCTTCGAGCCTTCGGGCACGCGGGTCGACGTGTTGTGCGGGCAGCCCGAGCAGAAGTACGGGATGCGCGCGGTCTTCGCACGCGGCTGCGCGAGCGCCGCCTCCTTCGCCTCGAGGAACTTGAGGCGCGCCTCGATCAGCGGCGACGTGTAGAAGCGTGCCACGCGCTTCGCGATCACGCGCCCGATCATCGCCGGCGTGAGCTCGCCTGCCGCGGGCAGCAGCCACTCGCCGCGATGGACTTCCCACTCCCCGTGCTCGTCGTACTTGCCGATGACGCGCGGGCGCACGTCGTCGCGCCAGTTGTAGAGCTGCTCCTTCATCTGGTACTCGATGAGCTGGCGCTTCTCCTCGACGACGAGGATCTCCTCGAGCCCCTTCGCGAACTCGCGGATGCCGTCCGGCTCGAGCGGCCACACCATGCCCACCTTGTACAGGCGGATGCCGACCTGCGCCGCGAGCCGCTCGTCGATGCCGAGGTCCTCGAGCGCCTGCATCACGTCGAGGTAGCTCTTGCCCGACGCGATGATGCCGAGGCGCGGGTTCGGCGAATCGATCGTGATGCGATTCAACCGGTTCGCGCGGCCGTAGGCGAGCGCGGCGTAGACCTTGTCGTGCTGCAGCCGAAGCTCCTGCTCCATCGGGCCGTCGGGCCAGCGCAGGTTGAGGCCGCCGGGCGGCATCGGGAAATCGTCGGGCAGCACGATCTTCGGCACGTCGGTGGCCACCTCGATCGAGGCCGACGAGTCGACCGTCTCGGAAACCGTCTTGAACGCGACGTAGCAGCCGGAATAGCGCGACATCGCGAAGCCGTGCAGGCCGAGCTCGAAGATCTCGCGCACACCGGTCGGATACAGCACCGGGATCATCGCCGCATCGAACGCGTGCTCGCTCTGGTGCGGCAGCGTCGAGGATTTGCACGCGTGGTCGTCGCCGGCGATGAGCAGCACGCCGCCGTGCCTCGCGGTGCCCGCCGCGTTCGCATGCTTGAACACGTCCCCGCAGCGATCGACGCCGGGACCCTTGCCGTACCACATCGCGAAGACGCCGTCGTACATGGCGCCCTCGAAG
>CAYOGL010000041.1:0-35470 GCA_964403515.1 uncultured Burkholderiales bacterium | reverse complement strand
GTCAAGCGACGGCGCCGCCCGATCTAATGCCCGGCATGGACGACACCGAGCTGGTAGGACGCCAGGCCGCGCTCGAGGCGCTCGTGTGGGCGCTCGTGCGCACGCACCCGGATCCGGCGGCGCTCATCGAGGCGTTCCAGGAGAATGCGGACATCCTGCGCACACACTTCCTGAACCAGCCGGTGAACGATGCGTACGTGGCGGCGCTCGAGGAGGCGTGTTCGCGCATCAACGAGCGGATGGCCGCGAAGTAGCCGTCGCGCGACGCGGTCAGCCCAGCAGGTCGAGCAGCCCCTGCAACGCGACGGCCACCGTCTGCTCGCGCACGGCCGCGCGATCGCCGGCGAAGACGAAGCGGCGCGCCTGGACCGGACCGCCGCGATGCGTCCACGCGAACCATACGAGGCCGACCGGCTTTTCGGCGCTGCCTCCCGTGGGCCCCGCGATGCCCGTCACCGCCACGGCGAGGTCGGCCGGACTGTGGCTCAACGCGCCGCACGCCATCTCGCACGCGACCGCCTCGCTCACGGCGCCGAAACGGTCGAGCGTGGCGGCCGACACGCCGAGCATCTCCACCTTCGCGCGATTCGTATAGGTCACGAAGGCGCGCTCGAACCACCCGGAGCTGCCGCCGATGCGCGTGATCGCCTCGGCGATGCCGCCGCCGGTGCACGACTCCGCGGTGGCGACCATCACCGTGCGGCGACGGCACGCTTCGCCGACGCGCCGCGCAAGAGCGGTGATCGCACGCCCGCTCATCGCTGCTCGCCTCCGCGCCCGCGGTACCAGTACACGTAGCGCTGCTCGAAGCCGAACTCGCGATAGAGACGGCGCGCGCTGTCGTTGTCCGCGTTCACCTGCAGGTACGCGTGGCGCGCGCCGAGGTCCCACGCCATCCGCAGGAGCGTCGACACGACGCGGCGCCCGTGGCCCCGCCGGCGCTCCGATTCGTCGGTGATGACGTCGAACAGGCCCGCGCAGTCGTCCTCGACGATGGTCAGTCCCGTCGCCACGATGCGGCCGTTGCGCCGCATGGCGACCGGATGCAGCGCGAGCGGCATGCCCTGCAGGCGCGCGAAATGCGCCGCGCGTTGCTCGGGCATGGAGCCGCGGATCTCGCCCACGGCATCGACCCACCGCGCGAGGTCCATCGGCTCGGCGCCATCGGCGGGCAGGCGCGCGGGCACGATGGTCATCGATTCGACCGCGGTCGTGTCGAACCGCCCGTAACCGCGATGCGCGAGGTCGGCGTCGAGCGCGCCCGGCTCCGAGAACGGCGTGATGCGGAAGATCGCGGGCAGGCGCGCCGCGGCATAGAGCCGCTCGCAGTAAGCGATCTTCTCGTCGACCGCGCGCGTGGACGGGTACACGGCGTTCACGCAGCGCGCGCGCTTCGCCTTGCCGGGCGCGAGCCGCAGCAGCCAGCCGTCGTAGAGCAATTGCCCGGGCGGCGCCGACGAGTTGAGGCCGAGCTCCTCGAGCCGGCGCGCGTCGGGAAGCATCGATCAGGCGCCCGCGCGCAGGCGCCGCCCGCTCGCCCCGTCGAAGAAATAGAGCTTGCCGGGCATGACGTGGAAGCCGATCGTCTGGCCCACGGGGGGCGTGACGTGCCCGTCGATGCGGGCGACGAGCGCCGTGCCGTCGAAGAGCCCGTGGAGCAGCGAGTCGGCGCCGAGCGCCTCGATCGTCTCGACCTTGAACGGCACGACGTCGCCCGCGCCCTGCCCCATCACGAGATGCTCGGGGCGGATGCCCACGGTGATCGACTCGCCCGCCACGGCGCGCAGCTCGGCGGGCAAGGCGAGCTTCAATCCCGAGCCGACGTCGACGCTGTCGCCCACGCGTCGCGCGGGCAGGAAGTTCATCGCGGGCGAGCCGATGAAGCCCGCCACGAACTGGGTGGCCGGGTCGTCGTAGACCTGGATCGGCGCCCCGATCTGCTCGATCGTTCCGGCGTTGATCACGAACATGCGGTCGGCGAGCGTCATCGCTTCAACCTGGTCGTGCGTGACGTACACGCTCGTCGTGCGCAGCTCGCGGTGCATCTTCTGGATCTCCAGGCGCATCTGCACGCGCAGCTTCGCGTCGAGGTTGGAGAGCGGCTCGTCGAAGAGGAACGCGGCCGGCTCGCGCACGATGGCGCGGCCCATGGCGACGCGCTGGCGCTGGCCCCCGGAAAGCTCCCGCGGCTTCCTCTGCAGGTACGCGGCGAGCTCGAGGATCTTCGCCGCCCGCTGCACCCGAGCCTCGATGTCGGCCTTCGCGAGCTTGCGGATCTTCAGGCCGTACGCCATGTTGTCGTACACGCTCATGTGCGGGTAGAGCGCGTAGTTCTGGAACACCATCGCGATGTTGCGGTCCTTCGGCTCGACCTCGTTCACGCGCTTGCCGCCGATGCGGATCTCGCCGGTGGTCGCGGTCTCGAGCCCCGCGATCATGCGCAGCACGGTCGACTTGCCGCATCCCGAGGGCCCGACGATGGCGACGAACTCGCCGTCGGCGATCGTGACGTCGGTCGCGTGGATCACCTCGGTCTTGCCGAAGCTCTTGGTCACGCCGTGCAGGCTGATCTCGGCCATCGCTCGTTCGCTCGCTATTTCTCGGTCTCGACCAGGCCCTTCACGAACCACTTCTGCATCAGGATCACGACCAGCGCGGGCGGCATGAGCGCGAGCATCGCCGTGGCCATGATGACGTTCCACTCGTTGTAGGCGTCGCCGCCGGCGATCATGCGCTTGATGCCGATCACCACGGTATACATCGACTCCTTGCCGGTGATGAGCAGCGGCCACAGGTACTGGTTCCAGCCGTAGATGAACAGGATCACGAAGAGCGCGGCGATGTGCGTCTTCGAAAGCGGCACGACGACATCGAAGAAGAAGCGCATCGGGCCCGCGCCGTCGATGCGCGCCGCCTCGACCAGCTCGTCGGGAATGGTGAGAAAGAACTGGCGGAAGAGGAACGTGGCGGTGGCCGAGGCGATCAGGGGCAGCGCGAGCCCCTGGTAGGTGTCGAGCATGTGCAGGTCGGACGCGACCTTGAACGTGGGAATGATGCGCACCTCCACGGGCAGCATCAGCGTCACGAAGATCATCCAGAAGAAGAAATTCCTCAGCGGGAAGCGGAAGTAGACGATCGCGAACGCCGACAGGATCGAGATCGCGATCTTGCCGAGCGCGATCGACAACGCCATCACCAGGCTGTTGAAGAGCATCGTCGACACCGGAGCCGACGAGCCTTTCTCGGAGCCGGCGACCAGCGCCTGGTGGAAATTCGACCAGGCATGGCTGCCCGGGGTGAGCGGCATGGGCACGTTCACGATCTGGTCGAAGGTGAGCGTCGAGGCCACGAACGTGACCCAAAGCGGGAACGCGACGATCGCCACGCCGGTGATCAGCACTGCATGCGACACGAGGTCGGCGAGCGGGCGGTTCTCGACCATGCCCTGGGCGGTGTGGGCCATCAGTACTGCACCTTGCGCTCGATGAAGCGGAACTGGATCACGGTGAGCGAGATGACGATGAGCATGAGGATCACCGACTGCGCCGACGAGCCGCCGAGGTCGGCCGCCCGCACGCCGTCGTAGTACACCTTGTACACGAGGATCTTCGTCGCGTCGCCCGGACCGCCCTGCGTGGTCGCGTCGATCACGCCGAAGGTGTCGAAGAACGCGTACACGATGTTCACCACGAGCAGGAAGAACGTGGTGGGCGAAAGCAGGGGGAAGACGATGGTCCAGAAGCGCCGCGTGGGTCCCGCGCCGTCGATCGCCGCGGCCTCGACCAGCGACTTCGGGATCGACTGCAGGCCGGCCAGGAAAAAGAGGAAGTTGTAGCTGATCTGCTTCCAGGTGGCCGCCACCACGATGAGGGCCATCGCCTGGTGGTCGTCGATGACCCAGTTCCAATCGATGCCGATGCGCCGCAGGTAGTACGTGACGATGCCGATCGACGGCGCGAAGAGGAACGCCCAGAGCACGCCCGCGATGGCCGGCGCGACGGCGTAGGGCCAGATGAGCAGCGTCTTGTAAGCCAGGGCGCCCCGCACCACTCGGTCGGCCATGGTCGCAAGCAGCAGGGATATCGCGATTCCTGCCGAGGCGACGAGCAGGCTGAAGAGCGCGGTGACGCGGAACGAGGCGACGTAGTGCTCGTCGTGGAAGAGCACCGAGTAATTCTGCAAACCGACGAACTGCGTCGACAGCCCGAAGGCGTCCTGCACCTGGAACGAGTAGTACACCGCCTGCACCGCCGGCCAGAAGAAGAAGACGACCGTGATCGCGATCTGCGGCGCGACCAGCGCGTAGGGCAGCCACGCGGAGCGGAAGACGACGCGCTTTTCCATGGATGCGCAAGGATCGCGCGGCTGGGGCGCACAAAGCAAGGGCGGCCGATGGGCCGCCCTTGCCGCCGGCTAGCCGGGGATCATCCCTTGTTGGCCGCCTGGAACCTGCGCAGGATCTCGTTGCCGCGGCGCACCGCCTCGTCGAGCGCGGACTTCGCGTCCTTCTTGCCCGAGAAGACGTTTTCCATCTCCTCCTCGATCACCTCGCGGCCCTGCACGTAGTTGCCGAAGCGCAGGCCCTTCGAGTTGGCCGTCGGCGGCTTGTTCATGAGCTGCTTCACGGCGACGTCGGCGCCCGGGTTCTTCTCGTAGAAGCCGGACTTGCGGGTGAGCTCGTAGGCCGCCATCGTGATCGGCACATAGCCCGTGCTCACGTGCCAGTCCATCTGCACCTCGGGCCGGGACAGGAACGCGAAGAACTCGGCGACGCCCTTGTAGACGTTGTTCGTCTTGCCGGCCATCACCCACAGCGACGCGCCGCCGATGATCGAGTTCTGCGGCGCACCCTTCACGTCGTCCCAGTACGGCAGGAAGTTCACCGACCACGCGAACTTCGCCTGGCGGCGGATGTTGGCCTGCGCGCCGGTCGACGAGGTGAGCATCGCGCACTCGCCGCTCGCGAACTTCGCCTCCGCCTGGTTGGTGCGGCCCGCGTACGTGAACAGCCCCTTCTTCGCGAGATCGCCGAGGAACGCGATGTGGCGCACGTGCAGCGGCGAATTGATCTTGAACTCGGTGCCGAGGCCGCCCATGCCGTTCTCGAGGGTGCCGATCGGCACGTTGTGCCACGCCGAGAAGTTCTCGATGTGCGTCCACGCCGGCCAGCCGGTCGTGTAGACGCATTGTTGCCCGGACGCCTTGAGCTTCGCCGCGTCGGCCGCGAACTCCTTCCAGGTCTTCGGCGCCTTCTCCGGATCGAGGCCCGCCTTCTTGAAGGCGTCCTTGTTCACGTAGAAGACGACCGTCGAGCTGTTGAAGGGAAACGACAGCATGTTGCCCTTCGTGTCCGTGTAGTAGCCGGAGACCGGCGGCAGGTAGGCCTTCGGGTTGAACGGCTCGTCCGCGTCCTTCATGAGCTTGTACACGGGAACGATCGCACCCTTCGCCGCCATCATCGTGGCGGTGCCGACCTCGAACACCTGCAGGATCGCCGGCGCGTTGCCCGCGCGATACGCCGCGATGGCAGCGGTCATCGACTCAGGGTAGCTGCCCTTGTACGAGGGGACGACCTTGTAGGCGTTCTGGCTCTTGTTGAACTGGTTGGCGAGGTCCTGGACCTTGTCGCCGAGCGCGCCTGCCATCGAATGCCAGAACTGGATCTCGGTCTGCGCGTGGGCCGCGCAGGCGAAGGCGGCGAGCGCCATTGCGACGAGCGTCTTGCGGATGTTCACGAGTGTCTCCCCATGAAGTTTGCGCGCGGTGTTTCTTGTCGCAGCTTTGCCGCGCGAACGGCGCCAATGGTACAACGTTCGACACGTGGGGTCTTGATGCCCCGCAACGGCCCTCAGCCGCCGGAAAGCGCGGCGACGACGAGAACTTCGTCCGCGGGCGAGAGCGCGAGCGCGAGGCCGCGGGCCTGCGCGCGGTTCACGAAGATGCGGATATGCGGGCGGATCGCGCCCTGCTCGTCCACGACGCGGAAGCGCAATCCCGGGTAACGGCGATCGAGATCGTCGAGCAGCGCGGCGAGCGTCGCGCCCTCGGCCTCGACGTCGCGCGCGCCGCGCGTGTATTCCGCGAGCGGCGTCGGCAGCCGCACGTTCATGCGACGGCCGCTTCGACCGCGAAGATCTCGGGCAGATGCGCGGCGATGCAGCGCCAGGACGCGCCTTCGTCGGCGCTCGCCCACACCTCGCCGCTCGTCGTGCCGAAGTAGACGCCGACCGGGTCGAGCGCATCGACGCTCATCGCCTGGCGCTTGACCGTGAACCACGCCTGCGTGGGCGGCAGTCCCGCATCGAGGCGCTGCCAGCTCGCGCCCGCGTCGCGCGAGCGATACGCCGCGGGCTTGCCGTCGAGGCTCACGCGCGGCCACACCGTGCCGCCGTCCATCGGGAAGACCCAGAGCGTCGACGGATCGCGCGGATGCAGCACGATCGGGAAACCGATGTCGCCGATCGCCGGCGGCATCGCGCGTCCGATGCGCTCCCAGCGGCGCGCGGCGCGATCGAGGCGGTAGATGCCGCAATGGTTCTGCTGGTACACGTCGCCGCTTTCGGCATGCACGCGCACGCAGTGCGGATCGTGTCCGTATTCGGCCTCGGGATCGGGCAGGAAGTCGGCGGCGCATCCGCGATTGAGCGGCTGCCAGCTCTGCCCGCCATCGAGCGACTCGAACACGCCGCCTCCCGACATGCCGATGTACAGGTGGCGCGCATCGTCGGGAGCGACGTTGATCGAATGCAGCGTCGCGCCGCCCGGGGGGCCGGCCTGCGAGTCGCCGACCCATTGCGCGCGCTGCGGATTCTCGTTGAAGCCGTCGATGCCATCCCACGTGCGCCCCGCGTCCGTGGAGACGAAGAGGCCCTGGGGCGAGGTGCCGGCGTACCAGCGCGCCGGCTCGCTGCGATGCGCGGGTGCGAGCCAGAAGACGTGGCCCACCACGAGACCGTCGCCGCCGGGCTTCTTGCGGAAGGCGGGCGGCCGCCCGGCCTCGCTCCACGATGCGCCGAGGTCTTCCGTGCGATAGAGCGTGGGACCGAGGTGACCGGCGCGCACCGCGGCGAGCAGCGTGCGCCCGTCGCGCGGATCGAGCACGGCGTGGTGCACGATGTGCCCGAGGAAGTGCGGCCCTTCGATGGTCCACGCGCCCCGGTCGCCGGAGGCGAGCACGAACAGCCCCTTGCGGGTGGCGACGAGCAGGCGCAGCGCGGTCATTCCGATGTGCCCCGAAGAGATCCCGGCCGCCGCGGCCGGGCCGCTAGAAGATTTCCTTGCGCATGAGCGACTTCAGCGAGCCGAGCAAGTTCTGCTTCTCCTCGGCCGCCGGCGCTTCGGGCTCCGGCGCGGCCGCGTAGCGGGGTTCGGCCTTGGGCTTCGGCGCGGCGGCGGCCGCGGACCGCACGTTCGTCGCCGACGCTTTCACGAGGGCGGGCCAGTTGTTCGGCCGCCCGAGGTAGTACTTCGCGAACTCCTCGACCGCCTGGTTGTTCATCTCGAGGGCGAGGAGGTTGAAGATGTCCATCTCGAACGCGCCCACGTTCTTGGTGACGATCTTCATGCGGCCGGTCTCGTGGTCGCCCTCGACCTTCGCCTGCACGCGGAAGTCGCACTTGAGGCGGAACACCTCGTGCGTGATCACCTTGCGCGGGTCGCGGAACTGCTCGCTCTTGTGCTCGATGTTCGACTGCCAGAGGAAGTCGCGGAACTTCTCCATCTCCTCCGGGCCCTTCTTCACCGTGAGGATCTTGTCGGAGGCGCAGCGATAGCCCACCTGCACCTCGCCGTAGTAGTCGCGATCGATGAAGTGCTTGGAGCGGAAGTCGACGAAGAAGTCCTTGATGACGAGGCCGTCGATCTTGCCGACGGTCGGGATGTCGAAGGCGAAAGGGCTGGGCATCTGCACGACGTTCAGCTGCTTGCCGAGGTCGTTCAGGTACAGGAAGCTGCGACGCAACGCGTGGTCGACCGCGACGGCCGAGGCACGCATGCTCTCCGTGCGATCGACGTCCTGTTGCTTGACCGCATCGGCTTGTTTCTTGAGATCGTCTAGCAGTCCCACGGACACTCCTCGACATTCCGCTGTTTCGCGCGGATTCTAACGTATCATCGCCGCGACCACCAAAGCGCCGGACCCGTTTCGAACGCCATGAAGGCCGTCCTCGCCTTCGACCAGGGCACCACCAGCTCGCGCGCCATCGCCTTCGGACCGGACGGCCGGATCCTGGGGGTTGCCCAGCAAGAATTCCGCCAGATCTTCCCGCGCCCCGGGTGGGTCGAGCACGACCCCTACGACATCTGGCGCAGCCAGCGCGAGGTGGCCGTGCAGGCGCTCCTGCTGGCCGGCGTGCGCCCCTCGGAGGTGGCCGCCATCGGCATCGCCAACCAGCGCGAGACGACCGTGCTCTGGGAGCGGGCCACCGGGCGGCCGGTTGCAAATGCAATCGTGTGGCAGGACCGCCGCACCGCGTCCCGATGTGACGCGCTGCGACAGTCGGGCCACGAGCCGCTCTTCACGCGCAAGACCGGCCTGATCCTCGACCCGTACTTCGCCGGCACCAAGCTCGCGTGGCTGCTCGAGAACGTCCCGGGCGCGCGCGCCCGCGCCGAGCGCGGCGAGCTCGCCTTCGGCACGGTGGATACGTGGATCGCGTGGCAGCTCTCGGGCGGCGCCGAGCATGCGACCGATCCGAGCAACGCCTCGCGCACGCTGCTTTTCAACATCCACACCCTCGACTGGGACGAGGAGCTGCTCGCGGTCCTCGGCGTTCCGCGCGCGGTGCTGCCGAAGGTGGTGCCTTCGAGCGGCGAGTTCGCGGAGACCGCATGCGAGGATCTCGACCGCGGCATCCCGATCGCGGGGCTCGCGGGCGACCAGCAGGCGGCGCTCTTCGGCCAGGGCTGCCATCGCCGCGGCATGGCGAAGAACACGTACGGAACCGGCTGCTTCCTGCTCATGAACGTGGGCGCCACGCCGGCGGCGTCGAAGAGCCGCCTGCTCTCGACCGTCGCATGGCGCCGCGACGCGGCGCGCACCGCCTACGCGCTCGAGGGCAGCGTGTTCATCGCGGGCGCGGCGATCCAGTGGCTGCGCGATGGGCTGGGGCTCATCACGCGCGCATCGGACATCGACGCCATCGCCTCGAGCGTGCCCGACACCGGCGGCGTCTACTTCGTGCCCGCGCTCTCGGGGCTCGGCGCGCCGTACTGGGACCCGCACGCGCGCGGCGCGATCGTCGGCATCACGCGCGGCACGACCCGCGCGCATCTCGCCCGCGCGACCCTCGAGGCCATCGCGTTCCAGAGCGCCGAGCTGATCGAGGCGATGGCCGCCGACTCGGGCATCGCGCTCGCCGAGCTGCGCGTCGACGGCGGGGCGACGGCGTGCAACGCGCTCATGCAGATGCAGGCCGACCTGCTCGGCGTGCCGGTCGTGCGCCCGCGCGTCACCGAGACCACCGCGCTCGGCGCCGCGTACCTCGCGGGGCTCGCGGTCGGTTTCTGGCGCGACGAGGAAGAGATCGCGCGGCTCTGGGCCCGCGAGCGCGTGTTCGAGCCGAAGCTCGGGCGCGACGCCGCGGCGGAGCGGCTGGCGGGATGGCAGCGCGCGGTGGAGCGCTCGCGCGACTGGGCGCGCGGCGCGTGAGGCGCCGCTACGGCTGCGCGGGCTCCAGGCGCAGGAAGTGCCGGCGGTAGTGGCGCAGCTCCTCGATCGATTCGTACACGTCGGCGAGCGCCTCGTGCCGGCCTTCCTTCGCGATCCCCTGCAGCACGTCGGGACGCCAGCGCCGCGCGAGCTCCTTCAGCGTCGAGACGTCGACGATGCGGTAATGCAGGTACTGCTCGAACGCCGCCATGTAGCGCGCCATGAAGCGGCGATCCTGGTGCACGGTATTGCCGCACAGCGGCGCCTGGCGCTCCGGCACGATGGGCTTCAGGAAGTCGAGCAGGCGCGCCTCGACCTCCGCCTCGGTGAACGTCGAGGCGCGCACCTTGTCGACGAGGCCGGAGCGGCCGTGCGTCGACTTGTTCCACGCGTCCATCGCCTCCAGCACCGCGTCGGACTGGTGGATCACGTAGACCGGCGCCTCGGCGATCACGTTGAGGTCGGCGTCGGTCACGACCATGGCGACCTCGAGGATGCGGTCACGGTCGGGAACGAGCCCCGACATCTCCATGTCTATCCACACCAGCGGTGTCTTGTCCTGTGCCTGGGCCATAAGATAGGGATCTCGAGTCAGCCGTCGATTGTGTCACGCCCGCTCGGCCAGCTCCAACCACTTTGACCGCCACGACCTTTTCCGCCGTCTTCGCCGTCTTCGTCGCGGCCTCGCTCGCCTGGCGCAGCTGGCTCGCCGTGCGCCAGGGCCGCCACGTCCGCCGCCACCGCGACGAGGTGCCGGCCGATTTCGCCGCGCTCATCCCGCTCGATGCGCACCACAAGGCGGCCGATTACACCCTGGACAAGCAGCGGCTGGCGACGATCGAGCTGTGGGTCGTCGATGGGGGGATCCTGCTCGCGCTCACCCTCGGCGGGGGTGTGGCGGCGATCGACGCCCTGTGCGGCCGCCTGTTCGGCGGCGGGCACCTGCGCGAGCTCGCCACGGTCTTCGGCGTGATGCTCGTGAGCACGCTCGCCGCGCTGCCGTTCGACGCGTACCGCACGTTCGCGATCGAGGCACGCTACGGGTTCAACCGCACCACGCCCGCCCTCTTCCTGCTCGACCTGGCGAAGGGCGCGCTGCTCGCGCTCGCGCTCGGCACCCCGCTGCTGCTCGCGATCTTCTGGTTCGTCGAGCGCGCGGGCGCGTTCTGGTGGCTCTACACCTGGCTCGCGTGGATCGCGTTCACGCTGCTGCTGGTGACGATCTTCCCGCGCTGGATCGCGCCGCTCTTCAATCGCTTCACCCCGCTCGAGGACGGGGAGCTGCGCCGGCGCATCGAGGCGCTGCTCACCCGCTGCGGCTTCCATGCGCAGGGCCTGTTCGTGATGGACGGGTCGAAGCGCTCGAGCCACGGCAACGCCTACTTCACCGGGTTCGGCCACAACAAGCGGATCGTCTTCTTCGACACGCTCATGGAGCGGCTCACCACCTCGGAGATCGAGGCGGTGCTCGCCCACGAGCTCGGGCACTTCGCGCGCGGGCACATCCCGCGGCTGCTGATCGTGCGCTTCGCCCTCGCGCTGCTGCTGCTCGCGATCCTCGGCTGGCTCTACCGGGAGCCCGCCTTCTACCAGGCGCTGCACCTGCCCGCGGGGCACATCGGCGCGGCGCTGGCCGGCTTCGCGCTCATCGTCCCGGTCTTCACGTTCCCGTTCCAGCCGCTCGCCTCGCTGCTGGCACGGCGCCAGGAATTCGAGGCCGACGCCTTCGCCGCCTCGCACGCCTCCGCCGCCGACCTGGTGAGCGCGCTCGCCAAGCTCTACCGCGACAACGCCTCGACGCTCACGCCCGACCCGCTGCACTCGCTCGTGTATGATTCGCATCCGCCCGCGGCGCTGCGCATCGACCACCTGCGGCGCACCGGCGAGGCGCCCCCGACCGACCTCAAGCAGGCCACCTCATGAACGAGCTCGCGCGCAAGAAGTGCAAGCCCTGCGAGGGCGGCGTCGCCCCGCTCACGCCGGAGCAGATCAAGCCGATGCTCAAGGGGCTGGAGGGCTGGGCGCTCGCCGACGGCGCGATCGCCAAGACGTACAAGTTCGCGAACTACTTCGAGACGATGGCGTTCGTGAACGCGGCGGCGTGGGTGTCCCATCGCGAGGACCACCATCCCGACATGCTCGTGGGCTACAACCAGTGCCGCGTCGCGTACGTGACGCACGCGATCGGCGGGCTCTCCGAGAACGACTTCATCTGCGCCGCCAAGCTCGACGCGCTCTTCGAGCTGTGAAAAGCGAGGGGACCTCAGATGAACACGGATGAACATCGATGGCCTTCGCGGTGATGCGCTCATCTCTTTTCATGCGGGTCTTCGATGACCCCCTCCCCAGCCCTCTCCCAAGGGGGAGGGAGAGCGACGTCTCTGTTCACCTGCGCTCATCCGTGGTTGCACTGTCCTAGCAAAAAGATGACGACGAGAAGGGAGAGGGAACAACAAGTCGTCGTCGAGGGCCGGGTGGTCGCCGATTTCGGGCGCGAGTTCCTCGTGGAGCTCACCGACCGGCGCCAGATCGTGTGCAGCCGCAAAGGCAAGCGCCAGGACGCCACCTGCGGCGATTTCGTCGAGGTGCGGCTCACCGGCTCAGCCCAGGGCTCGATCGAGCGGCTCGGCACGCGGCGCAACCTCCTCTATCGCTCCGACCAGTGGCGCGAGAAGACCCTCGCGGCCAACGTCGACCAGGCCGTGATCCTGCTCGCGCCGCGCCCGCCGTACAACGAGGCGTTCCTGAACCTGAGCCTGGTCGCGTGCGAGGCGGCCGGCATCCCCGCGGTCATCGCGCTCAACAAGTGCGACCTGCCCGAGCACGCCGACGTCCGCCGCTCGCTCGACCGCTACGTGAAGATCGGCTACACGGTGATCTCGATGTCGGCGCGCGAGGACATCGGCCCGCTGCGCCCGCACCTCGAGGGCAACCTGTCGCTCCTCGTGGGCCAGAGCGGCGTGGGCAAGTCGCGCACGGTGAACGCGCTGCTCATGAACGAGGTCGCGCGGGTGGGCGACCTCGCCGCGTCCCTCGATTCGGGCACGCACACGACGACCTTCTCGCGCCTGTATCGCCTCGACCGCGACACCGCGATCGTCGACACGCCGGGCTTTCAGTCCTTCGGCCTGTTCCACCTCACCGAGAAGCAGATCGGCGAGGCGATGCGCGAGTTCCGCCCTTACCTCGGCCGCTGCAAGTTCAACGATTGCGCGCACCTCGGCGAGCCCGGCTGCACCGTCATCGAGGCGGCGCAGCGCGGCGAGATCAGCCCCGAGCGGCTGTCCTTCTACCAGGTCCTCATCGAGCAGCAGCGGGAGCTGCACGAGCAGCATCCCGAGTGGTCGCGCTAGCGTTCAGCGGCTGATGGCGACCGGGATGCGCCGGCGGCCGAACTGGCGGCGCAGGTCGAACGCCTCGAAGCGCCCGGGGATCGCCGTGCCGCAGTCCGGGCAGCGGCCGTCGTCGCTCACGCGGTAGCTCTCGATGCGATGCCAGTCACGCACCACGAGCTTCGAGCGGCAGGAGGGACAGAACGTCGTGCCGCCGTCGCGATCGTGCACGTTGCCGGTGTAGACGTAGTGCAGGCCCTCGTCCTGCGCGATGCGCCGCGCGCGCGTGAGCGTGGCCGGCGGCGTGGGCTCCACGTCGGGCATCTTGAAGTCGGGATGGAACGCCGTGAAGTGCAGCGGAACGTCGGGCCCGAGCTCCCTCATGATCCACCTCGACATCGCGGTGAGCTCTGCGTCCGAGTCGTTGCGGCCCGGGATGAGGAGCGTCGTGATCTCGAACCAGACGCGGGTCTCGTGCTTGAGGTACGCGAGCGTATCGAGCACGGGCGCGAGCTTCGCGCCCGTGAGCTTCACGTAGAAGTCGTCCGTGAACCCCTTCAGGTCGACGTTCGCCGCATCCATCTTCGCGTAGAACTCGCGCCGCGGCGCGGGCGAGATGTAGCCGGCGGTCACCGCCACCGTGAGGACGCCCGTCTCGCGACACGCGTCGGCCGCGTCCATCGCGTACTCGGCGAAGATCACCGGGTCGTTGTACGTGAACGCGACGCTGCGGCTGCCGCTCTCAACGGCCGCCCGCGCGATCGCTTGCGGCGAGGCACGGTCCATGAGCCGGTCCATGTCGCGCGATTTCGAGATGTCCCAGTTCTGGCAGAACTTGCACGCGAGGTTGCACCCGGCCGTTCCGAACGAGAGCACGGCGCTGCCGGGCAGGAAATGGTTGAGCGGTTTCTTCTCGATCGGGTCGACGCAGAACCCGGACGAGCGCCCGTACGTCGTGAGCACCATCGCGTCGTTCACGCGCGCACGCACGAAGCATGCACCGCGCTGGCCCTCGTGCAAGCGGCAATCGCGCGGGCACAGATCGCACTGGATGCGCCCGTCGTCCAGCTTGTGCCACCAGCGGCCGGGATGCAGGTCGCTCTTGTCGAATCCTGCCCCGGAGGGGCCCCGCGGTTCGGGAATGCGTGCGGTCATCGGTATTTCTCGACGGTGTAGCGGGAGACGGCGAGGCGCTCGTGCCAGAAGCGCCCGGGCAGCCGCGCCTTGCGCCGCAGCTCCGTCAGGAAATCGATCGGATCGGGCAGCGACTCCCACACCTGCGGCAGGAACGTCGCGCAGTGGCCCTCGTACTCCACCACGATGCCGTCGATGCCCGGGCGCAGCTGCGCGGCAAGCACGGCCTCGCTCGCGGCGTGCACGCGCTCGCGCGATGAGAGCACCGAGACCTCGACCTCGAGGCGATCGCGGATCGCGGGCGTGAGCGGCGGGAAGCGGACGTCCCGATAGGCGGCGGCATACGCGTTGTACGCGACGTCGTCGCCGAGCGCGCGGCGCGGCTCGATGCTGCCGATGCAGCCGCGCAGCTCGCCGTCGCAGCGCAACGTCACGAAGCTCGCGCCGGGTACGCGCAGCCACTCCTCCTCCCATCCGCGCATGCCGGCCAGCCCATCGCCCGCAACGATCGATTCGCGCGCGATGGCGAGGAGGCGGCTGCCGCGCGCCTCGAGCTCAGCCATGGATGGCTTCCTTCTCGTGGAAGGCGAACGCGCCGTAGCCCACGACGCGATCACGGCCGCCGGCGGTGTCGCCCGAGCTGCGCACGTCGATGCGCTCGGCCTCGAGGCCGCGACGGCGTGCGAGCGCGAGCAGGCCGTTGATCGGCGCCGCCCCGCACGCGTCCTCGCCCTCGAGCGACGGATCGAGCCGCAGGATCGCCTCGGCGGTCGCTCCGTCGCGACGGCGCGCCGCGTCGTACGGCAGGTAATGGGAAAGATCCGAGCTCACCACGATGAGCGTCTCCTCGCCGCCCCAGAGAAGGTCGAACACCTGCGCCATCTCCGCGGGCGCGGCATCGCCGACCACGAGCGGCACGAGGCGGAAATCGCCCAGCACCGACTGCAGGAAGGGCAGGTGCACCTCGAGGGAATGCTCCTGGGCATGGGCGCGGTCGCTCACCTCGACGAAGGGCAGCGCGCGCAGCGCGTCGATCGCGTCGCTGTCGAGCGGCACCGCACCGAGCGGCGTGGCGAATGCGGCGGCGGCCGGCACCGCCACACCACGCACGAACACGCGGTGGGCGGGCCCGGCGAGGATCACGCGACGCACCTTGCCCGCGCGCGGCGCGAGGCGCGCATAGATGGACGCGGCGATCGGTCCCGAGTACACGTAGCCCGCGTGCGGCGCAATGATCGCCTTCGGCGCCCGCCCCGGGCGCGCGAGCGCGGTGGCTTCGCCCAGATAGGCGGCCACTTCGGCGGCGAGGGCGGCGGGATCGCCCGGATAGAAGAACCCGGCCACGGCCGGAAGACGGGTCGCGGACATAGGCGCGGCGACGCGGCGGCGAAAATTCAGACTAGCACTTAATGGGGGCGCCGCGGCGTCCCTTCAATCCCCCCGGTGCACCCGGGTGACCGCGGCCAGCGAGGTCGTGGGCGCACGCGCCAGGCGCTCCACGGGCAAAGATGCGAAGAGATGGGCATCGCCGAAGGTGCCGAGCGCGACCAGGCGCGATGCGAACGGGCTGGCGCGAAAATCCTGGAGCGCCGAGTCCATCACGACCACGGCCACCGGCACGCGCCACGGCACGCTCGCGAAGCGCTGCGTCGAGGGAAAGCGCGCCGCATCGGGCTCGAGCTTCATCCCGAACCAGAGGTCGAGGCTGCGCGAGTCGATCACGCCGACCGGACGGCGCAGGTAGTAGGTGAGCGCCGAGACCTTCTCGTAATCGCGGAACGTGAACACCGCGGCCACATGATGGCGCTCGATCGCTTCGGCCAGCCGGCGCGCCGATCGGGCGTCCTCGTTCGCGGCGATGTAGCCCGAATAGAGCAGCGCGAGCGGCAATGCGACCGTCGCGGAGGCCGCGACCGCCGCGCCGCAGCGGCCCCTGAGCGCGGCCGTGAGCGAGAAGCCCGCGCATGCGAAGGCCGCGGCGAGCAGATAGACCGTCGCCTCGGGCAGCTGCACGGGTCCCTGCACCGCCCCGGCCGCCGCGGCGAGCGCCGTGAGCGCCACGAGCCACCCGAGCGGCACGATGGCGAGCCACCGCGCGTCGCGCAGCCCGGCGACGCGGTGCGCGAGGAGCAGCGCGAGCGGCGGTAATCCCACGATCATGTAGTAGTCGCCCTTCGCGCCCGAGGCGGAGAAGACGAGCAGCGGCACCAGGATCCACGCCGCGAGGAAGCCGCGCGCGAGTCCCGTCGGGGCGGCGCGCTTCGTGCGCGGCAGCGCGAGCAGCAGGATCCACGGCAGCGCGTATCCCGCCATGCGCGGCAGGTAGTACCACGCCGGACCGGTGTGGAAATCGTGCGGCACGCGCCGGCCGAGGAAGCGCATCACGTGCTCGTTCACGAAGTAGAACCACCCGAACTGCGGCTCGCGCATCCACACCATCACGTGCCACGGCACGGCGAGGGCGAGGAAGATCGCCGCGGCGACCGGGTCGGCGAGGCGGCGCGCGAATTCCCGGCGCTCGTCCCGGCCGCGCGCCGCGATCACCACGACGCCCGCGATCGCGATGTAGAAGACCAGCGCGGCGAGCCCCTTGGTGAGGACCGCGAGCGCGAGCAATGCGGCGCTCGCTCGCATCCATCGTGCCGCACGCTCCGCGACGAGCGCCTCGTGCAGCGTCACCAGGCTCGCCGAGAGCAACCCCGTGAACAGTGCGTCGAAGAGCAGCGTGTGCCCGAGGCCGACGAACAGCGGGCAGCTCGCGAGGATCGCCACGGCGAACCCGGCGCTTCGCCGGTCGAGCCTGCGAAGCGCCAGCGCATACACCGACGCGAGCATGAGGACGGATCCCAGGAGAGGCGCGGTGCGCGCGCTCCAGTCGGCGACACCGAACGCGGCGAACGCCGCGGCGGTGAGCCAGTACATGAGCGGCGGCTTCTCGAGATAGGGAACGCCATCGAGCGTCGGCACGATCCACGAGCCGCGCTCGAGCATCTCCTGGGCGATGCGCGCGTACAGCCCTTCGTTCAGGTTCTGGATCGGGTGGTCGAGGCCCGCGACGAGCGCCAGGGCAAGCGCCATCACCATGGCGGTCGCGAGGAGCGTGCGGGACGTGGCGGCGGTCATGGCGTGCGGTCTCGATAGGCCATCGAACCGCGCGCACGTTTCCGGCGTGCGCGAAAAAAGCCCGTGCGCCCTGCGCCATGCGGGCGGTGCATCGGCGAAGCGCAATGTGGGGAATCGCTCCTTGCGATGCGCGTGAATCCGCGCGGCGGATCGTCGAGCGGTACCGCTTCGCTACGCGAGCTGCAATGCGGCGGCGAGCAGGAACACGACGAGCCACAGCACGAGCGCGCGCCAGAGAAGCGCGGCGAGGCTCTCGAGCGCTTCCTCGCGCGGGGTCTCGCCGACGCCGAGCGTGGGGCGAGCGACCACCTCCCCGCCGGTGCGCGCGATCGGGTCGCCGAGGCGCACCCCGAGCGCCCCGGCGCCGCTGGCGAGCACGATGCCCTCGTCGGGCCGCATCCATTCGGGCGCCTGCGAGCGCCAGCAGAAGAGCGCGTCCTCGAAATCGCCGACCACCGCGAACGCGAACGCGCTCAGGCGCTGCGGGATCCAGTCGATCGCGTGGAACGCGCGCGCGGCGAACCAGCCGAACTCGCGGTCCTCCGGATCGACGCGATGCTCCCACGATTGCGCGGCGCGCAGCGCGAGCGGGTAGAACACGAGCCCGAGCGGTCCGGGGAGCACGAGGAACCAGAAGAGCGGCGCGAACGTGCCCTGGTGCGCTTCGCGCAGCGCGTGCTCGGCCGCGAGCCGCGTGACGGCGCCGGCGTCCTGCGCTTCGACCGGTTCGCCCTGCCATTGCCCGAGGCGGCTCGCGGCGAGCGCGACGTCGCCCGCACGCAGCGCCTTCTCCACGCCGTCGAGCGCCGAGACCGTCGCGAGGAACCGCAGCGTCCAGTACAGCACCGCGACGTCGAGCGCCCACAGCACGAACGGATGCAGCCAGCGCGCGGCCTCGGTCACGAGCGCGGCGGGCAGCAGCACGCCGGCCATCAACGCCAGCCACGCGACGATGCCCGAGTTGCGGTCGCCCGCGTTCAGGCGCTTCGCGGCCGACAGGCACATGCGGCCGTAGAAAGCCATCAGCGGGCGGCGCGGGCCGGGCGGATAGGTGTGCTGCGCGAGCAGGCAGACGAGAAGCGCGAGAAGGCTCAAGGCGGTGTCCGGATGGCGGTCGCGATCATGGGCGCGGCCGGCAGCACGCTCACGCGAAGAGGTCGCCCACCGCTTTCAGGTCGACGTTGCCGCCGGAGAGGATCACGCCCACGCGCTTGCCGCGCGCGAGCTCGCGGTGCGCGAGCACGCCCGCGGCGCCGAGCGCGCCGGTCGGCTCGACCACGAGCTTCAACCGCTCCCACAGCAGCCGCATCGCCTCGACGAGCTGCGCGTCGCTCACGGTGATGATGTCGCGCACGTGCTCGAGCACCAGCGGGAACGTGAGCGCGCCCATCGAAGCGGTGCGCGCGCCGTCGGCGATCGTGACCGGATTGTCGACCCGTTGCAGCTTGCGCGTGCGGAACGAGCGGGCGGCATCGTCGCCCGCCTCCGGCTCGACGCCGATCACGGCGATGCCGGGAGCGAGGTGCGTGGCCGCGAGCGCGCTGCCCGAAAGCAGGCCCGCGCCGCCGCACGGCACGAACAGCGCGTCGAGCGCGCCCGCGTCCTCGATGAGCTCCTTGGCGGCGGTGCCCTGTCCCGCGATCACCGCGCGGTCGTCGAACGGCGGCACGAGGGTCGCGCCCTTCTCGCGCGCCACGCGTTCGGCGAGCGCCTCGCGGCTCTCGCCCGCGGCGCGATCGTAGAACACGACTTCAGCGCCGTATCCCCGGGTGGCCGCGACCTTCACCGCCGGCGCGTCGGCCGGCATCACGATCGTCGCGGGAATGCCGAGCAGGCGCCCGGCGAGCGCGACGGCCTGCGCATGGTTGCCCGACGAGAACGCCACCACGCCGCGGCGGCGCTGCTCGGGCGCGAGCTGCGCGAGCGCGTTGTAGGCGCCACGGAACTTGAATGCGCCCATGCGCTGCAGGTTCTCGCACTTGAAGAAGACCTGGCAGCCGGCGAGCGCGTCGAACTGCGTGGAAGTGACGACCGGGGTGCGGTGCGCGACCTTCGCGAGGCGCGCGGCCGCCGCCTCGATGTCGGCGTAGGTGACCGCCGCCGACCGCGGCGACGCCTCGTTCACGCGAGGTCGATCTTGTCGTCGAACGTGACCGACAGATCGGTGCCGCCGAGGGTGAGCGTCATCTTCACGGGCAGGCTCTCGCTGCCCTTCAGCTTGCCGCTCGCCATGCCCGCCTCGACCGCGGCCTCGATCTCGCGCTGCGAATGCACGCCGACCTTCTTCAGGAACTTGCGGATGCTCATGTTGAAAGCGTCTTGATCCATTTCCGTCCTCGGTCGTTCAGGGAGTGGGCGAAACGGTGCCCTGGGTGATCGACACGAGCGCATCCTTCAGCGTGTCCTCGGGCAACGCGTTCACGCTCTCGGCGAGGATCTCGGCCTCGGTCGCCACCTTCTCCGGCAGGTTGCGGCTCTCCATGACCGCGACGAACTGCGCGGCGGCGCCGGCCACGCGCAGCAGCTTGCGCCGCTCCGCCATGAGGATCTCGAGCTCTTCGCCGAGCATGAAGGTACTGGTGTTCTGCAGGGACTGGGTCATCGGGCAGCTCCTCGTCGAGACTCATTCTACCCGCGTGGCAGCGGGCCGCGACGCGAGCGGCAGGTTCCCCAACAGGTTCTGCGGCTTGAGCTTCAGCGTGCGGTCCGGCCGGCATGCGAGCCCCAGGTACACCGGCCGTCCCCGCATCCCCGCGCTCACCGCCCGCTCGTCGCGGAAGCGCAGCGCGAAGAGCGACACGAGGCGCGCGAGGGCTTCCTCGTCGACCGGCTCTCCCCGGTAGAGCGCGTTCAGCAGCGCCGTCGATTCCGCATCGAGGCCGACGTGCCAACGCCAGCGCTCATCGTGGATGCGCTCGACCGGCTCGATCGTGACCGCGGTCCCCGCCATGTGGGCTACCCAGCGCTCGAGCACGCGGGCGAGCGCCGTTGCTCCCGGGCCGCGCGCCGACAGGTCGAGCACGAAGCCGAAGAGCTCGTCGCGCAGGAAGTAGAGCGGCGCGTTCTCGGCGGAAAGAATGTCCATCTTCACCGCGGCGGTCGGCACGTTCTGCTGCCGCAGCAGGCGGCCGACGTTGCCGAAACCGCCGGTGGCCGCGTAGGTCTCGATCGTGGCCGCGTCCGCGCACAGGACGCGCCCCTCCTCCGAGCTCACGCGTTGCAGGCGGAAGAAGAGCTCGCCCGCGCGGCACGACCAGGCGTCCTCGGTCCCATCGAGCACGTGGCGTAGCAGGACGCATGCGAGCGCGTCGACGAAAGGCGCGGCCACGGGAACCGACGCCTCGGCGAAGAGCGCCGCGTAGGCCGCCTCGAGCGTCGGATGCGCGAGGACCCAGTCGCGGAAAGCGACGAAGAGCGACCAGTTCTCGCGCGCGTCCGCGTCCTCGATCGCCCGGAGCGTCGCATCGTCGACCGGCGCGCGGGGATCACGCTTCAACCGATCGTGGAGCGCACGCTCGCGCGGCCCCGCATCGGCCGGGGGCGCGAGCTCCTCGCGCTCGAGGAACGCCGCGAGCCAGGCATCCGTGGCGACGAGCTCGCCGTCGCGCCGCTCGAGCAGGCGGTAGCCGCTTGCGGCCCAGAAGTCCTGCGCCACTCAGCCGCGCACGCCGCGGCCCACGAGACACATGAGCGTCTGCAGGCCGGTCGCGCAATGCACGCGCTCGCCGCCCTTCTCGGCGAACGCGTCGATGCGGCACACGGTGAGCGTGCGGCCCTTGCGCAGGACCTCGCCCACGGCGAGGGCGCGCTCGCCCTCGGCCGGCGCCATGAGGTTGATCTTGAATTCGACCGTGAGCACGCCCGCGTCCTCGGGGAAGAGCGTGTAGGCGGCATAGCCCCCGGCCGAATCGGCGATCGTCGAGATGATGCCGGCGTGGAAATAGCCGTGCTGCTGCGAGAGCTGCGCACGGAATGGCAGCGCGATCTCGACGCGGCCGGGCGCGACCGCCGCGAGCCGGGCGCCGAGCAGCTGCATCGCGCCCTGGCGATCGAAGCTCGCGCGCAGGCGCTCCTCGAAGCCGGCACCGACGTGGTGCTCCCTCGCCCCCTCGGGGGAGGGTCGGGGACAGGGTGGATCCTCGGTCATCGCGCGCGGCGCGCCGCTAGCCGCCGATCGTCGCGACCTCGGGCAGCGGGAAGCCGTTGAAGTTGCTCGCGTACGCCGTCGTGTACGCGCCCGCGTTCTTGATGAAGATGAGGTCGCCTTCCTGCAGGTCCGCGGGGAAGAGCTCCTCGCGCATCACCACGTCGACCGAGTCGCAAGTCGGGCCGGCGACGTTCCAGGAAACGGGCTCGCCGTCGCGCTCGGTATAGATGTTGTAGCGCAGGCCCTCGGTGGTCTCGATCACGCCGCCGAACACGCCCGCATCCCAGTACATCCAGCGCTGGCCGTTGCGGGTCGCGGTCCCGGCGACGCGGCAGATGAAGTACCCGGCGTCGGAGACGAAATAGCGCCCGGGCTCGGCGATGACCTGTACCTCCGGGCCGAAGTGGCGCAGCTCCTTGTTGATCACCTCGGCGATGGTCTCGATCGAGGGGATCGGCTTCACGTGGCGCACCGGGTAGCCGCCGCCGAGGTTCAGCAGGCGCGGATGCAGTCCGACCGCGCGCATCGAGGCGAACACCTTGCGCGCGCGCTCCATGCCGACGCGCCAGTTCTCGGGGTTCAGGCACTGCGAGCCCACGTGGAAGGTCACGCCGGCGAGGTCGGCCTTCGCCTCGACGGCCGCCTCGATCATCTCGGGCACGTCGTTCATGTGCGCGCCGAACTTGCCCGCGAGCGGCCAGTCGCTGCCGATGTTGGGCGCGTCGATGCGCAGGTAAAGCTTCGCGTCGCGCTTCACGGAGGCGACCTTGCGGATCTCCTCGGCGCTGTCGACCACGTACCACTCCACGCCCTTCGCGGCCGCGTATTCGAGGTAGGCGCGCGACTTGATCGGGTTCGAGTAGAAGATCTCAGCGACCGGCACGCCGAGGGACAGCAGCAGGTCGAGCTCGGCGATCGAGGCGATCTCGAACCCGGCGCCTTCCTGGATGAGCACCTTCAGCACGCGCGGGTCGGGGTTGGCCTTCACCGCGAAGTGCGGGCGCACGCGCGGCAGCGCGGCCCGGAACCGGCGCGCCTTGCTGCGCACGATGTCCAGGTCGATCAACAGGACGGGCTTCTTGTACGGATGCC
Organism: uncultured Burkholderiales bacterium; assembly: GCA_964403515.1. Classification (GTDB taxonomy): domain Bacteria; phylum Pseudomonadota; class Gammaproteobacteria; order Burkholderiales; family Usitatibacteraceae; genus Usitatibacter. Next base: position 12,993 of record CAYOGL010000041.1, on the reverse strand, counting down.
TCGCGAGGTACTGCTTGAGGCTCGTGAAGTCGAGGCTGACTTCCGGGTGGGTATCGAGGGGGAACTCGGGCTGCGGGCGCAGCCGCTTTATCGTGGCGGTTCGGGGCATCGAAGTCTCGGATGGCGAACGGGATCATGAACTCCGGACGGGTCGCGCCGGATGGACGGGTCGCAACGCAGCGCGCCGTCGTAGTTCCTCGCTCCTGTCATGATGACCTCCTTCATGCTCCCTCGCGGGTCGAACGGCCCGCGGGACACGGTCCCGCCGGGCGAAATGCGAAAAAAATTGCGCGAAGTATAGGGCAATTTCCGGCCCCGTCGAGACATTTTTTGTGTCGGATCGTGCCCCGCGGGTTCCCGGCGCGGCGCTCAGATCTTCGGCAGGGTCACTCCGTGCTGGCCCTGGTACTTGCCGCCGCGATCGCGGTAGGACGTCTCGCAGACCTCGTCGGACTCGAAGAAGATGACCTGCGCCACGCCTTCATTGGCGTAGATCTTCGCCGGCAGCGGCGTCGTGTTCGAGAACTCGAGCGTGACGTAGCCCTCCCACTCCGGCTCGAAGGGGGTGACGTTCACGATGATTCCGCAGCGGGCGTAGGTCGACTTCCCCAGGCAAACAGTGAGGACGTTGCGCGGAATGCGGAAGTATTCGACCGTGCGCGCGAGCGCGAAGGAGTTCGGCGGGATGATGCACACCGGCCCCTTGAAGTCGACGAAGGACTTCTCGTCGAAGTTCTTCGGGTCGACCATCGTCGAGTTGATGTTGGTGAAGATCTTGAATTCGTCGGAGCAGCGGATGTCGTACCCGTAGCTCGACGTGCCGTAGGAGACGATGCGCTTGCCGTCGATCGAGCGCACCTGGCCCGCCTCGAACGGCTCGATCATGCGGTGCTCCTGGGCCATGCGGCGGATCCACTTGTCGCTCTTGATGCTCACCGGCGCCTCCTCGATTGTTGTTCGTGTGCCGTCATGGTCGTGTGGGCGCCTGGCGCGCCTGCCCGCTGCACGCTTCGCGAGTCCGAGCCCGGGGCGCCGTCCTGAGCGAGCGGTAGGTCAGGTGTTCTGGATGACGATCTTCGGGAAGACGGAGGTGCGGTCCTCCGCCTGGCGGGCGATTCGGGCGGCGACCTTGCGTGCGATGTCGCGGTAGATCGCGGCGACCGGGCCGTCGGGATCGGCGACGACGGTCGGCTTGCCCGAGTCCGCCTGCTCGCGGATGCGGATGTCGAGGGGCAGGCTGCCGAGGAGCTCGACCTCGTAGTCCTTGGCCATCTTCTCGCCGCCGCCCGCGCCGAAGATGTGCTCGGCATGCCCGCAGTTCGAGCAGATGTGGATCGCCATGTTCTCGACGATGCCGAGGATCGGGATGCCGACCTTCTCGAACATCTTGAGGCCCTTGCGCGCGTCGATGAGCGCGATGTCCTGCGGGGTAGTGACGATGATCGCGCCGGTGACCGGCACCTTCTGCGCGAGCGTGAGCTGGATGTCGCCCGTGCCCGGCGGCAGGTCCACGACCAGGTAATCGAGGTCGCGCCACTTGGTCTCGGTGAGCAGCTGCTCGAGCGCCTGGGTGACCATCGGGCCGCGCCAGACCATCGGCGTATCGGGCTCGATCAGGAAGCCCACGCTCATCGCCTGCACGCCGTGCCCTTCCATGGGCTCCATCGTCTTGCCGTCGCGCGAGGTCGGCCGGCCGGTCACGCCGAGCATGAGCGGCTGCGAGGGGCCGTAGATGTCCGCGTCGAGCATTCCGACGCTCGCGCCTTCCGCCGCGAGCGCGAGCGCCAGGTTCGCCGCCGTGGTGCTCTTGCCCACGCCGCCCTTGCCGGAGGCGACCGCGATGATGTTCTTGATGCCCGGCACCAGCTTCACGCCGCGCTGCACGGCGTGCGAGACGATCTTCGACTGCACGTTGACGCTCGCATGGGCGAGCCCCGGCAGCTTCGCGAGGCGCTCGGCGACCTGCGAGCGCACCTTCTCGAGCACGCCGCGCCCGGGATAGCCGAGGACGATGTCGAGCGACACGCGATCGCCCTCGACCTTGAGGTTCTTGACGCTCTTCGATTCGACGTAGTTGCGCCCGGTGACGGGATCGATCAGCTCGGAGAGCGCCGCCGTGACGTCCTGCTCGGTGAAGGCCATTGCCGGTGGGAATGACGCGGGGGAGATGAACATGGAATCTTAATCCAATTTGCTATCATCGCGGAGCCGCGAAACCCCACTTTCATGCCGCGCAAACTCTTCGTCACCACCGCGCTTCCGTACGCCAACGCGCCGTTCCACATCGGCCACATCATGGAGTACGTCCAGGCCGACATCTGGGTGCGCTTCCAGCGGCTGCAGGGGCACCGCGTGAGCTTCATGGGCGCGGACGACACCCACGGCGCGCCCATCATGCTCAAGGCCGAGGCCGAGGGCATCACGCCCGAGGAGCTGATCGGGCGCGTGAACGAGTCGCACCGCCGCGACCTGCAGCGCTTCGCCATCAGCTTCGACAACTTCCACAGCACCCACTCGGAGGAGAACCGCCAGCTCGCCGGGGATATTTTCGAGTCGCTCAAGGCCAACGGCTTCATCGAGACGAAGACGATCGAGCAGTTCTTCGACCCGGTCAAGAAGATGTTCCTGCCCGACCGCTACATCAAGGGCGAGTGCCCGAAGTGCGGCGCGAAGGACCAGTACGGCGATTCCTGCGAGAACTGCGGCGCGGTGTATGCGCCCACGGATCTCAAGAACCCCTACTCCGCGCTCACCGGGGCGAAGCCGGTGCTCAAGCAGTCGGAGCATTTCTTCTTCAGGCTCTCCGACCCGCGCTGCGTCGAATTCCTGCGCGGCTGGACGCAGGACGGCCGCCTGCAGCCCGAGGTCGCGAACAAGGTGCGCGAGTGGCTCGACGGCGGGCTGAACGACTGGGACATCACCCGGGACGCGCCCTACTTCGGCATCGAGATCCCCGGCGTGCCCGGGAAGTACTTCTACGTCTGGCTCGACGCGCCCATCGGCTACCTCGCCTCGCTCAAGAACTTCCTCGAGAAGAAGGGCCAGGACTTCGCGAAGTACCTCGCCGACAAGAACGTGGAGCAGATCCACTTCATCGGCAAGGACATCATCTACTTCCACACGCTCTTCTGGCCGGCGATGCTCAAGTTCGCCGACCGCAAGGTGCCCGACCGCGTGTACGTCCACGGCTTCCTGCAGCTTTCGGGCGAGAAGATGTCGAAGTCGCGTGGCATCACGGTGAGCCCGCAGAAGTACATGGACCTGGGGCTGAACGCCGAGTGGATCCGCTACTACTTCGCCGCGAAGCTCAACCCGCGCGTCGAGGACCTCGACTTCAATCCCGACGATTTCATGGCCCGGGTGAACTCCGATCTCGTCGGGAAGTACGTGAACATCGCGAGCCGGGCCGCGGGCTTCATCGCCAAGCGCTTCAACGGCGCGCTCACCGACGAGCCGCTGTCGGCCGGGCGCGAGCTCAAGCACAAGATGCGCGGGCACCTCGCCGCCCCGGTGACCGAGGACGACCAGGCGCCGCAGATCCTCTTCGAGGTGCGCAGCTTCGCCGACGCCATCGCCGACGACTACGAGGCCCGCGAGTTCAGCAAGGCGATCCGCCAGATCATGTTCCTCGCCGACCGCGTGAACCAGTACGTCGACGAGCAGAAGCCGTGGGAGATCGCGAAGGAAAGCGGGCAGGAAGCGGCGCTGCAGTGGTTCTGCACGCTCTACCTCGAGCTCTTCCGCATCCTCACCATCTACCTGAAGCCGGTGCTGCCGAAGGTCGCCGAGGAGGTCGAGGCGTTCCTCGCGCTCGCCAAGCCGCTCACCTGGGACGACGTCGCCACGCCGCTCAAGCCCGGCCACAAGGTCCAGCCGTATCGCCACCTCGTGTCCCGCATCGATCCCAAGCAGATCGAGCAGCTGCTCGAGCCGCCCGCCGAGGCGAAACCGGACGCGGCCAAGCCCGCGACGGGGGAAGCGAAGGCGGCCCCCGCCGAAGCGGCGAAGCCCGTGGCGGCGGACGCGAAAGCCGAGGCGAAGGCGGAGGCGAAGGGCGACGCGGCCGAGTTCAAGCTCGAGCCGGTGGAGCCACCGAAGCCGCCGGTGATCGCGCCCGTGGGCGAGACGATCTCGATCGACGATTTCGGCCGCATCGACCTGCGGGTCGCGCGCATCGTCGATGCGGAGCTCGTGCCCGATGCGGACAAGCTCGTCAAGCTCACGCTCGACATCGGGCTCGAGCAGCGCACCGTCTTCGCCGGCATCCGCTCGGCCTACACGCCGAAGGAGCTGGTCGGGCGCCTCACGGTGATGGTCGCCAACCTCGCGACGCGCAAGATGCGCTTCGGCGAATCGCAGGGCATGGTGCTCGCCGCGGGCGACGGCAACGCGATCTTCCTGCTCGCGCCGGACAGCGGCGCGATGCCGGGAATGCGCATCAAGTAAAAAAGGGGACGCCGGCCGCGAGCGGCAGGCGTCCCGTGCGCCTTGCGGGATGACACGGCGGTTGCGCCCCGTCGCGGCAGCGATCGACGCGCATCACCGTGCGAGCATCGTCGCGCGCGGCATGCCGGGACGCCAGTGACCCGCTTCACAGAATCGCCGCGCGCCGAAATACAGGTGTAATGCCCCAGCTCCATGCCTCAACGCAACCCGCAGCGTCCACCGCCTTACTCCCTCGATCGCCGCGAGCTTGAGCGCGAGGTCGTGGTCGAGGTGTTCCGCGCGAGCGGCCCCGGCGGGCAGCACGTGAACAAGACGGAGTCGGCGCTGCGCCTCACGCACCTGCCCTCGGGCGTGGTGGTCACCGCGCAGGATTCGCCGTCCCAGTACCGCAATCGCGAGACCGCGTTCCGCCGCCTGCTCGAGCGGCTCGCACGGCTGAACCGCGTGCCCAAGAAGCGCGTGCCGACGCGCCCCACCGCCGCATCGAAGAAGCGACGCCTCGAGGGCAAGAAGCTGCGCGGCGCGACCAAGCACGCACGAGGAAAGGTGCGTGGCGAAGACTGACCGGGTGACGCGGCGACTGGTAGCGCGCGGGCGCGTGCAGGGCGTGTGGTTCCGCGAATCGATGCGCCTCGAGGCCGAGCGCCTGGGCGTGCGCGGCTGGGTGCGCAACCGCATGGACGGATCGGTCGAGGCCATCGTGCAGGGCGAAGCGGCGGCGGTCGAGGCGATCGTGCGCTGGGCATGGCGCGGCCCGGAGCGTGCGCGCGTCACCGACCTCGAGGTGGAGGAGCTCGACGCGAGCGAGGTCTTCGAGGGATTCGAGCGCCGACCGAGCGGCTGAGGCTCACTCCGGCGCGGTATCGGGCAGCGGCCGGCGCCGCTCGAGGTGATAGCGCACGAGCGCGGCCACCCGGTAGACCGCGTGCACGAACTTCCCGTAGGGCAGCATCGCAAAGAGCGCCAGCACGAATCCGAGGTGCGCGGCGAGCAGCGCGCCCATCGCGGCCGTCTCGCGCAGCGCGAGCAGCGCCAGGCCGCTAGCCGCGGTGAAGAAGAGCAACGCGAGGAAGCCAACGTCCATGCCGTCCTCGCGCGGATCGCCGAGCTGCGGGTCGCGCCGGATCCTCAGCCACGCCAGCCCGAGAGGCCCGACGACAAGGCCGATGCCGCCCAGCGTCCCGAGCAGGACGGGCGCGCTCCAGAACGGGTAAGGCGCTTTCCACCCGAAGACGTAGTGATAGATGGTGGCGACCGACGTGGCGGCGAAGCAGAGCAGGAAGCCATAGAAAGCGAGGTGGTGAAACCGGCGCCGTGCGAACGACTTGTCGGGACCGGGATACGTGCAACCTTCGCCGCCACCGTCGAGATAGCGCAAGGTGAGCGCATCGCGCGCTGCATGCGCCGCGGGATGCGCCTCGAGCCATGCGCCGCTCTTCTCGCCCGTGTCGCGCCAGAAGCGCGCGAAGCCGGCCGCGAGCGCCGCGATCGCGAGCACGAAGGCCACGCCGAAGATGCCGGTCATCGTCCCGTGCGGAAACAGCGCATAGAACGCCCCCGTCGCGTCGGGCCATGGCTGCTCGAAGTTGCGCTTGCCGGCGTAGGCCACGAGGAAGACGACTGCGAGCACGAGGCTCGCGATGGTCACCACCGCCGCGACCCGTCCGCCGCGCATGAAGGCGCCCGCAAGAAAGCCCGGCCACGCGTAGCGGCGATAGGACTCGCGCCGCACCTGCGCCATGAGGCGCGGGAAGTCGACCTGGAACTCGTGGGGCGGCGCGTATTGGCATGCGTAGAGGCACGAGCCGCAGTTGTGGCAGAGGCTGCCGAGGTAATGGATGTCCGCTTCGGTGAAGGAAAGGCGCCGCTCGAGGGCGGGAAAGACGGCGCAATAGCCTTCGCAATAGCGGCACGCGTTGCAGATGGCGAGCACGCGCTGCGCCTCGGCGATGAGCGCATCGAGGCGCTGCGAGCTAGCCGCGGACATGGCGCGCGGCCTCCTCGCCCGCGATGCGCCCGAACGTCGTGCCGATCGCCATGCCGATGCCCGCGAGGTAGCCCTCGCCCAGCACATTGCCCGCCATGATCTCGCCGGCGGCGAACAGGTTCGGCATCGGCTTGCCGTCCGCGAACAGGACGCGCGCCTTCTCGTCGATCTTCACCCCCAGGTAGGTGAACGTGATGCCGGGACGCAGGGGGTACGCGTAGAAAGGCGGCGTGTCGATGCGCCGCGCCCAGTGCGTCTTGGGCGGCGCGAGGCCCTCGGTGCGGCAGTCGTCGAAGACCGTGTGGTCGAAGCTGCCGGGCCGTACCGCGGCATTGAATCCGGCCACGGTGTCTTCGAGCGCCGCGGCATCGAGGCCGAGCGCTTGCGCGAGCTGCGCGATCGAGTGCGCCTTCACCGGCGGGAAGACCGGCGGCATGAACTTGCCCATCGACTTCGCGTCGATGATCGAATAGCCGATCTGCCCGGGCTGGCCGGCGATGAGCCGTCCCCAGATCGCGTAGCGCTTGGGCCAGAAGTCCTCGCCCTCGTCGTAGAAGCGCCTGCCGTCGCGGTTCACCACGATGCCGAGCGAGACCGCGTCCACGCGCGTGATGATGCCGCCGTCGAACTTCGGCGAGCGCGCGTCGATCGCCACACAATGGCCCTGGGTGGCGTCGCTCACTGCCTGCGCGCCCTTGTCGAGCAGGGTCTTCAGGATGCGCCCGCGGTTGTACGGCGTGCCGCGCACGATGAAGTTGTCGGCGGGCGGGCCCCACGCTTCCCGCAGCCACTCGAGGTTGGACTCGAAGCCGCCGCATGCGACCACGAGCGCGCGGGCCCGCAGCCGATGCTGGGCGCCCGCGTGGCGGACGATCACCGCCACGAAACGGCCGTCGACGACCTCGACATCGATGGCCTCGGCCTCGTACACGACCTCGACCCCGAGGGCCTGCGCCGCCGCGTAATAGGCGTTCATGAGCGCCTTGCCGCCACCGAGGAAGAAAGCGTTGGTGCGTGCGAGATGCAGCGTGCCGCCGAGCGGCGCCTGGAAACGCACGCCGTGCTCCTTCATCCAGGGAACATGGCGCTCGGTCTCGCGGATGGTCATGCGCGCGAGCGTCTCGTCGGTCTGGCCGCCCGTGACCTTGAGCAGATCCTGCCAGTATTCGTCTTCCGGATACGCTTCCTCCAGCACATCGAGCGGACCCGAGTGCATCGTGCGCATGTTGCGCGTGTGGCGGCTGTTGCCGCCGCGGAAGTCGAAGGGCGCCGACTCGACGATGAGCACGGTGAGGCCGCGCTCGCGCGCCGCGAGCGCCGCGCACAACGCCGCGTTGCCGCCGCCGAGGACGAGGAGGTCGAACTGCCGGGAGAAATCCATGCTGCGGGCGAATCGGCTCGAACTGCCGGCGGGGATGGGAGCTGCGGGCGAATTGATGCGGCACATTGTAGCCGCCCACGGAGTGCCTCAAACTACGCGCGCGCAAAATCGCATTCCACCTCGAGGAGATAAGATGAAACGCTGCCTTCGCGCCGCGCTCGCCGCGCTCGCATCCGTCACCTTCGGCGGCGCCGCTTGCGCGTGGACGCCGGCCCACCCGGTCACGCTTTCCGTCGGATTCGTTCCCGGCGGCGGCACCGACACGACGGCGCGCATCGTCGCGAAGAAGCTCTCCGAGAACATCCACCAATCGGTCGTCGTCGAGAACCGCCCCGGCGCCGGCGGCAACATCGCGGCGCAGGCGATCGCGACGGCGGCCCCCGACGGCTACCAGATCCACCTCTCGTCGGTCGGCCCGCTCACCGTCTCGCCGCACATGATGAAGGTGCCCTACGACGTGAAGCGCGACTTCGCGCCGATCACGCTGGGCGTCGTGTTCCCGAACGTCATCGTGGTGCCCGCCAGCTCGCCCGCGAAGACGCTCGCCGACTTCGTGGCGATGGCGAAGAAGGACGACATCGCGTACGCCTCCTCGGGCATCGGCGGCGCCGCGCACCTGGCGGGCGAGCTGCTCGCGCAGCGCGCCGGCATCCACATGGTGCACGTCCCGTACAAGGGCGGCGGCGCGGCGATGACCGACGTGCTCGGCGGGCGCGTGGCGATGTACCCGGCCGTTCCGTCGACCGCCGTGCCGCACATCGAGGCGGGCAAGCTGCGCGCGCTCGCGGTGACCGGCCCCGACCGCCTTCCGAACCTGCCCAACGTGCCGACCGTCGCCGAATCCGGCTATCCCGGCTTCGCCGCGGAAAACTGGTACGCGTTCGTCGCGCCGGCGAAGACGCCGAAGGACATCATCGACTTCTGGAACCGCGAGCTGGTGAAGGCGCTCAAGGATCCGGAAGTGGTGCAAGCGCTCGACAAGCAGGGCCTCTCCCCGCATCCGGGCACGCCCGAGGACCTGGCGAAATACATCGACTCGGAAAGCGAGAAGTGGGCGAAGGTCGTGAAGGCGGCCCACATCACGGCGGAATGAAGGCCGCCGAGCTCGAGTCCCTCGCCACGCGCGCGTTCGCCGGCCTCGGGATCGATGCCGCCGGCGCGGGCGACGCGGCGCAGATCCTGGTCCTCGGCGATCTGTTCGGCCATCACACCCATGGCGTGAGCCGGATCGAGTCGTACGGCGAGCGCATCGAGATCGGCGGCATCGACGCGAGGGCCGCGATCACGGTCGAGACCGTGGCTCCCGCCATGACGCGCATCGACGGCGCGAACGGGCTCGGGCCGAAGATCGGCATGCATGCGCTACGGGCGGCGATGCGGTGCGCACGCGCGACCGGCGTTGGCGCCGCGTTCGCGCGCCACAGCAACCACTTCGGTGCGATCACGCCCTACGCGTACCTCGCCACCCAGGAAGGCTTCGCCAGCATCATGGGCAGCAACGCCACGAGCACGATCGCGCCGAGCGGCGGGCGCGAGGCGCGGCTCGGCAACAGCCCGCTCGCCTTCGGCGTGCCGCGCCCCGGCGGCCGGCCGGTGATTCTCGACATGGCGATGAGCGTGGTGGCGCGCGCGAAGATCCGCAACGCGTTGAAGCGCGGCGAGGCGATCCCGCCCACCTGGGCGACCGACCGCGAGGGCCGTCCGACCACCGATCCGAAGGCCGCGCTCGACGGCTTCCTGCTGCCGATCGGCGGCTACAAGGGCTACGGGCTCGCGTTGATGGTCGACCTCTTCGCGGGCGTGCTCTCCGGCGCTTCGTATCTCACCCACGTGAAGTCGTGGTCCGACGAGCCCCAGGCGGCGCAGGACCTCGGCCACTTCTTCATCCTCATCGATACCGCCCGCCTCGGCGGGACCGAGGAGCTGGCCGCGCGGGTCTCCGACTTCGCCGCGATCGTGCACGCGACGCCGCGAGTCGATCCCGCGCAACCGGTGCGCCTGCCGGGCGAGATCGAATGGAATCACTTCGACCGCCAGCAACGCGACGGGGTCGACATCGACGCGGACGTCCTCGCGAAGCTCGAGGCTTACGCCGCCCGGGCGGGGTGATGCGAGAAGAGGCGGCGCGCGGGCTCGCGTTCAGTATTGGTACCGGCGCAAGCCGCCATCCACCGGATAGACGGCGCCGGTGATGTAGGAGGCGCGCGGCGAGGCGAGGAAGATGGCGAGGTTCGCGAGCTCCTCCGGCTCGCCGTAGCGGCCGACGGGAATCTCGTGCTCCGACTGCCACGCGCGATATTCCGGGGTGTAGTTGCGCAGGATCTGGTCGCTCATGACGCGCCCGGGCGGAATGCAGTTCACGGTGATGCCGTGCTTGCCCACCTCGCGCGACAGGCCCTTCGACCACGCGGTGAGCGCCGCCTTCGCGCAGAACGCGCCGTTCACGTTGTCGGGCTCCGACTTGCCGGTGATGTTGATGACGCGGCCCCAGTTGCCCTCGATCATCCCCGGCAGCAGCCGGTTGGTGAGCTGGCGATGGCGCGTGAAGTTGAGGGTGAGCGCCTCGTCCCATTGCTGGTCGGTCGCGTCCTTGCCGAACGCCCGGCTGCCCCCGGCGTTGTTCACGAGGATCTGGACCGGGCCGAGCGCGGCAGCGGCCATGCGCGCGACCGTGTCGACGTAGTCCGCGGCGAGCGCATCGTGCGCGATGATGACCGGCTCGGGCGCGCCCGCCGCCCGCGCCTCGTTGGCGAGCGCGACGAGGTTGTCGCGGCGCCGGCCCGTGATCGCGATGCGCGCACCCTCGCGGCAAAGCTCGCGCGCGATGGCGCGGCCGATTCCCGAGCTCGCACCGGTCACGACCGCGGTGCGACCCTTCAGTCCCAGGTCCATCCTTCCTCCGAGCAGAGAACGAATCGCTAGTAGACGACCTCGACGTTTCTCTCGTCGAGCCATTGGGCGAGCGAATCGAGCAGCGGCGCGGAGACCTTCACGCGGCAGCTCTCGGGCAGGCGGATGTCGCACTCGCCCTTCGCGTTGCGGTAGCGGATGGCGACGTGGCACTTGCCGCCGGCGTACTGCGTGAGCAGGGCCTTGAGCTTCGCGGAGTCGGCCTGCCCGTTGATCGAAAGCCGCAGCAGCCGCGCGTAGGCCGAGCGTACCTCGGCGAGATCCATGATCTGGTCGGCGGTGATGCGCAGGCCTCCCGAGAACTCGTCGGGGAACACCTTGCCCTTCACGACCACGACCTGGTCTTCCTGGATGACGGCGCGTTTCTCCTGGAAGAGCTCGCCGTAGACCACGACCTCGAGGCGCGCGCTGCCGTCGTCGAGCGTGAGCACCGCCATGCGCCCGCGGCGCGAATTGCGCACCTGCACGCCGTAGATGACGCCGGCGAGCATGACCGGCTCCATCTGCGGTTGCACCTTGTCGAGCGGGGTGCGGGCGAGGCGCCGCAGCTCGTCGCGGTAGGCATCGAACGGGTGGCCCGAGAGGTAGAAGCCGAGCGCCTGCTTCTCGTTCTGCAGCCGCTCGCGATCGCCCCACGGCGCCTGGCGCACGAGCTCGAAATCGTCCGCGCCGCCGCCGCTCGCGCCGCCGAAGAGGCTCGTCTGCGCCGCGAAATGCTCGGCCTTCTCCGCGAGCTCGATCGCGTTGCCGAGCGACGCGAGCAGGCTCGCGCGATTCGGCTCGATCGAATCGAACGCGCCCGCCTTGACCAGCGCCTCCATCGCACGGCGGTTCACGACGCGCCGGTCCACGCGCTTGCAGAAGTCGGCGAGCGAGGCGAACGCCCCGCCCGCCTCGCGCGCGGCGACGATGTTCTGGATCGCGCCCGCGCCGGTGCCCTTCACGCCGCCCAGGCCGTAGCGGATGTGCTTCGCGTCCGTCGGCACGAAGCGGTAGGTCGAGGTATTGATGTCCGGCGGCGCGATGGCCAGGCCGTTCCTGAGCGCGTCGTCGTAGAGCACCTGCAGCTTGTCGGTGTCGTCCATCACCGCCGACATGTTCGCGGCCATGAAGGCAGCGCCGTGGTGCGCCTTCAGGTACGCCGTCTGGTAGGCGACGTACGCATACGCGGCGGCGTGCGACTTGTTGAAGCCGTAGCCGGCGAACTTCTCCATGAGGTCGAAGAGCGTGCCCGCCTTGTCCTCCTCGAGCCCGCGCTTGGCCGCGCCCTCGAGGAAGATCGCCCGCTGCTTGGCCATCTCCTCGGGCTTCTTCTTGCCCATCGCGCGACGCAGCAGGTCCGCGCCGCCGAGCGTGTAGCCGCCGATGACCTGGGCGATGGTCATGACCTGCTCCTGGTAGGTCATGACGCCGTAGGTCTCGTCGAGGATGTCCTTCATCCTCGGGTCGAGGTATTCCCACCTCTGGCGGCCGTGCTTGCGCTCGATGAAGTCGGGAATCAGGTCCATCGGTCCCGGGCGGTAGAGAGCGTTCAACGCGATCAGGTCCTCGAGCCGGTCGGGGCGCGCCTTCATGATCAGGTCGCGCATCCCGCGCGATTCGAACTGGAAGATCGCGACCGTGTTGCCCGAGGAGAAGATCTTGTAGGTCGGCGCGTCGTCGAGCGCGATCTTCTGGATGTCGAACGCCGTGTCGCCGAGCGCGTGGATGTTGCGCTCGCTCTCGGCGAGGATCGTGAGCGTCGTGAGCCCGAGGAAGTCGAACTTGACCAGGCCGACCTTCTCGACGTCGTCCTTGTCGAACTGGCTCACCGTCGCGCTCGATCCTTCCGCGCAATAGAGCGGCGTGAAGTCGGTGAGCTTGCCGGGCGCGATCAGAACTCCGCCCGCATGCATGCCGACGTTGCGGGTGAGGCCCTCGAGCGCGCGCGCCAGGCGCATCAGCTCGGCGACCTCCTCCTGCTCGTCGACCAGCTGCTTCAGTTGCGGCTCGACCTCGAGCGCCCTTTCGAGCGTCATGCCGAGCTCGAAGGGCACGAGCTTCGCGATGCGGTCGACCTCGCCGTACGGCATGCCGAGCACGCGTCCCACGTCGCGCACCACCGCCTTCGCCGCCATCGTGCCGAACGTGGCGATCTGGGAGACGCTCTCGGCGCCGTATTTGTGCCGCACGTAATCGATCACGCGGTCGCGGCCGTCCTGGCAGAAGTCGATGTCGAAGTCGGGCATCGACACGCGCTCCGGATTGAGGAAGCGCTCGAACAGCAGCC
>CAYOGL010000040.1:0-36520 GCA_964403515.1 uncultured Burkholderiales bacterium | reverse complement strand
GGATCTCGTCGGAGACGATGTGCAGGTCGAAGAACTCGACCTCCTCGTCGGTGAAGCCGTACTTCTCGCGCAGCGTCGGCGTCTGCTTGCGGTAGATCGACGGCACCTGCGACTCGAGGCCGACCACCAGCCCGGCCACCGCGACGACCGGCTCCTCGCGCATCGCCACCGCGTAGCACCAGCTCTGCAGGCCGCGCGTCGTCGGCGACATGTTGTCGGGGCTCTCGATGCGCGCGCGGGTGGTGCCGCACGCCTCGCCGAAGCGGATCAGCAGGTCGGTGTGGCGGTCGCCGCCGATCTCCTCCTCGTACATGTTGGCGAGGAGAAAGTCCTTCGCCTCGGTCATCGCATCCGGCGTGCGGCCGTAGATGTAGGCGAGGTAGTCGGCGAACGGGCCCACGTAGTGGTAGTGGTTCTCGGCCCAGCGGGCGAGGTGCGCGCGCGCGAGCTTACCGCTCGCCCACGCGATGCTGAAGGGCGACTTGTTGGCGCTCCTGCCGGCGATGGCCTTCTCGAGGGCGGTGCGGAATTCGTCGCGGTTCATGAGGGCCGCCATGGCAGTCTCCTTCGGGCGTCGGTAAGAGTTGCGCGGATTGCGCCGGGTCAAGAAACGGCGTACTGGATACTGTATACAGCCGGCAGGAGCGGTGCAACCCCGCGCGATGGCGGCGCGACGGTGGACGCCGCGCCGATCGCCGCTACAATGGACAGCAGGGCGAGCGCCCTTCCACGATGAGAAAGACGACTTCCTCCAGCCTTCCGGCCGTCCGCGCCGCGCGCCACGAGAGCCTCGGAGCGCAGCACGCGCCGTTGAACCAGGTCGTGGCCGACGCGATCCGCGAGCGCATCCTCGCCGGCGAGTTCGCGCCCGGCGAGCGCCTCGCCGAGGAGCGCCTGTCGGCCGAGCTGGGCGTCTCGCGCATGCCGGTGCGCGAGGCGCTGCGAAAGCTCGCGGCCGACGGCGTGGTCACCATCGAGCCGCGGCGCGGCGCGTGGGTGACCGAGTATTCTGCGCAGCAGCTGCAGGAGCTGGTCGAGGTGCGCGCCACGCTCGAGTCGCTGAACGCGAAGCTCGCCGCGCGGCGCAAGGACCCCCGGCAGATCGCGCAACTGCAGAAGATCCTCGCGGCGGGCAGCCGCATCACCGAGAAGACCCAGCTCGCCGTCATCCAGGAGAACAACGCGCGCTTCCACGAGGCGCTCGAGGCGGTGGCGGGCAACGGGGTGCTGTCGAGCATCGTGCGCTCGCTGCGCGACCGCACCGCGCTCGTGTTCGCGCGCCAGTCGCGCAGCCGGGTGCGGCAGAACTGGCAGGAGCACGCGGCGATCGTGCGCGCGGTGATCGCGGGCGACGGCGAGCGCGCGGCCCGGCTCGCGGCGCGGCACGTCTACAACGCGGCCGAGCTCGCGGAGCACGCCGAAGCCGAGCCCGCCGCGAAAGGCAAGGTGGCGCCGCTCAGGCGCGCCGCTGGAAGGTGAACCCGTCGGTGTAGGTGTGCGCGGCGCTCGCGCCGTGGCGTGCGAACGCGGCCTTCGCGTCGCGGATCATCGCGGGCGAGCCGCACAGGTACACCGAGTGCTGCGACAGGTCGGGAAAGTCCTCGAGCACCGCCTGCTGCACGTGGCCGCGCCGCCCGCTCCAGCCGCTCGCCGCGCGCGAGAGCACGGGCACGTAGCGGAACTCGAACAGGCGCTCGCCCCACGTCCGGATCTGCGCGTCGAGGTAGAGATCGGCCTCGGTGCGCATGCCCCAGTAGAGCGACACCGGCGGGCAATCGCGATCGTCCATGAGCGACTCGACGATGCTCTTCAGCGGCGAGATGCCGGTCCCGGTGGCCACGAGCACGAGCTCGCGGTAATCCTCGTCGTGGTAGCGGAACGTGCCGAGCGGCAGCTCGACCTCGAGGAGGTCGCCCGGCTGGATGCGCGCGAGCTCGCCCGAGGTGAAGCGCCCGCCCGGGATGCGGCGGATGTGGAAGTCGACGCGGTTGCCGTCGGGCGCGGAGGCCATCGAGAAGCTGCGATGGGTGCCGTCGGCGAGCCGCACGTTCATGTGCTGGCCGGGACGGTACGCGAAGCTGTCCACGTCCGGGAGCACGAGGGCGAGGTGCGCGACGTCCGGCGCGAAGTCCTCGAGCTCGGTCACCAGCGCGGACTGCACCGAGGGTTCCGCGAGCGCGGTGCGCGGCACGGCGATCGCGAGGTCGCACGCGGCGCGCGCCTGGCACGCGAGCGCATAGCCCTGCGCGGCCTCGGCCTCGGAGAGCGCGAGCGGGAACGCCTCGTACTCGACGCGACCCTCCTCGAGCTTCACGCGGCAGGTGCCGCAGCCGCCGAGGGTGCACTCGTGGGGCAGCTTCACGCCCGCGCGCGTGGCGGCGGTGAGCAGGGTCTCGCCCGCCTGCGCCTCGAACGCCTCGTCGCCGTCGACGATCCGCACGCGGTACGCCATCGCCGCGCTACTTCTTGATGTCGGCCTGGACGAGGACCTCGAATCCCTCGGGCGCGAGGAGCGCGCGCAACGCCTCGAGCGCCGCCACCCCGCACTTGGTGTCCTGCTCGCCGTTGCCGCCGCTCAGGCCCACGCCGCCCACCACCTCGCCGTTCACGACGACCGGATAGCCGCCGACGAACACCGCGAAGCGTCCCTCGAACGAGAGCTGGATGCCGAACGCCTCGTTGCCCGGAAGCGCGGGCCCGTTGGGCGGCGCGTTGAAGAGGTGCGTCGAGCGCTTGTGCCCGCTCGCGGTGAACGCCTTGTTCCACGCGATCTGCGGGCCGGTGATGCGCGCGCCGTCCATGCGCTCGAGCACGATCGGGTGGCCACCGTCGTCGACGACGCACACGGTCTCGACGACGCCGATCTCCTTCGCCTTCGCGAGCGCCGCGTCGGCCATGCAGCGCGCTTCGCGCCGTTCGAGCTTGAGGGTCTTCTTCATTTCGCGAGCCGCGGCAAGGGGGCCGGAACGGGCGGTCTGCATACTGTATACAATCGCGGCCGCCCGCGCAACGCGCGTATTTCCGTCCGCCTGGGCCCAAACGTCTTTCCCTCCCCCTTTGGCGGAGGGCAGCGAGGAGGTCGACCTAGACCGCCGCGACCTCGCGGGGCGCGGCGAGCGCTGCAGCCGCGAAAGCGCCGTCGGCTCCGAAGGCGCCATCATGCGACACCGGCACGCGGAATGCCGCCACCGAGGCGGCCATGCGCGCGGCCAGTTGCCGCAGGTTCTCCGAGGCGGCGCTCGATTGCTCGACCCACGCGGCGTTCTGCTGCGTGGCGCGATCGAGGGAGGCGGTCGCCTGGCTCACCTGGCCGATGCCCGCGCTCTGCTCGTGCGAGGCGGCGGCGATCCCGGCGAGCAGCGACGAGACGCGCTCCACGCTCTCGACCGCCGCGCGGATCGTCTCGCCCGCATCGTGCGCGCCCGCGGTTCCCGCCTGCACGCACGCGACCGATTCCTGGATGAGGCCGGCGATCTCGCGCGCCGAGCGCGCGGCGCCCTGGGCGAGCGAGCGCACCTCGGAGGCCACGACCGCGAAGCCGCGCCCCTCCTCGCCGGCACGCGCCGCCTCGACCGCCGCATTGAGCGCGAGGATGTTCGTCTGGAAGGCGATCGAGTCGATCACGCCGACGATCTCCGAGATGCGGCGCGAGCTCGCGTGGATCGACTCCATCGTGCCGAGCAGCGCCTCGACCGCCATCCCGCCCTGGCGCGCGACGGCGCTCGCCTCGGTGGCGGCATCGTTCGCGCGGCGCGACTGCTCGGCGTTGCGCGTGACGTTCGCCGCCATCTCCTCGACCGAGGCCGCGGTCTCCTCGAGGCTGGTCGCCTGGTCCTGGGCGCGCGCGGAAAGCTCGCGGTTCCCGGAGGCGATCTGCGTGGCGCCCGAGAGCACCGCGTCGGCGTCGCGCCGGATGTCGTACACGATCTGCGCGAGCGAGCGGTTCATGCGCTCGAGCGCCCGCAGCAGGTCGCCCAGCTCGCCGGGCGCCTCGGTCGCGATCTCGGCGGTGAGGTCGCCCCCGGCCACCGCTTGCGCGAGGGCGGCGGCGCGGCGCAGCGGGCGCACGATCGCGTTCGCGGCCGCGAGACCGACGACGCTGCTCAGCGCCACCACGAGCAACGCCACCGCGCCGAGCTGCAGGATGAGCTCGTGGTTGCGCGCGGCCGCCTGCTCGCCCGCCTCGCGCCCGATACGCGCGCTCTCGGCGCGATAGCGCTTGCCGAGCTTCTCGAGCGCGTCCGACGTCGCGAAGAACTCGCCGCGCATGCCCTTCTCGATTTCCTCGACCGGTTGCTCCGTCCGGTACGCGTCGATCGCGTTCGCATACACGTTCGCGAGCTTCTCGTGGCTGTCGATGAGCGCGTCGATGGGCTGCGGATCGATGCCGGCCGATCGCGAGCTCTGCACGGCACGCTTCAGATCGTCGCGGAAGCGATCCCCGGACTGGAAGACGCCCCGCGCGTTCACCTCGAGCTGCTCGGGATCCTGCCCGCGGATCAGCACGTTCTTCAGGTGGAGGAGCTGCATCTTGAACTCGACCTCCGCCTGCTGGATGTCGCTCAGCGCCGCGGCGATCGCATCCTTGCTCGCGAGCGCCGTCTCGAGCGTGCGGCCGCTCTGCGCGAGGGCATGCCACGCATAGCCGAGCGAGGCGACGAGCAGCAGGTTCACGAACGCGACCAGCGCGAGCAGGCGCGTGCGGATGCTGAGGCGGGCGGCGCGGGTCATCGTCGGCATGCCGTCACGGGCGATAGGCGCCCACCGCGAAGACCACGTCGTCGTAGCGCTCCCAGTACTGGCGCTTCGGCTCGACCTTGTGGGTCATCGGGTTGAAGAACTTGAATTCCTGCCAGCCGCTCGCTTGCTCGCGGGCGCTCTCCAGGCGCTCGCGCGTGAAGTACCTGCCGTCCACGTCGCGCTGGTCCCACATGTTCTTGCCGACCACGCGCGGGTTGATGTGCGCGAGGCACCGGCCGTCGAGCGCGTACACGGTCACGTAGAGGTCGCGGTCGACGAAGCTTCCGTCGTTGCGCGAGAACTCGCGCAGCGCGGCGTCGCGGCCGTGCTTCTTGTAGTAGTCGATCGCGCGGACGACCATGGCCTTCGCCTCCTCGGGTGTGGCGCGCTCGCTCGCCGCGGCGGCGAGCGGCGCGACGGCACATACCGAAAGGACGGCGATGGCGTGGCGGCGATTCATGCTTCCTCCCCGTGATGCCGCTTCGCGCGGCGCCCGCAAAGTTTCGGGGGCCATCCCCGGACACGGATGTGAACCCGGTCACACATCGCGGCGCGAGGCAATTACATCGGAAACCGCCGGCCGCGGGTGTTCCTCCATGAAGAAAGTAGCGGGCCCCGGGGCCCGCATCCGGCTCGCCTTATGCCACGTGGCACTGAAGGCAGATATAGCCGTCGGCCTGCGTGCTGCCGGTCGCCCTTCCGCGCAGGAACAGGCGGTCGAGCGTCTCCTGATTGTGCGGATCGTGGCAGGACGAGCATTCGATGCCCGCGAAGCTCGTCGACATGCCCGGCCCGAGGAGCGACATGTTGCCCGCGCCGTCGTCCTTGAAAAGGCGGATGTGCGAGCCGGGAAGCGACACGGGGTCCGCCTGCCATTCGCTCGCCACCATCAGCTTGCCGGTCGTGATGCCGTTGTACGTGTTCGCCGTCTTGTTGAAGGGATAAGGAACGCCCACCGGGTGGTTGCCCGCCAGGCTGCCGCTCGCGCCGACCACCGCCGCCGTGCCGACGACCGGCGAGGGCAATGCGGCGGCGCCGAGGTGCGAGCGCGCGTCGTACCAGCCGACCTCGCCCGCGGCGACGCTCCCATCGTGGCAACTGAGGCAGCGGCTGGACGTGCCCTTGTAGGTCGCGCCGCCGATCGCGGGCAGCATGGTGCCGGCGGTGGTGGCGGCCACGTCCCAGCGGAACACGTTGGTCGACAGCCGGTGGTTCCAGAGCAGCAGCGTGCTGCCCGCCTTGTGGGGCGTGTGGCAGTAGGTGCACAGGCCCACCTTCGCGCCGCTGCCGGTGAAGTCGTGCGCGGTGCCCTTGATGCCCGATCCGGGCGCGGGATCCGCACGCGCGATCGCGCAGACGATGCACACCGCGGTGATCGCGGCAGCACGTACCCGCGCGTCGTGGATCTGCATGCGCGATTCCCTGGAAGTACCTCGTGAAGATACGCCCCGGACCCTTACAGTCTGCAAAGCAAGCGAGTAATGTGCTGCTGGTCGGCGCGAGCCACTATACACAGTGCATCGAATATGGGAAGGGTTCCGAGGGAGCGCAAGAGCGGATTCGGCCGCATGGTGCTCGCGGTATGCAGCGCTGCGGCGGCGCTCTCGGCCTGGGGGGAGCCGTCCGCGATCCGGCGTGCCGCGATCTGGAATTGCGCGTACGTCGCACAGCCCGATCCGGCCCTGGCTTGCCGGCGGGTCACGCCCGCCGATGCGGCCGCGAAGGCGTCGCCGGGGCCGGCACCGTTGTGGGGCGGCGACGTGTCCGCGCCCGGCGAGAATGTGGTGCTGATCCCGCTCTACGCGCCGCCGCGCGACAAGACGAGCAGTGACCTGCGCACGCTCGCGCGCACCACGATGTGCGCCGACGAGCCGGCCTGCTACGTGCTCTTCCCGTCCCCGGCCGCGACACCACGCTAGGGACGGGCGCGCGCCGCGCGGGACGCGACGCGGTTATTCAGTACGTACGGCAGTAGCGGAAGTCGAGGTCGTTCTGCACTTCGCCCGGCCGCCGCGACGAGCAAGCCGCCGGCCGCCATGGCGATGGTTCTCATGGATCTCCTCCTGCGCTGGCGTGACAGCAGTTGCGACATGCGCGCGAGGTAAGGGATTCCCGCGCGCGCTCGCCGCCCGGTGCAGGACGCCACGCATATTCGCATCAGCCGCGGACTACGCGAGGCGCTCGCGCGAGTCAGCGCTCCCACGGCGGCGCGCTGGACGGATCGATGCCGTAGCGCCCGATCGCCTCGTTCGCGCGCGCATCGCCGAGCGCATGCAGAGCGGCCACCACGATCGCATGACGATCGACCTCGAAGAAGCGTCGCAATGCCGCGCGCGTATCGCTGCGCCCGAAGCCGTCGGTGCCGAGCGCGACGTAGCGGTCGCGCACCCACGGGCGGATGAGGTCGGCGACCGCGCTCACGTAATCGCTCGCGGCGATCACCGGCGCACCGGTTTGCGGAAGCTGCGTCTCGATCCAGCATTCACCGCCAACTGTGCCGAGCCGTCGCGATCTCGAAATCTCCATCGCCTCGCGGCGCAGCTCGGTGAAGCTCGTCACGGAGTAGACGTCCGCGCCGATGCCCCACTCGTTCTCGAGCAGGTCGGCCGCGGCGAGCGCTTCCAGGGTGATGGTCCCCGCGCCGAGGAGGCGGACCTTCTGCTTGCGCGCGAAACCGGGCGGCGCCGAAGCGGCCTTGCCCGCCACGCGCACGCGATGCATCCCGCGCAGGATGCCTTCCTCGTCGCCCGCGGCGAGCGAGGGCTGCGCGTAGCTCTCGTTCATCAGCGTCACGTAGTAGAAGACGTCTTCCTGCGCGGTGAGCATGCGGCGCATGCCGTCGGCGAGGATCACGGCGAGCTCGCACGCGAACGCCGGATCGTAGGCGCGGCAATCGGGCACGGTCGAGGCGATGAGGTGGCTCGTGCCGTCCTCGTGCTGCAGGCCCTCGCCCGAGAGCGTCGTGCGGCCCGCGGTCGCGCCGAGGAGGAAGCCGCGCGAGCGCGAGTCCGCCGCGGCCCAGATCTCGTCGCCCACGCGCTGGAAGCCGAACATCGAGTAATAGATGTACATCGGCAGCATCGCGACCCCGTGCGCGGAGTAGCTCGTGGCCGCCGCGACCCACGACGCGAGCGCGCCCGCCTCGTTGATGCCTTCCTCGAGGATCTGCCCGTCGGCCGCCTCCTTGTAGTACGAGAGCTGGTGGCTGTCCTCGGGCTGGTAGAGCTGGCCGATGGGCGAATAGATGCCGACCTGGCGGAACAGGTCCGCCATGCCGAAGGTGCGCGCCTCGTCGGCGATGATCGGCACGAGGCGCTTGCCGAGCACCGCATCGCGCAGCAGGGCGCCGACCATGCGCACGTATGCGACGGTGGTCGACATCTCCTTGCCGTTCGCCTCGAGCGCGAACTTCGCGAACGCGCCGGCCTCGGGCGTGGCGAGCGGCTCGCGCGTCGTCGCGCGCGCCGGAAGATAGCCGCCCAGCTTCTCGCGCCGCGCGTGCAGGTAGACCATCTCGGGCGCGTCGGCGGGCGGCCGCACGAAGTCGCACGCGTCGCATTGCGTGTCGGTCACGGGAATCGCGAAGCGCTCGCGGAACGCGCGCAGCTGCTCGGCCTCGAGCTTCTTCTGCTGGTGCGCGGTCATGCGCCCCTGGCCCGAGCTGCCCATGCCGTAGCCCTTCTTGGTCTTCGCGAGGATCACCGTCGGCTGCCCGGCGTGGCGCGCGGCATGCCAGTACGCGGAGAAGATCTTCACCGGGTCGTGGCCGCCGCGGCGCAGGCGGTCGATGTCGTCGTCCGACAGGTGCTCGACCAGGTGCTGCAGCTCGGGATACTTGTTGAAGAAGTGCTCGCGGTTGAACGCGCCGTCGGTCGCGGCATAGGTCTGGAACTCGCCGTCCACCGTCTCGAGGAAGCGCTTCTCGAGCCACTGGTGCACGTCGCGCGCGAAGAGCGGGTCCCAGTCGCTGCTCCACAGCAGCTTGATCACGTTCCAGCCGGCGCCCGCGAACAGGCCCTCCAGCTCCTGCACGATCGAGCCGTTGCCGCGCACGGGGCCGTCGAGGCGCTGCAGGTTGCAGTTCACGACGAGCACCAGGTTGTCGAGCTTCTCGCGCGCGGCGATCGAAAGGCCCGCGAGCGCCTCGGGCTCGTCCATCTCGCCGTCGCCTACGAACGCCCACACCTTGCGGCCCTTCGTGTCGGCGATCCCGCGATGCGCGAGGTAGCGCATGAAGCGCGCCTGGTAGATCGCGAAGAGCGGCCCGAGGCCCATCGAGCCCGTGGGAAACTGCCAGAACCGCGGCATGAGCCACGGATGCGGATAGGACGAGAGCCCGTGGCCGCCGGTCTCGCGCCGGTAGCTCGCCAGCTCGTCCTCGGTGAGGCGCCCTTCGAGATAGGCGCGCGCATAGACGCCGGGCGCCGAGTGCGGCTGGAAGTAGACGAGGTCGCCCGCGCGCCCGCCGTGGAAGAAGTGGTTGAAGCCGACCTCGAACAGATCCGCGGCCGATGCGTAGCTCGCGATGTGCCCGCCCAGCTCGCCGCTCGCCCGGTTCGCGCGCACCACCATCGCGAGCGCGTTCCAGCGCACCAGCGCCGAGATGCGCGCCTCGATCTCGAGGTTGCCCTGGTACGGCGGCTGCTCGGCCAGCCCGATCGTGTTCACGTACGGCGTGGCGAGCACCTGGGGCAGCGGCACGCGGCGTGCGCGCGCGTGCTGCAGCAGGCGGCGCAGCAGGAACGTGGCGCGCTCGGGGCCCTCGGCCTCGATCAGCGCGTCGAGCGCGTCGATCCACTCGCGCGTCTCGAGCGGGTCGGCGTCCGGGTCGTGCGGGTCGCCGACCTGGGAGGGAATCGAGGCGTCCATGGCGGAGATTCGTTCGTTCGAAGGGAGGGCTACTTGTGCGCGAAGAGCACCGTGGCGCTCGCCAGCTCGAGGTTCTTCTCGTTCGACAGCTCCCTTACGAACGGTTGGTCGAGGTGGCTGACCGGGTCGCCCATGAGATCCGAGACGCGCATCTGCAGGAAGTCCTCGCGCGTGCGCCCGGAAAGCCCCGCGGCCCAGCTGCGCAGGATCCACGCGAGCGACCAGAGGGGAACCGTGCCCGCAAAGACGGTGACGTCGTCGATGGCCAGATGATCCTGGAAGAGGTTGCGCAAGCCTTGTGCCGACATGTTGTAGTAGTGGTGCGGATAGCCGTGCAGCGGCTGCAGGAATGGCACGCAGCACATGAGCGCCCCTCCCGGCTTGAGCACGCGCGCGATCTCGCCTGCGCACCGGAAAGGATCCTTCACGTGCTCGAGGACCGAAAGCGAGAGGACGGCGTCGAACGCGTCGTCGACGAACGGCAGCGCCTCGCCTACGCCGCGCACGTCCGTCGTCTCGTAGGCGGCGATTTCGAAATTGACGACGTTGTCGAAGTATTCGGGGCGCCGGCCCGCACCGCAGTCGAGAACGAGGCCCGCCTCGTGCTTCGCCACGATGTCGAGGGCGTACCTGTCATAGCCGTGACTGCTCACGGCGGCCGTGTCGACGATGTCGAACTGCGCCCGCAGCTGCGCGGTCAGGAAATCGAAGAAGACCGGCGTCTCGACGCAACCCATGTCGGTGCGCAGCAGCGGCCGGATACGCTCGAGCTTGCGCTTCTTGGCCTCGGTGATGGGCCACCCCGCGCCGACTCGCGTGCGGATGCGCCGGCCCTCGCTCCTTCCAAACGCTTCGAAGTGCGCGCGCCCCGAGGCCATCTGCCCTTTGCCGACGGCTTCGGCGACGTCGGGATTGGCAAGGAGGTAGCCTTCCTCGTCGAAATTTTGCTCGGTAGCGGCCACCTCGAGAGTATAGGACGCCATCTTCTCCTTCGATCCGCGGTCCGTCGTCCCAAGCTTAACCCCGTCCGGCTGCGGCATCCACGCTACTTGAGCAGTCCCTCCGCCTTCAGCGCCTCCTGCACCGCCGGACGCGCCGCCACGCGCGCGCGGAACTCCTTGAGCGCCGGCCACTCGTCGATGTTGATGCCGACGTAGTTGGTCCAGTTCAGCACCACGAACAGGTAGCCGTCGGCCACCGTGAAGCGCTCGCCGGTGAGGAAGGGACGCCCTTTCATGTGGCCGGAGAGCCACTCGAAGCGCGTTGCGATGCGCTTGCGCGCCATCTCCTTGTACGCTTCGGGCACGTTCGGGTCGAAGAGCGGCGAGAACGTCTTGTGCAGCTCGGTCGAGATGAAGTTCAGCCACTCCTGCAGCCGCACGCGCTCGAGCGAGCCGGCCGGCGGCGCGAGTCCCGACGCGGGCTTCAGGTCCGCCACGTACTGCACGATCGCCGGCCCTTCGGTCAGTCGCTCGCCGTCGTCGAGCTCGAGCACGGGGACGTAGCCCTTGCCGTTGATCGCGTAGAAGTCGCCGTCGCCCTTCACCTGGTGCGAGCGCAGGTCGACCTTGGCGAGCTCGAACGGGACGCCCGCCTCGCGCAGGGCGATGTGCGGCGAGAGCGAGCAGGCGCCGGGGGAAAAGTAGAGCTTCATGCGGGTCTCCAGGGAGGGGGAATCGCGCAGGATAATCCAACGGGACGCTGGCCATGGCGCGAGCCGCCACCGTCACAAAACCGTCACACCGTCTTCGTATAGTCCTGCGGGATCAACACCGACAACGGAGACGACATGAAGGTTTCACGGTTCCTCGCCGCCACCATCGCGGCCGGAGCGCTCCTCGCGCACGCCGCATTCGCCGCCGAGATCACCGGCGCGGGCGCGACGTTCCCCTACCCGATCTACGCGAAGTGGGCCGAAGCGTACAAGCAGGCGACCGGCGTCGGTCTGAATTACCAGTCGATCGGCTCGGGCGGCGGGATCAAGCAGATCACCGCCAAGACCGTGGACTTTGGCGCCTCCGACATGCCGCTCGAGCCCGCGGTGCTCGAGAAGGACGGCCTGATGCAGTTTCCGACCGTGATCGGTGGCAACGTCCCGGTGGTGAACCTGAAGGGCATCAAGCCGGGCGAGCTCAAGATCGACGGGCCGACGCTCGCCGATATCTTCCTCGGCAAGGTGACGAAGTGGAACGACCCGGCGTTGAAGGCGCTGAACCCCGGGGTGAACCTGCCGGACCAGGCGATCAGCGTCGTGCACCGCTCCGACGGCTCGGGCACCACGTTCATCTGGACGAATTACCTCTCGAAGGTGAGCCCCGAGTGGAAGCAGAAGGTCGGCGACGGCACGTCGGTCAAGTGGCCGGTGGGCGTGGGCGGCAAGGGCAACGAGGGCGTCGCCTCGTACGTGCAGAAGATCAACGGCTCGATCGGCTACGTCGAGTACGCCTACGTGCTGCAGAACAAGATGGACTACATGCTCGTGAAGAACCGCGAGGGCACCTTCGTGACGCCGAGCGCGAAGGCCTTCCAGGCCGCGGCCGCGGGCGCCGACTGGAACGCCGCGCCGGGCATGTACCTCATCCTCACCGATGCGCCGGGCAAGGACGCGTGGCCGATCGCCGGCGCGACCTTCATCCTCATGCACAAGGTGCAGGACAAGCCCGCGAACGCGAAGGAAGTGCTCAAGTTCTTCCAGTGGGACTACACGCACGGCGCGAAGATGGCCGAGTCGCTCGACTACGTGCCGCTGCCGGGCAACGTCGTGAAGCTCATCGAGAACAACTGGAAGACGCAGATCAAGGACGCCTCCGGCAAGCCGGTCCTCTGAGCCGCGGCCGGAAGACCATGCACGGGGCGGCTTCGGCCGCCCTTTGCGCTGACGAAGGCATTGAACCTTTGCGAGCCCCCGCGATGACCCTCGTGATGGATAATGCGCGATTGGACGGCCGCGACCCGGCCGTCGTCCGCGATCCCATTCCCGAAGGCCCGATGCTCCGCAACAACGCGCTGATGGACGCGCTTTTCCGGAACCTCACCCGGTTCTTCGCGTTCGTCGTCTTCGCGCTGCTCGCGGCGATCCTGATCTCCCTGCTCATCGGCAGCCTTCCCGCCATCCGCAGGTTCGAGCTTCCCTTCCTGTGGAACGCGAACTGGGACCCGGTGCAGGAGGATTTCGGCGCGCTGGTCCCGATCGTCGGCACGCTGGTGACTTCCGCCATCGCGCTCGTGATCGCGATTCCCGTGAGCTTCGGCATCGCGCTCTTCCTCACGGAGCTGTCGCCGACGTGGCTCAAGCGCCCGCTCGGCACCGCGATCGAGATGCTTGCCGCGATCCCCAGCATCATCTACGGCATGTGGGGACTGTTCATCTACGCGCCGATCTTCCAGGAGCACGTGCAGCCGCTCATCGCCGACACGCTCGGCAAGCTGCCCGGCGTCGGAGCCGTCTTCTCGGGACCGCCGATGGGCATCGGCGTGCTCACCGCGGGCATCATCCTCGCCGTGATGGTGATCCCGTTCATCACCGCGGTCATGCGCGACGTCTTCGACCTCGTGCCGCCGCTGCTCAAGGAGAGCGCCTACGGTCTCGGCTCGACCACGTGGGAAGTGGTGTGGCGCGTGGTCCTGCCCTACACCAAGGTCGGCGTCATCGGCGGCATCATGCTGGGGCTCGGGCGCGCGCTCGGCGAGACGATGGCGGTGACCTTCGTGATCGGCAACGCGCACGAGCTTTCCGCCTCGCTCTTCATGCCGGGCAATTCGATCGCCTCGGCGCTCGCCAACGAGTTCAACGAGGCGGTCGGCGACCTCTACACGTCGTCGCTCATCGAGCTCGGGCTCATCCTCTTCCTCATCACGACCATCGTGCTCGCGTGCTCGAAGCTGTTGCTGTTGCGGCTCGCGCGGCGCGAGGGCACGACGACCTGATGAGCACCGCCACGTCCGACAATCCGCGCTATCGCAGCCGCCGCCGGGTGAACGCGGTGATGATGGCGCTTTCGGCCGGCGCGCTGGTCTTCGGCCTGTTCTGGCTCGCGTGGATCCTCGGCGTGCTGCTCTACGAGGGCGCCGGCGCGCTGCGTCCCTCGCTCTTCATGCAGACGACGCCGCCCCCGGGCTCGAGCGGCGGGCTCGCGAACGCGATCGTCGGCAGCGCGCTCATGGCCGGCGCGGCCACGCTCATCGGCACGCCGGTGGGCATCCTCGCGGGCACCTATCTCGCGGAGTACGGCCGGCGCGGCTGGCTCGCACCGGCGACGCGCTTCATCAACGACGTGCTGCTGTCCGCGCCGTCGATCGTGATCGGGCTCTTCGTGTACTCGGTGTACGTCGCCCAGGCGAAGCATTTCTCCGGCTGGTCGGGAGCGTTCGCGCTCGCGATCATCATGGTGCCGGTGATCGTGCGCACCACCGACGACATGTTGAAGCTCGTGCCGAACAGCCTGCGCGAGGCGGCGGTCGCCCTCGGCGCGCCGTCGTGGAAGATGGTCGTCTTCGTCTCCTACCGCGCGGCGCGCTCCGGAATCGTGACCGGCATCCTGCTCGCGATCGCACGCATCTCCGGCGAGACGGCGCCGCTCCTCTTCACCGCGCTCAACAACCAGTTCTTCTCCGCGAACATGAACGCGCCGATGGCGAACCTGCCGGTCGTGATCTTCCAGTTCGCGATGAGCCCGTACGACGACTGGCATCGGCTCGCGTGGGGTGGGGCCGCGCTCATCACGCTCTTCGTGCTGGCTCTCAACATCGTCGCGCGCGCCGTGGTGCGCCGAAAGTGAGGACATGAACGCCGTGCCCGAGACCGCGATCGCCGCCGCCTCGAAGCTGAGCGTGCGCCGGCTGAACTTCTACTACGGCGCCTTCCACGCGCTCAAGAACGTGAGCCTCGACGTGCCCGAGAACCGCGTGACCGCGTTCATCGGCCCGTCGGGGTGCGGGAAGTCCACGCTGCTGCGCACGTTCAACCGCATGTACGCGCTCTACCCCGAGCAGCGCGCGGAGGGCGAGGTGATCCTCGACGGCGAGAACATCCTCGCCTCGAAGAAGGACGTGTCGCTGCTGCGCGCGAAGGTCGGCATGGTGTTCCAGAAGCCCACGCCCTTCCCGATGTCGATCTACGACAACATCGCCTTCGGCGTGCGCCTGTTCGAGAACCTGTCGCGCGCGCGGATGGAGGAGCGCGTCGAATGGGCGCTCTCGAAGGCGGCCTTGTGGAAAGAAGTCAAGGACAAGTTGCACCAGACGGGAACGAGTTTGTCGGGGGGGCAGCAGCAGCGCCTGTGCATCGCGCGCGCGATCGCCGTGCGGCCCGAGATCCTCCTCCTCGACGAGCCGTGCTCGGCGCTCGACCCGATCTCCACTGCGAAGATCGAGGAGCTCATCACCGAGCTCAAGGCGGACTATACGGTCGTGATCGTGACGCACAACATGCAGCAGGCCGCGCGCGTCTCCGACTACACCGCCTACATGTACCTGGGCGAGCTGGTGGAGTTCGGCGACACCGACCGGCTCTTCCTCAAGCCGTCGCAGCAGGCGACGGAGGATTACATCACGGGACGATTCGGTTAGCCGGAAATCCGTTTCCGCTATTTCCGGATTCCGTCACGAATTCGTCACGCAACGCTCCTACAGTCGGGCAAACGCTCGCTGGAGGAACCATGCGTCCCCTTCGTTCCGCCCCCCGCTGGCACACCGCGCCGCAGCTCGAGGCGGCCGTGCTGACCCCCGACCATGAGACCGTGCGCGAGGCACAGCGCCTGCGCTACTGGCTGCTCGCGGCGGAATCGGACCTGTCGCGAACGGGATCGGCCACCGGCCTCGACGTCGATGGGTTTGACGAGCATTGCGACCACGTCGTGGTGCGCGACCTCGAGCGCCAGACGATCGTCGGAACCTATCGCATCCTTGCGCCCGAGCGCGCGCAGCGGCTAGGAGCGTACGAAGCCGAATGCACCTTCGACCTGGACCTGCTCACGCTGCTGCGCGAACGCATGGTCGAGGTGGGACGCGCATGCGTCCATCCCGACTACTCGCCGGGCGCCGTGCTGGGCGTGATGTGGGGATCGCTTTGCCGCTATCTCATCGAGCACGGCTACGACTATGTGTTCACGACGGCGAGCGTGCCGGTTGCCGACGGCGGGCATCGCGCGGCGTCGATCTACCGCGCGATCGCCGAGCACCGTTCGAGTCCCGAGGACTTGCGGGTGTCGCCGCGCGAGCGCCTGCCGCTCGAGACGCTGCGCGACGTCCTGCCGGTCGCCCCCTCGGCGCTGCTGCACGCGTATCTGGAGCTCGGCGCGTGGGTCTGCGGCGAGCCCGGCTTCGAGTCGAATGCGCGCCGCGCGGCGATTCCGCTGCTCATGCCGCTCGCGCGCATGCGCGGGCGACAGGCGCGGCAATTCCTCTGCCACGCTGCGTAGGGATGCACCGGCGCCTAGGGCACCAGCACCGCGGCGCCATCGAAGCGGCCATGGCGCAGGTCGTCCAGCGCCGCGTTCGCATCGTCCAGGCGATACGTGCGGACGTGCGTGCGCGGACGCAAGCGCGCAGCCGCGGCCATGAATGCCTCGCCGTCGGCGCGGGTGAGGTTTGCCACGGAACGCACGACGCGCTCGCCCCACAGCAGCTCGTAGGGAAACGACGGGATGGCGCTCATGTGAATGCCCGCGCAGATGACGCTCCCTCCCTTGCGCACGGCGGCGAGCGCCGTGGGCACGAGCGCGCCGACCGGCGCGAAGAGTAGCGCCGCATCGAGCGGCGCCGGCGGCAGCGCCGTCGAATCGCCTGACCAGGCACAGCCCAGCTCGCGCGCGAACGCCTGGGTGGCGATGTCGCCGGGACGAGTGAAGGCGAAGACCGTGCGCCCCTCGGCCGCGGCGATCTGCGCGAGGATGTGCGCGGCCGCACCGAACCCGTACAGTCCGATGCGATGCGCCTCACCCGCCATCCGGAGTGACCGGTAGCCGATGAGGCCGGCACAGAGGAGCGGCGCCGCCTCGACGTCCGAATAGCCCTCGGGAATCGGCAGCACGAAGCGCTCATCGGCCACGACGCGCTCGGCGTACCCTCCATCGCGATCCAGGCCCGTGAACCGGGCACGGTCGCACAGGTTCTCCTCGCCCCGGCGGCAGAACTCGCACTCGCCACACGCCCATGCGAGCCAAGGCACGCCGACACGCGCACCGAGCTCGAAGCGGCTCGCACTCGCCCCTCGCGCGGAGACGATGCCGACCACCTCGTGG
The DNA here is from genome assembly GCA_964403515.1 of uncultured Burkholderiales bacterium. Lineage (GTDB taxonomy): Bacteria > Pseudomonadota > Gammaproteobacteria > Burkholderiales > Usitatibacteraceae > Usitatibacter. The sequence goes on along the minus strand of CAYOGL010000040.1, from coordinate 19,670 downwards.
CCCGGTGTCAGCGGCAGCTGCGGCGCGCGCAACTCGCCATCGGCGATGTGCAAGTCCGTCCGGCACACCCCACATGCGCGCACCGAAATCGCGACTTCGCCGCTCGCCGGAGCGGGAGACGGTATCTCCTCCCGCACGAGCGGCGCCCCCGGTGCGGCGATTCTCAGGGCTCGCATATCGATGAGTATCGTACGCGATGCCCGCAAACCCGATGGCGGACCGGGCCGATGCAGGACACGGCAGGAGAAGCGAACGCGCGCAGTTTGTTACATCCTGGCAGGCCAGTGTCGACGCCGCCGTTGCTACCATGCACATGGCACCCGTGATCCCCATGGCAGGCTCGATGAAGGACCGCTCGATCGCTCTTGGGACTCTCGTGGCCTGTGTGGGCGCACTGCTCGCGCCGGCGGCGATCGCCGATCCGCGGGCGATACTCACGCAGAGGGGCTGCCTGGTATGCCACGATTTCGATCGAAGGAAAGTGGGGCCCGCGTACAAGGACGTGGCGAGCCGCTACCACGGCCAACCGGACGCCGTCGAGAAACTCGCCGCGAAGGTCTATGGCGCGAAGATGGGCCATCCGAAGACCAGCGTGACCCTGCGTGAGGCGCGGGAAGCCGTCGCCTACATTCTTTCCCGGGGCAAAGACGGGCGCTGAAGCGCTCGGTGCGTTGGAAACGACCGTCGCTAGGCAGTGACCGGATCGACGGTCTCCTTCTGCCTGGTCCCCGCGGTGGCCCTCACCGACCGCACGAGCATCACCGGGACCTGCGCTTCCCGCAGCACCATCTCGGCGTCGCTGCCCATCACCAGGCGCGATAGGCCTCGTCTTCCGTGCGTGCCGAGCACGATGAGGTCGGCACTGCATTTCCCGGCCTCGTCGAGGATGACGTCCGCGACCCGGCGACCGGCGGTCTCCTCGAGCCGCATCTCGGCCGTGACTCCGGATTCTTTCGCATCCGCCGAGGCGAGCTCCAGCACCTTTCTGCCGTCTCCCCGCAAGGCGTCCCAAAGGCCCTCGATATACAGGGGCATTTCCAGGCCGTAAGCGAACGTGCGCTCGTCGACCACGTGCAGGATGCACAGCTTCGCATGCTGGTCCTTGGCGAGGGTGATGGCCTGCTGCAGCCCGCGCTCCGCCGTAGGGCTTCCATCGATGGCAACGAGGATGGTCTTGAACATCCCGAACCTCCGCGGCAATGGCATGGACGAGAACTCATTGTCCTTCCGCCCGAAGGCAGCTTGTTGTTGAGCATCAACATCGAGGCCGGCCGGCATTTCATGCCAACCCATTGTCACGAAAGCGTCATCGACCCGCGCTAACGTCGGTGACGCCCGCGTGCGCGCGCCATCGATGCCGGGAAAAGAAGAAGATGTGCTCGAGATGAAGGAGGCACCCGCCGAGCGTTCGGAGTCGCGCGCCGTCGTGTCGTTCGTCGATGGCACCTGGACCGATCGGCTGGTGGCCACGTGCGTCGCCATCGAGAACGTGCATCACGAGCTGCGCCTGGTGCTCGAGATCGCGCCCCGCCCGCGCAAGGCCGGCGCCGATCGCGACTTCGAGCGGTTCCTCGCCCATCGCCACGCGATCGACTCGCTGATGCTGGTGAAGCCGCCGTTCCGCGGCCGGCTCGCCGAGCGCGTGCGCCACGCGGAGGACCGGCGCCTGAGCGTGCTGCTGCGCGCGGGCGGCGAGGAGGTCCTGTATCCCGCCACCGCGGTGTTCGGGCCGGACGGCATCACGCTCACGTTCGGATGAGCGCGGGCACGCGGCCCTGAAGATCGGCACCGGCTTCGGTTGCGGACTGTATCGTGTTCATGTCACGTCCGCAGGTGGGGCGGGACGATGAGCAGCCACACGACGACGAGCAGCACCAGCGCGATGAAGACCGCGGCGCTGCCGATGTCCTTCGCGCGCTTCGAGAGCGAATGGCGCTCGAGCCCGATGCGGTCGATCGCCGCCTCGATGCTCGAGTTGAGCAGCTCCACGATCATCACGAGCAGGACCGAGACGATGAGCAGCGCGCACTCGCCGCGGTCCACCGGGAAGGCGAACGCGGCCGGGATGAGGATCGCCGCCAGCAGCACTTCCTGCCGGAACGCGCTCTCGCACAGCCAGGCATCGCGCAATCCTTCGAGCGAGTTGAAGAAGGCGCGCACGATGCGGATGACGCCCGTCTTGCCCTTGAACGGGCTCTCGCCTTGCGCCAGGTGAACGCGGGCGGCGGCGGCTTCGCGCTCAGGCAGCTTGCGCAAAGGAGACCTCGCCGGCGCGCGCAGGGACGAGATTGCGCACGAACTGGCGCGTGCTGAGCTCCCACGAGAAGCGCTCGGCGTAGCGCGCCACCTTGTCGCGCTCGAGCGCGAGCGCCGACATCGCGGCGGCGCCCAGGTCGCTGTCGAGCACGCCCGATACGCCGTCCTTGACGACGTCGACCGGGCCGCGCACCGGATAGGCCGCGACCGGCGTGCCGCAGGCCATCGCCTCGGCCATCACGAGCCCGAAGGTGTCGGTGCGGCTCGGGAAGACGAACACGTCGGCGCGCCGGTAATACGAGGCGAGATCCTTGCCGGTCCTCGCGCCGGCGAAGATCGCGTCCGGGAAGCGGCGCTCCAGCTCGCGGCGCGCGGGACCGTCGCCCACGACGACCTTCGTTCCCGGCAGGTCGAGTCCGAGGAACGCGGGCAGGTTCTTCTCGATCGACACGCGCCCCACGTACAGGAACACGGGGCGGCGCAAGTCGCGGAAGCGCTCGGGGCCGGGCTGGAAGAGATCGGTGTCCACGCCGCGCGACCATTCGGCGAGATTGCGGAAGCCGTGCTTCTCGAGCAGCTCGCGGATGGCCGGTGTGGCGACGAGCACCGCGGAGGAGCGCGCATGGAAGCGGCGCATGAACGCGTACGTCCACGCGAGCGGAATCCCGAAGCGCGGCTTCACATACTCGGGGAAGCAGGTGTGATAGGCGGTCGTGAACGCTAGACCCTGACGAACGCAGAAGGCACGCGCGGCATTGCCGAGCGGTCCCTCGGTCGCGATGTGGATCGCGTCGGGATTCACCTCGACGATGCGGCGGCGCACCTCGCGACCGGGGAACACCGCGAGCGGGATCTCGGGATAGGTCGGCATGGGCATCGTGCGGAAGCCCTCGGGCGAGAGCACGTGCACGTCGTGGCCCCAGCGCTCGAGCCAGGCGACGGTGTTCGCGAGCGTGACCACCACGCCGTTGATCTGCGGCGACCAGGCGTCAGTCACCAGGAGAATACGCATGCTGCCCTCCTTGCAGAGCCGGCGCCATGCGCGCGAGCCCGGGGTTCGCGCCGCGGCGCAGCGCCTCGATGGCCTTCCAGTCGATGATGCGAAGCTCGCCGCTCTCCAGCTCGACCAGCGCCGTGAGGCTCTCGACCCAGTCGCCGTCGTTGCAGTAGAGGACACCGCCGATGTCGCGGATCTCGGCCTTGTGGATGTGCCCGCAGACCACGCCGTTGAAGTCGCGCCGCCGCGCCTCGTGGGCCAGCGCCTGCTCGAAGTCGCCGATGTAGCTCACCGCGTTCTTCACGCGATGCTTCAGGTACTGCGCGAGCGACCAATAGGGAAAGCCCAGCTTCGCCCGCAGGTGGTTCAGCCACTGGTTGAGCTTGAGGGTCGCGATGTACAGCGCATCGCCCACGTGCGCGAGCCACTTGGCCCGCTGCACGACCGCGTCGAAGAGGTCCCCGTGGATCACGAGCAGCTTCCTGCCGTCGGCGGTCACGTGCACTGCCTCGTCGCGAATCTCGATGCCGCCGAAGGCGAGCCCGAGGAAATGGCGCATCGCCTCGTCGTGGTTGCCGGCGATGTACGTGACGCGCGTGCCCTTGCGCGCCTTGCGCAGGATCTTCTGCACCACGTCGTTGTGGGTCTGGTGCCAGAACCAGCGGCGCTTGAGCTGCCACCCGTCGATCATGTCGCCCACGAGGTAGAGGTGGCGGCTGTCCGTCCAGCGCAGGAACTCGAGCAGGCGCTCGGCCTGGCAGCTCGCCGTGCCCAGGTGCACGTCGGAGATGAAGATGCTGCGGAACCGGAAGGTCGGATTCCCGTCGTCGAGCGGATCCAGCTTCTGAGCATCCATGCGCAACGGATTGTCGTTGCGCGTCAAGTCACTTTCGTGTCAGTTCCGTGACGCTCGCGTGACAGCCGCGAGCCGCGTCCTTCAACGGGGATCGGCGAAGCGCGTGCCGATGCGCTGCGCGAGGAGCGAGCGGTCGCGGCGTTGCAGCACCCGGTGCGCGAGCCGGTGCAGCCCCGCTTCCTCCGCGGGAATGTGGATCGCGAAGAGCGCGCGGAAGTAGCTCACGAGGTCGTCGGGCAGCTCGCGCTTCACGCCTTCCGCGAGGCCTTCGAGCGGGCGCCGCAGATAGCGCCACGCCGCGTTCATCTGGCCGTGGTCCGCCTCGAGCCCCGTGCGCAAGTCCTCGAACCGTTCGCGCTCGCTGGCATCGACCAGGCGGCTGCCGAGCAGCGGCAGGAGATAGCGTTCCTCTTGGGCATGATGCGTCGGCACCGCTTCCGAGAAGAAGGCGAGGATCGCGGCCGCCGCGCCGATCGTGTGTGCGCCGTGCCCGTCGGCCTCGATCGCGGCTGACAGTCGGCCGAGGGTGGCGAGGTGGCGTTCGATGTGGCGATGGAAGACGAGAAGAGCGTCGATCGGATCGTCGAGCGCGGCGGGCAGGTCGAGCAGGTTCATGGGCGACGATGCTAGCCGTGGCGCATGACAGATTGATGGAAGCCTCACTGCAGCAGCGAGCCGTCGCGCCGGATCATGGCCAGGTCGATGTAACCGGCATGGCGTCCCGCGGGCCGCAGGTCCACCGCGAGGCCACCGAGATCGACGCGGCCCATGGCACGCATCGCCTTCACGATCGCCGCCCGATCGGGCCCGCGTCCGGCGCGGCGGATGCCTTCGGCCAGGACCTTCGCCGCGACGAAGCCCTCGAGCGTGAGGTGCGAGGGCGGCTCGTCCCGGAACGTATGGATCGCCAGCAGGTGCTCCTTGAGCAACGCGGATTCCGCGACGTTCGGGTTGGGAACCACCTGGGTGATCATGACGCCGTGCGCGAGATCGGGCCCGAGGATGTCGAAGAGCACGCGGTGGTTCACCGTCGAGAGCGCCACGATCATCGCGCCGGGATCGAGGGGGCGATACTGCTTCACGAACTCGGCGACGCTCGCCGTGTCCGCGTCCACGATCAGTGCCTGCGCGTTGCGCGCGCGCACCGCGCGGACGTCGGCGAGGTCCTTCGGCCCGAGCTGTGCGAAACGCGTGAGCTGCAGGGCGCGGAAGTGGGCGAGGACCTCGTCGATCTCGGCCTTGTGGTCGGGACGGGTGTAGAAGAGCGCCGGCGCCGGATTGTCCCCGGCGGCGAGCGGGCCGACGAGCGCGATGGATGCGTCGCGCACCTCGGGCTCGCGCACGGCGGCCGCGACCGCGTCGTCGCCCACGTAGCCGAACAGGGCATCGACGTGCTCCTCGTCGAGCAGCTGGCGCGTCTTCGCATGGATCGCCGCTGCACCCGTCCCGCCCTCGAGCACGACGAGGCGTACGTTCGCGCCGTTCAGGCCGCCGCGCGCGTTCAGCGCGTCGAAGTACACCTTGGCGCCGGCGACGTAGTCGCGCGCCGCCTCGCCGTGCTCGCCCGTGTAGTCGACGACCTCGCCCACGACGATCTCGCGCGCGTGGGCAGACGCGACGAACGAGGTGGCGGCGAAGAGGAACACGGCGGCGGGTAGGTTCATGGCGGGCTTGTGGAAGGTCCTCGAAAGGCCGCAAATGCTATCGGCCCCCGATGACAGCCCCGTGACGCTCGAGCGCTTCCAGTCGCGAAACTGTCATGCCGATCAGGCACGATTCGCCCCTCACTCGAGCTGCGCCATGGCTGCCTACCGCCTCACATCCCACGTTTGCCCGATTCGTCCGAAGGGGCGCCGCGTCACCATTTCCGCGATCGCAACGGGAGAGCGGGCCGAGCAGCTGCGCGTCGACATGACGACGGCGGCGGCCGGCGCCGAACCGCTGCGCGCGGCGCTCGTTGCGCTCCTTCACGAGCGCCTTCTCGAACGCGGACACGAAGTCCTCGCCTGACAGCGTTTGCGTGACCGGGCCACGCCATGCTCGCGGCACGCCCGCCGTGCGCGATGTGAAGAAAAGGCCCCTCCGAGGAGGGGCCGAACCGGCCGCGGTGCGCCGCGAGCCGCGGTGAAGCCCCACGAAGGGGGCCGCTTCTTCTCCCTATCTCTTGCCGCGCGGCTCGGTCGCGAAGAGCTCGGTCATCACCGGCACGTTGCTGTCGCACGCGTGGTTCAGGCACGGCAGCTGGAAGCCCGCCTCGAGGGTGCGCAGCAGCGAGTAGTGCGTGTAGCGGCTGTTGCTCTGCACGCCGTGCGTGCCGTAGTTCGTGTCGACGATCGCCATCACCCGGTTGGTGTTGGGCTGGATGCTGTAGTCGTTCTCGTCCCACACCACGACGATCGCGTTGTGCCCCGCCTTCCAGATGCGCGAGCCCTTGATCGCGTTCACGAGCGTCTGCACCGTCTGGTCGCCGCGCTGGATGAGCGCCGGGTTGAGGCCAGTCTGCGTGCCGTCGGATTGCGGGTCGTAGTTGCAGAACGGGCCCGCGTTGCCGCGCCCATGCTGGTCGTTGCACTGGTTGGGCGCGATGAACGAGAACGCCGGCACGTTGCCCACCGCGAGATCGGCGTAGAGACCGTTCGGCCCGTCGAAACCCACGGAATTCGCGAGGCTGTTCGCGGGGTTGGTGCCGTCCTGCACGCTCTTGAAGTAGACGAACGGGTTGTGCTTCGCGGCGTAGAGCGCGACGATGCCTGCGCTCGTGAGCGGCGGGTTCAGAGCCGGCTTGATGGTGCTGAAGTCGGTGAGGTTCGAGTAGAAGCCGTCGCTCACGTTCACCTTGTCGGCGCCCGAGGGAGGCAGACTTTCCTGGTAGCTCCTCCACGAGAGATGATGCTCGACCAGCTGGTCGGCGATCGTCTTGCCGATCGTCGGACCGGCCGGCACGGACTGGATGCCATCGATGTTCAGCAACGCGCCGCTCGCACTGTCCGTCTCGTTCGAGGTGTCGAGCGCCGGCGTCGCCGCATCGACGCCGGTGCCGGCGATGGGACACACGTTGCCGCTGGGCGGGTTGTCGGTGTTCGCGGTGCCCGACTGGATGTTCGGCACGCAACTCGCGTTGTGCCAGTCCGGGCTGTGGTCGCTCTGCACGCCGAAGTTCGAGCCGCCAACCACCTCGAGGTAGTTGGTGAGGCTCGGATGGCCAACCGCGAAATAGTTGGTCGCGAGGTTCGCCGACTGCGCGTACTGGTTGATGAACGGCGCGTTCGGATTGCCCAGGATCTGCCCGTAGCCGTGGTTCTCCATCATGATCAGGAAAACGTGGTCGAGCGGCACGACGCCCGCCGGCACCGCGCCTTCGTTCGCAAGGGCGCTGCCCGCCATCGCGGCGGACAGGGCGATCGCCATCGCTGTCTTCTTCATTTCGAAACCTCGTCGATTGGTTGAATGGAGCTGCGCGTCGCACCGCGATGGAAACGCGCTGCGGCAATCGCGCGCCACGCACCTTAACGGCGGGGCGTGACAGTTCCCTTACGGCGAGGTGACCGTTGCGTGACAGACCGAAAAATACTTGTCGGTCAATCTTATGGAGCATGGCAGCGTCGGCATGACAGACCAGGCTCTTCGAGCACGGCCGCACATTCCACAAATGCGGTGGTCGCGCTCGCGATTTCCTGTTCTGGTGTAGGCTCCTTCCCGCCGACGAGCAACGACCAGGGAGGACTCATGTTCGCTTGGTTTCGCGAGTTGTCGCAACCGGAAAGGCGCGCGTTCTACGCCGCCGCGGGCGGCTGGGCCATGGACGCCATGGACTACATGGTGTTCACCTTCGTCATCGCAACGTTGATCAAGACCTGGGGCATCAACGCCGGACAAGCGGGGCTGCTGGGCACGGTCACCCTGCTCGTCTCCGCGTTCGGCGGCTGGATCGCCGGCATGCTCGCCGATCGCTACGGCCGCGTGCGCGTGCTGCAGATCTCCATTCTCTGGTTCGCGGTATTCACGTTCCTGAACGGTTTCGCGCAGAACTTCGGCATGCTGTTCGCCACGCGCGCGTTGCAGGGTTTGGGATTCGGCGGCGAGTGGGCGGTCGGATCGGTGTTGATGGGGGAGATCATCCGCGCGCAGCACCGCGGCAAGGCGGTGGGCGCGGTGCAGAGCACGTGGGCGATCGGCTGGGGGCTCGCCGCCGTGGTCTACGCGATCTTCTTCTCCGTCCTGCCCGAGGAATACGCTTGGCGAGCGATGTTCTGGATCGGCATCCTGCCGGCGCTGCTCGTGGTCTATATCCGCCGCCACGTGTCCGAGCCCCCGGTCTTCGTCGAGACCCGGGAACGCGCCGCCGCCGCGAGCCGCGCGGGAGTCTGGGAGATCTTTTCACCCGAGCTCATTCGCACGACGCTGCTCACGAGCCTGCTCGCCGTGGGCGCGCAGGGCGGGTACTACGCGATCACGACCTGGCTTCCTACCTACCTCAAGACGGTGCGCCACCTCTCGGTCCTGAACACGGGAGGTTATCTCGCGGTGATCATCGTCGGCTCGTTCATCGGCTACCTGGTGAGCGCATACCTGAACGACGTCATCGGCCGCCGCCTGAACTTCCTCCTGTTCGCGGTGGGCTCGGCCCTGATCAGCGTGGTCTATACGCTCGTGCCGGTCACCGATGCGCAGATGCTCGCGCTCGGCTTCCCCCTCGGCTTCTTCGCATCCGGGATCTTCAGCGGCATGGGCGCGTTCCTCACCGAGCTCTTCCCGTCGCGCGTGAGGGCCACGGGCCAGGGATTCGCATACAACTTCGGGCGAGGAATCGGCGCCCTGTTCCCGACGCTCGTCGGCTACCTGAGCGCGACGATGTCGCTCGGCCCGGCGATCGGCACGTTCGCCGGAGCCGCTTACGCGCTGGTGATCGTGGCCGCATTGCTCCTTCCGGAAACCAAGGGACGGCTCCTCCTGGCCTACGATTAGCGCGTGAACGTCACGGCTCGACGCAGGGTTGGCCCTGCGCCCACGAGTTCTCCCCCAGCCGCACGTGGTGGCCAGCTACGGTAGCGTCTGCGAAGCCAGGGCTTGTAAGGAGTGGTGACGCAACGAAATCGATTTCACCCTCGTTGAAGAACAGCTTTACGTGCCCGTTCGATTCGTCGTACCGGGAGGTCATCTCTTCACATCCGATCCCCCTGCGGCGCGCGCAGCAGCCACGCTGCGAGCAGGAGCGGAGCCGCGGCGGCGAGGAGCGCGATCGAGAAGCCCGCGGGGCGATGCGCGAACACGCCGACGAGCAACGGGCCGAGGCACTGGCCGAGCGCGAACGCCGCGGTCATCGCGCCCATGAGCACGCGCGCATGCGATCCGGCGACGCGCCCGGCTTCCTGCATGCCGGCCATCGTCGCCACCATGAACGTCGCGCCGACGGCGAGCGCCGCGACGATGATGCCGGTCAGGCCGGGAACGACGACGGGAGACGCGACGCCGAGCGCCATGAGCACGAGGCTCGCGCGCCACACGCGGTGCGCGGGCAGGCGCGAACCGCTCTTCGCCGCGATGAGGGTCGAGACGGCCGCCGCCGCGCCGAACACGGGCCACGCCCAGCCGAACACCGCGGGATCGTCGATCGCCCGCTTCGCCATGATCGGCAGGAACGTCGCGGGAATGATGTAGGCGAAGCCGAAAGCGCCTTGCGCATAGATGAAACGCCAATGGCGAAGCAGCGCGGCGTCGCCCGGTGCGTGCACCGCGGCGACGCGCGGCACGGTGCTGCTCGCGTGCACGCGGCGCCAGATCCACGCGCTCACGGCGAGCGAAGTCACGCCGAGCCATGCCCATGCCGCATCCGAGGACGCGCCGCGTTGGGCGAGAACGAGGCAAGCGAGACCCGCGAACACGATGCCGCATCCGACGCCCGCATAAACGGTTCCGCCGAGCTGTGGGCGGCCTTCGCGTGCGAGTATCTCGAGCGCCCACACCGACACGTAGACCAGCACGAGGGCGCTCGCGAAACCCGGCAGGAACCGCAGCACGACGAGCGCCGCGATCCCGTGCACGAACGCCGCCGCGAGCGTCGCGACGGAAATCACGGCGAGCCCCAGCACGATCGCCCGCTCGGCGCGCAGGCGCGACCGCAGTGTGTACATCGCGCCCACGAGGTAGCCCGCATAGTTGGCCGACGCGAGCCAGCCACCCTGCGCGAGGGTGATCCCGTGGTCGTGCTGCATCATCGGCAGGATGGGCGTGAAGGCGAAGCGCCCGATGCCCATCGCCACCGCGAGCGCGACCAGGCCAGGCACTGCCGTCTTCCACGCGCGGGTCATGGCGCCACTCTAACCGTTCCGCGATAGCGAACGCATCGCGACGTGCGCCACACGCGGGACGTTCTCGGCAATAATCGGCGCAAAGCGGTCCATAACGGAGGAGGCGCGGGATGATCATCGATTTCGACTCGCATCTGCGCGAGGGCTACTTCATGGACGAGGTCTACAAGCTCGAGGGCCCGTTCGAGCGCTTCCGTCCGGTCCGCCTGAGCAACGGCCACTCGCACAAGACGCGCTTCCAGCATTCGCTCGACCCGATCAGCCCGCAGGGCCACGCCGCGCATCGCCACCCGTACATCTACGATCCGGATCTCAACTGGCGCGGCGGCGACGTCGCGCGGCGGCAGGTGGGCGGCTACGACATGGCGAGGCGCCGCGAGGACATTCGCAAGGAAGGCATCGACAAGCAGCTCATCTTCCCGACGCAGATCACCGTCGCCACCTCGAACATCGGTCCGCTCGGACGCGAGTGCGCGCGCCTGTTCAACGACTGGGTCGCGCGGCTCGTGAAAGGCTACGAGGACGTGTTCATGCCGGTGGCCATGGCGCCCGCCGGATGTCCCGAGGCGATGGCGGACGAATTGCGCCGCTGCGTGAAGGAGCACGGCTTCCGCGCCGCGCACCTCGTCCCATACTGCGGCACGCGCAACCTCGACGATCCCGCGTACTTCCCCTATTACCAGGCGGCCGAGGAGCTCGGCATTCCGTTGCTTTGTCATCCGAACAGCAACGGCGAGCTGGTCGACCGCTTCGACAACTTCTACAAGACCCACGTGCTCGGCCGTCCCACCAACTGCACGGCCGCGCTCGTCGCGCTCGTCCTCGGCGGCATCTTCGAGAAGTTCCCGAATCTCAAGGTCGTGTTCTTCGAGTGCAGCGCCGAGTGGATCCTCTACTGGATGCATCGCATGGAGGACGACTGGGAGTGGGCGAAGGACTTCCCGCAGATCTCGGGGGCGATGAAGATGTCGCCGTCGGAATACATCCGCCGCAACTGCTACGTGACCTGCGAGGCGGACGAAGGCGACCTCAAGCGTCCCATCGCGGAGCTCGGCGAGGACCACATCCTCATGGCGAGCGACTATCCGCACTTCGACTCGGAATATCCGCGCACCGTCGCGACCATCCGCGAGCGCAAGGACCTCACCGAGCGGCAGAAGGCGAAGATCCTCGGCGAGAACGCCGCTGCGCTGCTCGGTCTCTAACCGTCAAGAAGATCGAGTGATGCGGGCAAAAGGCAGGCAATCCGTGTTCATCCGTGTTCATCTGTGGTTTCAAAGCTTCTTGTTGGCATTACTCCCTGCCGCCCTGCTCACCCCGGCAGCCCAGGCCGTCGAGGCGACGCCCGAGGTCGCCGCGGTCGCCGCGTATCGCGGCCCCGATCGAACGCAGCGGCTCGTCGCCGGCGCGAAGAAGGAAGGCGAGCTCGTCGTATATTCGTCGCTCACGCCGCCCGACCAGATCAAGCTCGCCGCCGACTTCAGGAAGCGCTACGGCGTCGCGATCAGGTTCTGGCGCGGCAGCCAGTCGAACATCCTCGACCGCGTGCTGCGCGAGACGCGCGGCGGCCGTTTCGATTTCGACGCGCTCGAGACGAACACGCCGCAGATCGAGGCGCTCGCCCGCGAGGGCCTGCTGGAGAAGATGGGCTCGCCCTTCGAGGAGCAGGAGCTCTTTCCCGAGGCGAATCCCGCGCACGGCGAATGGGCCGCCGATCGCCTGAACCTCGTCGTGTACGCGTACAACACGAACCTCGTGAAGAAGTCCGACCTGCCGAAGACGTGGGACGACCTGCTCGCGCCGAAATGGAAGGGCCGCATCGGCATGGAATCGACCAACGTCGAGTGGTTCCAGGCGGTATGCGACGGGCTCGGCGAGGAGAAGGGGCTCGAGATGTTCCGGCGCCTGGGCGAGAACGGCGTGGCGGTGCGCACGGGACACACGCACAGCACCGGCCTCGTCATCGCGGGCGAGATCGCGCTCATGATGGGCGTCTTCAGCCACGACGTGGACCGCATGAAGCCGAAGGGCGCGCCCATCGACTGGTTCGTGCTGCCGCCCGCGGTGGTGCTGCCCTCGTCGGTGGCGGTGTCGCGGCGCGCGCCCCATCCGAACGCCGCGGCCCTGTTCATGGACTACATGCTCACCGACGGGCAACGCTTCTACACGGAGGTCTACCGCGTCCCGGCGAACCGCAACTACGACACGCCGGTGCGCCGGCTCAAGCAGCAGGGGCAATCCTTCGTGCTCGTCGATGCGACGCGCGCGGTGAGCGAGCACGACAAGTGGACCAGGCTCTACAAGAAGCTCATCGTCGACCGCTCGCAGAACTGAACGCCGACGTGATCGCGCGGCGCGGGCGCTGACGCGTGGAGGCGTTCCTCGTCTCGGTCGGCGTGGTCGCGCTCGCCGAGATCGGCGACAAGACGCAGCTCCTCGCCTTCGTGCTCGCCGCGCGCTTCAAGAAGCCGCTGCCCATCGTCGCGGGCATCCTCGCCGCCACGCTCGTGAACCACGGGCTCGCGGGCGCGCTCGGCGCGTGGATCACCGCGACCGTGAGCCCCCACGTGCTGCGCTGGGTTCTCGGGCTGTCGTTCATCGGCATGGCGGCGTGGACCCTCATCCCCGACGAGATCGAGCACGACGAGGCGAAGCTCGTCAAAGGCGTGGGCGTCTTCGGCGCGACGCTGGTCACGTTCTTCCTCGCCGAGATGGGCGACAAGACGCAGATCGCGACCGTCGCCCTCGCCGCGCACTACGGCACGCCGCTCGTGGTCGTCGCGGGAACCACGATCGGCATGCTGCTCGCCGACGTTCCGGCGGTCTTCGTGGGCGACCGGCTCGCCGCGAAGATCCCGATGAGGCTCGTGCACGCGATCGCGGCCGCCGTGTTCGCGATGCTCGGCGCGGCCACACTCCTCGGCGCGGGATCGGATCTCGGCGTCTGATCTCAGCGGCCGTGCGCCGCGAGCCAGTCGAAGATCTCGCGGTACCAGAGGCGCGAGTTGCGCGGCTTGAGGACCCAGTGGTTCTCGTCGGGGAACCACACGAGGCGCGCCGGCACGCCACGCGTCTGCAGCGTGTTGTAGTACGCGAGGCCGTTCGTGTCCGGGACGCGGTAGTCGTTGTTGCCGTGGATCACGAGCGTCGGCGTGGCCATGTTGCCGGCGAACGTGTGCGGGCTCTGCGCGCGCACCTTCGCCGGGTTCTCCCAGTAGAGCGCGCCGAGATCGAGCGGCCGGTCGGTGTACGAGTCGGCACTGAAGGTCGCTACGCGATCGAACACGCCGGCATGGCACACGTACGCGCGGTAACGTCCCGCGGGAACGTGCCCGTTCATCCACGCGACGAGGAACCCGCCGTAGCTGCCGCCCGCGGCGAACACGCGCTTGCGGTCCGCCCACGGTTTCGCGAGCACCCAGTCGGTGGCCGCCTCGAGGTCCTGCAGCTCGAGCTCGCCCTGGCGGCCGAGGATGCAATCGCGGAACGCCGATCCGAATCCGCTCGAGCCGTGATAGTTCACCGCCGCGACCACGTAATCCCGCGAAGCGAACACGTGCGGGTTCCACCGATAGCCGAAGGTGTCGCCCACCGCGGAGTAGGGACCGCCGTGGATCATCTGCAGCACGGGATGGCGCCGGTGCGGATCGAAGCGCGGCGGGAAGGTGAGGATCATCTGCACGGCATCGCCGCGCGCGCCGCGCAACGTCACCTCGCGCGTCTCCCCGAGGCTCACACGCGCGAGCCGCTCGTCGTTGAAGCGCTCGAGCCGCCGCGTGCTTCCCGAGCGGATGGCATGCACCTGCGCGGGATGCGAGGCGCTGTCGATCGCGACCACGATCGTTTCGTCGCCCGCGCGGCCGGCGAGATCGAAGCCCTGCACCCAGCCGCCCTCGACCACCTTGACCGGCGAGGCTGCGCGCACGTCGCAGCGCCAGAGATGACAACGTCCGCGCTGCTGGGCGGCGAAGAGGACCGCGGATCCGTCGCGCGTCCAGCGCAGCGTTCCATCGACATCGAGGAGCCACTCCTCGCCGATCACGCGCGGCGATCGTCCGGGGCGCACGAACGCGAGCCGCCCGAACGCGGTGTGGCGACGCCCGACGTTCGCCGCGATGCACGCGAGCTGCGCACCATCGGGACTGTAGCGCGGCGACGTGTAGTTCCACGCGGCGTCGCGGGTGAGCGCGGTGACGCGGCGGCTGCGAACGTCGATTTCCGCGAGCGCGTACGCGTTGATCGCGCGCTTGCGCGGCGCGGGATCGTGCACGAAGGCGATGCGCCGGCCGTCGGGCGAGACGTCGAAGTGCATGGCACCCGGCTCGACGCGCGGCAGCTCGTAACGCGTCCCTTCGAAGAGATCGCGGATGCGCCCGCTCTCGAGGTCGAGCACGAGCAGGTGCGGCACGCGGCCCATCGGCAGGTTGCGGTCGAAATGCCGGTACTGCGCCTCGCTGGTGACGTACGCGCTTTCCTTGCGCTCGGTGAATTCCTTGTGGCGGCGTTGCTGCGCGCGGCTGCCCTTCGCATCCGGCCACACCCACGAGACGAACACGATGCTGCGGCCGTCGGGCGTCCACTTGAAGTCGTCGATCCCGGGACGGAAATCGGTCTTGCGCTCCGCCTCGCCCCCCGCCGCATCGATCACGTAGAGCTGCGGCTCCTCGTCCTTGCGCCCGCCCTGCTCGCGCTTGGCGATGAAGGCGATGCGATCGCCCTGAGGCGACCACGCCGGGCGCCCGTCCTTCTCGCCGTAGCGCGTGAGCCGACGCGGCGCGCAGGCGCTCGTCGGCAGCAGCCAGAGGCTCGTTGCGCCCTTGTTCTCGTCCATCGAGTAGCTCGTCACGGCGCACACCGCGGCACTCCCGTCGGGCGCGAGCGCGACGCTTCCCACGCGCTCGATCTGCCAGAGCGTGTCGATGTCCAGCGGAGGTGATTTCGCCATGGATCTATCGGCGTCCGCCGACCTCGTCGATGTGGTTCAGGAGATCGCGCGGGTCCTCGTAGACGCGGATCGCGCCCGCCTGCCGCAGCTCTTCCGCGCCGTAGCCGCCGCTCAGCAATCCCACGCCGAGCGCGCGGCAACGGCTCGCGGCGAGCATGTCCCAGATGCTGTCGCCGACGACCACCGCGGATTCGATCGGCGCGCCGAGGCGCTCGGCCGCGGCGGCGAAGAGATCCGGATCGGGCTTCGCGTAGCGCACCTGGTCGCGCGTCACGATCGGCACGCGGCTCGCATCGATGCCGAGCGCCTGCAGGTTGATGGCGGCCGTCTCCATGCGCCCGCTGGTCGCGATCGCCCACGGCACGCCCGCCTGCGTGAGCCACGCGAGCAATTCGCGCGCGCCGGGCAGCGGGTGAACGTTGCGCCCATGATGCCGATACGCTTCCGCGTGGTTGCGGCGCAGGCGCTCGAGCAGCGCCTCGTCGATTTCGAGCCCGGTCTCGCGCAGCAGCTGGTTGGTGAACAGGCCGCCGCTCATGCCGATCTTGCGATGGATCCTCCAGATCGACAGGTCGAGGCCCTCGGCGTCGAGCGATTCCTTCCACGCGAGCACGTGCTGGTAGACGCTGTCGACGAGCGTGCCGTCGAGGTCGAAGAGGAACACCGGTTGGGGAAGCATCGGGGTGCGGCGATGTCGTTGTGGTTAGCGGCCGCCAGCATAGCAGCCGTCCGGGCATCGCGCGTCCAGCCGCTCGCCGATTCCGATCGCGGTGTAGGAATACGACGACGGTCAAGCAACTTCACCGTGCGCGGCATAGTCTCAGCAGCCGGAGGTCCACCATCATGCGCAGACTCGCAATCGCCGTCTTCCTCGCGCTCGCCGGAACCGCCGCGCTGCCGGCATCCGCGCAAGTGAGCTTCGGGTTCTCGTCGGGCCCGGTGCAGCTCGGCATCAACATCCCGGTGTATCCGCGCCTCGTGCCGATCCCGGGCTACCCGGTCTACTACGCGCCCAACCTGAACCAGGACTATTTCTTCTACGATGGGCTCTACTGGCTCTTCTACGACGACACGTGGTACCAGAGCGAGTGGTACAACGGCCCGTGGACGCCCGTGCCTCCCGACGCAGTGCCGCTCTACATCCTGCGCGTGCCCGTGCGCTACTACGCATACCGTCCGTATTACTTCCGCGGCTGGGCGCTGAACGAGCCGCCGCGCTGGCACGAGCACTGGGGACGCGATTGGGCCGAGCACCATCGCGACTGGGATCGCTGGGACCATCGCGCCGCGCCCGCACCCGCGCCGCTGCCCGACTACCAGCGCCGCTACTCGCAAAACGGCTACCCGAACTATCGCGAGCAGCACGCGCAGAACCAGCGCTACTACGGCTATCAGCCGCGGGACAACGAGGTGCGCCGCCAGTGGGACCAGCACGCGCAATCGTCGGCGGAGCTCGCGCGTCGCCGAGAGCACCTCGGACGCCAGGCGCCCGGCCTGCAGCCCGGAACGCCCGCGCACGGCCCGACGCAACGCGACGCGGAGCGGCTCGGCTCGGGAGGTTGATCGGCCCGACGGGCGCCGGGGCGCGAAGCGCTTTATCGCTCGACCCCCACCCCGGCCCTCTCCCAAGGGAGAGGGAGAGCGTCAGCTCGTGTGCGCCCGCCACGCCTTGCGCGCGTCACTGCCTGCTGCAAGCATTCCCTCGCGCTCGATGAACGCGATCACGGCGTCGAGCCCCTGGCCGGTCTTGAGGTTGGTGAAGACGAAGGGGCGTTCGCCGCGCATGCGCCGCGCATCGCGCTCCATCACCTCGAGCGAGGCGCCGACGTAGGGCGCGAGGTCGATCTTGTTGATGACGAGCAGGTCCGACTTCGTGATGCCGGGTCCGCCCTTGCGCGGGATCTTGTCGCCCGCGGCGACGTCGATCACGTAGAGCGTGAGGTCGGAGAGCTCGGGGCTGAAGGTCGCGGCGAGATTGTCGCCGCCGGACTCGATGAAGACCACCTCGAGCGCGGGAAAGCGCTTCGCGAGCCGCGCGACGGCCTCGAGGTTGATCGACGCGTCCTCGCGGATCGCGGTGTGCGGACAGCCGCCCGTCTCCACGCCGAGGATGCGCTCGGGAGGCAGAGCATCGTTGCGCACGAGGAACTGCGCATCCTCCTCGGTGTAGATGTCGTTGGTCACCGCCGCGATGTCGTAGCGGGCGCGCAGCGCGCGGCACAGGGCGAGCGTGAGCGCGGTCTTGCCCGAGCCCACCGGCCCGCCGATGCCCACGCGAAGCAGCGAGCGGCTCATCGCGCGATGCCCCTCATGAGCGGAAGAGCCGGCTGTACTGCGTCTCGTGGCGCGACGAGGCGAGCGCGAGCCCCGGCGCGAAATTCGCGAGCTCGTCGTCGCCGAGGGACGCCGCGGTCGCCGCGACATCGGGAATCGCCGCGGCGAGCTCGAGCAGCAGGCGCTGGCCCGCGACCTGCCCGAGCGGCACGGTCTTCATCGCCGCGAGCACCTGGTTCTCGAGCCAGGCGAAGAGATAGGCCGCGAGCGCCTGATCGGGATCGATGCCCCACGCCACGCACGCGAGTGCGAACGTAGTCGGATAGGCCGACTCCTCGATCTCGTCGAGCGCGCCGCGATGCGGCACGTCGAGCTCGGCCAGCAGCCGCCGCAACGAGTAGCCCATCTGCAGCGTCTCGGCGCGCAGCTCCGCGGTCTCGCGGCTCGCGACGAAGTAGTCGTTCCAATGGCGCACGCGGGCCGCATCGTTCGACGCCCACGCATCGCAAAGCCGCAGCAACACCGGCCCTTCCATCGAGCCGAGCGCGAGCCGCAGCAGGTCGCCGATCCATAGGCCGGCGCTTCCGGCGTCGTGCACCGTGCCGCTCTCGACCGCGGCCTCGAGCCCTTGCGAATAACTGTACGCGCCCACCGGCAGCGTCGGGCTCGCGAGCTGCAGCAGGCGCAAGCGGGCGAGCGCGTCACTCATGCTTCGCGGGAAACTCGTGGATGCGCCCGCCGTGCCCCGACTCGTTGTCGTGGCGATGATGCGCGGCGTAGGCGCCGGCCTCGGGCTCGAACGGCGCCTGCAGCGACGTGAGGCGCGCGCCGAGCCCTTGCAGCATGCGCTCGAGCACGGCGTCCGCCGCGATGGCGAGCCAGCCGGGCCCGACCTGCACCGGCACGTGGCGATTGCCGAGGTGATAGGCGGCGCGCGCGAGATCGTGGGCGGTATCGCACTCGATGCGCACCACCTGCTCCGGCTTCGCGATCACCTCGACGGCGCGGCCGTCGGAGGCGAGGAGCCAATCGCCACCGCGCAGCACGTGCCCGCGCTCGAGCTCGATCGCCACTTCCTCGCCCGACGCCAGCACGGCGCGTTGCCGGCTCTTCTGGCGGCGCTCGAACGGCAGCTCGAGGCGATCCTCGGGCGGCGTGACGCCGGACGATGGGTTGCGGCGCACGAGGCGCGAGCGGATCTCGAGCATCAGAAGAGGAAGTAGCGCTGCGCCATCGGCAGCACCGCCGCGGGCTCGCACGCGAGGAGCTCGCCGTCGGCGCGCACCTCGTAGGTCTCGGGATCGACGTCGAGGCGTGGCTGCCACGCGTTGTGCACCATGTCCTTCTTGCCGATCGCGCGCGTGCCGCGCACGGCCTCGAGCGGCTTGCGCAGTCCGAGCGCGCGCACGGCGGGGTTCGCGAGCGCCGCCTGCGAGACGAACGTGAGCGAGCTCTTCAGCGCGCCGCCGAATGCGCCGAACATCGGGCGGTAGTGCACCGGCTGCGGCGTGGGAATCGAGGCGTTCGGGTCACCCATCGCGGCAGCCGCGATCGTGCCGCCCTTCACGATGAGCGACGGCTTCACGCCGAAGAACGCGGGCTTCCACAGCACGAGGTCGGCGAGCTTGCCTTCCTCGACCGAGCCCACGACGTGCGCGATGCCGTGCGCGATCGCGGGGTTGATCGTGTACTTCGCGATGTAGCGCTTGACGCGGAAGTTGTCGTGCCGCCCCCCTCCCCCGCCCTCGCCCAACCATCCCCGCTGCCCCTTCATCTTGTGCGCCGTCTGCCACGTGCGGATGATCACTTCGCCCACGCGGCCCATCGCCTGCGAGTCCGACGACATCATCGAGATCGCGCCCAGGTCGTGCAGGACGTCCTCGGCGGCGATCGTCTCCTTGCGGATGCGCGACTCGGCGAACGCAATGTCCTCGGCGATCGCCGGATCGAGGTGGTGGCACACCATGAGCATGTCGAGATGCTCGGCGAGCGTGTTCACGGTGTACGGCCGCGTCGGATTCGTCGACGAGGGCA
>CAYOGL010000039.1:0-36977 GCA_964403515.1 uncultured Burkholderiales bacterium | reverse complement strand
GAGAACGAGCGCGACTACGGGCAGGAAGCGATCGAGATCCTGCTGCAGGTGATGGAGAACCAGCGCGACGATCTCGTAGTAATCTTCGCCGGGTACAAGGACCGCATGGACCGCTTCTTCGGTTCGAATCCCGGCATGGCGTCGCGCGTGGCGCACCACATCGATTTCCCCGACTACACCGAGGAAGAGCTCTTCGCGATCGCGGGGCTGATGCTCGCGCGCATGGAGTATCGCCTGAGCGAGCCCGCGTCGGCCGCGATGCGCGAGTACATCGCGCTGCGCCGCGGGCAGCCGCATTTCGCGAACGCCCGCTCGATCCGCAACGCGCTCGACCGCGCGCGCCTGCGCCAGGCGAACCGGCTCTTCGAGCGACGCGCCGCGGCGTTGTCGCGCGAGATGCTCGCGACCATCGAGCCCGAGGACATTCGCGCGAGCCGCGTGTTCGCGCCCGGAGGACCGGAATGACGGCATTGCGCGCTCTGATCTTCGACGTCGACGGCACCCTCGCGGATACCGAGGAGGCCCATCGCCAGGCGTTCAACGACGCCTTCCTCGCCCACGACCTGCCGTGGCAATGGTCGGCCGCGACGTACCGCGAGCTGCTGGGCGTCACCGGCGGCAAGGAGCGGATCGCGCGCTACGTCGAGTCGCTGGGGCTGCCCGTCGTCGAGCGCGAGCGCCTGCGCCGCATCGTGCCGCTCGTGCATCGCACGAAGACCGAGGCCTTCGCGGGACTGGTCGAGATGGGCGGCGTGCCGCTGCTGCCCGGCGTGGCGCGCCTGCTCTCCGAGGCGAGGAGCGCGGGGCTGCGGCTCGGCATCGCCTCGACCACGACGGCGCGCAACCTCACGGCGCTGCTCACGCGCAACATCGGCACGAGCGCGCTCTCGTGGTTCGACGCGATCTCCACGGGCGATGTCGTCGCGCAGAAGAAACCGGCCCCGGACATCTATCGCCACGCGCTCGCCGTGCTGGGCCTGCCGGCGGGAGCGTGCGTCGCGCTCGAGGACTCGGAGCTCGGCGTGCGCGCGGCGAAGGCCGCGGGGCTCTTCACCGTCGCGGTGCCGACGCGGTGGACCTCGGACCAGAGCTTCATGCTCGCCGACCTCGTGCTGCCCTCGCTCGGCGATCCCCAGCGCCCGGTGGATGCGCGCACCGAGGAGCTGATCGGCGCGAAGTGGCTGGGCTTGCGCCAGCTCGCGGCGCTGCACGCCGCGCGGGAGGACCTGCGGTGCTGACCGACAAGACCACGCTCGCCCAGTTCCTCATCGAGGAGCGGCGGCGCTACCCGACGAGCGCGGGCGACCTGAACGGGCTCCTCCTCAACATCGCCGTGGTGTGCAAGGCGATCGCGCGGCGCGTGGCGCAGGGCGCGCTCGGCGGCGTGCTCGGAGCCGCCGGATCGACCAACGTGCAGGGCGAGGCGCAGGCGAAGCTCGACGTGCTCGCGAACGAGATCTTCCTGCGCTCGAACGAATGGTGCGGGCTGCTCGCCGGCATGGTGTCCGAGGAGCTCGAGGAGCCGTACGCCATTCCCCTCGAGTACCCGAACGGCAAGTACCTGCTGCTGTTCGACCCGCTCGACGGCTCGTCGAACATCGACGTGAACCTCTCGGTCGGCAGCATCTTCTCGATCCTGCGCGCGCCGCGGCCCGGCGAGGCCGCGGTCGCTTCCGACTTCCTGCAGTCGGGCATGCACCAGGTCGCGGCCGGCTACGCGATCTACGGACCGGCGACCATGCTCGTGCTGAGCGTGGGTCGCGGCACGCATGCCTTCACGCTCGAGCCGCAGCTGGGCGAGTTCCTGCTCACCCACCCCGACATCCGCATTCCCGAGGCGACGAGCGAGTTCGCGATCAACTCGTCGAACTCGCGCTTCTGGGAGAGCGCCGTGAAGCGCTACGTCGACGAGTGCCTCGCGGGGCGCAGCGGCGCGCGCGGGAAGGACTTCAACATGCGCTGGATCGCTTCGCTCGTGGCCGAGACCCACCGCATCCTCATGCGCGGCGGCGTCTTCCTCTATCCGCGCGATCGCCGCGACCCCGCGAAGCCGGGTCGCCTGCGCCTGCTCTACGAGGCGAATCCCGTGGCGTTCCTCGTCGAACAGGCGGGCGGCATGGCGAGCACCGGCGGCGAGCGCGTCCTCGACGTGCAGCCGGGCGCATTGCACCAGCGGGTCGGCCTCGTGTTCGGCAGCCGCGAGGAGGTCGAGCGCATCGAGCAATACCATCGCGAAGATCCGCCGTCCTCGTACGAGGCGCCGCTCTTCGGCCGGCGCGGCCTGTTCAGCGCGACCGCCTGAGCGCCCGGTGTCCGCGAAGCATCCGATCATCGTCGTCACCGGGTCCTCGGGCGCGGGCACGACCTCCGTCATGCGCACGTTCGAGCAGATCTTCCGGCGCGAGGGTGTGAAGGCGGCGTTCGTCGAGGGCGACGCGTTCCACCGCTTCGACCGCGCGGAGATGAAGGTGCGCATGGCCGAGGAGCTCGCGCGCGGCAACCACACCTTCAGCCATTTCGGTCCCGAATCGAACCTCTTCGAGGAGCTCGAGGCGCTGTTCCGCGATTACGCCGCGACCGGGCGGGGACGCACGCGCAAGTACCTGCACGACGAGACGGAGGCCGCGCCGTACGCCCAGAAGCCCGGCACGTTCACGCCGTGGGAGGACCTCAAGGACGACACCGACTGCCTGTTCTACGAGGGCCTGCACGGCGCGGTCGTGACCGACAAGGTGGACGTCGCGAAGCATGCCGACCTCCTGATCGGCGTGGTCCCGGTGATCAATCTCGAGTGGATCCAGAAGCTGCAGCGCGACAAGATGACGCGCGGCTACACGACCGAGGCGGTGACCGACACGATCCTGCGCCGCATGCCCGACTACGTGCACTACATCACGCCGCAGTTCGGGCGCACGCACATCAACTTCCAGCGCGTGCCCGTGGTGGACACGTCGAACCCGTTCATCGCGCGCTACATCCCGACGCCCGACGAGTCGTTCCTCGTCATCCGCTTCGCGAACCCGCGCGGCATCGATTTCCCTTACCTGCAATCCATGCTGCGCGACTCGTTCATGTCGCGCGCGAACACCATCGTCTGCCCGGGCGGCAAGATGGACCTCGCGATGCAGCTCATCTTCACGCCGATGGTGTGGCGGCTGATGTCGCGGCGCAAGCAGGCGCTCGGCGGCTGAACGTCCAGGAGGTGCAATGCTGGCGGAAGCGTTGACGCGGGCAGCGACGCACGCGTCGGAAGCGGAGTTGGCGAACGCGCTGCGCGCGCTCGCGATGGATGCGGTCGAGAAGGCCAGCTCCGGCCATCCCGGCATGCCGATGGGCATGGCCGAGATCGCCGAGGCGCTCTGGCGCGGGGAGCTGCGGCACAACCCCGCGAATCCGCGGTGGGCCGACCGCGACCGCTTCGTGCTCTCGAACGGGCACGGCTCGATGCTGCAGTACGCCCTGCTGCACCTCACCGGCTACGACCTCACGATCGAGGACCTCGAGCGCTTCCGCCAGCTCGGCTCGCGCACCCCGGGACATCCGGAGCGCGGCGTGACTCCCGGCGTGGAGACCACCACCGGCCCGCTGGGACAGGGCATCGCGAACGCGGTCGGCATGGCGCTCGCGGAGAAGCTCCTCGCCGCGGAGTTCAACCGGCCCGGCTTCGACATCGTGAACCATCGCACCTGGGTCTTCGTCGGCGACGGCTGCCTCATGGAAGGCGTCTCGCACGAGGCGTGCTCGCTCGCCGGCACGCTCGGCCTCGGCAAGCTGGTCGCCTTCTACGACGACAACGGCATCTCGATCGACGGCCACGTGCAGGGCTGGTTCACGGACGACACCGCGAAGCGCTTCGCCGCCTACGGCTGGAACGTGATCGGTCCGGTGGACGGCCACGATCGCCGCGCGCTGCGCAGCGCGATCACCGTGGCCAAATCGGGCTCGGCGAAGCCCGCCCTCGTCATCTGCCGCACGACGATCGGGCGCGGCGCGCCGAACAAGGCGGGCACCCACGACGTGCACGGCGCGGCGCTCGGCGCGAAGGAGGTCGAGGCCACGCGCCGCGCAATCGGCTGGGAGTACGCGCCCTTCGAGATCCCGCCGCACGTCTATGCCGCGTGGGACGCGCGCGAGGAGGGCGCTCGCATCGAAGGCGAATGGCGCCGCCGCTTCGCGGAATATGCGCGAACGTATCCGGCCGAGGCGCGCGAATTCGAGCGGCGCACGACGGGCGCGCTCCCCGCGGAATTCGAGGCGCGGCTCGCGGCGCTTCGCGCGAGGACCGTGGAGAAGCGCGAGAACATCGCCACGCGCAAGGCGTCGCAGAACGCGATCGAAGCGCTCGCGCCCGGCCTGCCGGAGCTGATCGGCGGCTCGGCTGACCTCACCGGCTCGAATCTCACGGCGTGGACGGGCGCGAAGGCCGTCGAGCGCCACGCCTCGGGCAACTATATTCACTATGGCGTGCGCGAGTTCGGCATGGCCGCGATCATGAACGGCCTCGCGCTGCACGGCGGTTTCGTGCCCTTCGGCGGCACGTTCCTCACGTTCTCCGACTACTGCCGCAACGCGCTGCGCATGGCGGCGCTGATGCGCGTGGGCTCGATCTTCGTGTTCACGCACGACTCGATCGGCCTGGGCGAGGACGGTCCCACGCACCAGCCGGTCGAGCACGCCGCGAGCCTGCGCCTGATTCCCGGAATGGACGTGTGGCGCCCGTGCGACGCGTACGAGACCACCGTTGCCTGGGGTGCCGCGATCGCGCGACGCGACGGGCCCACGAGCCTGCTGCTCTCGCGGCAGAACCTGCCGTTCCAGCCGCGCACGCCCGAAGCGCTCGAGCACGCGCGCCGCGGCGGATACGTGCTGCACGAGCCCGAGCGCAATGTCGACGTGGCGCTTCTCGCGACCGGCTCGGAGGTCGCGCTCGCGATGGCGGCGAAGGATCGCCTCGCCCGGGACGGCATCGCCGCGCGCGTGGTGTCGATGCCCTCGACGAGCGTGTTCGATCGCCAGCCGCGCGACTATCGCGACCGGGTGCTGCCCGCGCATCTGCCCGCGGTGGCGATCGAGGCCGGCTCGACCGCGCCCTGGCACAAGTACGTCGGGCGCACCGGCGCGGTGATCGGCATCGACGGCTTCGGCGAATCGGCCCCCGCGGCCGAGCTCTTCGCGCATTTCGGCTTCACCGTCGAGCACGTCGTTGGCGTCGTGAAATCAGTCCTTCCAACCCGTTCGTGAGAAGACCGCCATGGCGATGATCTCTTTGCGGCAGTTGCTCGACCACGCGGCCGAGCACGGCTACGGCGTGCCCGCATTCAACGTGAACAACATGGAGCAGATCCACGCGATCCTGCAGGCCGCCGACGAGACCGCGAGCCCGGTGGTCCTCCAGGCCTCCGCCGGCGCGCGCAAGTACGCGGGCGAGGCGTTCCTGCGCCACCTCGTGCTCGCGGCCGCCGAGACGTGGCCGCAGATCCCGATCGTGATGCACCAGGACCACGGCGCGAGCCCGGCGGTCTGCCAGGCGTCGATCCGCTCCGGCTTCACGAGCGTGATGATGGACGGGTCGCTCAACGAGGACATGAAGACGCCGTCGTCGTACGAGTACAACGTGCGCGTGACGCGCCGGGTCGCGGAGATGGCGCATGCGGTCGGCGTCTCGGTCGAGGGCGAGCTCGGATGCCTCGGCTCGCTCGAGTCCGGCACGGCGGGCGAGGAGGACGGCGTGGGCGCGGCGGGCAAGCTGTCCCACGACCAGCTCCTCACCGATCCCGGCCAGGCCGCGGACTTCGTGCGCGAGACCGGCGTGGACGCGCTCGCGATCGCGATCGGCACCTCGCACGGCGCCTACAAGTTCACGCGCGAGCCGGGCGACGACGTGCTCGCCATCGGCCGCATCGCGGAGATCCATCGGCGCATCCCCGACACCCACCTCGTGATGCACGGGTCTTCGTCGGTGCCGCAGGAGTGGCTCGCGATCATCCGCGAGCACGGCGGCGAGCTGAAGGAGACCTACGGCGTTCCCGTCGAGCAGATCCGCGAGGGCATCCGCCACGGTGTGCGCAAGGTGAACATCGACACCGACATCCGCCTCGCGATGAGCGGCGCGATCCGCCGCGCGCTCGACACCGATCGCTCCGATTTCGATCCACGCCGTCTTTTCAAGGAAGCGACCGCCGCGGCGAAGGGCATCTGCAGGCTGCGCTTCGAGGCATTCGGCTGCGCGGGGCAGGCGCCGAAGATCCACCCGCTGGCGCTGGAACGGATGGCGGAGCGCTATCGCGGTCGCGAGGCGCTCGTCGCCTGAGCGAATCGCGCTTCCCCGGGAAAACGCTCGTTGACCGTGGCCCGCGTGGCGCGCAGACTGCCCTCGCGCGCCGCGACGGCGCGCATTCCTCAACGGCTCGACTGGAGGGACCCATGGCTACCTATATCGCCCTCGGCAACTTCACCGATCAGGGCCTGCGCAACGCGAAGGACACCGTGAGCCGCGCCGACGCGGTGCGCGAGATGGCGCGCAAGTTCGGCGTCACGGTCAAGGACATCTACTGGACGCTCGGCGAGTACGACCTCGTGACGGTGTTCGAGGCGAACGACGAGGCGTCCATCACCGCGCTCGCGCTCGCCATCGGCGCCGCCGGCAACGTGCGCGGCCGCACGCTGCGCGCGATGAACAGCACCGAGATGCGCGCCGCGTTGACCAAGCTCGGCCAGGTGCGCGAGGCGATGCCCGCCTAGCGCGGTTCGGCGTTCGCATCGCGGCTCCTCGAAGGCCCCTCGAATGCTCGGGGGGCCTTTTTCATGGTGAATGCACGAGTTCGATCGCCGGTACATCGTCGAGCGTGCAAGGTCGAATGCTGTTGACGTATCCTCAGGGGCGCCGAACGGGCGGGGAACAACGCTCGGCCGCAGGAAGGGAGGAGCCGATGAATCGATTCGCCGCACTGCTGGCTGCCGCCGGCTGCGTTGCCGCGCTTGGCGCCGCGGCTGGGCCGACGATCCAACTGCCGCACACGCGCGCGGCCTGGGCGATTGCCGACAACGACCTGGGAGAAACCGACCCCGGCCTGCGCCTGACCAATCTCACGCTGGTGCTCAATCGCCCGGCGGAGCGGCAACGCGCGTTCGAGGCGCTCCTGCGCGAGCAGCAGGATCCGGCATCGCGCAATTTTCATCGCTGGCTCACGCCCGAGCAGATCGGCGAGCAGTTCGGACCCCCGGACCGGGACATTGCGGCGGTGAGCGCGTGGCTCCAATCCCAGGGGCTGCACGTCGATGGCGTGGCGGGCAGCCGCGTGCGGATCGAGTTCAGCGGCACGGCGGCGGATGTGGGGACCGCATTCGGCGCGCCGCTGCACACGTATCTCGTCGACGGCGAACCCATGATATCGCCCGCCGGCAGCCCGCGCATTCCCGCCTCGATCGCGGCCTTGCTGCAGTCGGTCCACGGGCTGCAGAGCGTTCGCGAGCGGCCGCAACACCATTCGACACTGGCGCAGGTTCCCGCGGCGGCGATCGGCGCGCAGCCCGCGCTCACGTCCTGTTCCGGCGGCGGCTGCAGGCACTTCGTGGTGCCCGGTGATTTTGCGTCGATCTACGACGTGAATCCGGTCTACCAGCAGGGCGTCGACGGCTCCGGGCAGACGATCGCGATCATCGGACGGGCGAGCGTCTATCTTCCGGACATCGAGAACTTCCAGAAGCTCACGGGCCTCGCGACGAAGGATCCGGTCATCATCATCCCGCCGAACGGCATCGACCCGGGCCCGCCGGCGTCGACCAATGACGGGACCAAGCATTCGGACCAGGGCGAGGCAACGCTCGACGTGACGCGCGCGGGCAGCGTGGCCCCCGGCGCCACGATCGACCTCGTGATCAGCGCGAACGCGCCGAGCGCGAGCGGCATCGGCATCGCCAGCCGGCACGTCGTCGACGCGAGCCTCGCGCAGGTCATGAGCATCAGCTTCGGCAGCTGCGAAAGCACGGGCGGCGCGGCCGGCGTTTCGTTCTGGGACAGCGTCTTCAGCCAGGCGGCCGCGCAGGGCATCTCGGTGTTCGTGAGCTCGGGCGACTCGGGCGCGGCGGGTTGCGACGCCCATGGCGTGGCGCCACCCGCGAGCCAGTCGGCGAGCCCGAATTACATCTGCTCGTCGAGCCATGCGACGTGCGTGGGCGGAACGGAGTTCGCCGACACGGCAAACCCGAATGCCTATTGGGCCGCGAGCAACGGCGCGGGCCGTGCCTCGGCGCTCGGCTACATTCCGGAAGGCGCGTGGAACGATCCTCTCGATGCTTCGGGCAACCCGCAGGTCAGCGCGTCGGGCGGGGGTGTGAGCGCCTATGTCGCCACACCTTCGTGGCAGGTCGGGCCGGGAGTTCCGGGCACCGACGGCCGCTACTCGCCGGATGTCGCGTTCAGCGCCTCGACTCACGACGGCTACTTCAATTGCTTCGCGGCAAGCAATGGCGCGTGCGTTCCCGACAGCACGGGCTCGATCCACTTCGTCAGCTCCGGCGGAACGTCGGCCGCGGCGCCCTCGATGGCCGGCATCGCGGCGCTCCTCAACCAGAAGACCGGGGCCGCGCAGGGCAACCTGAACCCGCGGCTGTACGCGCTCGCGGCAAGCCCCGGCAACGGCGTCTTTCATGACATCACGCCCGCGACCAGCGGCGTGGCCGGCTGCGATCCGTCGGTCCCGAGCATGTGCAACAACAGCACGCCGAGCCCCACCGGCTTGAGCGGCGGGCTCTCCGGGTACACGGTCGGGCCGGGCTACGACCTGGTCACGGGGCTCGGATCGATCGACGTCGCGAACCTGCTCACGAGCTGGTCGGCCGCGGCGACGAACGTCGACTCGCCCGGGCCGTTGAGCGGGCTCTGGTACAACCCCAACGAATCCGGCTGGGGAATCGGCTTCACGCAACGGCGCAACATCGTCTTCGCGACCTGGTTCACGTACGACAGCCTCGGCAATCCCAAGTGGTACGTCGCATCGAGCTGCGCCTTGCCGACCGGGAACAACGGCGCGAGCGGAACGTGCTCGGGCTCGCTCTACGAGGTGAGCGGGCCGGCGTTCTTCGGCACCGCGTTCAATCCGTCGCTGGTGCATGTGGCGACGGTGGGTTCGCTCAGCGTGACTTTCCAGAACGGCAGCGCGGCGACCATGAGCTACAACGTGAACGGGCAGAGCCGAACGGTCGCCATCGTTCGCCAGGTCTTCCAGACGGGCGGCACGCTACCGGCCGTCGACTACACGGACCTGTGGTGGAATCCGAACGAGTCGGGTTGGGGCCTCGTCGTCGCGCACGAATACGGTGTCATGTTCCTGGCGTGGTTCGTCTACGACGGCGGCGGCAAGCCGATGTGGTACGTGGTTCCTGACTGCGTCGTGACGGGAAGCGGATGCGCGGGGACGCTTTATGGGACGACCGGGCCGCCGTTCGGCCCGACGTTCGATCCCTCGGCGGTCCACGTCTACGCGACCGGAACCGTGGCGGTCAGCTTCTCGGATCCGAACAACGGGGTTCTCGCGTTCACCGTGAACGGCGTGGCCGGAACCAAGACGATCACGCGACAACTCTTCTAGGACGGACTGCGCGTGTTTGCGCGGCGCGCCCGCGGCCGCGTCACGCGCGATTTCTCCACGTGTCGAGCACCGCGGCCTCGCGCTCGGGTGCCATCCCGGCCTGCCAGGCGTGGTCCGGCGGTCGCGAACGGGCCCAGTCGAGCGTGTCGGCCACCGTTCGGGCCAGCGGCCGGAAGCCGAGGCCATGGCTCATGGCCCGGTCGACAGACGCGGTCATGAAGCCGCGATACGTTGCATCGTTCTCGGGCAACCACAGCGGCATTTCGACCCACGGCCTGATCTCATGCCGCAGCAAGTGCGCGTCGGGCACCCACACGGCCGTCGCGTCTTCGCGGACCGCGCGGCAGGTGTCGATGAGCTGGCCCATCGTGAGCGCCGCGCCCGGGCCGGTGACGTGAAACGTCCCGCCGCTCGATCGCTCGAGCATCGAGACCAGCCAATCGGCGACATCGCGCACGTCGATGAACTGGATCCTGCGGCCGGGCCGGCCGGGAGCGATGAATTCGCCGCCGCGAGCCACGCGCCACGGCCACCATGTGAACCGGTCCGAGCGATCGTACGGGCCGACGAGAAGGCCCGGCCTCACGAGCAGCGCGCGCGCGCCGAAGGCTCGCGCTACGACCCTTTCGCAAGCCGCCTTCAATGCGCCGTAGAGCTCGAGCTTCATCGCGTCGGGCAACGGCACCGGATCCGGTTGCAGCGGGGCGTCCTCATCGAAATTCTCCGTCTCGAACGACGCATAGGCGGAGATCGAGGAGATGAACGCGTAGCTGCCCGCTCGCCCGTGAAGCGCGGCGCAGGAGCGGGATACGACCTGCGGCAGGTAACCCGAAGTGTCGACGACCGCATCCCACGTTCGCTTCGCGTCGATGCCCTGCATGAACGGTGTGGCGGCGCGATCGCACGTGAGCGTCTCCACGCGTTGATCCCGGCCGGCGGTGCGGCCCCGGTGAAGATGGGTTACCGCGTGTCCCCTCGCCAGGGCCGCGTCGGTGAGCGCTCGGCCGAGGAAGACCGTGCCGCCCAGGATGAGAAGGCGCATCCGGGAATGTTATCGGGAATTTCCAGGACGCAAGCGCTGCATCGCGGGCCCTTTCGCCGCATCGTCACGCGTCACGGCGGACCGCCGATCACCGCGAGAACGACGCTCGCCAGGAAGCCGGCGAATCCGAGCACGAAGAGGGTTGCCGCATAGCGAGTGCCCCAGAACAACGCGCGAACCCGGATCGATTGGCCGGCGAGCAGCTCCGGTGAGGGGACCCACGGGAAGAAGTACTTCGCCCGCAAATGAGGTGCGCTAGCCGTGTATTTGCGGAATACCGCGTCCGTGAAGAGCTGCCGATGCAACGCGCCATTCCCGTCCAGGCTCACCCGAAGGGCGAGCATCAACAGGAGATGCACGACCATCGCGACGATGCCCAGCGTGAACGATGTTGCCGCGAAACCGCCCATGCGTGCGGGGGATTGACGGCGCGAATGCCGCTTTCGCGCGCATTCTGTCCACCGACCACGTGAAAAGGCAAACAGCGGCGCGCCGTGCGCGGCTGCTTCCTCGCGCACATCCGGCGTGCCTGAGCGCGGCCGATTCGCGCATTGCCCGATCCGGCGCAAGCCGGCGGCGGGTCCGCTCCCGGTACAATGGTCGACTTTCGCTCCCTTCGAGAGACCGCCAGCATGGGCAAGGACGACCTTCGCAACGCCCCCTACGTGATCGACATCGGCCCGCGCCCGTCCCTGCCCGTGGAGGGCAGCGACGCGCGCTTCCCGGTCGGGCGCATCTACTGCGTCGGGCGCAACTACGCCGACCACGCGCGCGAGATGGGCCACGACCCGGACCGCGAGCCGCCGTTCTTCTTCATGAAGGCGGCGAACTCGATCGTGCAGAGCGGCTCGAGCATCGACTATCCCGTCGGCACGAAGGACGTGCACCACGAGATCGAGATGGTCGTGGCCATCGCGCGCGGCGGCAAGGACATCCCGGTCGAGAAGGCGCTCGAGCACGTGTGGGGCTACGGCGTCGGCCTCGACATGACGCGCCGCGACATCCAGGGCGAGGCGAAGAAGATGGGCCGGCCGTGGGAGATGGGCAAGAGTTTCGACCACTCCGCGCCGGTCTCCGCGCTGCGTCCGGCGAGCACGATCGGCCACCCGTCGAAAGGCGCGATCTGGCTCAAGGTGAACGGGGAAGTGCGCCAGAAGGGCGACCTCGCGATGCAGATCTGGAGCGTGCCCGAGCAGATCAACTACCTCTCGGGCCTGATCACGCTGCAGCCCGGCGACCTGATCTTTTCCGGAACGCCTGCCGGTGTCGGACCGATCAAGCGCGGCGATCGCCTCGAGGGCCACGTCGACGGCGTGGGCGACCTGCTCGTCACCTATCGCGCGTAGCGAGCCGTCCGGGCGGGGAGACCTGCGACGGTCTCCCGCGCTTCAATCCGCGTGCGCGCGGTCGAACTCCCAGACGTCCTCGAAGCCCATCAGCTTGTTGAACGCGTTGAAGTCGTAGAGGGTCGAGGCGATCGACTGCGACGTGCCGGTGTCGCGGATCGTGCGATAGGCGTGGTCGAGCGCGGCGCCGGCGGCGAGGAACCCGGTGCCGGGATAGATCGCGATGCGATAGCCGAGGCGCTGCAGCTCGTCGGGCGCGACGAGCGGCGTGCGGCCCTTCTCGACCATGTTCGCGAGCAAAGGCACGCCGGCGAACGTCTTGGTGATGCGCGCCATCTCCTCGACCGACTCGGGCGACTCTATGAAGAGCACGTCCGCGCCGGCCTTCGCGTAGGCCTCGCCGCGGCGCAACGCCTCGTCGAGGCCGTGCGCGGTGCGCGCGTCGGTGCGCGCGATCACGAGGAAGTCCTTCGAGGCGCGCGATTCCACCGCCACCTTGATCTTCCTCACCATGTCGTCGAGGGGGATCACGCGCCGCCCCGGCGTATGGCCGCACTTCTTCGGGAATTCCTGGTCCTCGATCTGGATCGCCGCCGCGCCCGCGCGCTCGTAGCCGCGCACGGTGTGGCGCACGTTCAGCAATCCGCCGTAACCGGTGTCCGCGTCGCAGACGAGCGGCGTGGCCGCCATCTGCGCCATCGAGGTCACGCGGTCCACCATTTCGGTGTAGGTCGCGAGTCCGGCATCGGGCAGGCCGAGGTGCGAGGCCACGGTCCCGTAGCCGGTCATGTAGAGCGCCTCGAAGCCCATGCGGTCGGCGATGCGCAGCGAGATCATGTCGAACACCCCGGGGGCGACGAGCAGGCGGGGTTCCTTGAGGCGTTGGGCGAGCGTGGTCATGGGTTCTCTCGGGTCGGTTCAGGCGCCGTGCAGGCGGCGGTCGATGGCGAGCAGCGCCACGCTCGCCGCGATGGAGAAGAGCGCGAGCAGCAGCGTCACGGCGAGCATGCGCGAGATGTCGTGCAGGTCGATGGCGTTCACGATGAGGAAGCCGAGGCCGCGCTGCGAGGCGAACATCTCGCCGATCAGCACGCCGAGGAGCGTGAGCGCGAACCCGATGCGCAGACCCGAGAAGATCTCGGGCGCGGCCGACGGCAGGATGATGCGGCGGATGAGCTGCCCGCGCGAAAGCCGCATCACGCACGCCGTCTTGTAGTAGACCGGCTTCATGGTGCGGATCGCGTTCATGGTGAAGAGCACGATGGGAATCACGCCGTGGATGGCGCCGAACGCGACCTTCGCCGACAGGCCCAGCCCGAACACGAGCAGGATCAGCGGATAGAGCGTGATCTTCGGCAGCGAGTAGAGCGACACGAGGATCGGCTCGCCCACCTCGCCCGCGAGCCGGTGCAGGCCGAGCCAAAGGCCGAGCGTGAGGCCGAGGGCGATGGCGATGAGGAGCGCGAGGGCGAAGGCGCGCAGCGTCGCCCACGCGTGGGGCCAGAAGTCCGCGGACACGAGCAGCGTGTGCAGCCGCTCGACGGTGGCGAGCGGTGTGGCGAGCGCGACACCGGCGGTCGTGAGCGTGAGCGCCTGCCAGACCGCGACGATTCCCGCGGCGAGCAGGATCGCATCGAGCGCGCGCGTGCTCATGCGAGGCCCCGGCGCCGCGCCAGGCGCTTCTCCCAGCCGCGGAAGAGCGCGTTGATGGTCGCCACCACCAGGATGATGAGCAGCATCAGCGCGTACATCTTGCGGTTGTCGAAGTTGTTGTACGCATAGCTGATGGCGTAGCCGAGGCCGCGGTCGGACAGGATGAACTCCGCGGCGATCACGCCGATGAACGCGTACGCGATCGCGAGCTTCACCCCGGTGAAGAGGTGCGGGGCGATGGCGGGCAGCTTCACCTTGAGCGCGGAGGCGAGCGGCGACATCCGCAGGACGCGCGCCGTCTTCACGAGCGCGCGCGGAATCCGGTCGAGCCCGTTCAGCGTCGAGACGATCATCGCGACGATGCCGAACAGCGTGCCGATCGCGACGATCGGCAGGTCGTTCATCCCGAACACGGCGAGCAGCACCGGATAGAAGACGAACGTCGGCACCGCGTAGTAGCTCGCGAACAGCGGATCGAGCACGCGGCGCAGGCGCGGCAGGGCGTGGATCACGACCGCGAGCACGAATCCTCCCACCACCGAGGCGAGGAACGCCGCGGCGACGTTCTTGAGCGTGACGAGCGCGTCGTCGGTGACGGCGCCGGCGGCGACGAAATGCGCGAGCGCCGCCGCCATGGCGGAAGGCGGGATCATCGTCTGGCGGTTGATGGCGCCGGCGCGGCACAGGACCTCGAGCGCCGCCACGAAGAGCGCCACCACCGCCCAGCGCAGCAGCGTGATGCGCCGCTCGCCTTTCATGCCCGGGCCGCCTCGCCCATGCTGCGCAGCGACTCGGTGCGCAGGCGCGACCAGAGCCGCGCGGTGATGCCGCCGAACGCGGGATCGGCGGCCAGGCGCGAGTCCCGTTCGCGCGGCCAGCCGGTCTCGACCACCTCGATCAGCGTTCCTGGGCGCGCCGACATCACGCCGATGCGGTCGGAGAGGAGCGTGGCCTCGTCGAGGCTGTGCGTGATGAGGAAGACCGTCGCGCCGGTCTCGCGCCACAGGCGCAGCAGCTCGTCGCCCATGAGCAGCCGCGTCTGCTGGTCGAGCGCACCGAACGGCTCGTCGAGCAGGATGAGGCGCGGCTGCATCACGAGCGTGCGTGCGATGCACACGCGCTGGCGCATGCCGCCCGACAGTTGCGCGGGGTAGGCGTGCGCGAACGCGGCGAGCCCCATGAACGACAGCGCGTAATCGACGCGCTCGCGGATCACGCCGGCGGCGACGGAGCCGGCCTCGCGCAGGCCGAAGGCGACGTTGTCCCAGACGGTGAGCCACGGGAAGCTCGCGTCCTCCTGGAATACGACGCCGATGCCTTCGGGCACGTGTCCGGCGACCGGCGCGCGTTCGAACGCGATCGTGCCCGCGGTCGGCGCGGACAGGCCGGCCATGCATTCGAGCAGCGTCGACTTGCCGCAACCCGACGGGCCGACGACGGAGAAGAACTCGCCCTGGCGCAGCTCGAGGTCGATGGGGCCCAACGCGTGCACGCGCGGGCCGGCGCCGCCCTCGAAGACACGGGTGACGCCGGCGAGCGCGACATGCGTGCCCGCCCCGGTGTTGCGATTCATGCCGTCACTTGAGATAGCTGCGGTCGATCAGCTTCGTCACGTCGAACGGCTGGTCGAGCGCGCCGACCTGCACCATGCCGTCGACCATGCGCTTCATGCCGTCGACGTCGAAGTCGCCCGCGCTCCAGTAGTGGATCTTCACCATGCTGGCGACCGCCTCCTCCATGATCTTCGGATCCTCGTTGTACGCCTTCGCGAGGATGTCCGCGGCCTCCCTGGGGTGCGCGTAGATGTACTCCACGCCCTTGCGCCGGCCCTGCACCAGCGCCTTCACCTTGTCCGGATGCGCCTTCGCGTACTCGGTGGTCACCACGCCGACCGTCTGCGTGATCTTGTCCGTGGGCAGCACGTCGTGCGCGTAGAACACGGCGCGGTAGTCCTTCTTCACCTTCGTCCATACCGGCTCGGACATGAAGCCCGCGGCGATGCCGCCTTCCTTCAGCGCGGTGAGCTGCGAGCCGATGCCGCCGACGGCCACGCGCTGCACCTTGGCGAGCGGCACGTGCTGCGCTTCGAGGCACAGCCGCGAGACGATGTCGGTGACCGACTTCGGGCTCGAGTAGCCCATCTTCCTGCCCTCGAGGTCCCTGATCGACTTGACGGGCGAGTCGGGCAGCGTCACCCACAGGAGGTCGCCCACGCTCGTCACGCCGTCGTTCACGATCTTGAGGTCGATGCCTTCCTTGGCGGCGGCGACCGCGGCCGAGAGCGCGACCTCGCCGTAGGGCAGGCCGCTCGCGAGCACGTTGCGCACCGTCGTGCCGCCGCCCTTCGAGGTGAGGATGCCGTCGACGTTCACGCCGGCCTCCTTGAAGTAGCCCTTCTCCATCGCGACCGCGAACGGCAGGCCGTAGAGCTGCACGCCCCAGTGGGTGACGGAGATCTGCTCGGCGTGGATCGCGGTCGCGGCCACGAGCGCCGCGGCGGCGCCGAGAATGCGGGACACGAATTTCATGGGACTCCTCCTTATGGTTGTGGACGGCATCGAACGATCGATCAGGGCAGGTCGGAAAAGAGCCAGGGGCGCTCGCGCCGGCGCCGCGCCTCGTAGGCGGCGATCTCGGGCTCGCGTTCGAGCGTGAGCGCGATCTCGTCGAGGCCGCTCGCCAGCCGCTGCTTCGCGGCCGCGCCGATCTCGAACGGCGTGACGCTCGCGTCGGGAAAACGCACGCGCTGCGCGGACAGGTCGACCTGCACCTTCGCCCCGGGATTCGCCTCGAGCATCGCGACGAGCGCCTCGACGCGGTCGGCAGGCAGCACCACGGGAAGGAGCCCGTAGTTGACGCTGTTGTTGAAGAAGATGTCGCCGAACGACGGCGCGATCACGCAGCGGATGCCGTAGTCGTAGAGCGCCCACACCGCGTTCTCGCGCGAGCTGCCGCAGCCGAAGTTCGCGCCGGCCACGAGGATGCGTGCGTCGCGCCAGGCCCCCTGGTTGAGCACGAACCCGGGGCGCTCGCGGCCTTCGGCGGTGTAGCGCCATTCGTTGAAGAGCACCTTCCCGAGCCCCGCGATCTCGATGCGCTTCAGGAAGCGCGCGGGCAGGATCGCGTCGGTGTCGATGTTCGGTTGCGGCAACGGCGCGGCGACCGCCTCGAGCGTGGTGAAGGCGCGGCTCATCGGAGCCACTCGCGCACGTCGGCGAAGCGGCCGGCGATCGCCGCGGCCGCCGCCATGGCAGGGCTCATCAAATGCGTGCGGCCGCCCTTGCCCTGGCGGCCTTCGAAGTTGCGGTTCGAGGTCGAGGCGCAACGCTCGCCGGGCGCGAGCCGGTCGGGGTTCATGGCGACGCACATGGAGCACCCGGGCAGCCGCCAGTCGAATCCGGCCGCGCCGAAGATGCGATCGAGTCCCTCGGCCTGCGCCTGCCTGCGCACCAGCCCCGATCCGGGCACGACCATCGCGCGCACGCCCGCAGCGACCTTGCGTCCCTCGACGACCCGGGCGGCGGCGCGCAGGTCCTCGATGCGGCTGTTGGTGCACGAGCCGATGAAGACGCGATCGATGGCGACGTCGGTGAGCGCCGTCCCGGGTGCGAGGCCCATGTAGTCGAGGGCGCGTCTGCGCCGCGCGCGTTCGGCCGCGTCGCCCGCCGCTTCCGGATCGGGGATGCGCGCATCGATGGGCAGCGCGTCCTGGGGGCTCGTGCCCCACGTCACGTGCGGCGCGATCAGGGCCGCGTCCAGGCGCACGTCGCAATCGAAGCGCGCGTCGGCACCGCTCGCGAGCGTGCGCCAGTAGGCGAGCGCCTGCTCCCAATGCTCGCCCCGCGGCGCGCAAGGCCGGCCCCGCAGGTATTCGATCGTCGTCGCATCGGGTGCGATGAGGCCGAAGCGCGCTCCCGCCTCGATGCTCATGTTGCACACCGTCATGCGGCTCTCCATCGAGAAGCCCGCGATGGTGCTGCCCGTGTACTCGATCGCGTGGCCGGTCGCGCCGGCGGCGCCGATCTTCGCGATGATCGCGAGGATCACGTCCTTCGCCGTCACGCCCGCGGCCGGAGCGCCGTCGACCGTGATGCGCATCTCCCGCGGGCGGCGCTGCCACAGCGCCTGCGTGGCGAGCACGTGGCCGACCTCCGAGGAGCCGATGCCGAAGGCGATCGCGCCGAACGCGCCCAGCGTCGCGGTGTGGGAATCGCCGCACACGAGCGTCATGCCGGGCTGCACGAACCCGTTCTCGGGTCCCACGATGTGCACGATGCCCTGGCGCTCGTCGTCGAGGTCGAAGAGGCGGATGCCGGCCGAGGCGGCGTTCTCGCGCAGGAGCCGGATCTGGTTCGCGCTCTCCGCGTCTTCGATGCGTGTCGTGCGATCGGGCGTGGTGGGCACGTTGTGGTCCTGCACGGCGAGCATCGCGCCCGGCCGGCGCACGCGCCGACCCGCTTCGCGCAGCGCCTCGAAGGGATGCGGCGACGACACCTCGTGGATCAGCTGGCGGTCGATGTAGAGGAGGGCGGTGCCGTCGTCGCGCTCGGCGACGACGTGCTCGCTCCAGATCCTGCCGAACAAGGAAGCCATGGGAGATGGCGATGGCGCGAAGTGCCGAACCTACCACAGTTCCTCGCGGTGCCGAACGACCCGGATCATGGCGCGCGTGACGGATGCGCTCCGGTCTGGCGGTGGCAGCAAAACGAACCGGGCGCCGGCGCGTCGAGGAACGCGCGGCGCCCAGGCATTGCGCGACTCAGCCTCCGAAGGGACCGATGCCGCGCCTGGGCCCGCGCTGGTCGAGCAGCGCGCGCTGTTCCGGCGTGAGCGCCGCATAGAGCGCGCTGAACGCCTGCGACGTGGCGGCCGCGCCCTGGGCGCGCTGCTGCATGAACTGGGCATGCAGCGCCATGCGATCGGCCGCGTTCGTCGTGGGCGCCGACTGCAGCATCCGGTTGCGGAACTGCTGCATCTGCTGCGCCTGCGCGTTCACCGCGTTCGCGAACGCCTGCCACGCCGCCTCCTGCGCGCTCGTGATGTCGAGCTGCGTGTGCAGCGCGCCCAGGCGGTTCTGCGCGGCGGTGGCGGGATCGCCCCACGGGCCGCCGGGGCCGCGTCCCATCATGCCGGGGCCGTAACCGCCACCGGGGCCGAAGCCGGGACCGCCACCGAAGGGCTGCGCCTGCGCGGCGACGAGGCCGAGGGAAGCGGCCGCGAGCAGCGCCGCCGAGATCCGGTGCATCGTTTTCATCGTTCGTCTCCAGGGTTGGGAGGGATCCGGCGATCCGCGCCGCGGCCGCCGACGGGAGACATTCAATACCGCGCATGTAAGCGGATGATGTCCGCGCGCAAGCTTTTGGTAGCGGCGCGTGACGCGGGCGGCGCTCGACACAGTGTGTTACTTTTCCCGCGTTCCGCCCGCGCGGGAGCGGCCGAGAATCGGCTCCATGGATGCGCCCGACCACGTCCTGATCGTCGACGACGACGCGGAGATCCGCACGCTGCTCGCGCGCTATCTCGAGAAGAACGGCGTGCGCGCGACCGCCGTGGCCGATGGGGCGCGCATGTGGCGCGCGCTCGAAGCCGGGCGCTTCGACCTCGTCGTGCTCGACCTCATGCTGCCGGGCGACGACGGCCTCACGCTCTGCCGCGACCTGCGCGCGCGGGCGATCGACACGCCCGTGATCATGCTCACCGCGCGCGGCGAGGAGACCGATCGCGTGGTCGGCCTCGAGATGGGCGCCGACGACTACCTCGCCAAGCCCTTCAGCGCGCGCGAGCTGCTCGCGCGCATCAAGGCCGTGCTGCGGCGTGCGCGCAGCCTGCCCGCGAACCTGCGCGCCGATCCCGCGCCGCGGCTCGCGTTCGCCGGCTTCACGCTGGACACCGTGCGCCGCGAGCTCGTCGCGCCGGATGGCGCAGCGGTCGCGCTCCCGGGCGCGGAGTACCGGTTGCTGCGCATCTTCCTCGGCCATCCGAACCGCGTGCTGAATCGCGACCAGCTGGTCGACCTCACCCAGGGACGCGATGCCGACGCGCTCGACCGCAGCATCGACGTGCAGGTGAGCCGGCTGCGCCACCGGCTCGGCGACGACCCGCGCGAGCCGCGCATCATCAAGACGGTGCGCGGCGAGGGTTACGTGCTCGCGGTCGACGTGCGCGCCGCGGAGGCGTGATGCGGCTCGCTCCGCGCACGCTCTTCGGCCGCCTGATGCTCGTGCTCGCCGGCGGGCTGGTGGCCGCGCAGCTCGCGAGCATCGCGATCAACCTGCAGGAGCGCGACTCGCTGCTCGTGCGCTCGACCGGGCTGCGGCTCGCGCAGCGCATCGCCGACGTGGTGAAGGTGCTCGACGCCCTGCCGCCGGCGCAGCGCGAGCACGTCGCGGCGGTTCTGAGCGTGCCGCCGTTGATCCTGCGCCTCGACCGCTCGCCCGCCGACCTGCGCGATGCAGGCGCCGATGCGCCGCACGCGGCCGTGTTCTCGGCGGTGCTGCGCGCGGCGATCGGCGAGGGCCACGTGGTCCGTGTGGCGATGGGCGCGCCGCGGGACCTTCCGCCGCCGCGCTTCGCGCCGCCGTTCGCGCCCGGCATGCCGATGATGGGCGGCCGCGGCCGCTTCGGCGCCGAGGGCGCATGGCTCGTCACGCAGGTGCGGCTGCACGACGGCAGCTGGGCGACCTTCGACACGCGCGTGCCCGAATCCTCGCTCGGCGTGCCGTGGCGGCTGCTCGCGACCCTCGGCCTGCTGCTCGTCGCGGTGCTCGTGGTCTCGTGGATCGCCGTGCGCCTCGTCACCCGGCCGCTGAAGACGCTCGCCGCGGCCGCGCACGCGCTCGGCGGCGACCTGCATCGGCCGCCGTTGCCCGAGTCGGGCCCCGCGGAGGTGGCCAACGCCGCCCATGCGTTCAACGCGATGCAGCGGCGGCTCGTGCAGAGCATCGAGGAGCGCGTGCGCGTGCTCGCCGCGATGTCGCACGATCTCAAGACGCCGATCACCCGCATGCGGCTGCGCGCGGAGCTGCTCGACGACGCCCAGGCGCGCGAGAAGTTCGAGGCGGACCTGCGCGAGATGGAGGCGATGGTGACCCAATCGCTCGAGTTCCTGCGCGACGTGGCGCCGCGCGAGCGCAAGGAACCCGTGGACGTCATGGCGCTGCTCGAGCGCATCCGCGCCGACCAGGCCGCGATGGGCCGCGCGGTGACCGTGAGCGGCGAAGCCACCCAACCGGTGCTCGCCATGCCGAGCCTCCTCAAGCGCTGCGTCTCGAATCTGGTCGACAACGCGGTGCTCTATGGCGGCCGGGCGGACATCGACGCGCGCTCCACCGCCGCAGGCATCGCGATCCGCGTGCGCGATCCGGGGCCCGGGATTCCCGAAGGCGAGCAGGAGCGCGTGTTCGAGCCGTTCTATCGCCTCGAGGCTTCGCGCAACCGGGCCACCGGCGGCACCGGGCTGGGGCTCGCGATCTCCCGCAACATCGCGCGCGCCCACGGCGGCGACGTGCGCCTGCGCAACCACCCGGAAGGCGGGCTCGAGGCGATCGTCGAGCTGCCCGGGCGCTGAAGCGCTCCCATTCATATGCGGTGAGCTGCATAACCAGGGAATCGCACCACGTCGCTC
Organism: uncultured Burkholderiales bacterium; assembly: GCA_964403515.1. Lineage (GTDB taxonomy): Bacteria > Pseudomonadota > Gammaproteobacteria > Burkholderiales > Usitatibacteraceae > Usitatibacter. The sequence goes on along the minus strand of CAYOGL010000039.1, from coordinate 15,722 downwards.
TGCGCTGGAGAACGCTCGCCGCGCGGCCCGCGATATGCGACGATGTGCACATGCAGAAGGTGACCATCCGGCCGGCGTGGCAGTTCGTCGGCGCGAACGGCGAGCTGGTCGACCCGCGCCTGTTCGCGCTGATGCGCGCGATCCGCGACCACGGCAAGCTCACGGCCGCGGCGCGCGAGGTGCGCCTGTCCTACCGCCACGCGTGGGACCTGCTCGCGCGCTGGAGCGATTTCTTCGGCAGCCCGCTGGTGGCGATGACGCGTGGCAAGGGCGCGCAGCCCACGCTCCTCGGCGCGAAGCTGCTGTGGGCCGAGCAGCGCACGGAGGCGAACCTGTTCCCGCACCTCGCGAACATCGCCTCCGAGCTCAACTTCGAGATCGCCCGCCACCTGCAGCCCGCGCACCAGGTGGTGCGGGTCCACGCGAGCCACGGCTACGCGATCGAGAAGCTGCCCGTGCTCGCGCGCGCCCAGGGCGCCTGCGAGGTCGAGCTCAAGTACATGGGCAGCGCCGATGCGCTGCGCTCGCTCGCGCACGGCGAGTGCGACGTCGCCGGCTTCCACCTGCCCGAGGGCCGGCTCGCGCGCGCGGCGTGGAAGCAGTACGCGCCGTGGGTACGCCCCGAGGAGCAGTCGATCGTCTCGCTCGTGTGGCGCACGCAGGGCCTCATCGTCGCGCCGCGCAACCCGCTGCACGTGACGGCGTTGCGCCATCTCACGCGCCGCGGCGTGCGCTTCGTGAACCGGCAGAAGGGCTCGGGCACGCGCCTGCTGCTCGATGCGCTGCTCAAGGCCGAGCACATCGATGCGGACGCGATCCGCGGCTACCACGAGACCGGCGAATTCACCCACGCGGCGGTGGCGGCGTTCGTCGCGAGCGGCGTGGCCGACGCGGGCCTCGGCGTGGAGCCGGCCGCGCGCCAGTTCCACCTCGGCTTCGTGCCGATCGCACGCGAGCGCTACCTGCTCGCGTGCCGCACCGAAGCGGTGGACCAGCCCGGCGTCGCGAGCCTTCTCGGCGTGATCCGCGGCGCCGCGTTCGCCGGCGAGCTCGCGCAGATCGCGGGTTACGAGCCCGACGACCCGGGGCGCGTCATGACGGTCAAGGACGCGTTCCCGTGGGTGCGGCCTTCCGCCGCTCGCGCGACCTGACGCGGGAAGGGATCGCTCGCCATGGCGACGGGCCGGGCGATGCAGCCCGCGGATTCGAGCGCGGCGTTGGCGGCGGCGAGATACACGACGCCCGCGATCGCGTACACGGCGCCGAAGACCAGCGCGCGTGGGGACAGCAGCTGGCGAACCGACACGCCGAACGCGTTCGACGCGACCACGACGGGCAGCGTCCAGATCGAGACCGCGGAGCTCAGGCCCCACGCGAAGACCGCCGCCGACACGACGACCACCGCGCACAGCCCGAACGCTCCGCCGGCGAGCACCGGCACCAGCACGCTCGCGCCGATCATCGGATGCAGGCCCACGAAGCCGAGCGCGACCAGCGACAGCACGAGCGCGGCGAGCAGCATCGGCCCGGCGATCATTCCCGGCGTGACGTCGGCCGCGAGCGCGCGCACCTCGGGGAGCGCGGCGACGACCACCCCGAGCATGGTCGCGCCGACCACGATGAGCAGCTCGTCGGCGAGCCGCGAGAACGCGGCGAGCGCGAGCGCGAGGCTGCGGCGCCGCGCATCTCGGGCGAGCGTCGGCAGGTAGGCGATGCAGCAGAGCGGGATCACGAGCGAGACGGATTGCAGCGCGGTGAGGTGCAGGACCACCGTCGCGGCCACCACCGCGGCGAGCAGCGCCAGCGTGGGCGCGGCGAGCGGGGCGAGCCGCACCAGGCTCGCGCCGAGATCGGCCAGCCGCAGGCTCGGCGTGAAGATGAAGTGCGAGAGCATGAAGCCGATCACCGTGAGGCCCGCGCCGATGAGCATCACTTCCCACACCCGCGTCTGCGGCGCGAGCTGCGACGTGAAGGCGATCGCGACGAAGAACGGCGACCACATCACCGCCATGCCGACGCCGCGCGCGGCGCTGCCCGCGAGCTCCGCGCGCCCCGCATCGGCCGGATCGCGTGCGACGACCGGTGCGACGATCGACATCGCGCCCACGTTCAGCACGGCCCCGAGCGCATGCGAGCCGTAGAGCGTCCAGTTGCGCACACCCGCCTCGTCGAGCCCGGCCACGGTCTCGCGCAGGTGAGCCAGCCGCGGGCTCGCCATCGCGGTCGCGCGCAGCAGCAGCACCGCGGGCAGGAACGCGCCGAAGATCTGCGACTGGTCGAAGCCGCGCGCGATCGCCTCCCACTGCCCATGGCGCCATGCCATCAACGTGCACGCGGCCATCACGACGAGGAAGAGCACGCGGATATGGCGGCTCGCGCGCAGCCACGCGAGCACGATGAAGGCCGCCAGAGCGGTCCCGCCGATCGTCGCGAGCAGCGGCTGCGGATGCACGATCCGCAGCACCTCGGCGATCCAGACCACGGTGAGCAGCGTCGCCGAGATGCGCGGCGCCGCGCCGGTCGCGTGCCCGCTCAGGAGTGCATTCCCCAGCGGCGGATGGTGCGCTGCTCGACGATGCGGAAGATCAGGTTCTCGACCAGCAGGCCGATCAGGATCACCGTGAAGAGCCCGGCGAACACCGCGGGAATGTCGAGCACGTTCTTGTTCTCGTAAATGAACCAGCCGAGCCCCCCCGACCCCGAGGTCGTGCCGAACACGAGCTCGGCGGCGATCAGCGTGCGCCACGCGAACGCCCAGCCGATCTTGAGCCCCGACAGGATATTCGGGAAGGCGGCCGGGATGAGGATGCGCCCGATGTAGCGGAAGCCGGTGAGCCCGTAGTTGCGGCCGACCATGCGCAGCGTCTGCGACACGGACTGGAAGCCCGAATGCGTGTTCAGCGCCACCGGCCACATGACCGCGTGGATGAGGACGAAGACGATGCTGCCGTTGCCGAGCCCGAACCAGATGAGCGCCAGCGGCAGCAGCGCGATCGCGGGCAGGGGGTTGAACATCGCGGTGAGCGTCTCGAGCAGGTCGTTGCCGAGGCGCGAGGTCATCGCGAACACCGTGATGAGCAGGGCGAGCGCGAGGCCCAGCGCGTAGCCCTGCAGCAGCACCTGGATCGAGACCCACGCCTTGCGCGGCAGCTCCCCGCTCGCCAGGCGTTGCGCGAACGACTGCAGCGTCTCGGCGAACGTGGGGAAGACGAGCGAGTTGCCGAGGTGCATCGCGTAGCCCTGCCAGGCGAGCGCGAGCACGATGAGGATCACCGACTTGCGCACGAGCGCGTTGCCGTAGATGCGCTCCCACGCCGTGAGCGGCTTGTTCACCACGCCGAAGTCGCGGCCGTCCTTCAGCTCGACGAAGCGCTCCGGCCGCATGACCGGGCCGCCCATGGGCGCACCGGAGGCGGGCGGGCTAGACATGGGCGTTCTCCGGGGTGGCCTGCTCGTGCTCGAAGAGCATCTTCTGCACGCGGTCCGACAGGCGCTCGCCGGTGGCCGGGTCTTCCACGTCGTTGCCGTCGCTGTTGAGCTCCGCCTTCACCTGGCCGGGATGGGGCGAGAGCAGCAGGATGCGGTTGCCGATGCGCACCGCCTCGAGGATCGAGTGGGTCACGAAGAGCACCGTGAAGCGCGTGCCTTCCCACAGCTGCAGCAGCTCGTCCTGCATCTTGCGGCGGGTGAGCGCGTCGAGCGCGGCGAAGGGCTCGTCCATGAGCAGGATGTCGGGCTCCATCGCCATGCCGCGCGCGATCGCCACACGCTGCTTCATGCCGCCCGAGAGCATGTGCGGGTAGCTGTTGGCGAAGCCCGTGAGGTTCACCTTCTCGATGTAGGCCATGGCGCGCTCCTCGGCCTCGCGGCCCTTCAACCGGCGCGAGGACTCGAGCGCGAACATCACGTTCTGCTTCACGGTCTTCCACGGCAGCAGCTGGTCGAACTCCTGGAAGACCATCATGCGGTCGGCGCCCGGCTTCGTGACCGGGTGGCCCTTCAAGCGGATCGCGCCCTCGACCGGATTCAGGTAACCGCCGACCGCCTTGAGCAGCGTCGACTTGCCGCAGCCCGACGGCCCGAGCAGCACGAAGCGATCCGACGGGTACACGTCGAAGCTCACCCGGTAGGTCGCCGTGACGAGGTGCTCGCGCGTCTTGTACTGCAGCGTCACGCCGTCGACCTGGAGCAGCGGCGGCACGGGCGCTCTGTCCATGGCTCGCTCCTTCAGCTCCCCGGCTGGTCGTGGATGTCGGCGAAGAAGAGGTCCTTCCAGGACTTGGGCTCGTGCTTCAGGGTTCCGATCTTGTACATGAACTGCGCGTAGGGAAGGATGCGCTCGGGGTAGGTGGTGAAGCGCATCTGCGGATCGTTCATGATCTTGAGGATCTTGTCGAGCTTTTCCTTGCCCTTGCTCTCCTCGACGTAGATCTGGGCGGCGCGCTTGCGGTCCTTGTTGATGTCGCTGGTCGCTTCCTTGAGCGCGTCGAGCACCGCCTTGTACGTCTTCGGGTTCTCGCTGCGGAACTTGCTGGTGGACCAGACCATGAGGAACGTGTTCGGCCCGCCCATCACGTCGTACGAGTTGAGCACGGTGTGGACCGCCGGGTTCTCGAGCGCCTCCTCCTGGAACGGCGGCGAGGTGAACTGCGCGTCGATGCCGCCCGAGCCCGAGAGCAGGGCGCGCAGCCCTTCCGGGTGCGGCAGGTTCACCATGATCGGATTGAGCTTCTTGTAGTTCTCGAACCCGAACACCTTCGCGCACTCCATCTGCAGCCACACCGTCTGCACCGACGAGCCCGCGCCTGCCATCGCGATGCGGTCCTGGTCGGTGAAGTCCTTGATCGTCTTCACCTTGGGATTGCGCGTGACGAGGAGCCCCGGCATCGACGAGAGCGCGGCCACGCCCTCGACCGGATTCGGCGTGTCGCGCGTGCGGTCCCACAGGATGATCGCCGGGCCCGTGCCGCCCGAGGCGAAGTCGAGCCCGCCGGAGAGCAGCGCGTCGTTCGCGGCGGCGCCGGCACCGAGGGTGGCCCACGTCACCTTCGTATCGGACAGGCCCTCGGCCTTCAGGTGCTTCTCGATCAGCTTGTCGTGCTTCATGAGCGTGAGCTGCATGTAGCCGATGCCGTACTGCGACATCATCTTCACTTCGCCCACTTCGGCGGCCGCGGGATGGGCGGCCAGCGCGAACGCCACCGCAGCGGCGGCGCTCCAGGACAGCATTGCCTTCATCGCATCTCCTCCTCGTTGTCGGGCGCGGCCTACGCCGCCGCGACCGATGCGCTTCGGCCCACCACCTCCATGGCGAGTCCGGTATGGACGTCGCCGGCGCGGAATTCGTCGGACCCGAGGATCGCGACGAGCGCCGGGATGTTGTGCTTCACGCCCGCGATGCGGAACTCGCGCAGCGCGTCGATCAGCCGGTCGATCGCCTCGCGGCGCGTGGCCCCGCGCACGATCACCTTCGCGAGCAGCGGGTCGTAATGCGGCGTCACCTCGCGTTCCGCGGCGTAGCCGGTCTCGACGCGCACCGCCGGATCGACGGGCGGGGCGAACTGCGCGAGGCGCCCGGGCGAGGGCAGGAAACGCTTCGGATCCTCGGCGTAGACGCGCGCCTGGATCGCGTGCCCGTGCAGGCGCGGCGCCTGCGGCACGATCTGCTCGAGCCGCTCGCCCGCGGACGAGCGCAGCTGGCTCACCACGAGGTCGACGCCGGTCACTTCCTCGGTCACGCCGTGCTCGACCTGCAGGCGCGTGTTCATCTCGAGGAAGCGGAACTCGCCGTCGGGCGCGAGCAGCATCTCGACGGTGCCGAGGTTGTCGTAGCCGAGGCGGCCGAGGGTGGCGGCGATGCGCTCGAGGAGCGGCTCGATCACCGCGCGCGCCACGTTGGGCGCGGCCGCCTCCTCGATGATCTTCTGGTGGCGGCGCTGCACCGAGCAGTCGCGCTCGAACAGATGCATCACGCCGCCGTGGCGATCGCCGAGCAGTTGCACCTCGACGTGGCGCGGCCGCTCGATGAGGCGCTCGAGATAGACCTCGCGGCTCGCGAAGCCGCGCTCGGCCATCGAGGCCGCGCGCTCGACCGCGGCGACCAGCTCCTCGGGCGTGCGCGCGGGCAGCATGCCGATGCCGCCGCCGCCGGCGGCGGGCTTCACGAGGATCGGGTAGCCGATCTTCGCCGCGGCCGCGAGGATCGCCTCGCGCTCGGGCGGGAGCACCTCGGAGCCGCCGCCGACCGGAAGCCCGTGGCGGGCGGCGAGGCTGCGCGCGCGGGTCTTGTGGCCCATCGCGTCGATCCACTCGGGCGCCGGGCCGATGAAGCGCACGCCCGCGCCCTCGACGCGCCGCGCGAAGCCCGCGTTCTCGGACAGGAACCCGTAGCCCGGGTGCAGGCCGTCGCAATGATGGTCGCGCAGCGCGGCGAGGAGCGCGTCCTGGTTCAGGTAGCTTTCGCGCGCGGGCGAGGCGCCGATGTGCGCGGTCGCGGACGCGAGCGCGAGCCAGGGCGCATCCCGGTCCGCGTCGGAATACACGGCGACCGAGGGAATCGAGAGCGTGTTCAATGCGCGCAGCACGCGCGCGGCGACCGCACCGCGGTTGGCGACGAGGACTTTCGCGAAAAGGGCCATGTCAGTAGCTCGTGGGCCAGGTGCGCATGAGGTGCTGCCCCACGCCGTTCGTGAGCCGCAACCGGTGCACGTCGAGCATGCGGATCAGGTAGTCGCGCGTCTGCTCGGGGCGGATGACCGATTGCACCGCGTAGATCGAGGCGATGTCCCACACCTCGCTGTCGCGATTCATGCGCGCGAGCGCCTCGTCGAAGCCGGGCTGGCCGGGTTCCAGCCCGTGCACGATCTTCACGGCGAAGGTCGAGTCCATGAAGCTCACCTCGGCCGTGGGCCAGGCGGCGACCTCGTCGGAGTTGCGACCGCCGCCCATGTTGAGGTAGGCCTGGCCGTAGCTCTTGCGCAGGATCACCGAGAGCTTCGGCACGGTCACGAGCGCGAGCGCGTTCATGAAGTTCATGATCTTTCCCGGGGCGCGCCTGCGCTCGGCCTCGGTGCCGATCACGAAGCCCGGCGTATCGACGAAGAGCACGAGCGGGATGTTGTACGAGTCGCACATCACGATGAAGCTCGTCGCCTTGTCGCACGCGTCCGCATCCATCGCGGCGCCCTTGTAGAGCGGGTTGTTGGCGAGGATGCCCACGGTGCGCCCGTCGAGGCGCGCGAGCCCGGTGACGACCGTGCGCCCGAAGCGCGGTTTCACCTCAAAGAAGCTCGCGCTGTCGACCACCGCGCGCACGATCTTGCGCACGTCGTAGACCTGCGTGCGGCTGGCGGGCAGGAACTGGAGGACGTCGGCCATCTGCGCGCCCGAGCCCGCCGGCACCGGATGCACCGGCGGGGCCTCGTTGTGATGGCTCGGCAGGTAGGAGAGGAAACGGCGCACCGCGTCGAGCGCTTCCTCGTCGGTGTCGACCACCTGGTCCGCGAAGCCCGTGACCTCGGAGTGCAGCTCCCAGCCGCCGAGCTCCTGCGGATCCACCTCCTGCTTGATCGCGAGCGAGGCGAGGAGCGAGCTCGAAACCGCGAGCACCGCACCCTTGCGCATCACGTTGAAGTCGGCCAGCACCGCATACCACGACGAGGAGCCGAAGCAGTTGCCGAGCGTGGCCGAGACCCACGGCGTCTCGCGCAGGCGCTGGTACTGCGCCCCGTCGTTGCCGAGGAGCGAGCCCATGCCGCGCGAGCCCATGTGATCGGGCATGCGCGCCCCGGAGGACTCGCCGAGGAAGACGAGGGGCAGGCCGCGGTCCCTGGCGACCTTGCGCATGTGCGCGATCTTCCGGCCGTTGGTCGCGCCGCTGGAGGCGCCGAACACGGTGAAGTCGTTCGAGACGATGGCCACCTCGCGCCCGTCGATCTTGCCGAAGCCGGCGATCTTGCCGTCGCCCGGCGAGCGCTCGCGGTCGGCGGGGTTGGCGGAGGTGGAGAACAGGCCCGACTCGATGAAGGTGCCCGCGTCGAAGAGGCGCGCGAGGCGCTCGCGGGCGTTCAGGATGCCGGCGGCCTTGCGTCGGGCGAGCTTGTCGGGCCCGCCCATGGCGAGAGCGGCGGCCTCGCGGCGCGCGTACTCCTGCTCGAGCGCCTCGGCGCGCGTGCGGGGCGGATCGGCGGGTTCGGGCTTGTTCATCGGTTCGGGGGCGGTTCGGGAAACGGGCGTGTCCATGGTTTCGGAGCGGTCAGAGCACGAACGCCTGGTAGCGCTCGAGGTAGGCCTTGGCGTTGCGCAATCCCTCGCGGCGCAGGCGCTCGGCCTCGTCGGCGTCGCCGCGCACCATCGCCTCGAGCATCGCGACGTGCTGGCGGCGGCCGATCTCGGCGCGGCCGGGCAGGATGATGATGCGGCGGATGAGCACCTGGGTCTTCTCGTAGATGATGTCGAGCATCTCGGCGAGCACGGGGTTGGCGGCCGCCTCGATCATGCGGCGGCGCAGGCGCTCGTAATGCTCGATGTAGCCCTCGAGGTCGCCGGCCTCGATCTGCTGCTTCGCCGGGCCCTTGAAGAGCGCGAGGTCCTTCTTCCAGTGGTCGCCCGGGAAGTTCGCCGTCGCCAGGCGCGTGCACAGCGCCTCGAGCACCTCGCGCAGGTCGTAGATGTGGAAGGCCTGCGAGAGGTCCAGGCGCATCACCACCGCGCCGCGGTTGGGGATGCGCTCGACCAGCCCGCGCTGCTCGAGCGCCGCGAGCGCGTCGCGGATGCGCGTGCGCGGCACGCCGAACTCCTGGGCGAGGTCGGTCTCGCGCAGCTTCGCCCCGGGCGCGATGCTCTGGGTCGTGATGCGCCGGCGCAGCACGTCGAGGATGTTCGCGACGTTCGGCGGCGCGCTCGCCCGGGCCGCGCGGCGCGGGGCGGGGCGGGCGGCGATGCGCGGACTGTGCGGGGGTCGGGCGGCCACGGCGCCTCCGGGAGGGGATCGTCCAAAGCTACCCGCCCCGAGGCACCACTGTCAACATTCCTGTTGACGACGCAGCCGACGCTTTGCTGCAAAAGTGCCGACAAAAGCGTTGACGAAATCGCCGGGCGCGCCGCAGAATGTCCGGTATCCGTCCGCCGAGGTGCGCCCCGCAATGCCGCAACATTCCGCCGCCGGCCCGCTCGCCGGCTACCGCGTGCTCGAGATGGGATCGACCGTCGCCGGGCCGTTCTGCGGCCGCCTGCTGGCCGATTTCGGGGCCGAGGTGATCAAGGTCGAGCCGGCCGGGGGCGATCCCGTGCGCACCATGGGCAAGCGCTTCCACGGCAAGTCGCTCTACGCCGCGAGCATCTTCCGCAACAAGTCGCTCGTGTGCCTCGACCTGCGCAAGCCCGAGGGCCAGGACCTGGTGCGCTCGCTCGCCGCGAAGTGCGACGTGGTGGTCGAGAACTTCCGTCCCGGCGGCCTCGAGAAATGGGGCCTGGGCTACGCCGACCTCGCGCGCGTGAATCCGGGCCTCGTGATGGTGCGCATCAGCGGCTTCGGCCAGACCGGCCCCTACAGCCAGCGTGCGGGCTACGGCGTGATCGGCGAGGCGGTGAGCGGCCTGCGCCACATCACCGGCGACCCCGACCGGCCGCCGAGCCGCGTGGCGGTGTCGATCACCGACTACATCACCGGCCTGTACGGCGCGTTCGGCGCGGTGATGGCGCTGCTCGCCCGCGGCAGGAGCGGGCGCGGCCAGTACATCGACAGCGCGCTCTACGAATGCGCGTTCAGCTTCATGGAGCCGCACATCCCGGCCTACGAGAAGCTCGGCGTCGTCGCGCAACGCGCGGGATCGCGGCTGCCCGACAGCACGCCGAACAATCTTTACGCGACGCGCGATGCCCAGTTCATCCACATCACCGCCATGGGCGACGCGGTTTTCCGTCGGCTCGCGGCGTGCATGGGCGAGCCGGGGCTCGCCGAGGATGCACGCTTCCGCGACGCGGTCGAGCGCTCGCGCCACCACGAGGCGATCGACGACCTCATCGGCCGCTGGACCGCGCGCCACGACCTCGCCGAGCTGGAGAAGAAGCTGCAGGAAGCGAACGTGCCCGCCACGCGCATCTTCACCATCGCCGACATCTTCGCCGACCCGCACTACCAGGCGCGCGGCGCGCTGGTGCGCGCGCCCGACGACGACCTGGGCGAGGTCGCGATGGCCGCGCCCGTGCCGCGATTGTCCGCGACGCCGGGCACTGTCCGCCACGCGGGCCGGCGCATCGGGCAGGACACGCGCCGCGTGCTCGCGGAGCTGCTCGGCCTGGGCGAGGCGGACCTCGACCGCTTGCAGGCGGGCGGAGTGATCGGCGGCGACGCGGGCACGGGCCCGCAGGCGGTTGCCGCGCGCGCGGGCGCGGCCTGAACGACGCATTCGAGAAGAAGGAAGGCGCGATGGCGACCAAGGAAATCCGTTCGGAGATCACGGGCTCGGTGTGGAAGATCCTCAAGCAACCCGGCGACAGCGTGGGCGAGGAGGACTCGCTGATGATCCTCGAGTCGATGAAGATGGAGATCCCGGTGCTCGCCGAGGCGAACGGCAAGGTGAAGGAGATCCGCGTCAAGGAAAACGATTCGGTGGCCGAGGGCCAGGTGCTCGCGGTCCTCGAGCTGTGAGCGCGTTGCCGAAGGCGGGAGGTTCGCCCATGTCGTGGAAGCCGGAAGCCGACGAGATCGCGCTGCGGCGCGAGTACGCCGATCGCCTCGGCGGCGAGGAAGCGATCGCGCGCCACCACCAGCAGGGGCGCCTCACGATCCGCGAGCGCATCGCGGGACTGGCCGACAGCGGCTCCTTCCAGGAGGTGGGCAAGCTCACGGGCAAGGGCACCTATGTCGAGGGCAAGCTCACGAAGGTCGCGCCCGCGCCTTACGTGATGGGGCTCGCGCGGATCGACGGCCGCCCGGTCGCGATCGGCGGCGAGGACTTCACGGTGCGCGGCGGCACGAGCTGGGGCAGCGACCGGCGCAAGGGCGGGCAGGGCGGCTTCGTCGAGGACCTCGCACACGAGTACCGCATCCCGCTGGTGAACCTGATCGACGGCGCGGGCGGCACGGTCACCTCGGCGCTGCGCCGCGGGCACACGGTCTTCCCGGGCGTGCACGGATTCGAGCGCTCGGTGCAGCTCATGTCCGAGGTGCCCGTCGTGTGCGCGGTGATGGGCACGGCGGCCGGTGGCCCCGCGGGCCGCGCGATCCTCGCGCACTGGTCGGTGATGGTGAAGAACACGAGCCAGGTGTTCGCGGCCGGGCCGCCCGTGGTCGAGCGCTCGCTCGGGCAGAAGATCACCAAGGAGGAGCTGGGCGGCGCGCACATCGCCGTCGACCAGGCGGGCACGATCGACAACTCGGCCGACTCCGAAGCCGATTGCTTCGCGATGATCCGGCGGTATCTCGGCTACATGCCGACGAACGTGTGGGAGCTGCCGCCGGTCGTGAGGATCGACGACCCCGCCGACCGCCGCGAGGAAGGCCTGCTCACGATCGTGCCGCGCGAGCGCCGCCAGCCGTACAACATGCGCAAGCTCATCGGCATGGTGGTCGACCGCGACTCGGCCTTCGAGATCCAGCCGACGTTCGGGCGCGCGCTCATCACGGCGCTCGCGCGCATGAACGGCCGCGTGGTCGGCATCATCGCGAACAACCCGATGGTCAATGGCGGCGCGATGGACGTGAAGGCCGCGCGCAAGCAGACGCACTTCATCCAGCTCTGCGACACGTTCCACATTCCGCTCGTGTTCCTGGTCGACGTGCCGGGCTTCATGGTCGGGCTGCAGGCCGAGCAGGCCGCCACGCTGCGCGAGGGCATGCGCTCGGTCTACGTCGCGCTGCAGGCCACCGTGCCGATGCTCACCGTGGTGATCCGCAAGTGCTACGGGATGGCGGGCATGGGCACCACGGACAAGAACGGCCTCGATTTCAAGATCGCGTGGCCCTCGGGCGAGTGGGGCTCGCTGCCCATCGAGGGCGGGGCGGCCGCCGCATTCAAGCGCGAGATCCAGTCGGCGCCCGATCCGGCGAAGCGCCTGCAGGAGATCGAGGCGGAGCTGCGCGCCTTCGCCTCGCCCTTCCTCACCGCGGAGGCGTTCGCGGTGGAGGACATCATCGATCCGCGCGAGACCCGCCCCTACCTGTGCCGCTTCCTCGATGCGATGGAGGGGCGGCTGCGCACCTCGCTCGGCGTGAAGTATCGCGCCGGCGTGCCGCCCTAGGCGCGGCTCAGCGCCAGAACGCGTCGCGCGATCCCGGGCGCGGGATGCGCAGCCACCGCGGCAGCATCGAAACGAGCACGCCGTCGCGCAACACGAGGTGGTGATAGAGCGCGGCCGCCGCGTGCGCGCCCGCGAGCCACATGATCGCGTCGCCGAGCCAGGTATGGATGCTCGCGATGGTCGCGCCCGCGTCGTGCGCCTTCGGCAGCAGCGGCGGCACCTGCACGCCCGCGAGCAGCGTGAGCGGGTGGCCCTCGAGCCACGCGCCGGTCACCGAGGTGAGCGGCAACGCGAAGAGCAGCACGTAGAGCAGCGCCTGCACGATCTTCGCGGCGATGCCCATCCAGCGCGGGATCGCGGGCGGATCGGGGCGCGTGTCCAGCGAGCGCCAGAGCACGCGCAGCAGCACGAGCACGAAGACGGTGAGCCCGAGCGTCTCGTGCAGCGTCCGGTCGAAGGCCTTGGCCGGCGAGTACACGCGCTGCTCGGATCCGCCGGGGCTGTAGAGGAACGCGACGAGGACCAGGATCGCGGTGAGCCAGTGGAAGGCCTGCGCGATCGCGCCGTAGCGGGTCCGGGATGCGGGCATCGTCGGCGGATCAGGCGCGCAGCTGCAGCGCGGGGCTCGGACGCACGAGCGCGCTGCGATACACGTCGGCCGCTTGCGCCGCGGAAGTGGTGGTCGCGTGCAGGTCGCGGATCAACCCGTCCTGCAGCGAGTAGACCCAGCCGTGCACCGCGAGCTTCTGCCCGCGCTCCCACGCGTCGAGCACGATCGAGGTCTGGCACACGTTCGCGACCTGCTCGATCACGTTGAGCTCGCACAGGCGATCGATGCGCGCCTCGGGATCGGCGATCGCCGCGACCGCCTCGGCGTGCCGCCCCTCGACGTCCTGGATGTGCCGCAGCCAGTTGTCGATGAGGCCGAGGCGCGCCCGCTCGAGCGCGGCGCGCACGCCACCGCAGCCGTAGTGGCCGACCACGAGGATGTGCCGCACCTTGAGCACGTCGACCGCGAACTGCATCACCGACAGGCAGTTCAGGTCCGTGTGCACCACCATGTTGGCGATGTTGCGATGCACGAAGACCTCTCCCGGCAGCAGGTTGACGATCTCGTTCGCGGGCACGCGGCTGTCGGCGCAGCCGATCCACAGGTATTCGGGACGTTGCAGCCGCGCGAGCCGCGGGAAGAACTCGGGATCCTCGCGCGTGCGGCGCGCGGCCCAGGCGCGGTTGTTCTCGAAGAGGTGCTGGAGCGAGGGCATGGGGAAGTGGCGGCTATTCTACCCGTCCTTGCGGCGCACCCTCGCGTGCCGCACGGACGGAAACCCGCGGCGACGTGCCGGGTCGTACCGGTTTTGCAAGGAGGCGGCCATGAAAGCGGGTGCGGGTGAAGGCGATGCGCTGCGGGGCAAGCACGTGGCGGTCCTGATGACCGACGGCGTGGAGCAGGTGGAGTACACGAAGCCGCGGGAGTTCCTCGAGCAGCACGGCGCGCGCGTGACGCTCGTCGCGCCGAAGGCGAAGGGCGAGCAGGTGCAGGGGTTCAATCACCTCACTCCGGCGCAGCGCTTCACCGTGGAGATGGACGTGCGCGATGCGCGTCCCGGCGACTTCGACGCGCTGGTGCTGCCGGGTGGCGTGGCCAATCCCGACCAGCTGCGCCTTTCCAAGGAGGCGATCGCTTTCATCCGCGAGTTCGCGCGCGAGGACAAGCCGATCGCGGCGATCTGCCACGGCCCGTGGACGCTCATCGATGCGGGCATCGCGAAGGGCAAGCGTCTCACGAGCTGGCCGAGCCTGCAGCAGGACCTGCGCAACGCGGGCGCGCAATGGAGCGACGAGCCGGTCGTGGTCGACGGCCGGCTGGTGACCAGCCGCAAGCCCGCGGACATCCCCGCGTTCGACCAGGCGTTGCTCGAGAAACTCGGCCACGCTGCCGTCGCGACGCGCCACTGAGCCGGTTGCGGCGGCGCGCCGGCGGGCGCACCATGCTCCCCGCGCGCGGGACGGTCCGCGCAAACCGAGGGAGGGGAACGCATGAAGCGCTTGTTGCCGGTTGCCGCCGCATCGCTCGCGATCGCGCTCGCCGGTTGTGCCCACGCGCCGGCCGGCGGCGGGGACGGTTGGGTCACGCTCTTCGACGGCTCGAGTCTCGACGCGTTCGAGAAGGTGGGCGACGCGAACTGGCGCCTCGAGGACGGCCTCGCGGTCGCCGACGCGGGCAGCGGCTTCCTCATGACGAAGAAGGACTACCGGGACTTCGAGATCCGCGCCGAGTTCTACGCCGCCGACCACGACACGAACAGCGGCATCTTCATCCGTTGCGAGGATCCCGCGGCGAAGCCGGCGGACTTCGGCAAGGTCTGCTACGAGGTGAACATCTGGGACGCGCGGCCGAAGCAGGACTACGCGACCGGCTCGATCGTCGACGTGGCGAGCGCGAGCCCCGTGCCCCAGGCGGGCGGCCGCTGGAACACCTACGACATCACGGTGAAGGGCGACCACTTCGTGGTGGTGTTGAACGGTGCGAAGACCGCCGACGCGCACGATGGGAAGCACGCGCAGGGGCGCATCGCGCTGCAGCGCTTCCCGGGCAACGAGAAGAGCGGCCACGCGATCAAGTGGCGCAAGGTGCAGGTGCGCGAGCTGTAGGGCGGCCTAGCGCCCGATGCGGATGAGCGCGAGGCCGCTCGCCGCGTCGTGCTCGCGCCTCAGGTAGTTCGGCGACTCCGTGAGGATCACCTCGAGCGTCGGGCGCACGCGCGCGGCGAGGAGGTGGCCGCCGCACGTGGACGTGTCGCGGCGACCGAGCACCACGTGCGCGTGCAGCTTGTGGCGCTCGCCTTCGAAGGCGACGTCGCCGAGGAGCGAGAGCACCTCGACCTGCTCGCGCACTTCGGTGCGCAGGTAATCCTTGCGTTCCCAGTCGAAGTAGCCGAGCGTCGCGCTCTCGAACGCGCCGATCGCGGTGAAGCTGCACGCGGCAAGCGCATGCTCCTCGGCGAAGCGGGCGAGGCCCGCGAGCGGCTCCTCGCCCGTGTCGAACACGAGCGCGAAGACACGCGGATCGGTGGGGTTCAGCAGCTTCGCATGCATCGCTCGCTCCCGTCGGCGGCCCATCGCCTTCGACAGCACGGCGGGCGGCGGTTCCGTCGCATGGTCCGGGCGCCGCGCGCGCGCATCGGTGCGGCGGCGCGTGCGCATAATGGAGAGTCGATTTCTCGCGAGGAGGCGGCATGGAAAAGCGCAGGCTGGGCGGCGGCCTCGAGGTCACGGCGATGGGCCTCGGATGCATGGGCATGTCGGAGTTCTACCGCGGCGGCAGCGATGCCGAATCGATCACGACGATCCGCCGCGCGCTCGATCTCGGCATCACGTTCCTCGATACCGCGGACATGTACGGCGTCGGCCGCAACGAGGAGCTCGTGGGCCGCGCGATCGAGGGCCGGCGCGACCGCGTCGTGCTCGCGACCAAG
>CAYOGL010000038.1:0-40577 GCA_964403515.1 uncultured Burkholderiales bacterium | reverse complement strand
CAGCACCCTCTGGAAGCGCCGCTCGAGCGCCGCGTCCTTCTCGATGTACTTGCGGTACTCGTCGAGGGTCGTGGCGCCCACGCAGTGCAGCTCGCCGCGCGCGAGCGCGGGCTTGAGCATGTTGCCGGCGTCCATCGCGCCTTCGGCCTTGCCCGCGCCGACCATCGTGTGCAGCTCGTCGATGAAGACGATCGTCTTGCCCTCGTCGGCCGCGAGCTCCTTCAGCACGCTCTTCAGGCGCTCCTCGAACTCGCCGCGGTACTTCGCGCCGGCGATGAGCAGGCCCATGTCGAGCGCGAGCACGCGCTTGTCGCGCAGTCCCTCGGGCACCTCGCCGTTCACGATGCGCTGCGCGAGGCCCTCGACGATCGCGGTCTTGCCCACGCCCGGCTCGCCGATCAGCACCGGGTTGTTCTTCGTGCGACGCTGCAGCACCTGCACTACGCGCCGGATCTCCTCGTCCCGGCCGATCACCGGGTCAAGCTTGCCGTCGCGGGCGCGCTCCGTGAGGTCGATGGTGTATTTCTTCAGCGCCTCGCGCTGGCCCTCGGCCTGCGGGTTGTGCACCGTCTCGTTGCCGCGCACCGCCTGGATGGCGCTCTCGAGCGCCGCGTCGTTGGCGCCGAACTGCTTGAGCAGGCGCCCGGTCTCGCCGCGGTCCTTCACGGCCGCGAGCAGGAAGAGCTCCGAGGCGATGAACTGGTCGCCGCGCTTCGTCGCCTCCTTGTCCGTGAGGTTGAGGAGGTTGTTGAGGTCGCGGGAAATGCCGATCTCGCCCCCCGTGCCCTCGACCTTGGGCAGCCGGTTCACGGCGTCCTCGACCGCGCGCTTGAGCGGCGGGACGTTCACGCCGGCGCGCTGCAGCAGGGAGACGGTGCCGCCGTCTTCCTGGTTGAGCAGGGCGAGCAGGAGGTGCTGGGGCTCGATGAAGCCATTGTCGTGCCCGAGCGCGAGGCTCTGGGCGTCGGCCAGGGCCTGCTGGAACTTGGTGGTCAGTTTGTCGATGCGCATGAGGGGGTCCTCGGAGCCATTTCCTTCGTCTCTCCCCTATCTGGACGCCGGAGGCCCCGGTTTCAAGGCCCGCGCCCGCCCCCGAAGCCTGTTGGTCCGCGCGCCGCGGGACGGGTTCCAGCGGACGGCGGCGGTGCGGCTCGCGGGCGCGAAGTGGTATCTTTCGAACCCCTGCGGCCCACCCTGGTCTGAAGTGCCGATGCCCGACGCGTTCCACCTCCTCGAAGAGACCGTCACGCGCGACGTCACGCGGGCGCTGGCCGAGGATGTCGGCACGGGCGACCTCACGGCGCGCCTCGTGCCGGCCGATGCCCGCATGCGCGCGCGCCTGCTCACGCGGCGCAGCGGCGTGCTCTGCGGCGCCGAGTGGTTCCGCCGCACGTTCGAGGAGCTCGATCCGGACATCGAGATCTTCTGGCACCACCGCGACGGCGACGACATCGTGGCCAACTCGTCGTTGTGCGAGATCGAGGGGCAGGCGCGCCCGATGCTCACGGGCGAGCGCACGGCGATCAATTTCGTGCAGCTGCTGTCGGGCGTGGCCACCCGCACCCGCCAGTTCGTGCGCGCCGTCGCGGGCACGCGCGCGAAGATCGTCGATACGCGCAAGACCGTGCCGGGCCTGCGCCTCGCGCAGAAGTACGCGGTGCATACCGGCGGCGGCACCAACCACCGCATCGGGCTCTTCGACGGCATCCTCGTGAAGGAAAACCACATCCACGCGGCCGGTGGCGTGCGCGCCGCCGTGGAGAAGGCGATGCAGGAGGCCTCGTCCGACCTCATGGTACAGATCGAGGTGGAGAGCCTCGGGCAGCTGCGCGAGGCGCTCGATGCCGGGGCGCGGCTCGTGCTGCTCGACAACTTCGATCTCGCCGCCATGCGCGAGGCGGTGCGCATCGCGGGCGATCGCGCCGAGCTCGAGGCCTCGGGCGGCATCGACCTCAAGGGCGTGCGCGCCGTCGCCGAGACGGGCGTGCACCGCATCTCGGTGGGCTCGCTCACCAAGGACATCGAGGCGCTCGACCTGTCGCTGCGCTTCCTGCAACGCTGAACCGAAGGGAACATGAAACTGAACCGACTGCTCCGATTCTGCATGCTGGTCGCGCCGCTGCTCCTCGCCGCGTGCGCCACCGGAACCGATCCGCGCGACCCGTGGGAGGCGATGAACCGCAAGACCTTCGCCTTCAACGATGCGATCGACCGCCACGTGCTCAAGCCCGTGGCGCAGGGCTACAAGAACGTGGCGCCGGTCTTCGTGCAGGCGCGCGTGAACGACTTCTTCGACAACATCTACGACATCGAGACCACGCTGAACCAGGTGCTGCAGGGCAAGCTGCCGGACGGCATCAACGACTTCGGCCGCTTCGTGGTGAACACCACCTTCGGCGGCCTCGGCTTCTGGGACGTGGCCTCGGGGCTCGGCCTCGAGAAGCACCACGAGGACTTCGGGCAGACGCTCGCGGTCTGGGGCGTGCCCTCCGGCCCCTACTTCGTGATCCCGTTCTTCGGCCCCAGCACCGTGCGCGACGCGCCCGCGAAGCTCGTCGACCCGAAGTGGTACTACGCGCGCGTGCTCGACGACGACCCGCTGTACTGGAGCCTGTGGACGCTCGACGTGGTGCGCGATCGCGCCAACCTGCTGGGCGCCGAGACGCTGGTCGAGCAGGCGGCGCTCGACCGCTACTCGTTCATCCGCGACGCCTGGATGCAGCGGCGCATCAGCCAGATCTACGACGGCAACCCGCCGCCGCTCAAGGAAGAGGAATAGCGGAATAGTCGCCGCCCCCGCCCTGTTTGTGCGGGCGGAGGTGACCCATGCGTACGATCCTGCGGCTGCTGCTCGCGGCGGCGGCGCTCGCGGCCGGCGTCCCGGCCTGGGCGTCGTTCCACCTGTTCTCCATGGACGAGCTGTTCTCGAACGCCGACGGCTCGGTGCAGTTCCTCGAGCTCACGGCCCTCGCTCCCGGCCAGCAGTTCGTGAACGGCCACACGCTGGTCGTGACCCAGGGCGGGACGTCGCACACGTTCCGCATCGGGAACAACCTTCCCGGCGACACGTCGGGCCACAGGATGCTCTTCGGCACGCAGAGCTTCGCCAACCTCGGCATCGTGCGCCCCGACTTCGTCGTGCCCGACGGGTTCTTCTTCACGAGCGGCGCCACCATCACCTACGCCGAAGGCTCCGACGTGTGGACCTACGGCGCGCTGCCCACCGACGGCGTGCATTCGCTCAACCGCGACGGATCGACGAGCGTAAACTCGCCGCAGGACTTCGCGGGGCAGACGGGCAGCGTGAACCTCGGCACGACCACGCCACCGCCGGTGCCCGCGACGGGCGCCGACTTCGAGGGGCTTTGGTGGCGCTCGCCGGCGGGCAGCGAGTCGGGCTGGGGCGTGAACATCACGCACCAGGGCGACATCCTGTTCGCGACCTGGTTCACGTACGACACCAACGGCAACGGCATGTGGCTGGTCATGTCCGACGGCGTGAAGACCGGAAACGCCACTTTCACCGGCACGCTGTATCGCACCACGGGTCCGTCGTTCAGCGCTACGACCTTCGATCCCACGCAGGTGAAGGTCACCGCGGTGGGCAACGCGACCTTCACGTTCACGGACAAGGACAACGGCACGTTCTCGTACACCGTGAACGGGATCTCGCAGAGCAAGCCCATCACGCGCCAGGTGTTCGGCTCGCCGGTGCCGACCTGCACGGAAGGCGGCACCCCGCCCGCGACGCCGAACTACCAGGACCTCTGGTGGCGCGCGCCCGCCGGCTCCGAATCCGGCTGGGGCGTCAACATCACGCAGCAGGGCACGGTGCTCTTCGCGACCTGGTTCACGTACGACATCAACGGCAACGGCATGTGGCTCGTGATGTCGAACGGCGTGCAGCAGATGTCGGCGGGCGTGGACTCGAGCGGCTATTTCACCGGCACGCCGAGCGCGCTGCCGATCTTCACCGGCACGCTCTACCAGACGACCGGCCCGTCGTTCAGCGCCACGCCGTGGGATCCCAGCCAGGTGAAACTCACCGCGGTCGGCAACGCCACGTTCAGCTTCAGCGACGCGAACAACGGGACCTTCGCCTATACGGTGAACGGCGTGAGCCAGACCAAGCCCATCACGCGCCAGGTGTTCTCGAGCCCGACCACCGTGTGCCAGTGAGGCAAGCGCGCCGGGGAGTGCCACAATGGAGGCATGGGCCTCCTCGGCAAGCTGGTCGTGGTGTTCCTCGGCTTCGTCGCGATCTTCGTGACGGTGATCTATTTCGCCTTCCGTGAGCGGCGGCACGGCAAGGCCATTGCCGAGGACGTGGCGGCGCAGCAGTCCTCCGACGCGCGGGTGCTCACGGTGATCTTCTCCGCGATCCTCGGGGGCATGCTGCTCACCTTCGTGGCGGCCTGGCTGATTTTTTTCTGAGGCGCTAGCGCTCGGCCCGGCGCACGACGCGCACGATCGCCATGCCGGCCAGGGCGAGGCCCAGCCCGACGATGAGCGAGAGCAGCGCGAGGGTGCGCCCGCTCAGCGTCGCGAGCGCCGAGCGGATGTCCCGCGAGCCGGCGCCGGCGAACGCGAGCGCGTCGGCGTCGTCGGGCAGCGACCCGATCGCGCTCACCGCCCCGGTCATGGTGTTGATCGTGATGAGGCGCACGCTCGCCGGCGAGCCGCCGTTCGAGTTCAACGCGAGCAGCAGTCCCGACGGGCTGAACGTCATGGCGTTGATCTCGGTCGCGAAGGGCGCGCCGTTGAGCTTGGGCCCTTCCGTGAACTCGCCGGTCCTCACGTCGACCCGGTCGAGCGTGCCGACCGCCCCGCCGGGCGTCACGTAAGCGATCCCGTGCTCGTCGATCGCGAGCCCCCCCGCCGTGGCGGGCGCCCCGGGCTTGCCGAGCGGGTGCACCGCGCCCGTGTTCAGATCGACGGTCCCGATCTGGCGCGTCTGCGGCATCCAGATGTAGAGCGTGCCGTGCGGATCGAACGCGATGTCCGATCCGGTCGCGCCGAGCGGCCCGATGAGGTCCGCGTCCCCGGTCGCGGGGTCGATCGTCACGAGCGAGCGCGGGTTCGTCGGGGAAAGCGGCGAGGTGATGCCGTAGAACAGCCCGTTCAGCGGATGGACCGCGAGGCCGGTGATGCCCACGCTCATGTCGCCGTGCAGGCGGATCGGCGCGAGCAGTGTCGCGGTGGCGTTCGCGAGGTTGACCGCGTAGAGGTTGCCGACGATCTTGTCCGAGCCGCCGCTGGGCAACGCGCGAATGCTCGTGGCATACAGGGTCTGCGCCACCGCGGGCAGCGCGAGCAGCGCGCCGAGGGCCGTGAGCAGGACGGATAGCGCCTTACGCCCGGTCATGCCGCGGATTCTACTTGAGCGCCCGCGAAACTCCAGCCGCGCGTGCGTGCGCCACCGGCCGCCGCGCCGATCGCCGGCTCACGCGGCGTGCGAAGCGATGTAGCGCTTGACCGCTTCCGCGTCGGGCTTCATCACCTCGACGCGCTGCGGCAGGTCCTCGATGCGCTCGTAGCCCGAGGGACGCGGCGCCGGCTCGCCCAGCGCCTCGACGATCGTCTGCTCGAACTTCACCGGCAGCGCGGTCTCGAGGCAGATCATGGGATAGCGCGGCTCCCGCAGGCGCAGCGCCACCTTCACCCCGTCGGCCGTGTGCGGATCGATCACGCGGCCGTAGCGTTCCTTCACCCGCCGGATCGTGGCGATGCGATCGGCGTGGGTGCTGCGCCCCGAAGCGAACACGCCGTCGTCCTCGATCTTCTCCCACGCGCGATCGGTCGACAGGTCGAAGCCGCCCTTGTCCTCGAGCTGCTTCCAGAGCCACGCCACCTTGTCGCCGTCCTGGTCGACGGCATCCCAGACGAAGCGCTCGAAGTTGGACGCCTTCGAGATGTCCATCGACGGGCTCGACGTCGCGTGCGTCTCGGAAGCCCTGCGCGGCCGGTAGCGGCCGGTGCGGAAGAACTCGTCGAGCACGTCGTTCTCGTTGGTGGCGAGCACGAGACGGCGGATCGGCAGCCCGACGCGGCGCGCGACGTAGCCCGCGAAGATGTTGCCGAAATTGCCCGACGGCACGGCGAAGGAGACCTGCTCGTCGTTGGAGCGGGTTGCCCCGAAGTAGCCCTTGAAGTAGTAGACGACCTGGGCGACCACGCGCGCCCAGTTGATCGAGTTCACGGCCCCGATCGAGTAGCGCTCCTTGAAGCCCGCATCGAGGTTCACCGCCTTCACGACGTCCTGGCAGTCGTCGAACATGCCCTCGATCGCGACGTTGAAGACGTTCGGGTCCTGGAGCGCGTACATCTGCGCGCGCTGGAACGGGCTCATGCGCCCGTGGGGCGAGAGCATGAAGACGTTCACGCGCGCCTTGCCCTTCAACGCATGCTCCGCGGCCGAGCCGGTGTCGCCGCTGGTGGCGCCCAGGATGTTGAGCCGCCGGTCCTGCTTCTCGAGCACGTGCTCGAAGAGGTTGCCGAGCAGCTGCATCGCCACGTCCTTGAACGCGAGCGTCGGGCCGTTCGAGAGCGCGAGCAGGTGCAGGTTCGGCTCGAGCGTGGCGAGCGGCGTGATCTCGGGCGTGCCGAACACCTCGCGGGTGTACGTGCGCTCCACCAGGCCCTTCAACTCGGCGCCGGGAAAATCGTCGGCGAAGAAGCGCAGGATCTCGAACGCGAGGCGCGGGTACGGCAGGTCGCGCAGCGCGTCGAGCTTGGCGCGCGTGAGCCTCGGCCACTGCTCGGGAACCATGAGCCCGCCGTCGGGAGCGAGCCCTTCGAGCAGGATGTCGGTGAAGGATTGCGACGCCGCGTGGCCCCGCGTCGAAACGTATTTCAAGAATCTGCCTTGTCTGCCTTATCTGCGCTCGTCTGTGTTCATCTGCGGTTTCAAAGCCTTTGTCGGCTTGACACGCGGCTGAACGCACTCAAAGAAGCTCTTCGAGCCGGATCCTCACGACGGGCGCGGGAATGGTGGGCAGCGCCTCGATCCGGCGCATCGCCGCGTTCACGCTGCGCTCGGGCGCGACGTGGGTGAGGATCACGACGTCCACCTGCTCCTCGCCCTCGCCCGCCTCCTTCTGGAAGATCGCGTCGATCGAGATGTCGAGCTCGGCGCAGATGCGCGTGACGTCGGCGAGCACGCCGGGCCGGTCGAGCGCGCGCAGCCGCAGGTAGTAGCCGGTGTCCACGTCGTCCATCGGCAGGATCGGCGCGTCGGAAAGGCGGTCGGGCTGGAACGCGAGGTGCGGCACGCGGTGCTCCGGGTCGGCGGTCGCCATGCGCGTGACGTCGACGAGATCGGCGACCACGGCGCTCGCGGTGGCTTCCGCGCCCGCGCCGCGGCCGTAGTACAGCGTCGGGCCCACCGCGTCGCCCTTCACGAGGACCGCGTTCATCACGCCCTCGACGTTCGCGATGAGGCGCCGCGCCGGGATGAGCGTCGGGTGCACGCGCAGCTCGATGCCCTTCGGCGTGCGGCGCGTGATGCCGAGGAGCTTGATGCGGTAGCCCAATCCCTCGGCGTACTTGAGGTCGACGGCGGTCAGCTTCGTGATGCCCTCGGTGTACACCTTGTCGAACTGCATCGGGATGCCGAAGGCGATCGCGGCGAGGATCGCGAGCTTGTGCGCGGCGTCCACGCCCTCGACGTCGAACGCGGGATCGGCCTCGGCATAGCCCAGGCGCTGCGCCTCGGCGAGCACGGTCTCGAAGGCGAGCCCCTTGTCGCGCATCTCCGACAGGATGTAGTTGCAGGTGCCGTTGATGATTCCCGCGATCCACTCGATGCGGTTGGCGGTGAGCCCCTCGCGGATCGCCTTGATGATCGGGATGCCGCCGGCGACCGACGCCTCGAATCCCACCATCACGCCCTTGGCGTACGCGTGCTCGAAGATCTCCGTGCCGTGACGGGCGAGCAGCGCCTTGTTCGCGGTGACCACGTGCTTGCCGCGGTCGATCGCGTCGAGGACGAGCGTGCGCGCCACGGTGTCGCCGCCGATGAGCTCCACGACGATGTCGATGTCGTCGCGCGCCACGATCGCGGCCGGATCGGCGACCAGCTCGATGCCCTCGAGCGAGACCGCGCGCGGCTTCTTCAGGTCGCGTGCGCTCGCCACCTTGACCACGATGTCGCGGCCGGCGCGGCGCGAGATCTCCTCGCGGTTGCGGCGCAGCACCTCGATGGTGCCTCCGCCGACGGTGCCGAGGCCCAGCAGGCCGACTTGGATTGGTTTCATGGACTGCGCGGCAAATCCCGGGAGTTGGTGGATTGATTGCGTTGCAAAGCCCCGGAGTTCGCTTGCGCTACGCTCCGGGAAGATCTAGACCGTCCCGGAATCTTTCCTGAACATCTCCTTGATTCCCCGCACCGCCTGGCGCAGGCGCTGCTCGTTCTCGATCAGCGCGATGCGCACGTGGTCGTCGCCGTAGTCGCCGAAGCCGATCCCGGGAGCGACCGCGATCTTCGCATCGCGCAGCAGCTTCTTCGCGAACTCGATCGAGCCCATCGCCCGGTAGCGCTCGGGAATCTGCGCCCACACGTACATCGACGCCTTCGGGTTCTCCACCATCCAGCCCGCCTCGTGCAGCCCCTTCACCATCACGTCGCGGCGCTTCTGGTACTTGGCGCGGATCTCCTCGACGCAATCCTGCGGTCCCTCGAGCGCGCTGATGGCCGCGACCTGCAGCGGCGTGAACGTGCCGTAGTCGTGGTAGCTCTTGATGCGCGCGAGCGCGTTCACGAGCTCGGCGTTGCCGACCATGAAGCCGATGCGCCAGCCGGCCATGTTGTAGCTCTTCGACATCGTGAAGAACTCCACCGCCACGTCGCGCGCGCCGGGCACCTGCATGATCGACGGCGCCTTCCAGCCGTCGAACGTGATGTCGGCGTAGGCGAGGTCGTGCACGACGAGGATGTTGTGCTGGCGCGCGAGCGCGACCACCCTCTCGAAGAAGTCGAGCTCGACGCACTTGGCCGTGGGATTGGACGGGAAGCCGATGATCATCATCTTCGGCTTCGGGATGAGCTCGCGGATCGCGCGCTCGGCCTCCTCGAAGAAGTCCACGCCCGGGGTCATGCGCACCGAGCGGATGTCCGCCCCGGCGATGATCGCGCCGTAGATGTGGATCGGGTAGCTCGGGTTCGGAACCAGCACCGTGTCGCCGCGGTCGAGCGTGGCGAGCATCAGGTGCGCGAGGCCCTCCTTCGAGCCGATGGTGACGATCGCCTCGCGGTCCATGTCGAGGTCCACGTCCCAGCGGCGCTTGTACCATTGGCAGATCGCGCGGCGCAGGCGCGGGATGCCCTTGGAGACCGAGTAGCCGTGGGTATCCTCGCGCTGGGCCACCTCGACCAGCTTGTCCACGATGTGGCGCGGGGTCGGGCCGTCGGGGTTGCCCATGGACAGGTCGATGATGTCCTCGCCCGCGCGGCGGGCCGCCATCTTCAGCTCGTTCGTGATGTTGAAGACGTACGGCGGCAGGCGCTTGATGCGCGAGAATTCGGGAATCATGGGCACTTCCGGGTCTCTGAGGTTCATGCCGATGCTGCGCTGCGGAAAAACGATGATTCTACTGAATTGTTCGCGCCCTGGCGCCCTGCGCACGCGGGCGGGACGGCGATGAGGTTCGCCCGCGACTCGCTCGAGGGGCAGAACGCCTTTACGGGCTACGGCGAGGGGTATGTCGAGGTGAACCACACCCGGCACGAGACGAGCCTCGTGGTGAGCGGGGAGCGGATCGTCACCGACTGGCCCGCCACCTCGGTGGAGGCGCTCGTGGCCGACCACTTCGCCGCCATCGTCGAGCTCGGTCCCGAGATCGTCCTCCTCGGCACCGGCGCCGCCTTCCGCTTCCCGGAGCCGGCCACCCTCGCGCCGCTCTACAAGGCCGGCATCGGCGTGGAGGTGATGGACACGCCCGCGGCCTGCCGCACCTTCAACATCCTGCTCGGCGAAGGCCGCAAGGTGGTCGCCGCGCTCGTGGTCTGACGGCGGCGGGCGGGCGAGGCGGACTAGGCCACCGCGCGCAGCTCCCTCAAGAGCACCGAGAGCACCGCGAGGTCGACCGGCCCGCTGCGCCGCAGCTCGTCAGTCATCGCCTTGAGCCGCGCGATCACCGGCGCGTAGCGCTCGTGCCACGCGGCGAGCATCGTCGCGGGATCCTCCGAATCGGGCGAGAGCGCGGAAACGGAGGAGGCGAGCGCACGCTGCTCGTTCGAGAGGTCGTCGCGCAGCGCGTTACGCGCCAGTGCCTGCCATGGGGTGTCGGTCGGCAGCGCGGTGATCTTCTCCGAGAACCAGCGCAGCTCGAGCTCGCCCACCAGCGCGAAGTAGAGGGCCGCGATCGATTCGATCGACTTCTTCTGCGCCATGGCGACTTCCGTGACGTCGAGCGTCGCGTACAGGGCGCCCAGGCTCGCCACGCGATGGGCGAGCTCGCCCGGCACGCCGGCCTGCGCGAGGCGCTGCGCGTGCGCCTCCCACGAGGCGCGGTCCCCGGCCGCGAGCACGGCGGGAATGCGCGCCTGCAGCTGCTCCAGCCGCGGGCGGAAGATCTCGATCACGCGCGCGATCGGCAGGCGCTCGCGGCGCCGGCGCAGGAACCACAACGTCCCGCGCAGCACCAGGCGCCCGGCCTCGATCAGCATCTCGTACTGCAGCTGCGCCGGCACGCGGTTGTCGAGCGCGTCGATCGCCGCCCAGATCGCCTCGAGCCCGAAGACGTCGCGCACGAGGATGAACGCGCGCGTCACTTCGTCGGGCCGCGCGCCGGTGTCCTCGATCATGCGCTGCACGAAGGTGCTTCCCGTGCGGTTGATCATGCCGTTCGCGACGACCGTGGCGATGATCTCGCGCCTGAGCGGATGCCGCGTCATCACCGGCGCGTAGCGCGCACGCAGCAGCGGCGGGAAATAATCGACCAGCGTGCGCGCGACGTACTCGTCGTCCACGAGCGTGGAGGCGACGAGGTCGTCGAAGAGCGTCATCTTCGAATAGGCGAGCAGCACCGAGCGCTCGGGCGTGGTGAGCCCGGCCTTCGACCGGCGCCGCTCGGCGATCTCGTCCTCGGACGGCAGGTACTCGACCGCGCGATTGAGCTTGCCCGCCTTCTCGAGCGTGCGGATGAGCGAGGCCTGGGCGTCGAGCATCTTGTCGGCGCGAACGCCGGAGACCGCGAGCGATTGGGTCTGGTAGTAATTGTCGGCGAGCACCAGGCGCGCGACATCGTCGGTCATCTCGGCGAGCAGCGCGTTGCGCTCGGCCTCGTTCATCGCCGAATCGGCCATCACCAGGCCGAGCAGGATCTTGATGTTCACCTCGTGGTCGGAGCAGTCGACGCCCGCCGAGTTGTCGATCGCGTCGGTGTGGATCCTGCCGCCCCGCCCGCCCGCGCCCTGCTGCGCGTACTCGACGCGCCCGAGCTGCGTGAACCCGAGGTTGCCGCCCTCCGCCACCACCTTGCAGCGCAGGTCCGCGCCGTTCACGCGCACCGCGTCGTTCGTGCGGTCGCCCACCTCGACGTTCGACTGGCGCGTGGCCTTCACGTAGGTGCCGATGCCGCCGTTGTACAGCAGGTCCGCCGGCGCCTTGAGGATCGCGCGGATGACCTCGACCGGCGTCATCTCGCCCGGCTCGATGCCGAGCGCGGCGGCAGCCGGCGCGCTCACCGCGATCGACTTCGCGCTGCGCGGGAACACGCCGCCGCCCGCGGAGATCGCCTTGCGGTCGTAGTCGTCCCATGAGGAACGCGGCAGCTTGAAGAGCCGCTCGCGCTCGCGGAAGCTCGCCTCGGGATCGGGTTGCGGGTCGAGGAAGACGTGCCGGTGGTCGAACGCGGCGACGAGCCGGATGTGGCGCGAGAGCAGCATGCCGTTGCCGAAAACGTCGCCCGACATGTCGCCGATGCCCACCACCGTGAAATCCTGCGCCTGCGTGTCGATCCCCATCTCGCGGAAGAAGCGCTTCACGCTCTCCCAGGCGCCGCGCGCGGTGATGCCCATCTTCTTGTGGTCGTAGCCGGCGCTGCCGCCCGAGGCGAACGCGTCGCCGAGCCAGAAGCCGTACTCGGCCGAGATGCCGTTGGCGATGTCGCTGAACGTCGCCGTGCCCTTGTCCGCGGCGACCACGAGGTAGGGATCGTCCGGGTCGTGGCGCACCACGCCCTGCGGCGGCACGACCTTTCCCGCGACCAGGTTGTCGGTCACGTCGAGCACGCCGCGCAGGAAGTCCTGGTAGCACGCCACGCCCTCGCGCAGGAACGCCTCGCGCTCCGAGGCCGCAGGCGCGGCCTTCAGCACGAAGCCGCCCTTCGAGCCCACGGGCACGATGACGGCGTTCTTCACCATCTGCGCCTTCATCAGGCCGAGCACCTCGGTGCGGAAATCCTCCGGCCGATCGGACCAGCGGATGCCGCCGCGCGCCACCTTGCCGCCGCGCAGGTGGATCGCCTCGAAGCGCGGCGAGTAGACCCACACCTCGAACAGCGGCCGCGGCTCCGGCAGCTCGGGGATCTTGCCGGAGTCGAACTTGAACGACACGTAGGACTTGCGCCGGCCCTGCGCGTCGCGCACCCAGAAGTTGGTGCGCAGCGTCGCGCGCACGAGGTACATCATGCGGCGCAGGATGCGGTCCTCGTCGGCGTTGGCCACGCCGTTCAGCGCCGAATGGATCGCGTCGTTCAGCGCCTTCTGCACGGCCTCGCGGTTCGCGGCGCGCGCCGGGTCGAGGCGCACGTGGAAGAGCTCGGCGAGCTTCATCGCGATCGCCGGGTGCGCGGCGAGCGCCTGCTCGATGTACGCCTGGCTGAACGTGAAGCCCGCCTGCTTGAGGTACTTCGCGTAGGCGCGCAGCACGATCACGTCGTCGGGCGCGATCGCCGCGACGAGCGTCAGGCGGTTGAAGCCGTCGTTCTCGATCTCGCGCCGCGCGATGCGCACGAGCGCTTCCTCGGTGATCGCCTTGACCGCCGCGACCTCGGGCACCGGGCAGGTGCTGCGCAGGCCGAAGTCGTGCACGTACACCGGCTCGCGTGCCGCGCCGCCGGATGCCGCGGGCCGCACCTCGTGCGACACCTCGTCGAGCACCTGCAGGCCCATGTTCTCGAGCACGGGCAGGCTGCCCGAGAGCGGGACGGGAAGGCCGAGCCGGTAGACGCGCAGGCGCAGCGCGTGCGCGTCGCCACCGACCGGCCGGTAGAGGCTCACCGCGAACGTGCGCTCGGCGTTCAGCGTCTCCATGAACGCGATGTCGCTCACCGCGGCGCGCGCCACGACCTCGTCGCGGTATCCGATCGGGAACGCCGCGCCATAGGCGCGCCACAGCGGCACCGCACGCTCCTCGCCCACCGAGTCGACGAGCGCGACCTTCAGGTCGTCCTCCCAGCGGCGGGTGGCCTGCACGACCTCCGCCTCGATGGCCGGCAGGTCGTAGTCCGGCGACTGGCGCGGATCGGCGCGCACCAGGATGTGGATGCGCGCGAGCAGCGCTTCGGACAGGTGCACCGTGTACTCGGTCCCGGTGCCGCGCAGGTGGCGCTTGAGGATCTCCTGGATGCGCGTGCGCACGTCCGTGTTGAAGTTCTCGCGCGGCAGGTACACGAGGCACGAATAGAAGCGCCCGTAGACGTCGCGGCGGATGAAGACCCGCGTCTTGCGCCGGTCGCCCAGGCGCAGCACGCCGAGCGCGGTCTCGAAGAGGGTCGGCTCGTCGATCTGGAACAGCTCGTCGCGCGGGTATTCCTGCAGCACCGACAGCAGGTTCTTGCCCATGTGGCTCTGCGGCGGAAAGCCCGCGGCCTCTATGACGCCGTTCACCTTGCGCCGCAGCAGCGGGATCTCGCGCGGGTCGGCGTGGTAGGCCGAGGACGTGTAGAGGCCGACGAAGCGCCGCTCGCCCACCACCCGGCCCGCCGCGTCGAAGCGCTTCACGCCCACGTAGTCGAGGTAGCCCGGGCGGTGCACGGTCGCGCGGCTGTTGGCCTTCGTGAGCACGAGCAGGTGCGGCTCGCGGGCGAGCGCGCGCAACTGCGCGGGCAGCTCCTTGAAGCTCTGCGAAAGTCCGCCCGCGCGCGGCTCGCGCAACACCCCGAGCCCGCTCTGCGGCACGATGCGCAGCACGTCCTCGCCGCCCTCGTTGGCGAGCTGGTACTCGCGAAACCCGATGAACGTGAAATGGTCGTCGGCCGCCCAGCGCAGGAACGCCTGCACCTCGGCGGCCTCTTCGGCGGCCACGCCCGCGGGCGGCCGCGCGAGCTCCTCGACGATCGCCTTCATGTGCGCGCGCATCGGCTTCCAGTCGGCCACCGCCGCGCGTACGTCGGCGAGCACGGAAGCCAGTCCCGCGGCGAGCGCGGACAGGCGCGCGGGGTCGATCTCGCGATCGATCTCGACGTGCATGAGCGATTCGGTGGCGCCGTCCGCGCCCGGCGGCCCGAACGCCTCGAGCCTGCCGGCGGCATCGCGGCGCGTGGCGAAGAGCGGATGGTTGAGCAGGTGCAGCGTCGCGCCCTGGCGGTTCACCTCCATCGTGACCGAGTCGACGAGGAACGGCATGTCGTCGTTCACGATCTCGATCACCGTGTGCGGGCTCGACCAGCCGTTCTCGTCCGCGCGCGGGTTGTAGACGCGGATCTTCGCGGTGCCGCTCGCGAAGGTGCGCGCGAACTCGAGGTGCGCCATCGCCGCGCCATACAGGTCGCCCGGGGCGCGCGCGGCGAGGTCCTCGGCGTCGACGTTCTGGTAGTACTGTCCGATGAAGTCCCGGGCTTCCTGCGCGGCGCGGCCGGAGAGCCGCTGGTCGACGATGCGCAGCACCGGCTCGAGGAGGGCTTGCTTCTGCTCGTGCGTGGGAAAGTGCATGAGGAGGTCCGCAAGACTCGGGAGCGTTATTGTCCTCCATTCCGCGCCCGAGTATCCTAGCCGCCGTTATCCGGGCGCAACCGGCCCCACGAACAACAGCCCTTCCACCAGGAGGTCCAACATGCTTCCCCGCTTCAAGGCCACCGCCGCCGCGCTGGCGCTTGCGCTGGCGGCCGTCCCCGCTTTCGCCCAGCAAGGCACGCTCGAGAAGATCAAGGCGAGCGGCGCGATCACCATCGCGCACCGCGACGCGTCGATCCCGTTCTCCTACTACGACAACAACCAGAAGCCGATCGGCTACTCGATGGACCTGTGCATGAAGGTCGTCGAGGCGGTGAAGAAGAAGCTGAACATGCCGAACCTGCAGGTGAAGTACCAGCTCGTCACCTCGGCCAACCGCATCCCGCTGATCGCCAACGGCACCGCGGACATCGAGTGCGGCTCGACCACCAACAACCTCGAGCGCCAGCAGCAGGTCGCCTTCGGCTACACCTACTTCGTCACCGGCAACCGCTGGATCACCAAGAAGTCCTCGCACATCAACTCGCTCAAGGACCTCAAGGGCAAGACCATCGTCTCGACCGCGGGCACCTCGAACATCAAGGAGATCACCGAGGTCAACAACAAGGACAACATGGGGATGAACATCATCTCCGCGAACGGGCACCCGGAAGCCTTCCAGATGGTGGAGACCGGGCGCGCGGTCGCGTTCGTGATGGACGACATCCTGCTCTACAGCCTGCAGGCCTCGTCGCGCAATCCGAAGGATTTCGTGATCAGCAAGGACCAGCTTTCGCTGCAGCCGTACGGGCCGATGCTGCGCAAGGACGACGCGGAGTTCAAGAAGGTGGTGAACGACACGCTCGCGGAGGTCTACAAGTCGGGCGAGATCAACAAGATCTACGACAAGTGGTTCCTGAAGCCGGTCCCGCCGAAGGGCATCAACCTCAACGTGCCGATGAGCGCGGAGCTCAAGAAAGTCATCGCGCACCCGACGGACTCGGGCGATCCCAAGGCCTACGAGTAACGCGACTTCCGGGCGCGGGGGACCACGGGTCCCCCGTTCTCGTTTCCGCCGGCGCGCCGCGTGAGCTACCACTGGTATTGGGGAATCCTGCTTCAGCCTGAGCCCGGCGGCTCCGGCACCTACCTGCACTACCTGCTCGGCGGCCTCGTGTGGACGCTCGTCACGGCGTTTGCCGCCTGGGTGATCGCGCTGGTGATCGGCGCCGTCGTCGGCACGCTGCGCACCACGCCCTATCCCTGGGTCGTGCGGCTGGGCGACGCGTACGTGGAGATCTTCCGGAACATCCCGCTCATCGTGCAGATGTTCCTGTGGTACTTCGTCTTCCCCGAGCTGGTCCCCGCCTCCGTGGGCGATGCGATCAAGCAGATGCCGCCGCCGTGGGGCTCGTATCTGCCGGCGGTGATCTGCCTCGGGCTCTTCACCTCGATCCGCGTGGCCGAGAACACGCGCGCGGGCATCCAGTCCCTGCCGCGCGGCCAGCTGATGGCCGCCACGGCGATGGGCCTCACGCGCACCGAGGCCTACCGCTACGTGATCCTGCCGCAGGCGTTCCGCATCATCCTGCCGCCGCTCGGCTCCGAGTTCATGAACGTGATCAAGAACACCTCGGTCGCGCTCACCATCGGGCTCATGGAGCTCACCGCGCGCGCGAAGGCGATGCAGGAGTTCAGCTTCCAGGTCTTCGAGGCCTTCGCCGCGGCGACCGTGATCTACATGCTCACCAACCTCGTGGTCGTCGCCTTCATGCACTGGCTCGAGCGCCGGGTGCAGGTGCCGGGCCTGATCGCGATGGGCCGGCCGGCCGGGGAGCGCTGAATGGGCGGCTACGACTGGCAAACCGTCTGGGAGTCGGCGCCGTACCTGTTCCGCGAGGGCATGACCTTCACGGTCACGCTCACCGCGCTCGCGATGACCGGCGGCGTCTTCCTCGGCACGCTGCTCGCGATGATGCGCCTGTCGCACTTCCGCGCGGTCTCGCTGGTGGCGAGCGCGTACGTGAACCTGATGCGCTCGGTGCCCCTGGTGCTCGTGATCTTCTGGTTCTACTTCCTCGTGCCGTACATCGGCGCGTGGATCCTGCGCGAGCCGAACCCGATCCAGGTCGGTGCGTTCAACTCGGCGGTGATCACGTTCACGATCTTCCAGGCCGCGTACTACTGCGAGATCATGCGCGCGGGCATCCAGTCGATCCCGCGCGGCCAGGTGTGGTCGGGCTACGCGCTGGGCCTCAACTACTGGCAGACGATGGGCCACATCATCCTGCCGCAGGCGTTCCGCAACATGCTGCCGGTGCTCCTCACGCAGACCATCGTGCTCTTCCAGGACACCTCGCTCGTGTACGTGATCTCCGCCAACGACTTCCTCGGCGCCGCCTCGAAGATCGCCAACCGCGACTACCGCCTGGTGGAGATGTACACGTTCACGGCCGCCGTCTACTTCGTGATCTCGTTCTTCCTGTCGCACCTCGTGAAGCGCCTCCAGGCGCGGATCGCGGTCGTGCGCTGAGAGCCGCCATGCCCGAGCCCGGATCGTCCATGATCTCCATCCGCAACGTCTCCAAGTGGTACGGCGACTTCCAGGTGCTCGCCGACTGCTCCACGCAGGTCGCCAAGGGCGAGGTGGTCGTCGTGTGCGGCCCCTCCGGGAGCGGAAAGTCCACGCTCATCAAGTGCGTGAACGGCCTCGAGCCCTTCCAGAAAGGCGATGTCACCGTGGACGGCATCTCCGTGGGCGACCCGAAGACCGACCTGCCGAAGCTGCGCGCGCGCGTCGGCATGGTGTTCCAGCATTTCGAGCTCTTCCCGCACATGACGGTGATGCAGAACCTCACGCTCGCGCAGGTGAAGGTGCTGCGCCGCCCGGTCGAGGAGGCGCGCGCGAAGGGCAGCAAGCTGCTCGAGCGCGTGGGGCTCGCTTCGCAGCGCGACAAGTTCCCGGCACAGCTCTCCGGCGGCCAGCAGCAACGCGTGGCCATCGCGCGCGCGCTGTCGATGGATCCGGTGGTCATGCTCTTCGACGAGCCCACCTCCGCGCTCGACCCCGAGATGATCAAGGAGGTGCTCGACGTGATGGTCGACCTCGCGCGCGAGGGCATGACGATGATGGTCGTCACCCACGAGATGGGGTTCGCGCGCAAGGTGGCGCACCGCGTGGTGTTCATGGACCAGGGCCAGATCGTGGAGGACCTGCCGAAGGAGGAATTCTTCGGCAAGCCGCGCAGCGAGCGCGCCCAGGCGTTCCTGTCGAAGATCCTGCAACACTGATGTGACCTGCGTCACAGGCCGGCCGCCCATTTTGCGCGCGCCGCGCAAAGCGGCATCCTTTACCGGAAATCATTGACGGATCGGCCTTTTTTCTGGAAACTCCCCTCCCATGAATCGCCTCACGGCCATCGGCCTGGCTTCGCTCGTCGCCTACGGGCTGCTGATCACGAGCAAGTACACCGGCGTCGTTTCCGCTTCGCACGACGACAAGGCGGCCCCGCCGGTATCGTCCGCGGACGCGCCGCAGGCCACGCTCGAGACGTTTTCCGCCGATGCGGCGAGCGCGTCGAAGCGCGCCGCGAGCCTTCCGCCGCCGACCGTGCACACCGAGGCCGTGCACGCCTCGCCGATCGCTCTCGAGTACCGCAACGCCCGCGACCTGAAGGCGTTCGTCGATGCGCTGCAGGCGCGCCGCGCGACGCTCACCGCGGACGAGCGCTATCACCTCGCCAAGGCCCTCGAGGAGTGCCTGTTCACGACCTCGATCAACGAGGACCTCACCTCCTACGCCGCGAAGCAGCGCCGCCAGTTCATCGCGAGCCTGCCGACGAACGACCCGAACAACTCCAAGCGCATCGCCGCCTACGACGCCGTCGACAACACGCAACGCTGCGCGCGCTTCCAGGGCGCGAAGATCTCGCCCGAGGACGTGGAGAGCCTGTTCCAGCAGGCCGCGCAGGAGGGCGACGCGCGCGCGCAGGCGCGGCTGCTCGTGGCCGAGCTGAACAAGAACATCAGCAACACCAAGGGCAGCGACCCGGCCACCAACCCGACCGCGGGCCGCGTGACGGGCGACGACATGTCGCGGCTGATCGGGCTGCTCGAGTCGCGCGATCCCGAGGCCGTGATCATCGTCGGGCA
Organism: uncultured Burkholderiales bacterium; assembly: GCA_964403515.1. Taxonomy (GTDB): domain Bacteria; phylum Pseudomonadota; class Gammaproteobacteria; order Burkholderiales; family Usitatibacteraceae; genus Usitatibacter. Next base: position 21,550 of record CAYOGL010000038.1, on the reverse strand, counting down.
GTTCCTCGCGCAATCGAACATGGTGAGCCAGCTGCGCATCGGGCCGAACGGCGAGGTGCCGGAACCGGCCTCGTTCCTGGGTGCGTTCTCGCTCGTCGCGTGCGATCTCGGGCCCGATTGCACCTCGCTCAGCAAGGAGCCGCAGCTCGCGTGCGCGTACGGCGGCTACTGCAACTCCCACTCGTTCGAGCAGCTCTATGCGGACTTCATCGCCTCGCCCTGGGCCTACGCGCAGGCGGTGCGTTACCGCGGCATCATCCTGAACGCCATCAACACCCAGAACTGGTCGTTGATCGGCCTGCAGCCGCCCGGGTTCGACAAGAACCGCATCGCGGCCAGGCACTGATTCCCATGGCGTCGTGGTTCCGGCCCGCCACCGGCGGCGGCTGGATCGTGTGCGTGCACGTGCAGCCCGGCGCGCATCGCACCGAGGTCGCGGGGCTGCACGGGGAAGCCTTGAAGGTGCGCGTGGCGGCTCCGGCGCTCGCGGATCGCGCGAACGCCGCCCTCGTGGATTTCGTGGCCGAGCGCCTCGGCCTCGCGCGGCGCGCCGTGACGCTCGAGAGCGGCGCCCGTTCGCGCGACAAGCGCCTGCGCGTCGCCGACGCGAAGGCCGATCCCACGCGCCTCCTCGGCGCGAGCGCGCGCGGCTGAATCAGCCGACCAGCACGCGCAGGTGCTCGACCACGCAGCGCGCGAGCGCCGCGGTGTTGTAGCCGCCCTCGAGCGTGGAGACGACGCGTCCCTCGGCGTGGCGCTCGGCGATGTCGAGCAGCCGCTCCGTGACCCAGCGGTAGTCCTCGTCGTCCAGCTTGAGGTAGGCGAGCGGATCGTCGCGGTGCGCATCGAAGCCCGCGGAGACGAAGACGAGCTGCGGCTGGAACCGCTCGAGCGCGGGAATCCATTCGCGCTCGACCGCGTCGCGGAATCCGCGCCCGTCGGTCATCGCGGGCAGCGGCACGTTGATGATGTGGTCGTTGCCCGAGTCGGCGCCCGAGTACGGGTAGTACGGGTGCTGGAAGGTCGAGCACAGCATGACGCGCGGGTCCTCGTGGAACGCGTCCTCGGTGCCGTTGCCGTGGTGGACGTCGAAGTCGAGGATCGCCACGCGTTCGAGCCCGTGCTGCTCGACCGCGTGCATCGCGCCCACCGCCACGTTGTTGAAGATGCAGAAGCCCATCGGCCGGTCGCGTGTCGCGTGGTGTCCCGGCGGGCGCACGGCGCAGAACGCGTGCTTCGCCTCGCCGGAGAGCACCATGTCGGTCCCCTTCACCACCGCGCCGGCCGCGCGCAGCGCCGCGAGCAGCGAGCTCGGATTCATCGACGTGTCGGGGTCGAGGTAGGCGTAGCCGCGCGCGGGGGCCGCCTCGAAGATCGCGTCGATGTGGCTGCGCGTGTGCACGCGCTCGAGGTGCTCGCGCTGCGCCTCGGGCGCCTCGCGCACGAGCAGGCGCGCGGCGAGGTCCGACTGCTCGATCGCGGCGAGGATCGCCTTCAACCGCTGCGGGGATTCGGGATGTCCCGAGCCCATCTCGTGCTGGACGCAATCGGGATGCGTGAGGAGTGCGGTGGCCATGGCCGGATTCTAGTGGCTTTCGCCGCGCGCGGCGCGGCGCGTGCAACTTCCTCCGGAAAATCCCTTCCAAACGGCAATCGTTCCGCCGGGGCCGCCACCCGCGCGCATGCTATCCTCGCTCCGGTTCGCACTGGCGCTTGAACGCCGAAGGGGTGCCATCGTTTCATGCTGATCGACGCGCGCAGCCGCATCGCGGCGGGACCGACCGAGACGGTCGTCGCCCGCGCCGGGCAGATCATCCTCGGCAAGGAGCGCCAGATCCGGCTCGCGATCGCGTGCATCCTCGCCCGCGGCCACCTGCTCATCGAGGACGTGCCCGGCGTGGGCAAGACGACGCTGTCGCACGCGCTCGCGCGCCTGCTCGGGCTCGAGTACCAGCGCATCCAGTTCACCTCGGACCTCCTGCCCGCCGACATCATCGGCGTCTCGATCTTCGATCGGGAGAAGGCCGCCTTCCGCTTCCACGCCGGCCCGATCTTCGCGCACATCATCCTCGCCGACGAGATCAACCGCGCGAGCCCGAAGGCGCAGAGCGCGCTGCTCGAGGCGATGGAGGAGCACCAGGTCACCGTCGAGGGCCAGACCCGCCCGCTGCCCGAGCCGTTCTTCGTCATCGCCACGCAGAACCCGCTGCACCAGGTGGGCACGTTCCCGCTGCCCGAGTCGCAGCTCGATCGTTTCCTCATGCGCATCAACCTCGGCTATCCCGACGCGAGCGCGGAGCGGGAGCTGCTGCGCGGCGCGGACCGGCGCGAGCTCATCGCGCACCTGCAGCCGGCGATGACCCAGCAGCAATTGCTCGATCTGCAGGCGGCGGTGCCGACGATGCAGGTCTCGGAGGCGCTGCTCGATTACGTGCAGGCGTTGATCCAGCACACGCGCCACTCGCCGCGCTTCACGCAGGGCCTGTCGCCGCGCGCGGGCGTGGCGATCCTGCGCGCCTCGCAATCGTGGGCGATGATGCAGGGCCGCCGCCAGGTGCTGCCCGAGGACGTGCAGGCGATCCTGCCGTCGGTCGTCGGCCACCGGCTGCACGGCAACGCCGAGGCGGTGAAGGGCGGCTTCGACCCGGCGCAGGAGCTGATCGCGGGCGTGCCCATTCCGTAGGGCGCCCGCCGCGCGTTCCGTGCTCGCCGACCTGCGCCAGTCCATCTCCGACTGGATCTTCCGCGCGTCCGTGCCGGAGAAGCCACCGGTCACGCTCGTGCAGCGGCGCATCTTCATCCTGCCCACGCGGCACGGCTACGTGTTCGCGCTCACGGTCGTGCTGCTGTTGCTCGCCTCGATCAACTACGCGCTGTCGCTCGGGTTCGTGCTCACGTTCCTGCTCGGCAGCATGGCCGGTGTGGCGATGCTGCATACGTGGCGCAACCTCGCGCACCTCAAGCTGCGGCCCGGACGCTGCGATGCCATCTTCGCCGGCGAGGTGGCGCGCTTCGGCGTGATGGTGGAAACGCCCTCGCTCGTGCGCTTCTCGATCGGCCTGCGCCGGCGCGGCGAGGAGCCGGTGTACGCGGACATCGACACGCGCGAGCCGGCGACGCTCGCGCTGCCGGTGCCGAGCCAGCGGCGCGGGCTGCTGCGCTGCGGGCGGCTCGAGGTGTTCACGCGCTATCCGCTGGGGCTCTTCCACGCGTGGTCCTACGTCGAGTTCGATCTCGCCGTGGTCGTCTATCCGCGGCCGGATCCGATGGGAGGCACGCCGCCGGGCACGGGAGACAGCGCCGGCGAGGAAGGCATCCCGGTGCCCGGCGACGAGGAATTCAGCATGCTGCGCGCGTATCGCGCGGGTGACCCGCCGCGGCAGATCGCGTGGAAGGCCCTCGCGCGCGACCAGGAGCTCCTTACCAAGGAGTTCACCGCGACCGGCTCGAGCGAGCTGTGGCTCGACTGGGACGACGTGCCGCGGCCGGACACCGAATCGCGCCTCGCGGTGCTCGCCCATTGGGTGCTGCAGGCCGACGACTTCGGGCAGAGCTACGGGCTGAAGATTCCCGGCGTGCGCATCCCGCCCGATCGCGGCGAGGGCCATCGTGCGCGCTGCCTCGAAGCGCTCGCGCTCTTCGACCTGCCGCGATGAGCACCACGACCTATTCGCCGCACCTCGACGTCCGCAACGTCTTCTGGCTGCTCGCGGGCATGCTCTTCGTGGTCGGCCCGCACCTGCTGCGCCTGCCGTCGTGGGTCGCGGCGTTCTTCCTCGTCGTGCTCGGCTGGCGCGCGTGGATCTCGTGGAGCGCGCTGCACTTCCCGTCGCGCTGGGTGGTGATCGCGGTCACCGCCGCCGCCGCGATCGGCACGTTCCTGCAGTACGGGCGCATCACGGGACGCGAAGCGGGCGTGACGCTCCTCATCGTGATGTCGGCGTTGAAGCTGCTCGAGATGCGCACGCAGCGCGAGGTGGTGCTCGCGATCTACCTCGGCTTCTTCCTCGTGCTCACCAATTTCCTGTTCTCGCAATCGATCCCGCTCGGCATCTACATGCTCGCGTGCGTGTGGATCTTCGTGGGGACGCTCATCGGCTTCAACCGCATCGGCCGGCCGCCCACGCTCCTCGAGCGGCTGCGCCCCGCGGGCGCGCTCCTGATCCAGGCGCTGCCGCTCATGGTCGCTTTCTTCCTGCTCTTCCCGCGCGTGCAGGGGCCGTTGTGGGCGCTGCCGCAGGACGCGCACGGCGGCTCGACCGGGCTCTCGGAATCGATGACCCCGGGCAACATCGCGAACCTCATCAAGTCCGATGCGGTCGCCTTCCGCGTGCGCTTCGACGGCGAACGCCCGCCCTACCCCGCGCTCTACTGGCGCGGCCCGGTGTTGTCGCTGCTCGACGGCAACACGTGGCGCATGTTCGGCTTCGGCCAGGCGGGCGAGCTCAAGTACGCGCGCGCGTCCCACCCGGTGCGCTACTCCGTCACGATCGAGCCCCACGGCAAGAACTGGCTCTTCGCGCTCGACGCGCCCGCCTCGGTGCCCGAGGGCAGCTACTCGTTGACCGACCTCGAGCTGCGCTCGCGCCGGCCGGTGAACGAGCGGCGCCGCTACGAGATGACGTCGTGGCTCGACTACCGCTACGGCGAGACGATGGGCCCGGTGCAGCGGGAGTGGTACACGCGCTTCGACGAGAGCCGCAACCCGCGCACGGTCGCGCTCGGGCGGCAGTGGGCGCGCGAGTTGCGCGATCCGAGGGCGATCCTCGAGCGCGCGCTGCAGGTCTACAACCGCGAGTTCACCTACACGCTCGATCCGCCGCCGCTCGACCGGCACGATCCCTACGACGACTTCCTCTTCAACACCAAGCGCGGATTCTGCGAGCACTACGCCGGCAGCTTCGCGCTGCTCATGCGTGCGGCCGGCATTCCCGCACGGGTCGTCACCGGCTACCAGGGCGGCGAGGTGAACCCGATCGACCAGCAGCTCATCGTGCGCCAGGCCGACGCGCACGCGTGGACCGAGATCTGGCTGCCCGCCAGCGGCTGGCTGCGCGTCGATCCCACGGCGGCGGTGTCGCCCCTGCGCGTCGAGGGCGGCGTGAACGCGGCGCTCGGGCCGATCGGCGTGATCCCGACGCTCATCGCCGCCGACAAGTTCGGCCTGCTCGCGGACGTCCGCTACGGCTGGCAGTTCCTGAACGGCCAGTGGGAGCAATGGGTGGTGGGCTACAACGTCGACCGCCAGCGCCGCTTCTTCGCCGACCTGGGCTACGAGCACATCGACTGGCGCACGCTCGGCTTCTGGCTGATGATCGCGACGTTCCTCGTCGGCGGCGCGGTCGCCCTCGGCCTGCTCGTGCGCGCGCGTCCGCGCCAGCACGACCCGGCGCTCACCGCGTACGAGCGTTACTGCGCGAAGCTCGCGGCCGCGGGACTCGCGCGCGCGCCGCACGAGGGGCCGGTCGATTACCTCGCGCGCGTGAAGGCCGCGCGCCCCGCGTGCGCCCCGGCCGCCGAGGACATCACCGCGCGCTACGTGGCCGCGCGCTACGGAGATGGAGCCTCGCGTGACGAGCTGCGCGAGCTCGCCGTGCGCGTGCGCGAGTTCCGCCCCGCGTGAGCAGTAAGATAGGCGCTCCCCGATTTCGCGACCTGGCGCCTTGTCCGCACCCATCCGCCGCAACGATCCGTGCCCCTGCGGCAGCGGGCGACGCTACAAGGAATGCCACGGCCGCCTCGGCGCGGAGGAAACCGTCGAGGCGCTGCTGCAGCGCGCGCTGATCGCGCACCAGCAGGGGCGCATCGACGAGGCGGAGCGCGGCTACCACGCGGTCCTCGCGCGCCAGCCGGACAACGCGATGGCCACGCACTACCTCGGGCTGGCCGCATGGCAGCGCGGGAATGTCGCCGCCGCCGAGCGGATGATGCGCGAGGCGCTCGCGCGCGATGCGACGGTCCCCGATTTCCACAACAACCTCGGGCTGCTCCTGCGCGACACGGCACGCGTCGAAGAGGCGATCGAATGCTTCCGGCGAACGCGCGCCGTCGATCCCGGCTGGTTTGCCGCCGACAACAACCTCGGTCTCACGCTCGAGGCCGCGGGACGCGAGGAAGAAGCGATCGCGGCGTATCGCTCGGCCATCGCCGCGCAGCCCGGCTTCGCGGCCGCGCGCCAGAATCTCGCGCGCACGCTCGTCGCGAGCGGCGCGTACGCCGAGGGATGGCGCGAGTACCGCTGGCGCCTGCTCGCGCAGGGGCTCGCGCAAACGCCGCCCGATCCGGCCGCCGCGCCGCTGCCCGCCTCGCTCGCCGGGCGCCGGTTCGCGCTCGAGACCGAGCAAGGCCTCGGCGACGTGGTCTTCTTCCTGCGCTTCGCTCCCGAGCTCGCGCGGCGCGGCGCGCTGCTGGGCTTTCGCGGCGACGCGCGCCTCGCCTCGATGCTCGAGCGCACGCGCCTCTTCGCGCTCGGCGTGCGCGAGGTCGGCGCGCCGCCGATCGAAGGCGAGCGCGTGTTCATCGGCGATCTTCCGTGGCTGCTCGAGGCGAACGTGCCCGAGCGCTTCCCGCCCGCGCTCGCGCTCGCGCCGCTCGCCGATCGCGTCGAGCGCCTGCGCGCACGCCTGGCCGCTTGCGGCCCGCGTCCCTGGATCGGCCTCACCTGGCGAGCGGGAGTCGCATCGGCCGGCCCGTCGCACACACAGTTGAAGGCGATCGGCTTCGAGGCATTGCGACGCGCCTTGCACGGGGTGGCGGCCACATGGATCGGCGTGCAGCGTCTGCCCCAGGCGGGCGAGCTCGAGGCGGCCGCGCGCGCCGTGGGCTCGGCGGTACACGACTTCAGCACCGCGAACGGCGATCTCGAAGACATGCTCGCGCTGCAATCGCTGCTCGACGATTACGTGACCGTGAGCAACGCGAACGTGCACCTGCGCGCGGGCACCGGCGGAACGATGGAAGTGCTCGTCCCGCATCCGCCGGAATGGCGCTGGGGCATCGCCGGCGAGCGCTCGCCGTGGTTCGCCACGGCCCGCGTGTATCGGCAAACGCCGCAGGGCGACTGGAGCGCCGCCCTCGCCCGGCTGCGCGCCGCGCTCGAGCTCTAGCGCGCGGCAACCGGCGGCAGGACCTTCTCGGGGTCGACCGGCTTGCCCTGCCGGCGGATCTCGAAGTGCAGCTTCACGCGGTCGGTATCGGTCGAGCCCATCTCCGCGATCTTCTCGCCCTTCTTCACCTCCTGCTGCTCCTTCACGAGGATCTTGTCGTTGTGCGCGTACGCCGAGAGCCACTTGTTGTTGTGGCGGATGATGACGAGCTTGCCGTACCCACGCAGCCCGGAGTCCGCGTAGATCACGCGCCCGCTCGCCGCCGCGACGACCGGCTCGCCCTTGCGGCCCGCGATGTCCATGCCCTTCGTCGCCTCGGCGAACGCAGCGATCACCTTGCCCTTCGCGGGCCACATCCAGTCGATGTCCTCCTGGTCGGTGCCCGCGGCCTTCGGCGGCGCGGGCGCGTTCGGCATGGGCGCGGGCGCAACGCCCTCGGCCGGCGCGGCCACACCCGCCTCGGCCGAGAGCTGGGCGAGCGCCTTGTCCGAATAGGGCAGCTTCTCGCCGCGCGGCTCGACCTTCACCGTGGGCGTGTTCGCCGCGGGACGCGCCTCGATCGGCGGGCCGATGCCCGCCAGCGGCTTGGTGCCGATGCTCGGGAGCGCAGGCCCGCTCGCACCCGGCACGGCCGGCGCGTTCGCCAGGGGAGATGCGACCGGCCCGCTCGGGAGCCCCGGCGCATTGCCCGTGGCATTCGCGTTCGGCTGCGCGAGCGCACCGGGGGGCGCGAGCACGAGCACCTGGCCCACCGAGATGCGCGCGGGATTCGTGATGTTGTTCCACGCGGCCAGGTCGCGATAGTCGAGCCCGTAATGCAGCGCGATGCTCACGAGCGTCTCGCCGCGCTTCACGACGTGCGTCGGCACGGGCTGCGGAGCCGGTGCGGGCTGCGGCGCGGGAACCGGCGCCACCACCGCGGGTGGCGGCGCGGGTGTCGGCCCGCTTTCGATCACCGGCGCGGGGCGGCGTGCCGCGCACGCGGCGAGGAGGAGCGCGGCGACGAGCGCGGCGGCGTTCTTCATGCGAGCCCCGGCAGCAGCGGCACGAAGCGCACCGGCGCGCGCTTCTGCTCGACGAAGCCGCTGTCCTTGCGATCGACCACGTAGAGCCATTGCTCCTCGGTGCCGACGGGCAGGACCATGCGCCCGCCGATGGCGAGCTGGCGCTTGAGCGCCTCGGGAACGTGCGTTGCGGAAGCGGTCATGAGGATCGCGTCGTAGGGCGCGCCCTCGGCATAGCCGGCGTGGCCGTCGGCATGCTTGTAGCGCACGTTGTAGAAGCGCAGGTCGCGCAGGTGGCGCCGCGCCTTGTCCATGAGCGGGGCGATGCGCTCGAGCGTGTAGACCTCGCGCGCGAGCTTGGCGAGGATCGCGGTCTGGTAGCCGCAGCCGGTGCCGATCTCGAGCACCTTGCCGAGCGGCTGCCGCTCGGCGAGCAGCTGCGTCATCATCGCGACGGTCGAGGGCGCGGAGATGGTCTGCCCGTGCCCGATGGGCAGCGCGACGTCCTCGTACGCGCGCGAGGCGATGCCCTCGTCGACGAAGATGTGGCGCGGGATCTCGAGCATGGCGGCGAGCACGCGCTCGTCGGCGATGCCGTCCTTGCGCAGCCCGTCGACCATGCGCTGGCGCGTGCGCCCCGAGGTCATGCCGATGCCGTCACGCACGCTCATTGCGCGAGCCACCCCGAGACGAGCGGGATCTGGCTCGTGTGCGTGAGGTCCACCTGCAGCGGCGTGATCGACACGACGTCGCGCTCGAGGGCGTGGAAGTCGGTGCCCGGCCCGGCCTCGCGCGCGGGGCCGGCGGCGCCGACCCAATACACCGTGTCCCCGCGCGGGTTCTTGCTCGCGACCACGGGCTGCGCCTTGTGGCGGCGGCCCAGGCGCGTGATCTCGAGCCCCTTCAGGCGATCGTGCGGCAGGTCCGGCACGTTCACGTTGAGCAGCACCGGCTGGCCGAACGGCGCGCGCGCGAAGCGCTCGACGAGATCGTGCGCGACCCGCGCGGCGGTCGCGTAGTGGTGGAACTCGTGGCCGACGAGCGAGACCGCGATCGACGGAATGCCGAGCAGGTAGCCCTCGGTGGCCGCGGCGACGGTGCCCGAGTACAGCGTGTCGTCGCCCATGTTCGACCCCGAGTTGATGCCGGAGACGATCACGTCGGGCTCGAAATCGAGCAGCCCCGTGACCGCCATGTGCACGCAGTCGGTCGGCGTGCCGTTCACGTAGAAGAATCCGTTGTGGGCGCGGCTCATCATGAGCGGGCGGTCGAGCGTGAGGGAATTCGAGGCGCCGCTGCGGTCGCGCTCGGGAGCGACCACGGTGATCGCCCCGAGCGGCGCGAGCCCTTCGGCGAGCGCGGCAAGGCCGGGGGCGAAATAGCCGTCGTCGTTCGAGAGGAGGATACGCATCGGGACGAAAATTATAGCGTGGCGGGGGCGGCCAACCGGCGCGGGGCGTAGAATGCGCACCGGCCCGCCAGACCCCTCATGGACCGCAGGACCATGGACTTCTCGCTCTCCCCCGAGCTGCGCGCGCTGCGCGACCGCTACCGCCGCTTCGTGCGCGAAGTGGTGCTTTCCCACGACACGCGTGCCGATTCCTTCGACGAGCACGAGAACATCCGCGAGGACCTGCTCGCGTCGTTGCGCGAGAAGGCGCGCGAGGCCGGGCTCTGGGCGCCGCAGATGCCCGTGGACCGCGGCGGGCTGGGGCTGGGCGTCATGGCCATGGCGGTCTGCTACGAGGAGCTGAACTACTCGTTGTTCGGGCCGGTCGTGTGCAACTGCGCGGCGCCCGACGACGGCAACATGATGCTGCTCGAGAAGGTCGCGACGCCGGCGCAGAAGGAACGCTGGCTGCAGCCGATCGTCGACGGGCGGGTGCGCTCGGCCTTCGCGATGACCGAGCCGCATCCCGGCGCCGGCTCCGATCCGGCGATGATGCTCACGGGCGCGACGCGCAGGGGCGACCGCTGGGTGATCCAGGGCCGCAAGTGGTTCATCACCGGGGCGGGCGAGGCGCGCCACTTCATCCTCGTCGCGCGCACCTCGGACGATCCGCGCAAGGGCCTGACCGGGTTCCTGTTCGATCGCGACCAGCCCGGATGGCGCGTCGTGCGCCGCATCCCGATCCTCGGTCCGGAGGAGCACGGCGGCCATTGCGAGCTCGAGTTCGACGGCCTCGAGATCCCGGACGAGGACCGGTTGATGCAGGTGGGCGACGGCCTCAAGGTGACCCAGATCCGCCTCGGCACGGCGCGGCTCACGCACTGCATGCGCTGGCTCGGGCTCGCGCGCCGCTGCCTCGACGTCGCGGCGGACTACGTCTCGGAGCGCCGGTCCCAGGGCCGCACGCTCGCCGAGCGCGAATCCGTGCAGATGAAGCTCGGCCATTGCGCCTCGCAGATCGAGATCGGCCGACTCCTCGTGATGAAGGCCGCGTACTACCTCGAGCGCGGCGACTTCGCGCGCAAGGAGGTCTCGATGGCCAAGGTGCAAGTGGCCGACACGCTCCACCTGTGTGCGGACAGCGCGATCCAGCTCTGCGGCGCGCGTGGCTACTCCAAGGACACGCCGCTCGAATGGATCTACCGCTATGCGCGCCAGGCGCGCCTGGTCGATGGCGCCACCGAGGTCCACCAGCAGGTGCTCGCGCGGCTCTTCATGCAGGAGCGCGGGGACTTCTGGCGCTGGGCGTGAGTGTGGCGGTCAGGGAGTGATGCGAAGGAAAGGCGTTGGAACCACAGATGAACACAGATAAACCCAATGGGTCTTGATCGCGCTTCGCCGCAATCATCGGTAGCACTTCGACCGCCCCGGATCAAGAACTGGTCTTGCTCTTATCTGTGTTCATCTGTGTTCATCTGTGGTTCCCAAGCCTTTTGTTGCCCGTAGCCCCGATCGCCCCTACGCGTCCTCCGGCTCACGCGTGACGACGAGGTGGCGGTCGCCGTAGACGTTGTCGACACGGCCGACAGGCGGCCAGTACTTCGCCGCACGCAGCGATGCCACGGGGAAGGCCGCCGACTCGCGCGAGTACGCATGGCTCCAGTCGTCGGCCATCACCACGGCCGCGGTGTGCGGCGCGTGGCGCAGGGGATTGTCCTCGCGATCGAGGCGCCCCTCCTCGACCGCACGGATCTCGCCGCGGATCGCGATCATCGCGTCGCAGAAGCGGTCGAGCTCCGCCTTCGATTCGCTCTCGGTGGGCTCGATCATGAGCGTGCCGGGCACGGGGAAGGACATCGTGGGCGCGTGGAAGCCGTAGTCCATGAGGCGCTTGGCGACGTCTTCCGCGCCGATGCCCGAGGCGTGCTGGAGCGCGCGCAGGTCGACGATGCATTCGTGCGCGACCAGACCGCCGGGGCCGGTGTAGAGCACCGGATAGTGCGGCGCGAGCCGGCGCGCGATGTAGTTCGCGTTCAGGATCGCGGCCTCGCTCGCCGCGGTGAGGCCCGCCCCGCCCATCATCTCGATGTACATCCACGAGATGGGCAGGATCGACGCGCTGCCGAAGGGCGCCGCCGCGATCGCGCCGATCGCCGTTTCCGGTGCGCCGAGCGCGCGGTGACCCGGCAGGAACGGCGCGAGATGCGCGGCCACGGCGAGCGGGCCGACGCCCGGGCCGCCGCCGCCGTGCGGGATGCAGAAGGTCTTGTGCAGGTTGAGGTGCGAGACGTCGCCGCCGAACTCGCCCGGTGCGGCGAGCCCCACCATCGCGTTCATGTTCGCGCCGTCGACGTAGACCTGCCCGCCATGGCGATGCACGATCGCGCACACGCCGCGGATGCCCGATTCGAAGACGCCGTGCGTCGAGGGGTACGTGACCATGAGCGCGGCGAGCCTCGGCGCGTGCTCGGCGGCCTTGCGCTCGAGATCGGCGAGGTCGACGTTGCCCGATGCATCGCAGGCGACGACGACGACCTCCATGCCGGCCATCTGCGCGGACGCCGGGTTCGTGCCGTGCGCGGAGCTGGGAATCAGGCAGACGTTGCGTTGCGGTTCGCCGCGGCTCGCATGCCAGGCGCGGATCACCAGCATGCCGGCGTACTCGCCCTGGGAGCCGGCGTTGGGCTGCAGCGAGACGGCCGCATAGCCGGTCGCTTGCGCGAGGCGTTGCGCGAGCGAGTCCACGAGCTCGCGATAACCCGCCCACTGCTCGGGCGGCGCGAACGGATGCAGCTGCGCGAACTGCGACCAGCTCACCGGCAGCATCTCCGCGGCGGCGTTCAGTTTCATGGTGCACGAGCCGAGGGGAATCATGGCGCGGTCGAGCGCGATGTCGCGGTCGGCGAGGCGCCGCAGGTAGCGCATCATCTCCGTCTCCGAGCGGTAGCGCCGGAACACGGGGTGCGCAAGGTAGGCGGAGACGCGGCTGGATGCGGCCGGAATGCCGTCGGGCGCGCCCGCGAGATCGGCCACGCCGAAGCCCGGGGCGCGTCCCGCGAACACGCGCCAGATCGCCTCGACGTCGTGGCGCGTCGTGGTCTCGTCGAGCGAGAGCCCGAGGCGGCGATCGTCGACGCGCCGGAAGTTCATCTCCGCGGCCTGGGCGCGCGCGACGATCGCCGCGGTCGCATCGCCCGCCTCGACGGTGAGCGTGTCGAAGAACGCCTGCGTGCGAACGCGCCATCCGAGGCGCTCGAGGCCGGCACGCAGGATCGCGGCCAGGCGGTGCACGCGGCGCGCGATGCGCGCCAGCCCCTCCGGCCCGTGGTAGACCGCGTACATCGACGCCATCACCGCGAGCAGCACCTGCGCCGTGCAGATGTTCGACGTCGCCTTCTCGCGGCGGATGTGCTGCTCGCGCGTCTGCAGCGCGAGGCGGTAGGCGCGGCCGCCGCGTGCATCGATCGTCACGCCCACGAGGCGGCCGGGCATGTTGCGCTTGAGCTCGTCGCGCGTGGCGAGGTAGGCCGCGTGCGGCCCGCCGAATCCCATCGGCACGCCGAAGCGTTGCGCCGAGCCGACCGCCACGTCCGCGCCCCATTCGCCCGGCGGCTTGAGGATCGCGAGCCCGAGCAGGTCCGCCGCCGCCACGAGCAGGGCGCCGCGTGCATGGACCGCGGCGGCGAGCGCGGTGTAGTCGCGCACGTCGCCATCCACACCCGGGTATTGCACGAGCACGGCGAACGCATCGATCTCGGCCAGCGCCGCGGCGGGCGCGACACGCACCTCGAGGGCGAGCGCGGCGGCGCGCGTGCGCACGACATCGATCGTCTGCGGCAGGACGTCGTCGGCGACGGCGAAGACCGTCGATGCACACTTCGACGAGCGCCGGCAGAGCGTCATCGCCTCGGCGGCCGCGGTCGCCTCGTCGAGCAGGGAGGCGTTCGCCACGGGCAACGCGGTGAGCTCCGCGATCATGGTCTGGAAGTTGAGCAGCGCCTCGAGCCGGCCCTGGGAGATCTCGGGCTGGTACGGCGTGTACGCGGTGTACCAGGCGGGATTCTCGAACACGTTGCGGCGAATAACCGCCGGCGTATGCGTGCCGTAGTAGCCCTGCCCGATGAACGACTTGTACACGCGATTCTTCGCCGCCATGCGCCGCAGCGCCTCGAGCGCCTGCATTTCCGACTTCGGCTCGCCCGCGAGCGGGGTGCGCCGCCGGATGTCCTTCGGGATCGCGGCGTCGATCAGCGCGGCGCGCGAGGGGAAGCCGAGCAGCGTGAGCATCGCCGCCTGGTCCTCGGGCGACGGTCCGATGTGCCGGTGAACGAATCCGTCGTCGTCCTCGAGCGCCTCGAGGTTGGATACGAGCGGGGTGCGAAGCGGAATGTCGGGCATGGGGCTCTCCCTGGAGCTAGGCGGACGCGGCTTTCTCGTAGGCGGCCGCATCGAGCAGGCCGTCGACATCCGCGGGTTTCTCGGGACGGATGCGGAACATCCACGCGGCGTACGCGTCCTCGTTCACCTTCTCGGGGGCGTTCGCGAGGTCGTCGTTGCGCGCGACCACCTCGCCCGCGACCGGTGCGTAGACGTCCGAGGCCGCCTTCACCGACTCGACCACGGCGACCGCTTCGCCCGCCTTCACCTTGCGGCCGGCCTGCGGCGGCTCGACGAACACCACGTCGCCGAGCTGCTCCTGGGCGTGATCGGTGATCCCGACGCTCACGGTGCCGTCGGCCTCGCGGCGAACCCACTCGTGGCTCGCGGTATAGCGCAGGTCTTGCGGGAGGTTCATGTCGCTTCCTCAGGGTTGGACGAGGGGTTGTCCGCGGCGCACGAAGACCGGCTTCACGACGCGCGCGGCGAGGGATTTGTCGCGCACCTGGACCTGCACCGTGTCGCCCGCGGCCACGCCGCGCGGCAGCCGCGCGAGCGCGATCGAGCGCGCGAGCGTGGGCGAGAAAGTGCCGCTCGTGATCTCGCCGGCGACGCCGTTCACGACGACCTTCTGGTGGCTGCGCAGCACGCCGCCCGGCTCGAGCAGCAAGAGGCCCACGAACTCACGCGACTGCCCGTGCGCGACGAGCGCGGCCTTGCCCACGAAGTCGCGGTCGCCGGACAGGTCCACGGTCCACGCGAGGCCCGCATCCAGCGGCGAGGTCGCGTCGTCCATGTCCTGGCCGTAGAGGTTCATGCCGGCTTCCAGCCGCAGCGTGTCGCGCGCGCCGAGGCCGCAGGGACGCGCACCGGCCGCGACGAGCGCTTTCCACGTCTCGACGACCTGCGTGGCGGGAAGGACGATCTCGAAGCCGTCCTCGCCGGTGTACCCGGTGCGCGCGATCATCCAGTCGCCGGCGAACGCCGCGAAGAAAGGCTCGAGCTTCCCGGTCGCGGCGCGCGTGTGCGGATACGCGCTCCAGAAACGCTCGCGGGCGCGCGGTCCCTGGATCGCGAGCATCGCGAGGTCGCGCCGCGGGCGGATCGCCACGCCCGAATTCCACTTCGTGCGCAGCGATTCGAGCCACGCGAGGTCTTTCCCGGCAGTACCCGCGTTCACGACCGCGCGGAAGAAGTCGTCGCGGAAGAAATAGGTGATGAGGTCGTCGACCACGCCGCCCGACTCGTTCAGCATGCACGAGTAGAGCGCCTTGCCCGGCGTGCGCAGGCGATCGATGTTGTTGGCGAGCGCGCGGCGCAGGAACGGCCGCGCATCGGCGCCCTCGAGATCGACGACCTGCATGTGCGACACGTCGAACAGGCCCGCATCGCGGCGCACCGCGTGGTGCTCCTCGATCTGCGAGCCGTAGTGCACCGGCATCTCCCAGCCGCCGAAGTCGACCATGCGCGCACCGGCGGCCTTGTGGATGTCGTTGAGCGGCGTCGTCTTCACGGACTCCTCCAAAAAGAAAGGGGCCAGGCAAGCTCGCGCTTGGCTGACCCCTCTGTCCTTGGACCTGAGAGATTACGGAGCGGCCCGGCCGCCCCGCTCGCCCCTTCGGTGGAAGCCCGGCCACCGGCCGCGCTTCGCTCTCCAGAGTCCGGGATCGCGTCCCGGGTCCGATCGGTCCTTTTGCCTGAGAGTTTGCGGGTGCTACCCCTTCGGCGGCGCCACGGCGGCGCGCTCTCCCGGTCGGATAACGCGATTCTCGCGCGTTCTACAGCAGCTTGTCCAGCGTGATGGGCAGGTCGCGCACGCGCCTGCCGGTCGCGTGGAAGACCGCGTTGGCGATGGCGGCGGCCACGCCGGTGATGCCGATCTCGCCGATGCCGCGCGCGCCG
This sequence comes from uncultured Burkholderiales bacterium, assembly GCA_964403515.1. Taxonomy (GTDB): domain Bacteria; phylum Pseudomonadota; class Gammaproteobacteria; order Burkholderiales; family Usitatibacteraceae; genus Usitatibacter. The sequence goes on along the minus strand of CAYOGL010000038.1, from coordinate 5,771 downwards.
AGGCTGTTGAAGGCGGTGTCGTCCTCCTCCACGAATGCGACCTCGATCGAGCCGATGTCCGGGTTCACCGGCACGTGGTACTCGGCCATGTCGGCGTTCACGTAGCGGCCGTACGCGCGATCGAGCAGGCTCTCCTCCATGATCGCCTGGCCCACGCCCATCACGATGCCGCCCTCGAGCTGGCTGCGCGCGGTCTTCGGGCTCAGCACGCGGCCCACGCTGTAGGTCGCGACCACGCGCGGCACGCGGATCACGCCGAGATCCGCGTCGATGCGCACCTCCGCGAACACCGCGCCGAAGGAGCGCGTCGCGACCTCCTGCCTCTCCTCGTCCGTGGTCTTCGGATGCGCCTCGCCCGTCGCCTCGATCGGCTCGCGCGCGGCGGCGAGCGCGGCGAGCGTGCGATGAATCGTCGTCGCGCCGCCTTCGCGCCAGCGCCGGTCGATCGCGTCGAGCCGCCGGGCGAGCGCGCGGCACGCGGCGTGCACGGCCGGCGCGACGCTCGCCACGGTCATCGACCCGCCCGAGATGCCGGCTTGCGGCAAGCGGGTGTCGCCGAGCTCGAAGCGCACGAGGTCCATCGGAACGCCGAGCGCGTCCGCGGCAACCTGCGTCATCACGGTGTACGTTCCCGTGCCGAGGTCCTGGGTTCCCGAGCGCACGCGGATCGTGCCGTCGGCAAGCACGCGCGCATCGGCGTGCGCGGCTTCCAGATGCGCGGGATAGGTCGCGGTCGCCATGCCCCACCCGATGCGCCACGGGCCATCGCGCAGCGTTCCCGGCTCGCGGGAACGGCGCTCCCAACCGAAGCGGCGAGCGGCATCGGCATAGCATTCGCGCAGCCGCTTGCTCGACCACGGCTTGCCGCTCGTCGGCTCGGCCTGCGCGTAGTTGCGCAGCCGCAGCTCGAGCGGATCGACTCCGACCGCGTACGCGAGCTCGTCCATGGCGCTTTCGATGGCGAAGGTGCCGGTCGATTCGCCCGGCGCGCGCTGGAACGTCGGTGTCGGCACGTCGAGCTTCACGAGGCGCTGCGAGGTCGTTCCGTTCGCGCACGCATAGAGCGCCCGCGACGGCTGCGCCGACGGCTCGACGAACTCCTCGAAGCGCGAGGTGTGCGAGAGCACGTCGTGACGGATGCCCACGAGGCGTCCCGCCGGATCGGCCGCGAGCACGATGTGCTGCTCGGTGCGGGGGCGGCCCCCGACGGGGCCGAAGAGCTGGCGGCGCTCGAGAGCGAGTTTCACCGGGCGCCCGACGATGCGCGCGGCCATGGCGGCCAGCACGACGTGCGACCACACCGAGCCCTTCGAGCCGAAGGCTCCGCCCACGAACGGGCACACCACGCGCACGTTGGCGGCCTCGATGCCGAGCGTCTTCGCCACGGTCTGGCGCGTGCCCGACACGTACTGCGTGGAGTCGTACAGCGTGAGCCGGTCGCCCTCCCAGTGCGCGATCGTCGCATGGGGCTCGATCGCGTTGTGGTGCTCCATCGGCGTGATGTAGGTCGCGTCGACGCGCACGTCGGCGTTCGCGTCGGCCGCCTCGAAATCGCCCCACGACTTGTCCACGGGCGAGCGCCCCGACTTCTCGGGCTTCGCGGGGTCGGCCTTCGCGCGATCGAACTCGAGCTCCGCGGGCAGCCGCTCGTAGCTCGCACGGACCCGTGCGGCGGCCGCGCGCGCCTGCTCGAGCGTCTCGGCGACCACCACGCCGATCGGCTCGCCGTTGTAGCGCACGCGATCGTCCTGCAGCAGCGAGACCTCGCGCCCCGACGGCGGATCGACCGCCGCGCGCCCGCGCTGCGGAAGCGCGGGCGCATTGCGATGGGTCAGGATGCAGAGCACGCCCGGCATCTGCTCCGCATCCTCGGTCTCGAGGTGCGTGATGCGCGCGACGGGCAGCGTGCTCAGCACGAGCGCCGCATGGCACAGCCCCTCGGGCTGGAACTCCGCGGCATAACGCGCGCGCCCCTGCACCTTGAGCGGGCCGTCGACGCGGTCGGGTCCCCGGCCGGCGGGCGAGGGCCGGGCGCTCATGCCATCCCCGCGGCGGTGAGCAACGCGCGCACGACGGCGCGTTGCGCGAGCTCGACCTTGAATGCGTTGCCCGGAAGCGGACGCGCGTCGGCGAGCGCCGCGCGCGCGGCGGCATTCGCGGCCTGCGCGTCGAGCGGCTTGCCGGCGAGCAGCGCCTCGGCCTCGCGGCTCCGCCACGGCTTGTGCGCCACGCCGCCCAGCACGATGCGCGCACGGCCCACGACGCGATCGTGCAGCTCGAGCGCCGCCGCGACGGACACCAGCGCGAAGGCGAAGCTCGCGCGGTCGCGCACCTTGAGGAACTCGAAGCGCTCGGCGAATCCCTCCGCCGGCAGCTCGATGGCGACGACGAGCTCGCCCGGCTCGAGGCTCGTGTCGCGCTCCGGTGTCGCGCCCGGAAGGCGGTGGAAGTCCTCGATCGCGATGCGCCGCGTGCCGCGGGCGCCCCGGGTCTCCACGACGGCCTCGAGCGCGGCGAGCGCCACGGCCATGTCCGAAGGATGGGTGGCGACGCACGCTTCGCTCGCGCCGAGGATCGCGTGGATGCGTTGCACGCCGCCGCGTGCCGCGCACCCCGATCCGGGCGTGCGCTTGTTGCAGGCGCCGAAGGCCGGATCCATGAAGTAGTAGCAGCGCGTGCGCTGCAGCAGGTTGCCGCCGGTCGTGGCCATGTTGCGCAGCTGCGGCGAGGCGCCCGCGAGCAGCGCCTTCGCGAGCAGCGGATAACCCCGGCGCACGAGCGGATGCGCGGCGCAGTCGCTGTTCGCGACGAGCGCGCCGATGCGCACGCCGCCCGAGCCGGTGGGCGCGATGCTGTCGAGCGGCAGGCGGCTGATGTCGATCACGCGCGCGGGTTGCTCGACCTCGCTCTTCATGAGGTCGACGAGGTTCGTGCCGCCGGCGAGGAAGCGCGCATCCGCGCCCGCTGCGCCGATCGCGTCCTCGATGCGGTCGGCGCGCACGTAGGCGAAAGGCTGCATCGCTAACGGCCTTCGAGCACGTCCCGCACGGCCGCCACGATGTTGACGTACGCACCGCAGCGGCAGACGTTGCCCGCGAGCCCTTCGCGGATCGCGCCGTCGTCGAGCGCTTCGCCTTCGCTCTCCGCGAGGAGCGCGACGCACGACATGATCTGGCCCGGCGTGCAGTAGCCGCACTGGAACGCGTCGCGCGCGACGAACGCGGCCTGCACCGGGTGCAGGCCCGCCTCGCTCGCGAGGCCCTCGATCGTCGTCACGTCACGTCCGTCCTGCGCTGCGGCGAGCGCGAGGCACGCGTTCACGCGCCGGCCGTTCACGAGCACGGTGCACGCGCCGCATTGCCCGCGGTCGCAGCCCTTCTTGGTTCCCATGAGCCGGAGGCACTCGCGCAGCGCGTCGAGCAGCGTCGTGCGCGGGTCGAGGACGAGCGTCTCGAGGCGGCCGTTCACGCGGATGCGCACCTGCACCGCGGGGATCGCTTCGGCATCGGGGACACGCTGGGCGGCGTCGGACGCAACGGTTTGCGGCGCGCGCTGCACGCGGCTCGCTCGGGATGGGCCCGGTGTTGGCCGGGGATGCGGCGGTTCGCCGCGCGGGGAGTCGGAACGATTGCGCATGTCAGGGAGGACCCGTGCCGCGCAAGGATCGTTCCCGTAGGGGATACGCGAGATCGCCCCGAAGACGGCGCGTCGGTGCACGCCGCTACGCGCAACGCTTACACCGGCCGCAAGCTTTACTTGTCTTGCGCGGGGGACTCGATGAGCGTGAAGAGCTCGTTCGGCATCACGGGCTTCACCAGGTGGCCGTCAAACCCGGAGGCGAGGGAGCGACGGCGATCCTCTTCCTGCCCGTAGCCGGTCATCGCATAGATGCGCAGGTCCTTGCCGCCGGGCAGCTCGCGCAGCTCTTTGGCCACCTCGTAGCCGTTCACCTCGGGAAGCCCGATGTCGAGGAGCACCACTTCGGGCGCGAAGCCGCCGCGCACGCGCTCGATCGCGCCGCGACCGTCGTGCTCGATCCCGACGTCGTGGCCCATCATCTCGAGCAGCATCGCCAGGCTCTGCGCCGCGTCCGCGTTGTCGTCGACCACGAGGATCGTGCGCTTCGCCGGGGCGTGCAGGTCGGGCGACGCTTCGGCCGGCGAAGTGTCGGGCAGCTCGAGGGTCAGCCGCGGCAGGCGCATCTCGAATTCGGAACCCTTGCCCGCACCGTCGCTGCGCGCCTTGATGGTGCCGCCGTGCAACGAGACGATGCGCCGCGCGAGCGTGAGCCCGATGCCGAGCCCGCCTTCCGAGCGGTCCAGCGTGCGCTCGCCCTGGGCGAAGAGGTCGAACACGTTCTCGAGCATCTGCGGCGGGATGCCCACGCCGTTGTCGCGCACGCGCACGTAGCAGTCGTCGCCGTCGACGCCGCTCTCCAGCTCGATGCGGCCACCCTCCGGCGTGTACTTCGCCGCGTTGTTCAGCAGGTTCACCACGACCTGCGTGAGGCGCGTGATGTCGCCGTGCACGGCCAGCGTGCCGGGGGCGAGACGCACGTCGAGCTCGTGGTGCCGCGCATCGATGAGCGGCCGGCTCGCCTCGATCGCGCGCTGCGCCGCCACGTTGAGGTCCATCGACGCGCCCTTCATGCGGAGCTTCCCGCGCGTGACGCGGCTCACGTCGAGCAGGTCGTCGACCAGGCGCGTGAGGTGCATCGTCTGGCGCTCGATCACGTCGCGGCACCAGGCGAGCTGTGGCGGGACGTCGGGGGTCGCCCCCATGATCGAGAGCGCGTTGCGGATCGGCGCGAGCGGGTTGCGCAGCTCGTGCGCCAGCATCGCGAGGAACTCCGTGAGGTGGCGGCCCTGCTCCTCGACCTCCTCGAGGCGCTTGCGCTCCGACAGGTCGCGGCCGACGTGGGCGAAGCCGCGCAGCCTGCCTTCGGAATCGTGCAGCGTCGTGAGCGAGACCTCGCTCCAGTAGCGCGAGCCGTCCTTGCGCACGCGCCAGCCGCGGTGCTGCGAACGCCGGTGCAGGACCGTCTCGCGCAGCTCCTCCGCCGCACGGCCGGCGGCCGCTTCCTCGCGCGTGTAGAAGCGCTGGAACGACTGGCCGATGATCTCCGCCCTGCCATAGCCCGTGATGAGCTCCGCGCCGTGGTTCCAGCTCGTGACCGTGCCCTCGGTATCGAGCAGGAAGACGGCGTAGTCCTCGATGCCCTCGAGGAGCAGCCGGAAGCGCTCCTCGCTCTGGCGCAGGCGGTCCTCGTTCTCGCGCCGCTCGGTGAGGTCGCGCGTCACCTTCGAGAAGCCCTGCAGGTGGCCCTCGGAGTCGCGCAACGCGGTGATAACCACGTTCGCCCAGAAGCGCGAGCCGTCCTTGCGCAAGCGCCAGCCCTCGTCCTCGAAGCGGCCGACGCGTGCCGCCTCCTGCAGCTCGTGCGCGGGCCAGTTGCGCTCGACCGCCTCGCGCGGATAGAACATCGAGAAGTGCTTGCCGATGACCTCCTGCGGCGTGTAGCCCTTGATGCGTTGCGCGCCCTCGTTCCAGCTCACGATGTGGCCGGTCGGGTCGAGCATGAAGATCGCGTAGTCCTGGACGTTCTGCACCAGGAGCCGGAAGCGCTCCTCGCTCTGGCGCAGGCGCTCCTCGTTCTGGCGGCGGTCGGTGAGGTCGCGCGTGACCTTCGAGAACCCGAGCAGCCGTCCATCGTCGTCGCGGATCGCGGTGATCACGACGTTGGCCCAGAAGAGCGAGCCGTCCTTGCGCAC
>CAYOGL010000037.1:0-42924 GCA_964403515.1 uncultured Burkholderiales bacterium | reverse complement strand
AAGCGTGTTTGGGTTAACAGCCCAACGCGGGTTCGAATCCCGCCCTCTCCGCCAAGTACCCCACGCATCGAGTGAGGACGCGCGCCGCGTCCAGCAGGGCGGCGTTAGTGCATGACCGTCGTCTTTGCGAATAGCAGCATCACCTCCTCCGCCGCCAACCGATCCTCTTCCGCCTCTTCCGGCGTCGGGTTCGTGCGCCGACGCTCCGATTCCTCTGCCATCCGCTTGCGCTCGGCACGAAGTGCAAGCGTTTCTGGCGAGAGTTCGCGATATGGTTGAGCCATGAATGCAGGCGCTGGCTGTTTGGCTTTACCGCGCTTCTTGCTCATCTCGCACCCCTTCATGTAACGATGCCGCGGCTGGCTCCAACGACAGGAAAAGAACTCCGTTAGCCGGATTCTCACCCTTTTCGGCGAATCGCTCATTTTCCCGCGCGCCTGTGCGCTGGTAGCGACTCGGTAATGGCAAATTCGGCTCCGTGGGCTCGCGTGGTTAGAATGGTTCGCCATGGTCGAGTCCGCCATCTACCGCAACGCGCTCGCGCCGAAGTCGAGGCTGCACGAGTATCGACTCGAGTCGGTGCTCGGCGCGGGCGGCTTCGGCGTGACGTACCTCGCCTGGGACACGAACCTCGAGAAGAACGTCGCGATCAAGGAATACCTGCCCACGGAGCTCGCCATGCGCGGCACCGACGGCAGCATTGTTCCGCTCTCGACGGACGCCGAGAACGGATACAAATGGGGCCTCGAGCGCTACATCCAGGAGGCGCGCACGCTGGCGCGATTCAGCCATCCGAACATCGTGCGCGTCAACCGCTACTTCGAGGCGAACGGCACGGGCTACATGGTGATGGACTACGAGCGGGGCGAGCCGCTCGGGGCCCTGCTCAAGCGCGCGCCGCGCCTGGACGAGGCCATTCTCAAGCGCATGCTCGCGCCGCTCCTCGAGGGCCTGCGCGCCGTGCACTCGGCCGGGTTCCTGCATCGCGACATCAAGCCGGACAACATCTTCCTGCGCGCCGACGGCACTCCGGTGCTCATCGACTTCGGTGCGGCGCGTCAATCGGTGGGTGGTGCGACCAAGACGCTGACCGCGGTGCTTACGCCAGGCTATGCGCCGCTCGAGCAGTACACCAGCGGGGGCCACCAGGGGCCGTGGACCGACCTGTACGCGCTAGCGGGCGTGCTCTACCGCGCGGTGTGCGACGAGCCGCCGCCGGACGCCGTGACGCGCCTGAAGGGCGATCGCGTGAACGAGGGGCTCGCGCGGGCGCGCGACCGTTACAGCGAGCCGTTCCTGAAGGCTCTCCAATGGGCGCTCGTCCCGGACGAGAAGAGTCGCCCGCAGAGCGTCGAGGACTGGCAGCGCGCGCTCTTCGGCGCGCCTGCCCGTGCGGCTTCGGCGATCGATGCGCCGCCTGCAGCCGCTTCGGGGATCGGCGCGCCTGCTAACACTTCGACGATGCGCAAGCAGGATGCCGCGACGGTGCGCGTGACGTCGCCATCCGCGAATGCCCGCACTGAAGCGATCCGAAACGCCACCGTTCCTCCGCGCCGCACCGCGCCCGCCCCGAGTGCGCCTGCTCGCGAAGGCTGGCCGTGGATGCGCGCGCTCGTGTTGGTCGTTGTCGCCGTCGTGATCATCGGGGTCTGGCACAAGCATCGAGTCGGACAGCAGCGCGCGCTCGAGCGCGAGCACGCTGCAATCGCGCCGCCGGCGCGAGCACCGGTATCGACGCACGTTGCAGCACCGGTGCAGGCCACTTCCGCATCACAGATCGTAGCGCCCGCTCAGCCCGTTCCCGCATCGCCCGCGGCTCAAGGCGATGATGCGTCTGCCAGCGCGCAAGCGCCTGATGCAGCCGAGAAGGCGCGGACGAGCACGCCTGCGAGCGCACCCGCGCTGAGCGAGGAGCAGACGCAACGCCTGCGACGTGAAGCCGAGAAGCAGTTCCGCTCGGCGGACGCGGATGGCGACGGCTACCTGTCGCCGCGCGAGGTGCGTGCGCACTTTCCCTACCTGGCGCAGCATTTCCGGCGCATCGACACCGACGGCGACGGCCGCATCTCCTTCGATGAATTCCTCGCCGTGCGGCGCGAGCAGATGGAACGCCGCTTGAATGCCCGAAGGCCTGATTAGCCGCTACTAGAGCGGCCATGCGTGTGTAGGAATTCTGCGTTAAGCCGCCTTATCCCAGGTTGCAGCGTCCCGAGGGGTTGGCATATCGTTCTACGCGGCCGGATAGGGCCCGAACGAACTGCCTCAAGCGACCAGGAGGGTTCATGTCGCGCGACCAGGTATCCAGGCGGCTGCTCGAGAGGTCCGGCCTTCGGCGATTCACGAACCGTCTTGGCGCAGCCCTTTGGCGCGTGATCATCGCCCTCATGGCGGTTGCGCTCCTCGCGGGCCACGCATTCGCGTACAGCGTGAACGTCAGCATCATCGGGCCCGGCACCGTGCAGTCCTCCGATGGCAGCCTCTCCTGCCGTTCGTTCTGCATCTTCCCGGAGCCCGCTGGCGCCACCGTCACATGGATCGCGGTGCCTAGCAGCGGCTATTACTTCGCGGGCTGGTCGGGCGACTGCACGGGGTCGGGCAACTGCACTCTCTCGGTAAACGCCTCCAGCACCATCCGGGCGGAATTCGACCTGACGACGGGCACCGCGTCCGTGTCCGTTACTCCGAGCGCCATCGCATTCGGCAACCAGGTGGTGGGCACGACCTCCGCGGCGACCACCGTTACCGTGGCGAACACCGGCACGGTCGCGCTGAGTCTGTCGTCCATCACGGCCACCGCTGGCTTCACGGTGGCCCACAACTGTCCTACATCGATTTCCGCCGGATCGAGTTGCACCGCGAGCGTCGCGTTCGCGCCCGCCATAACGGGGGCCGTGAACGGATCGCTTTTCGTCGCCACCAGCGCCGGGACCAAATCGGTCAGCCTGTCGGGAACCGGACTCGCCGCTTCGTCGCTTCCCGTCGCGACACCGGCAGCGCTCGACTTCGGCACGCAATCGATCAACACGACTTCGCTGCCCCTTCAGGTCACGTTGAGCAATGCGGGCGGCGTAGCGGTAACCGTCAATTCGGTGAGCGCCACGACGGGCTTCGCGGTGACCGGCAACTGCAGCACGCTTCAGCCCGGGGCTTCATGCTCGCTGAGCGTCACGTTCACGCCAGGCAGCTCTTCGGAACTGTCGGGTTCAGTCAACGTAGCCACGACGCAGGGGGCCTTTGCGATTCCCGTGAAAGGCGCTGGCGAGAGGTCTCTCGTCACGCACTACTACCAGGCCATCTTCCGGCGCGCGCCCGACGCGTCAGGCAGCACGTACTGGACCGGCGAAGCGGCGCGCATGAGCGCGCTCGGCGTCGACGTGAAGGAAGTCTGGTTCGCAATGGCGCTGTCGTTTTTCTCGAGTGCGGAATACCTCTCTTTCGGCCGCAACAACAGCGACTACGTATCCGATCTCTACAACACGTTCTACAATCGCGCGCCCGATGCCGGCGGGCTCGCCTACTGGACGGGGCAGCTCGCCCAAGGCACGCCGCGCGAGATCGTGCTCGCGTCCTTCATGTTCTCCCCGGAATTCTCGAATTTCGTCGCCGGCATCTTCGGCACCACCACGAGCGGACCGGAAGCGGGAATCGTCGTGGACTTCTACCGCGGCCTTCTCGCGCGGCTCCCCGATACGGGCGGCTTCAATTACTGGGTGCAGCAGTTCCGGACGGCCGAGTGCCAAGGCGCTGGGGCGGTCTACGCACAGGTCGAGGCGATCTCGAGCGCATTCGCCTCGGGAGGCGAATACGCAGCGCGGCAACGCAGCCACGCGCAATTCATAGGCGACCTCTATAACGCGTTCCTCAGGCGCGGAGGCGATCTCGCCGGGGTCCAATTCTGGATCGGCCAGCTCGATGCCGGCGCACAGACGAGCGAGCAGGTACGCCGTCAGTTCGTCGCGAGTCCCGAGTTCCAGGCGCGCGTGAACGCGCTCATCGCTCACGGCTGCGCGCCGACGATCGTCGGGGTCGACAACGCCAATCCGCTGCCGATGTCGGTCCTGACGCTCACTACGAGCGGCATCGATCCGACGCGCCCGGTGACGCTCACGTTCTCGAGCGGCACGGGGTTCAGCGTGACGAGCAACGCGCTGCGCGTGAAAGCAGACGGCACGGTGCTCGCCGCCATTCCGTTCTATATCGATCCCGTCTCGCATTCCATCAGCGGCGGCACGGTGCAACTCATGATGACGCAGGGCGCCACGACGAGCGCAGGAGTGCAGATCTCGATCCAGGCGTTGCCACCCGTCAGTGCCTATGGCGTAGCGCCCGGACAGATCACGCACGCGTATCTCGTCTTCGAAGCGCTCCTGCACGCCCAGGCCATGAACGTCTCGCAGGCGGTCACGGCGACCGGCGTGGCCGATATGCATTCCGCGACGGATGGTCTGTCGAAGCTGCTCAAGGCCTCCGTGCTGGCACGCAACGACGTCGACTTGATCCGCGAGGATTCGACCCGGACGTTCTCCTGGGGCACCGCTCCCGACGGCACGCCACTCGTCTATTCGGCGCGCGACCTGGACCTCATGGACCGCGTGCTCGGGCTTTACCTGTCGCAGGTCCTCGCCGCAAAGAGCTCGGTTACACAGGCCAAGGCGGCGAAGTCACTCTCTTCGTTCCTCTCGTCCCTGCCGGTCATCGGAAATTTGCGCAACTCGGTCCGGAACTTCTTCGCGAAGGAGGACGACTTCGTGCTGGGCGAGGCGGCCATGAACGCCACCGGCGAGGTCCTGGAGAACCCGTGGATCACGAAGATCGGCGGCGGGCTCGGAATGGTGAGCGCGTGGGGCTCGTTGTCGAGGTCGATGGACACGATCGGCAGCGCAATACTGACGGCTGCGGACTGCGGCGCCACAACCACGCCGTGTCCGGAAACTGCCGAGTCCGTCTGGAATGACGGCCTCGAATTCGTGAAGGCGGAAGTGGGCGTCATCACGTCGACGACGGGCTTCTTCGGGTTCTCGTCGACGCTCTCCACCGTGGTGGCCAATAGCCTTTCGTCGGTCCTCACGACGATCCAAGGCGTCAACGATGGCACGTTGAACCTGCCTGGCATCGCGGCGCCATGGGTTTCCGACACGACCCTCGTCCAGGACGCGGTCACTCGCCTGGGTGAAGTGTATGGAACGGTCGACATCAGCAACAGCCTCGGGTCGTCGGCCTCGCAGACATCCGTCGAAGCGCAACTGGATACGTCCTCGGGGGGCACGTTCGCGATGGATTCCATGGCCGATCAATCGGGCAACTATGCGGTCTACGTGCCGCTCGGCCTGCCGAACGTGTCTTACCGGAGCGTCTGGCTGAGGATGTTCGACCTGCTCACGGGCAACGATCTAACCGGGACTACGGTCGACCTGAGCAACCTGCAGCCCGGCGGCAGCCTACCTGCACCAACGACGAGCGGCTCCTGCTACGACGGGGACCGTGGGGTGGATGTGAATGACGATCCGGACTGCGATTGACGACCGGCGGGCTGCGAGGTACCTCTCCACCGCGTGACATCCACGGATCGCCTGCGCGCCAATGCAGCATCGGAGGGCGCGCAGACGCGATTGGGAGCACAATTCGCCGCAGCACCCAACGCGCGATCCATCTGCCATGCGACGCGACCCCAGGCGGCGGCGATTCGGACGAGGCCGCTACGAGCAGAACATCGGCAAGGCCGGTGTGATCTACGTCCTCGAGAACGAGGTCTTCAGGGAGGACCACTACAAGATCGGGTGCTCCACGCGCGCGGGGGCCGTGCGGGCGGCCGAGCTCAATCGGCAAGCGAGCACCGCCGTCCCGGGTGCGTTCCGCTGCGTTTTCGAGCACCGCACGAAGGACTGCGGCAGCGCCGAGCAGGAGATCTTTCGGGCGCTCGCAAGCCATCGCCGGGCGAAGAGCGGGCAGGAATACTTCCACGTGAAGCTCGCCCACGCGAAGGAAACGATCCTTCGCGTATGTGAGCAGGTCGATGCCCGAATCGCGAGGCTGCCGCGACCTGAATCGCCTGCGCCGTTGCAGGAACGGCCGAATGCGGCTCAGTCGCTGTCCCTCGAATCGACTTCGGCGCCCGTTTCGCCCGCTCACGAAATGGCGCCCGGCAACCGGGCCAAGCGTATGGGGCATGGCGTCTGGATACTGGTCGCCATCGCGCTCATCGGCGTGTGGTGGTACGGCGCGGTCGAGTGGGGCGCGCCGCCACGAGCGACCGTTTCACGATCGAGCGACGGCAGTTCCCCGTATTCGCCCGCGCCCGAGATGCGTCGCAGTCCCGCCGATGGCAACGCGTCCCAGGCCGCGATCACGACCGCGTCTTCGGCCCGGCGTCCCTTCCGGTCGGAGGAGGAGTTCGCCCGGCAACTTCATGCCGCCGTGGCGACCGAGATCGCCACCCTGCGCGGCGACGATCGGGACGCCATCGAAGCGGTCTGCGCATCGCCGAGGCAAACGGGCATACGCTCGGAGCACGACCGGTGCATCGCGCGCGAGATCGTGGCGCTGAGGAGCGGAATCCATACGTCCGACAGCCGCGGCATTTCCGCATCGGACGTGCAGCAGGTCGAAGCGGAATGCCGGCCTTTCTTCGCGGCGCAGGGTGCCGCGCGCTACGTGCAGTGCCGCGCGTCGCGCTTGTTGGCGATCCGGAATACCCAGAACGGCATCGGCACCGATACGTCGATCCTTCCCAAAAAATCGACCGTTCCGCCTTAGCGTTTCGGCGGAGGATAGCCGCGCATCGAGGACGGGCTCGTCGACTCTGCAATAATCGGCTCCCCGTCACGCGCAGCCGAGAGTGCTCCCCGATGGAGCTGCGTCATCTTCGATATTTCATGGCCGTGGTGCGCGAGCGCAGCTTCACGCGCGCCGCGCAGACGCTCGAGATCACCCAGCCGACGCTTTCGCAGCAGATCCGCCAGCTCGAGCGCGAGCTCGATACGCCGCTGTTCGAGCGCCTGGCGCGGCACGCGGAGCTGACCGCCGCCGGCGCGGAGTTCCGCCCGTACTGCGAGCGCGTGCTCAAGGAAATCGACGACGGTGTGCTCGCGGTCTCCGAGATCGGCGGCCTGATGCGCGGCACGTTGCGGATGGCCGTGTTCCACTCGTTCTCGAGCTCGTTGCTCGGGCCGGTGCTGTCCCAGTTCGTGCTGCGCTATCCGGGCGTGCACGTCGTCGCGCGCATCCTGCCTCGCGTCGAGCTGGAGCGCGAGCTTCTCGCGGGGGCGCTCGACCTCGCGATCGCCTACGCGTCGGAGGACACGGGCCATATCCAGGCGGAAACGCTGTTCGAGGAGGAGCTCGTGCTCGCCGTGGGCAAGCGGCATGCGCTGGCGAAGCGCAAGAGCGTGCCCATGCGCGCCCTCGCCGATCTCGACCTCGTCCTCCTCACCCAGGAGTTCGGGGCGCGCCGCGTTGTCGACCGCTACCTCGCGGCCGCGCACCTGCAGCCGCGGGTCGTGCTCGAGATGAACGCGATCGAGCCCATCCTGGCGACGGTTCGCGGCGCATCGCTCGCCACCGTGGTATCGGCCGGTGCGGTCGGCTCCGGCCTGCATGCCATCCGGCTCACCGATCCGACGCCGCGGCGCAACGCCGCGATCCTGTGGCGCCGCGACGCGCACCCGAGCCCGGCCGCCCGTCGCATGGCGGAGATGATTCGCGCCGCCTACGGGAAAGCGCCCAAGCCGCGCCGCGCATCGCATCCGCAGTGAGCCCTCGTGCGGCGCGCGCACTGCTTGGCATAGACTGAATCTATGGAAAGCATTCATCGCAGCGATTTGATCAATCGCGGCGGCTCGCGTAGATTCGGCGTCGAGCGCTCGTGCAGCGATGAAGCGCACCCGGAGGAGTGATGGAGCATCCGCAGCCCACCTCGCAGCCGCGGATTCCGGTCGTCCTGGTGACCGGTTTTCTCGGCAGCGGCAAGACCACGCTCGTGAACCGCATGCTCAAGACCCGCGCGTACGCACGCGCGGCGGTCGTGGTGAACGAGTTCGGCGAGGTGAGCGTCGACCACATGCTCGTGGACGTGCCGCGCCATCGCATGCGCGTCATCGACGCGGGCTGCATCTGCGGCCACGTGCACGAGGAGGTGGCGACCAGCCTCCTCGACCTGCTCGAACGCCGGGGAAACGGCGGCGAAGCGTTCGATCGCGTGCTGATCGAGACCTCCGGGCTCGCCGACCCGGTGCCGATCATCCAGATCCTGCTCACCGATGCGGCGGTCGCGCAGTCCTTCGAGCTGCGCTGCGTGGTCGCGGTCTGCGATGGCGTGCACGGCCTGCAGCACCTGGACGCCCACGACGAATCGCGCAAGCAGGCTGCCGTGGCCGACGTCCTCGTATTGTCCAAGCGCGACGTCGCAAGCGCGGAGGCGCTCGACGCGCTGTCGGCACGGCTCGCGAGCGTGAACCCGGGGGCCGTCCAGGTCCATGCCTCGCACGGCGACGTCGATCCCGCCGCATTCGAGCGCGGCGGATACGCCATCGACGCGCGCAGCGAGATCGCCCGGCGCTGGCTGAACGACACCGGTTACGCGGCGGCCACGCCGTCGGCGGCCGCCGATCCGTCGATCACGACGTTCACGCTGACCCACGAGCAGCCGATCACCGTGCCCGGCCTCGTGCTGTGGATGCACCTGCTCGCCGGGTTCCGCGGCGCGGGCCTGCTGCGGGTGAAGGGCATCGTGAACGCGGAAGGGCGGCCGTACGCGATCCAGGCCGTGCAGACCATCCTCAGCGAGCCGGTGCCGCTCGAGCGCTGGCCCGATGACCACGATCGACGCTCGCGCCTGGTGTTCATCACGCGCGGCATCGCGCCCGAAGAGATCCGGCGCACGTTCGCGACTTTCGATTTCGAGGGCGGCCGCGAGCGGCGCAACCTCGTCATCCGCCCCGAGCTCTACGCGCGATTCAAGCAATCGATGGAAGCGTTCCGCGCCGGCGCGCGCCACGGCAGCAAGGCGCCGACCTCGCGCGAGCCGCATCGCGCGTTCACCTTCACGCCGGATCGTCCGGACCCATCCGCTTAGGAGCACCTCAACAGTGACGCAACGAAAAGCATCAGGCGACAAGTCCGTCCGCTACGTCGTGGGCAGCCGGATGATCGATTGCACCGGCGCCGCCCCCGTGAAGGACCCGGTCATCGTCGTGGAAGGCGGACGCATCCGCGAAGTGGGGACGCGCACGTCGATCAAGATGCCGCGCGACGCGGAGATCCTCGACTGCGGCGCCGCGACGCTGATCCCCGGGATGCTCGACATCCACATCCACACCATGATGTTCAACTGCCTCACCTTCCACAATTTCCGGGTGGCGCAGTGGGAGATCACGCCCGAGCTGCAGCAGATGTACGGCCTGTTCCATGCGCAGCTGTGCTTCGACATGGGCTTCACGACCCTGCGCGACATGGGCCTGCAGACCTATCGCGGCCTGCTGGTGCGCGAAGCGTGCGCGATCCGCGATGCCATCGACATGGGCATCGTGGAGGGGCCGCGCATGCTCGTGGCCGCGTTCACGACGATCACCGGCTCGCACCTCGACCTGATCCAGCCGCGCGCGGCCGAGCGGCTGGGCTTCCAGAACGCCGACGGGCCGTGGGAGCTGCGCAAGCTCGCGCGCACGAACCTGCTGCACGGCGCCGACGTGATCAAGACGTGCGCCTCCGGTGGCGGCGGCACGGACAAGGAAGAGCCGGACATCCGCAACATGACGCAGGTCGAGCTCGATGCGCTCGTCGACGAGGCGCACGCGTTCCACAAGATCTGCGCGGTCCACTGCTTCACGCCGCAGTCGCAGCGCATGGCGCTCGCGGCCGGCGCGGACACCATCGAGCACATGGTGTTCTCCGACAGCGAGACGATCGGCATGATCAAGGAGAAGGGCGTGCCGGTCACGCCGACGTTGTCGCACCGCACCGACCACGCGATCCAGCTGCGCAAGGAGCAGGGCACGTCGCTCTTCGTCCTCAAGAAGATGAAGAGCATCCAGGACAACTGCTTCGAGACCTTCCAGAAGATGCACAAGGCGGGTGTGAGCATCGCCATGGGCACCGACATGGGCTTCGACCCCGAGATGGGCACCAACGCGGCCGAGCTCGAGATCTACGTGAAGCTCGGCATGTCGCCCATGGATGCGCTGCTCACCTGCACGCGAAACGCCGCGCGCGCCATCAAGCTGGACAAGCAGGTCGGCACGCTCGAGGCCGGCAAGCTCGCCGACATCGTCGCCGTCGCCGGCGATCCGCTGAAGGACATCCGCTGCCTGCAGGAGAAGAAGAACATCCAGGTCGTGATGAAGGAAGGCAAGGTCTACGCCGACCGCCGCCCGGGGCATTCGAAGAACGTCGTCGACGCCGCTCCCGGCACCTGGAAGATTCCCGACTACCTGTGAGCCGCGAGACCGTCGCCGTCGTCACCGGTGGAAGCGCCGGCATCGGGGCGGCCATCGCCCGGCGCCTGCTCGACCGCGGACGCACCATCGTCACGCTCCAGCGTCATGCGCCGAGCGTGGAGCATCCGCGCCTTCGCTTCGTGCCGGTCGACCTGTCCGACATGAAGGCCACGCGCGAGGTGGCGGGCGAGCTGGCAAGCCGCTACGACGTCCGTTATCTCGTGAACAACGCCGGCGCGAACTGCCCGGCGCTCCTCGACGACGCCACGATCGAGGAGATGCACTACGTGAACGACATCACGCTCGGCGCGGCGCTCCTGCTGTGCCAGGCGTTCGTGCCGGGAATGCGCGAGGCGAAGTTCGGGCGCATCGTGAACATCAGCTCGCGCGCGGCCCTCGGCAAGATGGCGCGCACGGTCTACGCGACGGCGAAGGCGGGCCTGGTCGGCATGACGCGCACGCTCGCCATCGAGACCGGCGGCCACGGCATCACCGTGAACGTCGTGCTGCCGGGCCCGGTCGAAACCGCACACTTCACCCGCGGCCACCCGCCGGGCAGCGAGCAGAGACAGAAGGTGATCGACATGATCCTCGTGAAGCGGCTCGGCACGCCCGACGACGTCGCGCGCGCGGTCGACTTCCTGCTCGACGACGACGCCGGCTATATCACCGGGCAGGAATTGTTCGTCTGCGGCGGCACCAGCGTGACCGGAACCGCCGGCCAATGAACGCCTCGACCCCGCGGCCGTTGCGCGCGGCGCTGCTGGGAACGGGCGCGTGGGCGCGCGTGCTCGCGGCGGCGGCGCGCGCATCGTCGCGCATCGAGATCGCGTGCTGCTGGAGCCGCAACGCCGACCACGTCGAGGCGTTCGCCGCTGCGAACGCGATCGCGCCGTGTCGCGATCTCGACCGTGCGCTGCGCGATCCGGCCATCGAGGCGGTGATCATCGCGCTGCCGAACGATCGCCATCGCGAATTCGCGCAGCGTGCCGCCGAGCACGGCAAGCATGTGTTCGTCGAAAAGCCGATCGCGCACACGCTCGCCGATGGCCTCGCCATGGTCGACGTGGCGCGCGAGCGCGGCATCCAGCTCGTGGTCGGCCATTGCGCGCGCATGCTCGCGGGCAACCGGTTCCTCGCCAATGCGATCGCCGCCGGCGAGCTCGGGCGCGTGAGCCATCTCGAGGCGACCTTCGCGAACGAGCGCGGGCTGAAGCTCACGCCGCAGGACTGGCGCTGGTACCAGGCGAGCGCGCCGGGCGGCCCGCTGTCGCAGATCGCGATCCACCAATTCGACACGCTGCGCGCCCTCGGCGGCGACTTCCGCTCGGTGTCCGCGCACAGCGCGCGACTGTCCCCGCTCGGCGCGGAAGTGGAAGACCAGTGGCTCGTGGCGATCGAGTTCGCCGACGGCAAGCTGGGCAGCGTCGTGACGAGCTGGACGTCCCCCGGCGCGTACAGCGTGCGTGCGACCGGCGATCGCGCGAGCCTCTTCTACGAAATCGACCAGGCGTTGTGGTCGAAACCGGAGCGCCTGCACGACGGTGCGGTGCTCGAGCGGCAGGAACCGGGACAGGGCCCTGCCGCGCGGCAGCGCCTGCCGGTGCCCGCCGGCAACATGTTCCGCGACGAGCTCGAGCTGTTCGCCGATTGCATCCGACGCGCAGAGCCGTGCGAGCTTTCCGGCGAGAATGGGTGTCACGCGCTCGCCGCGGTCGATGCCGCGATCGTATCGGCGCGTCGCGGCGGCGCGGCGGTGACGCTCGAGGAAGTCACGATCGCCGCACGCGAGCAAGCGCGCGATCCGGCGAGCTCCACGCAAGCGTCCCGCGCCGCGATGGCGCGCACGACATAGGTTCGAGATGGCAGAAAGCATCGAGCTCAGGCACGTGTCCTTGCGGTACGCCGGCGGCGCGAGCGACGGCTTCGCGGTCGATGACGTGAGCTTCCTGGTTCGCGAGTCCGAGTTCCTCTGCGTGCTCGGTCCGAGCGGCTGCGGCAAGACCACGATCATGAACATGATCTGCGGCTTCCTCGCGCCGAGCAGCGGCGAGATCCTCATCGGCGGCGCGCGCCTGAACGGCAAGGGTCACGACCGCGGCGTGGTGTTCCAGGACTTCGCGCAGCTCTTTCCCTGGCGCACGGCGCGCCGGAACGTGGAGTTCGGGCTCGAGATGCGCGGAGTGCCGGCCGAGGAACGCAAGCGCATCGCGCTCGAGCACCTGCGGCTCGTGCGTCTCGACAAGTTCGCGGACGCCTACCCGCATCAGCTCTCGGGCGGCATGCAGCAACGCGTCGCGATCGCCCGCGCGCTCGCCTACAACCCCGGGGTCCTCCTCATGGACGAGCCTTTCGCCGCACTCGATGCGATGACGCGCGACGAGATGCAGCGCCTCGTCACCGAGGTGTGGCAGGAGACGCGCAAGACCGTGGTCTACGTCACGCACAACGTCGCCGAAGCGGTGTACCTCGGCGACAAGGTGCTCGTGCTCGATGCGCAACCGGGGCGCGTGAAGGCCGAGATTGCGCTCGACCTGCCGCGCCCGCGCGACCCGCTGTCCGCGCCTTTCGTCGAGGCGCAGCGGTGTATTCTCGCCGCCTTGGGATTGCACGAGCGATGAAGATGGCATCAAGCCACCGGAGGAGACATGGATCTTTCAGGCGCCCGGCGCCGCAACTTCCTCAAGGCCACGGGCGCGATCGCGCTGGCATCCGGCCTGCCGACCCGTGCGCGCGCGCAGGCCAATGCGCCGCTCAGCTTCGGCTTCCAGAACACGTCCTGGGGCACGATCGGGATGGTCGCGGAAGCGGAGAAGCTGTTCGACAAGGCCGGCGCGAACGTCAGGATCTTCCGCTTCGGTGACGGCAAGTCGACCCGCGATGCGATGATCGCGGGCCGCGTCGACATCGGCGTGCTCGGCGGCACGCCCTTCATCGTCGGCGCCGCCAAGGGTGACATCGGCGCCATGGGCACCGCGCTCTACGCGGGCAGGACCAACGCGGTGGTCGCTGCGAAGGCGAGCGGAATCAAGTCGGTCGCGGACCTGAAAGGCAAGCGCGTCGCCTCGCAGATCGGCTCGTCGACCCACTACGTCTTCGAGAACAAGATCCTGCCGAAGTACGGCCTGACCAAGGCGGACGTGCAGATCGTGAACGTTCCCTTCCAGAACCACGTGGCGGCGTTGATCGGCAAATCGGCCGACGCGTTCGCCGGCGTCGAGCCGTTTCCCTCGGTGGCCGAGGTCGAAGGCCTGGGAACGGTGCTCGTCGACTATTCCGAGTTCGACATGCAGCCGGTCTTCCTCGCCGTGAACGAGCCGGTGCTCAGGGGCAAGCGTGACGCGCTGGTGGCCTTCATGCGCGGTTGGCTCGCGGCGGTGCGCATCGTGAGGGAAGAGCCGGCCCGCGCCGTGCGCATCGTCTGGGAGCAGTTCAGGGCGCAGGGCTACGACTCGGGGCAGGACGTGTTCAAGCGCATGCTCGGCACGCTCGACGTGCGGCCCGATTACGTGCCGAACCTGCGCGAGTACCTGGACGAGCAGTCGCAGGTCCTCGTCAAGCTCAGGCAGATTCCCGCGGCGCCCGACTGGAGCCGCATCCTCGATACCTCGGTGCTCGCGCAGGCGCGGCAGTCCTGACGCGTGGCCTCGTCCTCCTCGATGTGACCATGACCCACGACTCTCGCATCTCGTTGCAGCAACGGCGCGCGTTCCTCAAGGGTGCGGGCGCGGCCGCGCTCGCCGGCATCGTCCCGCTGCGTGTCCATGCGCAGCCGAACGCGCCGCTCACCTTCGGCTACCAGAACACCTCGTGGGGCTCGGTCGGCATGGTCGCCGAAGCGGAGAAGACCTTCGAGAAGGCCGGCGCGAGCGTGAAGATCTTCCGCTTCGATGGCGGCAAGTCCACGCGCGACGCGATGATCGCCGGACGGGTCGACATCGGCCTGCTCGGCGGCACGCCGTTCATCGTCGGCGCGGCCAAGGGCGACATCGTCGCGATCTGCATGGCGATGTACGCGGGCAAGACCAATGCGGTCGTCGCCGCGAAGGGCAGCGGCATCCGGACGGTCGCCGACCTGAAGGGCAGGCGCGTCGCCTCTCAGCTCGGCTCCGCGACGGACTACGTCTTCCAGAACAAGATCCTTCCCAAGTTCGGCCTGCACAAGGGCGACGTGGAGATCGTCAACATCCCGCACCAGAACGAGGTGGCCGCCATGGTCGGCAAGTCGGTCGACGCGTTCGCCGGCGTGGAGCCGTTTCCGTCGGTTGCCGAAGTCGAGGGACTCGGCCAGGTGCTCGTCGATTATTCGGCGTTCGACCTGCAGCCGGTCTTTCTCGCCGCGAACCGCTCGGTGATCGAAAGCAAGCGCGATGCGGTCGTCGCGTTCCTGCGCGGCTGGCTCGCGGCGGTGCGCATCGTGAACGACCAGCCGGACCGCGCGGTGAGCATCGTCGCCGACCACTTCAAGGAGCAGGGCTACGAGATCCAGCGCGCGGTGTTCCAGCGCATGCTCGCCAAGCTCGACGTGAAGCCGACCTTCACGCCGAACCTGCGCGACTACCTCACCGAGCAGGCCCAGGTCCTGGTGAGGAACCACCAGATCGCCGCCAATCCCGACTGGGGCAAGCTGCTCGATGCGAGCCTGCTCGAGCAGGCGATGAAGGGCTGAGCGCATGGCGATCGCGTCGACCGGGCGCGATTCGCGCGTGCCCGCCTGGGTCGCCGGATCCGTCGTGTTCGTTCTCGCCGCGCTCGCGTGGCAGGCGGCCGTGTGGATCGGCGTGTTTCCCCCGAAGCTCTTTCCCGGCCTCGGGACGATCGCCGCAACGCTCGCGCGGCTCGCGACCAACGGCACGCTGCTGCTGGCCACCGCGGCGACGCTGTTGCGCCTGCTGCTCGGATTCGCGCTCGCCGCGATCGTCGGCGTGGTCGTCGGCGGGCTCATGGGCCGCTATCAATGGGTCGAAGACACGCTGCTGCCCATCGTGAGCTTCGTCTACCCGATCCCCGGCATCGCCTACGCGCCCCTGTTCGTGCTCTGGTTCGGGCTGGGCGACGTCCCGGCGATCCTCCTCGTCGGCGTGGCGAGCTCTTTCATGGTGATCATCAACACGTGGAAGGGCGTGAAGGCGGTGAAGGTGCTGTGGATCCGCTCCGCCCAGGCGATGGGCGCGCACGACCGGGCGCTCTTCGCCAAGGTGATCGTCCCCGCCTCGCTGCCGTACGTGCTCACCGGATTGCGGCTCGGCCTCGCCCAGGCGTGGCGCATCCTGGTCGCGGTCGAAATGCTGATGTCGGTCACGCATGGGTTGGGGTGGATGATCTTCGGGTCCCAGCAATTCCTCGACACGGACGTGATGCTCGCCACCATCGCGGTGATCGGCCTCGTCGGCATGGTGCTCGAGCGCCAGCTGTTCGAGCGCCTGGAGCGGGCGACGGTCGTGCGCTGGGGCATGATGACCGCATGAGCGCCTCGCTCCAAAAGGCGCTGCCGGCCGGGCGCGATGCGGTGCCTGCCGGCGTCACGCGCCATGGATGGCTCAAGCCCGCGGTGCGCGGAGCGCTTGGCATCGCGGTGGCGCTCGCCGGCTGGGAATACTTCGCGCGCAGCGGCATGTTCTCGAAAGCGATCACGCCGCCGCTCGAGACGATCTTCGCGACGCTGCTCGGCCTGCTCGCCGACGGCACGCTCCTCAAGCACGCCGGCGCGACGATCGTGCGCGTGTTCGCGGGCCTGGCGATCGCGGTCGCGCTCGCGATTCCGCTCGGGCTGCTCATGGGCCGCTACGCGTTCTGGGAGCGACTGCTGCGCCCGCCGCTCAACGTGCTGATGCCGATCCCCTCGCTCGCGTGGGTGCCGCTGGTCGTGCTGTGGTTCGGCATCGGCAACCTCGCCACCGTGCTCGTGGTGGCGTATGCGTCGACGTTTCCACTGCTCTACAACGTCTGGACGGGCGTGCGCACGGTCAATCCTCTGTGGGTGCGCGCCGCGCTCACCATGAACGCCGATTCGAAGCGCCTGTTCTGGCACGTCATCGCGCCCGGCGCGCTGCCGTACATCATCACCGGCATCCGTCTTTCGTTCGGTCGCGCATGGATCGCGGTCATCGGCGGCGAGCTGCTCGCCAGTCCCGAGTGGGGCCTCGGCAAGGTGATCTTCGACGCGAAGGAGTACCTCAACGCCGACGTGATGCTCGCGGCCTTGTTCGTGATCGGCGTGCTGGGCCTGTTCTTCGAGCGCGTCGTATTCCAGTACGTCGAGAAGGTCACCGTGAACAAGTGGGGCATGAGCCTGGGAGCGCGTCGATGACGAGCGCGGTCGAACCGATCCGGCGCGTGGCGTTCATCGGCCTCGGCCACATGGGCGTGCCGATCGCTGCGAACCTGGCCGCGCGCGGATTCGCCTTGCGCGTCCACGATGCGCGCGGCGAGGCGATGGATCGCTTCGTCAGCGCCCATTGCGCGAGCGCGGCGGCGTCCGTCGCCGAAGCGGTCGCCGATGCCCAGGCGATCGTCACGATGCTGCCCGACGATGCGGCGGTCGCTGCGGTCATGCTGGGCGCGGGCGGCGTCGCGGACCATGCGCGGCCCGGCGCGATCGCGATCGACATGGGAACGTCGAGCCCGTCGTCGACGCTCGCCATCGCGGACGAGCTCGGCCGCCGCGGCGTCCACTACGTCGATGCGCCCGTGATGGGCGGCGTTGCGTTCGCGCGGGACGGCACGCTCGACGTGATGGCGGGCGGTGCCTCGGACGTGGTCGACCGGTGCGTGCCGTTGTTCTCGGCGGTGGGGCGCAAGACGTGGCGTTGCGGCGCGATCGGCTCGGGGCACGCGCTCAAGGCGATCGCCAATTTCGTGAATGCGGCCACGCTCGTCACGCTCGTCGAAGCGATGACCGTCGGCCGCAAGTTCGGGCTCGACACGCCGTTCATGGTCGAGGCGCTCGCCGCCATGTGCGCGGGACGGCAGTATCCGCTCGAGAAGAAGATCGTGCCGCAGGTCCTGACCCGCCGCTTCGGAACCGGGATGGCGCTCGGATTGATCGCGAAGGACCTCGGCATCGCGGCGTCGCTCGGCCGCGACGTCGGCGCCCGCAGCTCCATCGCCGAGCACACGCAGGCGCTGTGGCGCGAGGCGGTCGAGCGCTACGGCTTCACGAGCGACCAGGCGGAGGTCGCGCGCCTGTGGGAGGATGACGCCGGTGTGACCCTTGAATCGGAGAAGAACCCATGACCACGCTTACGCTCGACATCGCAGACCGCATCGTGGACGCGACG
The DNA here is from genome assembly GCA_964403515.1 of uncultured Burkholderiales bacterium. GTDB lineage: Bacteria > Pseudomonadota > Gammaproteobacteria > Burkholderiales > Usitatibacteraceae > Usitatibacter. The sequence continues at coordinate 25,214 of CAYOGL010000037.1, read as the reverse complement.
CTGAAGGCCGGGCGCGAGGCGCGCCTGCAGCCGCTCACCGTGGTCGTGCTCGACGCCGGGGGCCACGACATCGTGCTCAAGCGCGAGGACACGTCGGGGATCCTGCGTGCGGACATCGCCCGGGGCAAGGCGTGGGGCGCGCTCGGCATGGGACTCGGATCGCGCGACCTCAGCCGGCGCGCCGAGCAGAATCCGCGTTTCTTCGCGGCGCTCGCGGCGGTGAGCGGCGGCCGCGTCGTCCCGAATCCCGGCGGCGTGCTGATCCGCGATGCCGACGGCACGCTGCTCGGTGCGGTGGGCGTGAGCGGCGACACCTCGGAGCGCGACGAAGAGTGCGCGGTCGCAGCGATCGCCTCCGTCGGGCTGAAGGCCGACCCGGGCTAGCCGGGGGTTGTCGGCGGGCTTGCCGACCCGCAACCAACGCTTTCGTCATCATCGAACGATCGACGACCACGAGGCGTCGAATCGCCGCCAGTCGTTGCAACGATGACGTCCCTTCCTCCGCCTCCATCGCCGCCCGCCCACGGCATTCGCGCGCTCTTCGCGATGCGCGAGGCGCCCGGGCGCATGCCGTACGCGGTGCGCGCCGCGATCTCCATGGGCGTTCCGGTGCTGATCGGCGTTCTCGCGGGCGACCCGCCGGCGGGATTGATGGCGGTGCTCGGCGCGTTCACGGCGCTCTATGGAAGCGGCAGGCCCTACGTCTATCGCGCGCTCATGCTCGGCCTGGTCGCGGTCGGACTCGCGCTCGCGGTCGGCCTCGGGCTCGAGGCTTCGCGCAATCACTACGTGGCGCTGCTCACGGTCAGCGCGATCGCGATGGCGGCGACGCTTCTCTGCCGCGCCTTGAACACGGGACCACCGGGCGCATATCTCTTCGCGCTCGCCTGCGCCGCCGGCACCGCGATGCCCGCATCCCACTTGTCGCCGTGGCACGCGGCGGCGCTCGTGCTCGCGGGCGGCGCGTTCTCGTGGATCGCGCACATGGTCGGTGCGTTGTTCCGGCCGCGCGATCCGGAGAAGAACGCGGTGCTCCTCGCCGCGCGGGCGGTGGGCGCATTCATCCGCTCGCTCGGAACCGCGGGACAGGATGCGGCGCGTCACCGGGCGGCGCTCGCGTTGACGGAGGCGTGGTCGGCGCTGGTCACCTACCAGCCGCTGCAGCGGCGCACCGAGAGCACGATCGGCCGGCTGCGCGCGATCAATCGCGAGCTGCACCTGCTCTTCGCCGATGCGATGAGCTTCGCGGCGCGCGGCGAGAAGATGCCGGCCTCGGCGATCGACGAGGTGAAACGCATCGCCAACCTCGCACGCCATCCCGAGAGCGTGGTTCCCGCGCATCGCGACGAGATCCCGCTCGGCCGGTTGCGCGCGTTCGAGTCGCTGCGCGAGGCGGTGAAGCCGGGCTCGGTCTCGCTGCTCGTGACGATGCGGGTCGGCGTCGCCTCGCTGCTCGCCGGTCTGGTGGGCGGCTTGATGGGCCTCGAGCGCGCGTACTGGGCGATCGCCGCGGCGGTGCTCGTGCTGCACTTCGGCTTCGATTGGCGCCGCACCGTGCAACGGGGCCTCGAGCGGATGGTGGGGACGTGGGTGGGCGTGCTGCTCGCCGGTGCCATCCTCGCGCTGCGGCCGGAAGGGTTATGGCTCGTCGCGGCGATCATGGTCGTGCAGTTCGTGCTGCAGATGCTCGTGCTGCGCAATTACGCCTTCGCGGTGATCTTCATCTCGGTCATCGCGCTGCTCATCTCGAGCGGCGGGCGCCCGGTCACGGACATCGGCGAGCTCATGTGGGCGCGCGGCATCGACACGACGCTCGGCTGCGTGGTCGGAATCGTCGTCTTCGCGCTTCTCATGCCGCGCGCGGCCGTGGCCCGGGTGCGCAACGAGCTCGCGGCGACGATCGACCTCGTCGCGCCGGTCCTGCGCCACGTCGAGCGGCGCGCGGTGACCACACCGCAGGCACGCGGCGACCGCAGGCGGCTGCAGCATCGGCTCTTCGCGCTGAACGAGGCGGTCGAGGGCGGCATGGGCGGCCGGGCCCGGGAGCGCGAGGAAACGGAGCAGATGTGGCCCGCGATCGCCGCCGCCCAGCGCCTCGCCTATCGCGTGCTCGCCGAATGCTGGGCGATCGAGCGCGGGGAGCCGGTGGAACCGCTCGACGCTCCCGGCGCGCAGGCGCTGGCCGCGCAGCTCGCCGGCCTCGCCGCGGCGGTAGGGGAGCGGCGCAAGCCCGGCCCGCTCGCCCCGATGCCCCCGCTCCTGGCCGAGGAGGTGCGGCAACTCCACGCCACGCTCACCCGCGAGCCGACCTGATCCGCCCTCGCGGCGACCCATCGATTACGCCGGTAACGGCTAATCCGTTCGCACCAGACGGAGATCCGCCGCTAATCGCATTGTCGCCGCGCGCATTCGCCCCTATCATGGAGGCGCGGGTACAAAAGCAAGCAAAAGGGGAGAGGCTTCGTGGAAAAATCGAAGCGCGGCGGCGCGCGGCCGGGAGCCGGGCGTCCGACCGAGTGCGGGGAGCCGATGAGTCGCGTGCAGGTCTCGCTCGACCAGGCCACGGTCACGATCATGCGCGCCTTCGGGGGCGGCAACGTCTCGGCGGGCATCCGCAAGGCGGCCCGGGTCATCGAATCGCAGGTGGCGACCACGGAAAAGGAAGCCTAGGTAAACTTCCCGGCCTGTCGTCGCTCGAATCGCATTTCCGGGAGACCGCCATGGCCGAGCTGCAGAAGATCGACGTCGTCGAGGGATCGGGCGCGGAAGCGCGCGCCGGGCGCGTGCGCGTGCACTACACCGGCTGGCTGAACGATCCCTCGAAGCCCGAGGGCAAGGGCCGCAAGTTCGACAGCTCGGTCGACCGCGGCCAACCCTTCGAATTCCGGCTCGGCGCGGGCGAGGTGATCCGCGGCTGGGACGAAGGCGTCGCGGGCATGAAGGTGGGCGGCAAGCGCACGCTCGTGATCCCGCCGGACATGGGCTACGGCTCGCGCGGCGCGGGCGGCGTCATTCCCCCGAATGCCACGCTCGTGTTCGACGTGGAGCTGCTCGGCGTGTCCTAGGCGGCAAGGTCGTTCCTCCTGGGGCTCACGGCCCGGTCGACTGCACCGAGCCGGTCGCGATGGGCAGGCGCACCGTGAATTGCGTGCCCTTGCCGCTGCCCTCGCTGTGCGCCTCGATGGAGCCACCGTGCAGCTCCACGAAGACGCGGGCGAGCGCGAGCCCCACGCCCAGGCCGCCGTGCAGCCGGTGCAGCGGGGACTCGACCTGCGCGAACATGTCGAAGAGCCGCGCGAGCTCCTCGGGCGCGACCCCGATGCCTTCGTCGCTCACCTTCACGACGACGAGCCCGTCGCGTTCCTCGCCCACCATGCCGATCGCGGCTCCCTTCGGCGTGTACTTCACCGCGTTGGCGAGAAGGTTCGAGAACACCTGCGTGAGCCGCACCGGATCGCCGTCGACGTAGACCGGGTGCGGCGGCAGGGACACCGAGAAGTGATGTCCGTCGAAGGGACGCGATGCCTCGATCGCGTGCTCGATCACGCTCGCGAGCTCCACACGCTCGCGCACCAGGTGCAGCTTGCCGCTCGTGATGCGTCCCACGTCGAGCAGGTCGTCCACCAGGCGCACCATGTGCCGCACCTGCCGCTCGAGGATGTCGACGGCCGTGCGGTGGCGCGATTCCCCGAGGGATGGCTGCCTGAGCATCTGCGCGGCGTTGCGGATCGGCGCGAGCGGATTGCGCAGCTCGTGGGCGAGTGTCGCGAGGAACTCGTTCTTGCGCCGGTCCGCCTCGTGCAGGGCCGCCTGGGTCTCCTCGAGCCGCCGCTCGTACGCCTTGCGCTCCGTGATGTCGGTGTTGCTCTCGAGCACGTGCCGCGGCCGTCCCTCGACATCGCGGTTGAGCGTCCAGCGCGTCGTGACGACCACCCGCGTGCCGTCGCGGCGCGTGTGCACGAGCTCGCCGCTCCACCGCCCGTCGCGCACGAGCTGCTGCTCGATCTCCTCGAGCGGCGCGGGGAACTCCGTGCGCAGCAGATGGTGCATGATCGCGCCGACCGCTTCGTCGCGGCGGAAGCCGTAGAGCTGCTCGGCGCCGGAGTTCCAGGTGCGGATGCGCGCGTCGAGCGTGCGCACGACGATGGCATCGTGGCTGAGCTCGATCAACTGCGCCTGCTCGCCGAGCTGCTCTTCCCACGCCTTGCGCTCGGTGATGTCCTGCGCGACGCCCACGATGCGCCGCTGCCCGTCGGCGGTCTCGATCTCCATGCCGCGCGAGTTGAACCAGCGCACGGCACCGTCCATGCGGATCACCCGGAAGTCCATGTCGAACATCCGGCCGGGTTGTGCGGCACGGACCGCCTCCGCATACGCGGCCTCGACCTTCGCGCGATCGTCGGGGTGCACGTACTCCACGAACCGCTTGCTCTCGGCCGGTGCGCGATCGGCCGGGACACCGAGCAGGTGCGCCATGCCCTCGTGCCAGACGTTCTCGCCGGTCGTGAGGTCGGTCTCCCACGCGCCGAGCTGCGCGGCGTGCAATGCGACGAGCAGCAGCTCCTGCGTGCGGGCGAAACGGCCCACGAGGTGGGAATCCATGGTCTCTCCGGGCGCGCGGTGCCCTGCGGGAACATTCCTCAGACAACACGCGCGATCAGCGGTGCCGCGGATCGAGCGCGTCGCGCAGGCCGTCGCCGAGCAGGTTGAAGGAGAGCACCAGCAGGAAGATCGAGAGCCCCGGCCAGAACGCCATCCACGGCGCGTTCTCGACGAAGTTCTTCGCGGTATTCAGCATGCTGCCCCAGCTGGGGGCGGGCGGCTGCTGGCCCAGGCCGAGGAAGGACAGGCTCGCTTCGGCGATGACGGCGGCGGCGATCGCGAGGGTCGCCTGCACGATGAGCGGCGCCACGACGTTGGGGAAGATGTGGCGCAGCGCGATCCTCAGGTGCGAGTTGCCGACCGCCCGCGCCGCCTCGATGTAGTCCTCCACCTTCACGGCGAGCACCTGCGCGCGAGTCAGGCGCACGAAGACCGGGGTAGCCGCGATCCCGATGGCGATCATCGCGTTGGTGAGGCTCGGCCCGAGGAACGCGGCGAGCGCGATCGCGAGGATCAGGAAGGGGCAGGCGAGCATCGCGTCGACCACGCGCGAGATCACCATGTCGACCCAGCCGCCGATGTAGCCCGCGGCGAGCCCGACCGGCACGCCGATGGCGAGCGAGATGCCGACCGAGACCACGCCCGCGAGGAGCGATGCCCGTGCGCCCCAGATCACCCGGGCGAGGACGTCGCGGCCGATCTCGTCGGTGCCGAACCAGTGGGCGCTCGACGGCGCCTTGCGCACCGCGCTCCAGCTCGTGGCGAGCGGATCGTAGGGGGAGATCCACGGCGCGACGATCGCGATCGCGACGAAGAAGGCGACGAGGGCGAGGCCGACCATCGCGCCCTTGCGATGGGCGAGGCGCTTGAGCGCGCGCTGCCACGGCGCGAGCTCCGGCGGCAGGACGACCTCGGTATCGGCGAGCGCCGCCATCTCAGGTGCGCAGTCGCGGGTTCACGAGCACGTAGGCCACGTCGGCGAGCAGGTTCAGCGTGATGTACATGGTCGCGGTGAAGAGCACGACGCCCTGGACCACCGAGTAGTCGCGATTGAAGACCGCGTCGACGATGAGCTTGCCGAAGCCGGGTATCGAGAACACCTGCTCGGTGAGCACCGCCCCCGAGAGCAGCGTGCCGAACTCGAGCGCGCCCAGCGTGATGATCGGCACCAGCGCGTTCCTCAATGCGTGGCGCAGGATCACGGTGCGCTCGTCGAGGCCCTTCGCGCGCGCCGTGCGCACGTAGTCGGCCGACAGCACCTGCAGCATCGCGCTGCGCGTATGGCGCATGAGGACCGCGGCGATCGCGTTTCCGAGCACGAACGCCGGCATGATCATCGAGGCGAGGTTCTGCTTCAGGTCCTCGAACGGGCTCACGTAGCCCGAGGCCGGCAGCCACCCGAGCTGCACCGAGAAGAGCAGGATCAGCAGGATGCCGAGCCAGAAGTTCGGCGTCGAAAGTCCCCACAGCGCGAAGACGTTCGCCGCGTAATCGAAAGCCGTGTCCTTGAACACCGCCGAGACGATGCCCGCGCTGATGCCGATCACGAGCGCGATCAGCATCGCGAGCGCAGCGAGCTCGAGCGTGACGGGCAGCTTCTCGAAGATGAGCTGGGTGACCGGCTCCTGGATGCGCACCGAGTCGCCGAGGTCGCCGTGCAGCACGCCCTTCGCCCAGTAGACGTAGCGCATGGGCAAGGGTTCGTCGAGGTGGAACTTGGCGCGCAGGTACGCGATGGTGCTCGGGTCGCGCTCCTCGCCCGCCATGGCGATCGCGGGATCGCCGGGCAGCAGCTGCTGCAGCGTGAACACCATCATCGACACCAGGATCAGCGTCGGGACGAGCGCGGCCAGCCGCTTGACGAGGAAGTGCAGCAAGCGATGCGTCCGGTCAGCCGAGCTTCAATCCTTGCAGGCGGATCAGCCCGTCGGGCACCGCCTTGAAGCCCGAGAGCCGGCTCGTGTAGCCGTAGAGCCAATGGCGGTGGTAGAGGTAGATGATCGGCCGGTCCTCGAGCGAATGGCTCGCGGCCTGCGCGAAGAGCTTCCTTCGCTGCGCCGGGTCGACGGTCGCGCGCGATTCGTTCACCGCCTTGTCGAAGTCGGCGTTGCAGTAGCCCGCGTAGTTGAGCGGCTGCTTGCACACGAGGTGGCTGTAGAGGTTGCCGTCCGGGTCCGCACGGCCGCTCCACGCCAGCACGTACGCCTCGAACTGTCCCTTGTCCGCGAGATCGAGCGAGGTCGAGAACTCCGTGGACTGAATCTTCACGTTGAAGCCCGCCTCCTGCGCCATCGCCTGCACCACCTGCGCGAGGCGCTGGCCGTCGGCGGTGGTCGGCGTCATCAGCGTGAACGACGGATTGGGCACGCCCGCTTCCTTCAGCAGCTGCCGCGCCTTCGCGACGTCGCGCTTCGGGACCGGGAAGCTCTTCACGTACCACGGGTTGTTCGGCGCCACCCACTGGTTGCCCGGCACCGCTTCGCCGTCCTGGGCGACCTGCACGATCGCGTCGCGATCGAGGGAAAGCTCGAATGCTTCGCGCACCCGCGGGTCGCGCCCGAGCGGATTCTTCTGCGCGAGGTCGCTCTTGCCGAGGTTGATCGTGATGCCCTGGTAGCCGATCTCGACGATGCGGGCGGTCCTGATCTTCGGATCGGACTTGAGGCCCTTCACGTCCGACGGCGCCATCCGCTCGATCATCTCGAGCTGGCCCGACTTGAGGTTCGCGAGGCGCACGGTCGGGTCGATGATCGTCTGGTAGATGACCTTGTCGAAATGGATCGCGCCCTTGTTCCAGTAGGCCGGGAAGCGCTCGAGCGTGATGTGGTCCTGCGCCACGCGATCGACGAACTTGAACGGGCCGGAGCACACGGGATGCGCGCCGAACTTGTCGCCCTCGGCCTTCGCCGCCTTCGGCGACACCATCATGCCGGCGCGATCGCCGAGCTGCGCGAGCAGCGGCGCGAACGGCGCCGAGAGGTTGATCTTCACGGTGTACGGATCGAGCACGTCGACCGTGGTGACCGGCGCCAGCTCGCCCTTGCGGTTCGAGCCCTGCATCGTCTTGTGGCGCTCGATGTTGAACTTCACCGCCGCCGCGTCGAGCTTCTCGCCGTCGTGGAACGTCACGCCCTGGCGGATCTTCATCGTGAGCGACTTGTGGTCCGGCGCCCACTGCCAGGATGTCGCCAGCTGCGCAACGATGTTGAGCTTGTCGTCGATGTCGACCAGCTTGTCGCACAGTCCGGCGAACACGATGCGCCCCACGAACGTGCGCGCGAGGGTGGGATCGAGGACGTCCGGGTCCTCCGCGAGGCCGATGCGCAGCGTCTGCGCGAACGACGGAATGGCCGTGGCCGCGGCGAATGCGAGCGATGCGGCGAGGCGGGCGGTGCGCGATGCGATCGTCATGTTGTTCTCCTTCGGCCGGAAGCGAGGCAGTCTATCAAGAAGCGGTGCGGGCGAAGGCCGCCTGCAGCCGCTCGAGCCGTTCATCGGGCGGAAACGCGCCCGCATCGGGAACGATCGCGGCCGGCGGCGCGATCTCCCTCCAGAAATGGCACGCCGTAAAGTGGCCGCGCCCTTGGTCGGCCAAAGTTTTCCCTTCCCCTTGGGGGATCATCTCTTCCTCGAGCGCCGGATCCTCGACCGCGCATTTGTCCTGCGCATACGGACAGCGCGTGCGGAACCGGCACCCCGACGGCGGATCGATCGGGCTCGGCACGTCGCCCTGTAGCACGATGCGATTGCGCGCGAGGCGCGGCTCCGGCACCGGGATCGCAGAGAGCAGCGCCTGCGTGTACGGATGGCGCGGACGCGCGAAGAGGCTGCGCTTGGCGGCGATCTCGACGATGCGTCCGAGGTACATCACCGCCACGCGCGTGGCGATGTGCTTCACGACGGCGAGGTCGTGGGCGATGAAGAGATACGCGAGCCCGAAGCGTGCCTGCAGGTCCTGCAGCAGGTTCACGACCTGCGCCTGGATCGACACGTCGAGCGCGGACACCGGCTCGTCGCACACGATGAGCCTGGGCGCCACGACGATCGCGCGCGCGATGCCGATGCGTTGCCGCTGTCCGCCGGAGAACTCGTGGGGATAGCGCTGCGCATGCCGCTCCGAAAGGCCGACGAGCGCGAGCACCTCGCTCACGCGCGCGCGCCGCTCGGCTCCCGCGACGCCGTGCAGCATGAGCGGCTCCTCGAGGATCTGGCGCACGGTCATGCGCGGATTCAACGACGCGTACGGGTCCTGGAAGATGATCTGCAGGGCGCGACGCTGCGCGCGCATCGCGCGATCCGGCAGGGCGAAGAGGTCCCGGCCCTCGAAGAAGACCCTGCCGGCGGTGGGCTCGAGCAGGCGCAGCACGAGGCGGCCGGTGGTCGACTTGCCGCAGCCCGACTCGCCCACGAGCGCGAGCGTCTCGCCGGCATCGAGCGCGAAGCTCACGTCGTCGACCGCGTGCACGACCGCCGCGCCGCCGCCGAAGAGCCCGGTGCGAACCGGGAAGTGCTTGACGAGGTGCTCGACGCGCAGCAGCTCGGTCATGCCGCGCGCACCGCTTTCACCTCGAGCGGCGCATACCAGCAGCGCGCGGGATGCCGCGGCAGCACGTCGGCGAGCGGCGGCTCCTCGGCGCGGCACTTGTCGGTGGAGAACGGGCAGCGCGGCGCGAAGCGGCAGCCCGGCGGCGGGAACGCGGGATCGGGCACCTGGCCCTGGATCGCGGGCAGGCGCGGCTGCTCGAGGTGCAGCTTCGGAATCGAGCCGAGGAGCCCGATCGTGTACGGATGCTGCGGCCGGGCGAACAGCGCCTCGACGCTCGCCTTCTCGACGATGCGGCCGGAATACATGACCGCGACCGCGTGCGCGAGCTCGGCCACGACCCCGAGATCGTGGGTGATGAGGATGATCGCGGTGCCCGTCTCCTCGCGCAGCACGCGCATGAGCTCGAGGATCTGCGCCTGCACCGTGACGTCGAGCGCGGTCGTGGGCTCGTCGGCGATCAGCAGCTTCGGCCGGCACGCGAGGGCCATCGCGATCATCGCGCGCTGGCGCATGCCGCCGGAGAGCTTGTGCGGGTAATCGTCGAAGCGGCGCGCGGGCGAGGGGATGCGCACCCGCTCGAGCATCTCGATCGCCTGCTTCTTCGCGGCGTCGCCGCCGATCCTGCGGTGCCGCAGGATGCCCTCGACGATCTGGTCGCCGATGGTGAACGCGGGGTTCAGCGACGTCATCGGTTCCTGGAAGATCATGCCGAGGCGATCGCCGCGCAGGTCGCGCATGCGTGCGGGCGGAAGCTTCAGCAGGTCGTGTCCCTCGAAGATCACCTCGCCGGCGGCGATGCGCCCGGGCGGCGCGACGAGCCCCATGATCGAGAGCGCGGTGACGCTCTTGCCGCAGCCCGACTCGCCGACGAGGCCGAGGGTTTCGCCCGGCTCGAGGGCGAAGCTCACGCCGTCGACCGCGTTGAACGTGCCTGCGTCGGTGCGGAAGGACGTGCGCAGGCCCCGCACCTCGAGCAGGCCGCTCATCGGCCGGCCTTGGCGCGCGCGGCCTGGAAGCGTTCGATGCGCGCCTCGATCATCGCGCGATCGGTGATGCCGCCCGCCGAGGCCGCGGTCGGAAGGCACGCGACGAACGGCTGGAAGCGCTGCAGGCTCACCTGGTAGAGACGGCGCAGCTCCGCGAGCGGCTGCGCATGATCGTCCACGCGCAGGCTGAGGAACGGATAATCCTCGGTGGTGTGGATGAGCAGGGCGGCCGCCTGCCTGCCGCGCTTGTCGCCGCCGGCCGCTTCACCCGCGTCCATGGCGGCGAGAAGGCGCTCGGCGAAGGGCGATCCCGCGGCGGCTCGATACGCACGCGCCGTCTCCTCGAGCACCGCGGGCCCCACGAGCATGTTGCCCGCGACGCCGAAGTCCTCGCCTGCGAGGCTGCCGCACCATGCGATGCACTCGCGTCCCGTGTGCGCGGCCGTATGGCCCGCCGCATCGATCACGTGCAGCTGGCGCGCCTCGCGTCCGGGATCGGCTTGCGTGAGTCGCGCGACGACCGCCTCCGCGGTGAGACCGGCCTCGAGCGCCGCGAGCCCGTCGCGCGCATAGAGCGGATTCATGAGTGCCTGGGTGGACAGCGCACCGCGCCGCGCGCGTACCGCGGGACACAGGGCGCCGACCGCGAAGAAGCGGCTCGCGACCGCGACACCGAAGGCGCCGCCCGCATCGCGCGCGATCAGGGACCAGGTCATCCCGCCATTCTAATTGCGCAAATAGGGGCAAGGCCCCAATTATCGGAATCCGATAATTGGGGCCTGCCCCTATTCGGCATGCCGGGAAGCGGCTTAGCGCGCGGTCTTCGGTTCCGCGCCGAGGACGTGGCTCGCGACGCGGGTCATCACGCTCCAGGCGCCCTTGCCGAGGGTGGCGAGCGCCTCGCCGAGGCCGAGCTCGCGGGGCTGCGCGCCGGGTTCGGAGAAGTAGTATGGGTAACGTTCGTGGTCCATGGTGCTGTCCTTTTGGGAGTTGATGGCGACAGGGGGAGCGGGTAGCTCCACGCCTTCCAAGATACGGGTTTTGGTGCAGTGCAACAACCGAATAGTTTTCGGTCGATGGATAAAAAAACCTGATGACGCGGGTCAAGACGCTGCGTGCCGTCCGAACGAAAAGGCCCCGGGCTTGCCGGGGCCTTGCGCCGTTTCGCCCTCTGCCTTGGAGAGGACCGGGGTGGGCGTCGTGGGTCAGTCGCCGCTGCCGAACCGCTGGGCCGCCGAGGCCCGCGGCGTGAGGGGCAGGTCGCCCGGGCGCATGCCCGGCAATGCCTTCCGGATGCGGTGCGCGAGGCCTCCGATGGCGGCGATGCCGCCGGCGAGGGCTTCGCCGATCACCACCGCGCGCACGAGACCGGCTTCGCGCACGGCGCGCTCGAATTCACCGTTGTAGAAGGGGCTGTTGTTCATCGCTTTCTCCAGTGAGCGGCCTCGTCCTCGTGGGATCCGGCGCGACACTGCCCAATCTAGGGGTTTTGCTGCAGCGCAGCAAACGATTTGTTTTGCGGCGATGACGCAAAACGATTGATGCATTTGCCGCGCTTCATTCCGCGAGCGCCTCGATCGCGTGCGTGCGCAGGAACATCGTCGCGGCGAGCTTCGGGCTCGGATACTGGCGCGCCTCGCCCAGCTCCTCGCCGCGCGGGATCGCGATGCCGAACTGCAGCGTCTCGAGCGAGAGGAAGAGCACGAACCCCGCGCGCTCGGCGAACGCGGCGACCGAATAGCGATGCGCTCCGTTGCGCGCGTCCTTGCGGCGTGGCGGCGCGAGGAACGGCCCGAGTCCGGGGAGCCGCTCGCAGGCGTCGTGGATCAGTGCGAGGACCTGTGAGCTGTCATCCATGCCCGCGTCAACACGCGGGCAGCGCGAATCATTCCCGCGGGCGTTCCGGCGCGAGCGAGCCGAGCGAGAAGCCGGCGATGCGCTTGTAATCCTCCGAGATGCGGCGCAGCTCTTCCTGGCTGATCACGTCGTCGATGTGCCGGAACGGCTTGCCGCCGGTGAGCTCGTCGACCTTGATGTTGATGTAATCCGGCGGATGCTGGCGATTCGTGCGCACGATGCGCGCGGTCGCCTCGAGGCGCGCGGCTTCGTAGGCGCGCAACGCTTCGACGGCATCGCGGCCCTCGGCGAGCAGCGTGGCGAGCGTGCGCGCGTCGATGATGGCCTGCGCCGCGCCGTTCGAGCCGCGCGGATACATCGGGTGCGCCGCGTCGCCCATGAGCGTCACGCGCCCGAAGGTCCAGCGCGCCACCGGGTCCTTGTCGACCATCGGGTACTCGAGGACCATGTCCGCATCCGCGATCAGCGTCGGCACGTCGAGCCAGTCGAAGCGCCAGTCCGAATAGATCTTCTGGAAGTCCGCCACGTTCCCGGCCCGGTTCCAGTCGTTCATCGTGACGCCCGGCTGGCGGATCTCGGCCATCCAGTTGACGAGCTGGCGGCCGCCGCCGTCGACGTCGTCCACGATCGGATAGATCACCATCTTGCCGGTCTCGATGGAGCCCACGCGCATGTACGTGCGCCCGCCGAGGATCGGCGCGTGCCGGGTGACGCCGCGCCACGTGTTGATGCCGGCGAAGGCGACCTTCTCCTGCGGATAGAACTGCCGGCGCACCGTGGAGTTGATGCCGTCGCAGGCGATCGCGACGTCGGCGCGGACGGGGCGAAGCGCGCGACCGCTCGAGGTCTCGACCAAGTGCGCGGTGACGCCGCGCTCGTCCTGATCGAGGCGCACGCACTTGTGGTCGGTCACCACGTGCTCCCCGCCGCAGCGCTCGAGCGCCGCCTCGTACATGATGCGGTGGAGCTTGCCGCGGTGGATGCCGTACTCGGCGTAAGGATTGCCGCCGAACTTGCCGCGCGGCTCCTGGTAGATGAACTGCCCGTAGCGGTTGAAGAACGCGCTCACCTCGTTCTCGATGGCCACCGCCTTGATGCGCGGCTCGAGGCCGAGCGCGGCGAGCTCGCGCGTGGCGTGGGGCAGGAGCGTGATGCCGACGCCGAGCTCCTTCACCTCGGGCACCGCCTCGTACACGCGGCACGCGAGGCCCCGCTCCTTCATCGCGAGCGCGAAGCCGAGGCCCGCGATGCCGCCGCCGATCACGATCACGTTCGGGTCCATGCGCGAATGGTACCAAGTGGTTGAAGCGCCGGGCGCGGATGCACTATCCTCGGGGCCCGAACTGCGGAGGCGTCGATGGGATTCATCGCGTTGCGACGTTTTTACCCGGCCGCGTGCGCGGCGCTCCTGTTCTGCGCCACGGCACTCGCGCAGGAGGGCTTTCCGAACCATGCGGTGAAGCTCGTCGTGCCCTACACGCCCGGGACGGGCATCGACATCCTCGCGCGCACGCTGGGGCACAAGCTCGGCGAGGAGTGGAAGCAGGGGGTCGTGGTGGAGAACCGGCCCGGCGCGAGCGGCGGCATCGGCACCGAGGCGGTCGCGAAGTCGGCGCCCGACGGCTACACGCTGCTCATGACGGCGAGCACGCACGTGATCAGCCCGAGCCTGCATCGCAAGGTCCCGTACGACGCCATCAAGGACTTCGCGCCGGTCGCGCCGGTGGCCGTGGGCCGGCTCGCGCTGGTCGTGAATCCCGCCGTGAAGGCGACCACGGTGAAGGAGCTCGTGGCCCTCGCGAAGGCGCATCCGGGGTCGCTCTCGTACGCGTCGCCCGGCACGGGCACGCCCCATCATCTCGCGATGGCGCTCTTTGCCGCGCGCACCGGCATCGACGTGCTGCACGTGCCCTACAAGGGAACGGGCGGCGCGGTCCAGGACCTGCTGAGCGGCCAGGTGAGCTGCATGTTCCTGCCCGTGCACGTGGCACTGCCGCTGGTGGAGGCGGGCAAGCTGCGCATGCTCGCGGCGGGCGGCACCCAGCGCTCCGACGTGACGCCGAACGTGCCGTCACTCGCCGAAGCGTCGGGCGTGCGCGACATCGACACCGACATCTGGTACGCGATGTATGCGCCGGCCGGCACACCCGAGGCGATCGTCGCGAAGCTCAACGCCGACGTGAACGCGCAGCTCAAGTCGCCGGACGTCGTCGCCACGCTGCGCAAGCAGGGCCTCACGCCCACGGGCGGCACGCCGCAGCAGCTCGCCGACCTCACGCGCAACGACTTCGCGCGCTGGGCGAAGGTCGTCCGCGACGCGAAGATCCAGCCGGATTAGGCGCGGGGCCGCGACCTCGCCGCGGCCGCCGCCCTGTGCGGGCGCAGTCGGTCGCGTTATGCGCCCATCAGAATTTTCGTCTGGCGCACGCGCGCCGGCGGTCGCACGATGTCCTCGAGCCCGTTTCGTCCCGGAGGCCATCATGAGCGTGTTTCCGCCACTGACCGCGCGGCCGCTTTCGCGGCACGCCACCTTCTGCCAACCCACCGTCGAGACCCTGCGCGCGCAAGCCGAGGATCCCGCGCTGCGAGTCATGACCGACCTGAAGATCGTGAGCGCGGTGACGATCGATCGCCACGCCTCGATCGAGCACGCCATGCGCCTCATGGTCCGGCGCAACGTCCGGCTGCTGCTGGTGGTGAACGTCGACAACGAGATCGAGGGGCTGATCACCGCCACCGACCTGCTCGGCGAGAAGCCGCTGCTGCACCTGAGCGAGTTCGGCGGCCGTCGCGACGAGATCCGCGTGCAGGACATCATGACGCCGCACGAGCGCCTCGAGGTGCTCGAGTACGACGAGGTGCGCCGCGCCCGCGTGGGCCACGTGGTCGCGACGCTCACGCGCTCGCACCGCCAGCACGCCCTCGTCGCCGAGCGCGACCGCGGCGGCCACACGCTCGTTTGCGGCATCTTCTCCACCTCGCAGATCGCGCGCCAGCTCGGACAGGAGTTGCAGACCGGCGACGTGGCGCGCAGCTTCGCCGAGATCGAAGCCGCCCTCAACCACGCTTGATGTCTGGGGACAGACCCCGATTATCGAGCGGCGAAAGAGAGCCAGAAGAGGTTGGCGCGGGTGACGTCGGCGTCGACCTTGCGGACGAAGGCGAGGCGGCCGTCGTCGCCGATGCGGAAGACCGAGAGGCCGCCCGGAACATCGGCGATGCGTCCGCTCGCGTCGCGCACCTTGCGCGTGCGCATGTTGCCCGCGACGAGGAGGCGCCCGCTCGGGTCGATCGAGAAGGTGCGCACGTGGATGCCGCGCGTGTCCTCGATCTGCACGAGGTTCGGCTCGCCCGTGCGCTCGTCGATGGCGAAGGCCGCGATCGTGTTCTCGCCGTCGTTGAACACCTTCTGCCCGTCGAGCTCCACGGTGCCGTCGGCGCGGTTCGACACGTAGACGAAGCGCCCGTTCGGGTGCACGTGGATCGCCCCGCCGAGCTGCCGTTCCTTCTTCTTGCCGGCGAGCGTGCTCTTGCGCCACGCGGGCCCCTCGACGGTGCCGTCGAGCGTGAACTGCGCGATCTGGTCCTGGCGCTCGATCGACAGGTACATCCACGGACGCGTCGGGTGGAAGTCGACGTGGCGCGGGCCGAAGCCGAAGCCGCCGTCGGGTGCGATCGACTGGCGGTGCGCGAGCCGGCCGTCGCGATAGTCGAAGACCTCGATCGAGCCGGGATCCTCGGGACGTCCATGCCCGGGGTCGGTGCCGCGCACGGGGACGATCACGCGATCGTTCGCAGGTGTGACGCGCGCCTGGTGCGCCGTCTTGCCCATGCGCAGCTCCGGTTGCGCGATCGCATCGCCCACGATGCCGTCCTCGCCGATGCGCCACACATCCACGCGGCTCGGATCGTTGTAGGTCACGAGCACGTGGCGCGAGTCGCCATCGGTCGTCACGTGCACCGGCCGCCAGCGCAGCGGGATCGCGTCGGCGTAGGTCGAGAGGCCCCCGTCGCGATCGATCTCGAGCGTGCACAGCACGTGGGTCGATCCGGTCGCGCCGAGCCCGCCGTCGCTGCATGCCACGTAGAGCAACGGCTTCGATGCATGGCGCCACGCGTACTGCACGCCGACCGGCAGCTGGAGCGTGCGGCGCTCGGCGAGCGTCGCACGCTCGACGTCCACGTCGTAGTGCGTGAGGCGCGAGCCGATCGCGGAATAGAGCGCGAGCCCCATCGCTAGTTCGCGGTGATGCCGGCGCGCTTCACGACCTCCGGCCACATCTGCAGCTCGCGCGCGATGAGCGCGTCCAGCTCCTTGCCCGCGAGCGGCCGAGCGCGCACCGAGAGCGCTCCGAGCTTCGCCGCGATCTCCTTGTCCTGCATCGTTTGCATGAACGCCTTCTCGAGCTTCGCGCGCACGTCCTCGGGCGTGCCGGCCGGAACGAGGATGCCCATCCAGAAGTTCTGCTCGTAGTCGGGATAGCCCTGTTCGGCCACCGTCGGGATGTCGGGGTACTGCGGCAGGCGCTCCTTGCTGGTCACGCCGAGCACCTTCAGCTTGCCCGCCTTCACCTGCGGCCAGCCGGTCGGCACGCCCTCCACCTTGAACTGGTAGACGCCGGCCAGCAGGTCGATCATCGCCGGGCCCGCGCCCTTGTACGGCACGTGCGTCATCTTGATGCCCGCTTCCTGCGTGAAGAGCTCGGCCGCGAGGTGCGGATAGGTGCCCGCGCCGGCGCTGCCGAACGTGAGCGGCGGGTTCGATTTCTTCGCGAGCTCCACCAGCTCCTTCACGTTCTTCACCGGCACCGACGGGTTCACCACGAAGAAGCCGGGCGTGTCGCCGAGATAGGCCACGCCCGTGAAGGCCTTCGCCGTGTCGAACGGCAGGTGCGTGTAGATCGACGGGTTCGCCGTGTGCGAGTTGGTCGGCATGAGCAACGTGTAGCCGTCGGGCGCGGCCTTCGCGACGTATTCGGTGGCGATGCTGCCGCCGGCGCCGCCGCGGTTGTCGATGACGACCTGCTGCCCGAGGATCTCGCCCACCTTCGGCGCGATCGCGCGCGCGACCACGTCGGTGGTGCCGCCGGGCGGGAAGGGCACGACGAGATGGACCGGGTGGTCGGGGAATGCCGCCTGGGCGATGGTTGCCGTGCCGAGCACGAGGGCGGCGGCGAGCGCCTTCAGCGCCTGAGAGCGAATCATGAACTCCTCCTCTGGGATGTCGTGGCCCGCCCCTGCGCGGGCGGGATGTCGCCGGCGCGCCGCGAAGCGCGGCGCGATGGCCTTGCGTCAGTTCAGCGCACCTCCTCGGGCGCGGTCTTCGGCACGCGCCGGACCACGCCCTTCGCTTCCAGCGCCGCGATCTCCTCGCTCGAGTAGCCGATCGCGGCGAGCACCTCGTCGGTGTCGGCGCCGATCCGGTTCTTGCCGATCCAGCGGATGCGCCCCGGCTGCTTGCGGAAATGCGCGATCACGTTCTGCAGGCGCACCTTGCCGAGCGCCGGGTCGGGCATCTCGATGATGGTCTTGTTGAACTGCACCTGCGGGTCGTTCACCAGCTGCTCGACGTCGCAGATGGGACCGGCGACGACCTCGTACTCCTCGAAGCGCTTGAGCACGTATTCGAGGTCGTGCTGCGCGATCCAGCTCGCGATGGCGCCGTCGCATTCCTCGAGACGCTTCACGCGGCCGGGGTTGGTCTGCAGGCCCGGGTCGTCGGCGAGGTCGTCGCGGCCGATCGCGCGGAACATGCGGATCGCGATCGAGTTCGCGGCGCTCGACACCGCGACCCACTTGTCGTCCTTCGTCTTGTACGAGTTGCGCGGCACGCTCCACGTCGAGCGGTTGCCGCGGCGGCGCGCGATGTGGCCGAGCTGGTCGTAGTCGATCACCATCGGGCCCATGAGCGCGAGCATCGGCTCGTAGAGGTTCAGGTCGATCTCGTCGCCGTGCCCGCCGTTCTTCTCGCGCGACCAGAGCGCGGCCATCACCGCGTACGCGCCCATCATCGCGGCCACACCGTCGGCGAACGGGAACTGCGGCAGCGTGGGCGGGCGATCGGCCTCGCCGGTCACCATCGCGAAGCCGCTGAACGCCTCGGCGAGCGTGCCCATGCCCGGCTTGTGCCTGTAGGGACCGTCCTGGCCATAGCCGCTGATGTGCAGCATGACCAGCCCCGGGTTCGCCTTCGACAGCGACGCGTAGTCGAGGCCGTAGGAGGCGAAGCGGCCCGGGCGGAAGTTCTCGATCAGCACGTCGGCGCTCTTCGCGAGGCGGCGCACGATCTCCGCGCCCTCGGGCTTGCCGATGTCGGCGGCGATCACGCGCTTGTTGCGCGAGGTCACGCGCCACCACAGGCCTTCGCCGTCCTTGAAGCGGCCGATGTTGCGCACCTCGTCGCCCTTCGGGTGCTCCACCTTGATCACCTCGGCGCCGAGGTCGGACAGGTGCGTGGCCACGAGCGGCCCGGCGAACACCATGCCGCATTCGAGCACGCGCAGCCCCTTCAGCGGGCCTTCGGGCGCGGGCGCATTTCCTTGCTGGGTCATGGTCGCGCGTCCTCAGTCCTTGAGGAGCTTGCGCGCGATCATCATGCGCTGGATCTCGTCGGTGCCGCCGCCGATGCGCGCGTGGCGCACGTAGCGGTAGAAGAGCGACAGCGGCAGCTCGAGCGCCTCGCCCATCGCGCCGTGGATCTGGATCGCATCGTCGAGCACCTGCGTGCCCCATTCGGCCGCCGTGAGCTTCACCACCGCGGCCTCGGTGCGCACGTCCTCGCCCGCGTCGGCTCGCGCCGCCACCTCGTAGATGAGGTTCCTGACCGCGCGGATCTTCACGTACATGTCGACGATCTTCCACTGGATCGCCTGGCGCTCGGCGATCGGCTTGCCGAAGGTCACGCGCTGCTTCGCCCACGCGATCGACATGTCGAGGCCGCGCTGCATCTTGCCGAGGCAGAACGGCCCGCGCAGCAGCCGGTCCATGATCGTGAGCCACTTCTGGCCCATGGCGAAGCCCTGGCCGACCTCGCCGAGCACCGCGTCCTCGGGGACGAAGCAGTCGTCGAAGTTCACGATGAATTGCGACGGCGTCTGGTCGAGCCACGTCGGCAGCCCGCTCTCGACGACCTTCATGCCGGGATTGGCGCGGTCGACGAGGAACATCGTGATGCCGCCGCGCTGGCGCTTCTCGGGATCGGTCACCGCCTGCACCATCACGAAGTCGGCGGCGAGCGCGTTCGAGATCCACATCTTCGTGCCGTTGATGACCCAGCCGCCGTTCCTGCGCACGGCGCTGGTCTTCATCATCCCGCCCGGGTCGCTGCCGGCGTTGGGCTCGGTCTGCGCGAAGGCGGCGATCTTGGTGCCCTCGATGCACGGCTTCAGGTACTTGTCGACCTGCTCGCCCTTGCAGAAGTAGAGGATGTTCGGCACCTCCGCGAACGGGAAGGGCACGGCGCAGTAGTAGAACTCCTCCATGATCACGGCCTTGGCGAGCAGCGGCAGGCCCGACCCGCCGTACTCCTCGGGGATGTTCAGTCCCCACAGGCCCGTGTCCTGCGAGATCTTGTAGAGCTTCTGCACCACCTCCGGCGGGAAGATCGCGCGCAGCGCATCGCGCGCGCGCAGGCTGTGCGACTTCGCCGGGTGCGCGAGGTACTTCTGCTCGAGAGGCAGCATCTCCTCGCGCACGATCTTGCGCGCGAGCTGCTGGAACTCGACGATGTCGGGGGGCAGCTGGAACGGCTGTTGCAGGGGCAGCGATTGGTCGTTCATCGTCATTCCTGTTCGGCAGCGGCCGGGCGGGCGGCGGGCGCGCGGCCCTTGTTCTGGATGGTCCTCGCGATCCAGCCCGCGGGCTGGCGCTCGAGGTGGTTCAAGGTGTCGAAGAGGCCGCGCGCATCGAGCGGGCTCTTCGCGAAGGCGAGGCACGAGGCGAACTTCGCGTGGAGCTCCGCCTCGGTGAGCGGCGCGGTGATGTGGCCGCGCGCCCGGTGCACGCGCTCGCTCTCGAGCACGCGGCCGGACTTGAGCCGTACCTTCACGTGGTCGAACGGCGAGTACTGCGGCATCGCCGGGTCGTAGTCGGTGATGAGCGTCACCTTCACGCGCTCGATCATCGCCTGCATGTCGGGGCGCTGCACGACCGCGTCGACCAGCTCGGCGAGCGTGACCTGGCGCTCGAGCAGCGCGCACGCCATCGCGAACTGGATGCTGAACTTGGCCTCGAGCCCGGTGGCCGGGCGGTCGGCGTGCAGGATCGCCTTCTGCGTCTTGCCGATGATCACGTCGATGCGCTCGACGTCGCCGGGCTGGAGGTCCTGGCGCGCGACGAGCTCGAGCATCGCGTCGATGGCGCGGTGCGTGCAGTAGCAGGTCGGGTACTTCTTGATCGCCACGCCGTCGATCGTGATGCGCCATTCCCTGCCGAGGGTCGAGCAGGGGCGCTTCGCGTCGAACTCGCCGTGCTGCGAGACGGCGGAGAGCAAGCCGCGCTCGTGCTCGAGCGCCTTCACGTTGGCGGTCATGCCGTTGGCCGCGAGCCGCGCGGCGACGATGCCGGCGCGCGCGCTGTTGCCGGCGTGGAACGGCTTCACCATCGAGCCGAAGTTCGCCACGAGACCGCTCGCTTCCGAGGCCGCGATCGCGAGCGCGGTCGCGGTGCGCTCCGCATCGAGCCCGCGCAGGCGCGAGGCGGCGGCGGCCGCGGCGAGCGCGCCGTAGATCGCGGTCGGATGCCAGCCGCGCTCGTGCAGGTGGCCTTTCTCGCGCAACGCGAGCTCGAGCCAGGTCTCGAATCCCGCGACATAGGCGGTGATGAGGTCCTGGCCGCTCGCGCCCAGCGCCTCGCCTTCGGCGAGCAGCGTGGGCACCAGGATCGCGCTGCGATGGCCACCGCCCGCGTCGTCGTAGTCGAGCGCGTGGGCCGCGGCTCCGTTCAC
The DNA here is from genome assembly GCA_964403515.1 of uncultured Burkholderiales bacterium. Classification (GTDB taxonomy): domain Bacteria; phylum Pseudomonadota; class Gammaproteobacteria; order Burkholderiales; family Usitatibacteraceae; genus Usitatibacter. The sequence goes on along the minus strand of CAYOGL010000037.1, from coordinate 4,279 downwards.
CCAGGCGGCGAGCGGCGAGGTGGCCTTGCGCGCGGTGAAGAGCACCGAGGCCTCGGTGCCGTCGCAGCCTTCGAGCACGGTGCGCGCGACGATCTCGGCGACCGGCTCGACGCTGCCCGCGACCATCACGCCGACGCAGTCGACGAAGCCCAGCCTGGCGACCTCGATCGCCTTCGGCGGCAGGTCGCGGTACTGCAGGCGCGAGACGAACGCGCCCAGCTCGAGAGTGAGTCCCACGGTTGCTCCTCCTCGGGACGCTACGCGGTGGTCGCCACGCGCGCGGCCTCGCGATAGCGCTTCAGGCTGCCGCCCTGCTTCACGGAGCCGGGGAGCGGATGGCCCACGATCTTCTCGGCGAGCACCGCCGCCTCGATCAGCTTCTCGAGATCGACGCCGGTGTCGATGCCCATCTCCTCGCACATGAACACGAGGTCCTCGGTGCACACGTTGCCCGCCGCGCCCTTGTGCATCGCGAAGGGGCAGCCTCCGAGTCCCGCGACCGACGAATCGAAGGAGTGCACGCCCATCTCGAGCCCGGCGTAGGCGTTGGCGATGCCCATGCCACGCGTGTCGTGCAGGTGGAGCGTGATGTCCAGATCGGGATAGCGCTCGCGCACCGCCCCCACGACGCCGCGGATGCGCCGCGGCGTGGCCCACGCCATCGTGTCGGCGAGCACGAGGTTCTTCAACCGGATCTCCTGCTCGGCGGCGATCGCCATGATGCGATGGACGATCGTGAGCACGTCCTCGACCGGCACCTCGCCCTTGAAGTTGCAGCCGAACGCCGCCTGGACGCCGCCTTCCTCGATCGGGATGCCGTGCTGCTTGTAGATCGCGATCATGTTCTTCACGCCCTGCACCATCTGCTCGAGCGTGGAGTTCTGGTTGCGCGCGAGGAAGGGCTCGGAAGCGCACAGCACCATGCGGCCCTTCACGTCGATCTTGTTCGTCGCGATCGCGCGCTCGAGGCCCTGCTGGTTCAGCCACAGGCCGGAGTAGCGCACGCCGGGCTTCTTGCGGAAGCGCTTCACGACCTCGTCGGCGTCGGCCATGCCGGGCACGCGCTTCGGGTTCACGAAGGAGACGACCTGGATCTCCTTCAGGCCCGTTTCCGAGAGCGCGTCGATCAGCTCGACCTTCGATTCGGTCGCGATCGGCCCCTTCTCGAACTGGAAGCCCTCGCGCGGGCCTTCCTCGTGGATGTGGATCGCTTTCGGCCAGTCCGCCATGGATTTCCTTTCGGGATCACTCGCGCGCCCCGCCCCACGGATCGGTGGCGGGCGGCACGAAGGGATACGGGATGCGCGGCCCGGCGCGGTAGGGCAGGGCGACGAGCGCCATGCCGGGGGTCGACTCGCGACCCTCGAGGTTCCTGATGCCGAGGTCGAGCTCGACGAGCCCGTAGCCCTCGGCGGGAATCTTGCGTTTGACTTTCGCCCACACGTTGAGCGTGGTGCCGACGACGTCCATCGCGCGGAACTGGAACCTGGCCTTCCACGCCCAACCCTCGAGGCCCGCGAAGTCCTTGAGCAGCTGCAGGATGAACTGCTGCTTGAACGAGCCGTTCACCAGCAGGCCGGGCAGCTTGTCGTGCTCGACGGTGAACTGCTGGTCGTAGTGGATCTTGTGCCAGTTCTCCATGGCGGCCGACCAGCGCATGAGGTGCACCGTCGTGAGCGGACCCTTGGCGAGCGAAGGCAGCTCGTCGCCCACCTCGATGTCCTCGAAGCAGGTCTGCTTCGACTCGACGTTCTGGTCCATGGGCCTAGGGCCTCCGATCGACCGCAACGGTTTTCACGTCCATCGTGTCGGCCCTCGCCATGCTGCCCGCCCCAAAGCAGAACACACGCCGAGTCCGCATGGCCTACCTCCGGATCTGCGTCTTGCGGAAGCGCATGACGAGGTTGCGGTCCTTGTCGAGGAAGTCGGTCTCGATCACGACCATGAGCATCGTGCCCTTCGAGCTCTCCTTCTCGTAGATGTCGAGATAGCGCGACTTGAGCCAGATCGACTCGCCGTGCTCGGCGAAGCGGTACAACTCCACCTCGCTGCCGCCGTTGAGGAGCGGGCTCGCGGTGAGCGGCAGCGGCGGCAGGCCGAGGGTCGAGGAGCCGACCGCGCCGTCGAAGTGCGGGTCGTTCGCGCGCTCCTGCACCAGGTCGCGATCGCCGAAGGGCAGGCGCAGCATGGCGTTCGGGAAGAGCGGCGGTGCCACCGGCCTCGCGTAGCGCGTGCCGCGCACCGCCTCCTCGGAGCCGTAGATCGGATCGATGTCCATGATGGCCTGCGCGTACCGGCGCACGGCGCCGCGCTCGACCGGGTCGCACGCGAGCTGCAGCTCGGTCTCGAGGCCGATGTACCGGCGGATTTCGTCGTTCAGGCGGGGCATTCCGGGGGTCCTCTGGACGCGGAGGGCTTGGATGCATATTATCACCACATGCATATTTGTGAAGACGTTCTGTGTAATTCGTATCCCGGATCAAGCATGGCCGCGACCCTGCCGCCCGAGCTGGCGCAGGTCCTGAAGGGACTGGCGCTCAACCGCACGCCCGGCTGGAATTTCCCGGGCAATTTCCTCGAGCTCTCCTTCGACGAGATCGGGCCGGATGCCGCGCGCCTGTCGATCGAGCCCGGTCCCCATTGCCTCGACGGCGACGGCCAGATGTCGCTGGGCGCGATCGGCGTGCTCGCCGACATCGGCATGGCCGCGGCGATGCGCCACCGGGTCGGCATGGCCACGCGCATGGCCACGGTCGCGATGAGCGTGCAATTCACCGGCGCCCCGCGCACCGGGCGCCTCGAGGCGCGCGGTCGCTTCGACGGCTTCGTGCAGGGCGCCGCGGGGCGGCAGGGGCTGGGGCGCGCGGAGATCCACGGCGATGCCGGCCTCGTGTGCACGACGACGGGCACGTTCATGGCGCTCGGCAATCGCGACGTCACGGCGCCGCTGCCGATGGGCCGGCGCGAGGATCGATCGCACGTGGCGCCGCTCGCCGTCGATGCGCTGAACGAGGAGGAGCGCGCCGTGTATGCCCGCGCGCAATCGGCGCTCGCCGCGAAGGACGAGGGCTCGTTCATCGCGCGCTTCTGGGGCTTGCTCGCGCGCCGCAGCGAAGGCGGCGCGGTGTGCGAGATGGCGAACGGGCTGCACGTGGGCAATCGCGTGGCCCACACGCAGGGCGGGCTCACGTTCGCGCTCGCGGCGGTCACCGGTCAGGCGGCGCTTCCCGACGCGTGGCATCTCGTCGGCGTGTCGGCGTGGTACGTGAGCCCGGGCAAGGGCGCGCTGCTGCGCGCGGAGGCGAGCGTCGTGCACCAGGGCAGCCTGACCGGCGTCGTGCGCACGCGCATCGTCGACGGCGACGGGCGCACGGTGATGGAGGCGATGACCAACCATGCGCGCGCGAGCGCGCCGGCGAAGGGCTAATCGGCCTCTTCGATGGTGTGCGAGGGAAGGTTGAAGACGAAATCCGCGATCACGCCGCCCACCTTCACGTGCGAGGCCATGTGCCGCGCGGCGAGGTCGCCGTCGCTCGTGCGGATCGCCTCGAAGATCGCCTCGTGGTCGGCGAGCGATTCCTTGCGTCGCGCCGGCTGGTCGAGGCGGAAGTTGCGGTACGGCTGCAGCACCTTCCACGTGCGCAGCGCGACTTCCTCGAGGTAGTGATTGTGCGTGGCGGCGTAGAGCGACCAGTGGAACTCGCGATTCAGCCTGGTGTAGCCCTGGGCATCGCCCACCGAGGAGCGGGCGCGCGCGAGGATCTGCTTGAGGTGGTCGCGCTCCTCGACCGTCGCACGCCGCGCCGCGAGCCGCGCGGCGAGGATGTCCATCTCGGCCATCATCTCGATCATCCCGATGAGCCGCGGCATGGTGAGCGTCGTGACGATCGTGCCCTTGCGCCGGCGCACCTCGACCATGCCGGTGGCCACGAGGCGCTGGATGGCTTCGCGCACCGGGGTGCGCGACACGCCGAACTTCGCCGCGAGCGCGGCTTCCTCGAGCTTCTCGCCCGGCTTGAGGCGACCCGAGAAGATCATCTCCTCGAGCTGCTGCGCGAGCTGGTTGCTCTGGGTGGCGGGCCGCGCCTTCTTCGCGTGGGCGGCGGCCTTGTGGCGGTCCATGCGCTCGATCGGGATCAAGGAAACCGGCGCCAGTGTATCCGGCAGGCCGCGACGTGCCTATATACTCGCGTGTGTCCGCCGCAACTCCGTATCAACTCCCTCCCATGAAAATCCTCGTTCCCGTGAAGCGGGTGGTCGACTTCAACGTGAAGGTGCG
>CAYOGL010000036.1:0-43030 GCA_964403515.1 uncultured Burkholderiales bacterium | reverse complement strand
ACGCCGGCCGCCTGGCCCGTGGCCATGCACGCGGGCATGTTGCGCGAGCGCGCATGCGCGACGTGGTCGGCGGAGATGCACCGGCCCGCGACGAGGAGCTGCTCGACCGTGAGCGGTACGAGGCAGCGATACGGGATCTCGTAGGGCGGCAGGCTCTGGAAGTCGACGTCCGTGCCCTTCGGGTCGTGGATGTCGAGCGCGGAGGCATCGGCCGCGATGCTGTCGTCGAAACGCTTGCCGCCGAGCGAGTCGGGTCCCGTGAGGGTGTATTCGCCGCGGACGTGGCGCGTCTCGCGCACGCCGAGGACCGGCGAGACCTGGCCGATGCGCGCGTTCTCGAAGCCGGGCACGCGCTCGCACAGGCAGCGTGCGACCGCTTCGATCTGCCGGTAGCACTCGACGATCGCCTTCGTGAACTCGGTGGGCGAGAACACGTCGATGCCCGTGACGCGCGTCCCGTTCACGTACATCAGGCCGCCCGCGGTCTTCAGCGTGATGTTCTCGCGCTGCAGCTTGATGCCCGTCTCCTGCTGGAACCGCTGCATCGTCTTGTTGAACCCGGTGAGCCAGAGGCCGAAGTCGAGGCCCGGGTCCGTGTCGGGGATCGCGCGCGCCGGAATGTCGTCGCTCGTGCGCGCCCAATGCGCGAGGCGCTTGATGTCGACGTTGTTCATCGTGAAGTACATGGACACCGGCTGCATCTTCTGCTGCGTCCCGCCGGAACCCATCACGAAGGGCGCGCCCGCCTTCGCGGCCATGTCGGCATCGGCCGAGCAGTCGATGACCACCTTCGCGGCGACGAACTGGCGCCCGCCCTTGTTCTCGATGATCACGCCGGTGACCGCGCCGTTCTCGACCCGCGGCCCGGAGACGAACGTCTCGAACAGGATCTGCACGCCCGATTCCACGCACAGCCGCGTGAGCAGCATCTTCATGATCTCGGGATCGGTCGGCGAGGCGATCTTCACTTCGCCGGTCTTGGTGAGCGCCATGTAGTCGGAGCCGGCGCCGCGCATCGAGCGCGCGAGGTTCCAGATCTCGAGGGGCAGCCCGCCCACGAGCGCGCCCGAGGGCTTCGTGTTCAGGCCGAGGGTGAGGATCCCGCCGAGCGAGCCGAAGCGCTCGATCATGACGACGCGCTTGCCGCGCCGCGCCGCCGCGATCGCCGCGACCGGCCCGGTGGTGCCGCCGCCGACCACGACGACGTCCGCTTCCATGAGCACGGGGATCTCGCGGGCCGGCTCGGTGATCGTTCTGGGCTTCAGGTTCGTGTCCAACGCTCTTCTCTCTGTATCGGGATATGCGGGTCAGTCGCCGTGGGCGCCGGAGACCTTGATGGCCTTCGCCCACTTCGCGATCTCGTTGCGGTTCCAGGCGTCGAATTGCGCCGGCGTGTTGCCTACGGCCACCGCGCCGTTCACCGCGAGCTGCCTCTGCACGTCGGGCATGTGCAGCACGGCGACCAGGTCCGTGTAGATCTTGTCCTCGACGTCCTTCGGCGTTCCCTTGGGAACGAGCGCGCCGATCCACGAGACCGCCTCGAAGCCTGGAATCGTCTCGGCCACCGTCGGGATGTCGGGGAGCGACGGCGTGCGCTGCGCGCTCGTCACGGCGATCGCGCGCAGCGCTCCGGACTTCACGTGTGGCATCGCGGCCACGATGTTGTCGAACATGACGGCGATGCGCCCGCTCAGCAGGTCCGAATACGCGGCCGGCGTTCCCTTGTAGGGCACGTGCGTCATCTGCGTGCCCGTGGCCGCCTTGAACATCTCGCCCGCGAGGTGGTTCGAGGTGCCGACGCCGCCGGAGCCGAAGCTCACCTCGCCGGGATGCGCCTTCGCGTAGGCGATGAGCTCCTTGATGTCGTGGACCGGGAGCTTCGGGTTCACGACCACGACGAGCGGCGTGGTGGCCACGAGCGTGATCGGGTCGAAGTCCTTCAGGTAATCGTAGTTGAGGTGCGAGTAGTACGTGGTGCTGATCGCGTTGGCCACCGTGCCGAAGAAGATCGTGTAGCCGTCGGCCGGTTGGCGCGCCGCGATCTCGCTGCCGATGTTGCCGCCGGCGCCCGGCCGGTTGTCGATCACGATCGACTGGCCCCACTTGTCGCCGAGCTTCTGCCCGATGACGCGAGCGATGGTGTCCGTGGCGCTGCCCGCCGGGAAGCCGAACAGGATCTTCACCGCCCGGCTGGGATAGGTGTCGGCCCACGCGGTGGCGGCCGCGAGCGCGGCGATGATCAGGATGGCGCGCGAGAGCGCTCGTCGGACGTCCATGGGATCTCCTCCTCGGCGATGGCCCGCGTCGGGACGCGGGTGGATCGATAATACAATACTATATAGTAGAGCCTCAACCGCGCCCGGAGACGCGATGATCCCGACCCGAAAGAAGGCCCCCAAGCCGCTCGCGTTCCTCGCGACGTTCGCGCGTCCCGCCGTGCCGGGGCTGCCCAAGTACGCGCAACTGCGCGAGGTGATGGTCGCGGCGATCCATGCGGGGTACTGGAAACCGGGCCAGAAGCTGCCGACCGAGCTCGACCTGGCCGACGGCACACCCTTCAGCCTCGGCACCGTGCAGCGGGCGTTGCGCGCGCTGGTCGAGGAAGGGCTCGTCACGCGCTCGCAGGGCAGCGGCACCTTCGTCACCGAGCACCGCAAGCCGCTCGATGCGCCGATCCACCTGCAGTTCCTGCGCGACGGCGCAAGCGGCGATTACCTCCCGATCTATCCCCACGTGATCGGGCGCGAGCGCGTGCGCGAGCCCGGGCCCTGGCGCGAATTCCTCGGCGCCGGGGCCGACATCATGCGCATCGACCGGCGCTTCAGCATCGGCGACGAGTTCTCGGTCTACAGCCGGCTCTTCTTCGATGCGCACGCGCTCCACACCGTGGCCACGCGGCCGCTCGCCTCGCTCGACAAGGTGCACATCAAGCGCCTCCTCGCGAGCGAGCTGAATGCGCCGGTCACGCAGGTGGAGCAGCGCATCCGCATGGCGCGCTTCGCTCCGGCGATCTGCAAGGCGATCGGCGTGAAGGCCGGCACGCACGGCATGGTCCTCGAAAGCTGCGCAAGCGGCGCGCGCGGCCGCCGGCTCTATTACCTCGAATCGTACATCCCGCCGAACGACCGGCGCCTCGACGTGACCGAATTGCGCCAGCGCGCCGCGCGACCGCCGGCTTAAAGCGCCCTCTCACGCGGCCAGGACCGCCGGTCGTGACATACAATCACGGGCTGCGGCGCCGATGTCGATCGCGTGTGGCGCCATTCCATGAGAGTCGTCTTGCGTTTCCCAGCGCCGCGGCGCGCGTGAACAGGTGCATGCATGAGTGAAACGATGCAGGTGGTCGAGATCGCCTCTCCCGGAGGCCCCGAGGTGCTGCTTTCCGGAAGCGGGCCGGTTCCTTCCGCCGCGGCGCGCGAGGTGCTCGTGAAGGTGGCGTTCGCCGGCGTGAACGGTCCCGACATCATGCAGCGCAAGGGCCTGTACCCGCCGCCGAAGGGCGCCTCTCCCCTCCTCGGCCTCGAGATCGCCGGCGAGGTGGTCGCGACCGGCGCCGAAGTGCGCCGCTGGAAGAAGGGCGACCGCGTCTGCGCGCTCACCAACGGCGGCGGGTACGCGCAGTACTGCACCGTGCTCGAGGACCATTGCCTGCCGATTCCGGCCGGCCTCGACCTCCGGCAGGCGGCGTCGCTGCCCGAGGCGTACTTCACCGTGTGGAGCAACATCTTCATGACTGCGCGCCTGACCGAGGGCGAAGTGTTCCTCGTGCACGGCGGCGCGGGCGGCCTCGGCACGGCCTCGATCCAGCTCGGCAAGGCGTTCGGGGCGCGCGTGGTCGTCACCGACAGCCCCGCGGAGCGGCTCGCGCAATGCAAGGCGCTCGGCGCCGACCGCGCCATCGATTACCGCACCGAGGACTTCGTCGACATTGTGCGCGACGAGTTCGGCGGCGCGGACGTGATCCTCGACATCGTGGGCGGCCCCTACATCCAGCGGAACGTGAAGGCCGCGCGCCACGACGCGCGCATCGTGCAGCTCGCGTTCGCGATGGGCTCGAAGGTCGAGCTCGACTTCATGCCCATCATGCTGAAGCGCCTGCACTACACCGGCTCCACGCTGCGCAGCCGTCCCGATGCGTTCAAGACCGAGGTCGCGCGCCAGCTCGAGAAGAACGTGTGGCCGCTCTTCGCGAGCGGCAAGCTCAAACCCGTCGTGCACACCGTGCTGCCGCTCGCGCAGGCGGCCGACGCCCACCGCCTCATGGAATCGAGCGGGCACTCCGGCAAGATCGTGCTGCAAGCGTAGCCCGCGGGACGGCCGGCGATGCGACTCTGGTATCAATCGATGACGCCGCTTTCGCGCCTGCGCCGCTACGAGAGCGCGTTGCGGGCGCATGCCGCCGAGGTGTGCTCGCCCGGCGTGGAGGTCGCGGTGCACGGCGTGTCGGACGCTCCGTACCGCGGGCGCGCGCCCGGCGAGCTGCTGAAGTCGCCCTACGCCAAGCTCGTGCTGCAGGTCGAGTGCATCGAGGCGGCGCGCCGCGCCGAGCGCGAGGGATACGACGCCTTCATCCTCGGCAGCTTCAGCGAGCCCTTCCTGCCCGAGATCCGCTCGCTGCTCGAGGTCCCCGTGGTCTCCATGGCGGAAGCGACGATGCTCGTCGCCTGCTCGCTCTCCGAGCAATTCGCGCTGGTCACGATCGCCGCGCCGAACGCGAAGCGCCTGCGCGCGGTCGTGAAGCGCCACGGCATGGACGAGCGCGTCATCGCGGTGCGGCATCTCGCCCATGGCCTGCACGAAGCCGAGCTCGATGCGGCGCTCGCCGAGGGCGACGCGGTCGTCGACGACTTCATGTCCGTCGCGCGCGCGGCCGTGGAGGCCGGGGCCGACGTGGTCGTGCCCGCCGAGGGCGTGCTGAACGAGATCGTGCATCGGCGCGGCGTGCGCTCGATTGCCGAGGCGACCGTGCTCGATTGCGTCGGCACGTCGTTCCTGTACGCCGAGATGATGGTGCAGCTCAGGCAGCGCTTGGGCGTGGGCGTCGGGCGCCGATGGGCGTACACCAGGCCGAGCGCCGAGGTCCTCGCGCACATGAAGCTCGTCGCGCGCTTCGATCCGCCGCGCTGAGCAACACCCGAACGACGACACCCGGAAGAGAGAGGAGAAGATGCACCGACGCACCCTGCTGCAACGCGCGTTCATCGCGGCCGCGACCGCGCTCGCCGCGAGCTGGATCCCGCCCGCCTTCGCGCAGTCGTATCCGGCGAAGCCGATCCGGCTCGTGGTCGGCGTGCCGCCCGGCGGCGCGACCGACGTCGTGGCACGCATCGCGGGCAAGAAGCTCGCGGAGCAGCTCGGCCAGCCCGTCGTCGTCGACAATCGCGGCGGGGCCGGCGGCAACATCGGCGCGGAAATCGTCGCCAAGTCGCCGCCCGACGGGTACACGCTCTTCCTCGCGGTGATCGGCACGATGGCGATCAACCCGAGCATCTACCGCGAGATGCCGTTCGACCCGCTGCGCGACTTCGCGCCCATCTCGCAGCTCACCTCGATGCCGCAGGTGCTGCTCGTGAACCCGTCGGTCCCGGCGAAGAACGTGCAGGAGTTCATCGCGTACGCGAAGGCGCACCCGGGGCAGCTCACGTTCGCCTCGGGCGGCGTGGGCACCGCCACCCACCTCGCGGGCGAGCTCTTCAAGAAGATGTCGGGAACCGAGCTCGTGCACGTGGCGTACAAGGGCAACGGCCCGGCGATGACCGATCTCATCGGCGGACGCGTCTCGGCGATGTTCGACCAGGTCGCCACCGGCCTGCCCCACGCGCGCTCGGGCAAGCTGCGCGCGCTCGGCGTGACGACGGCGGAGCGCTCCCCGGCCGCGCCGGACATTCCGACGATCGCCGAATCGGGCCTGCCGGGTTACGCGGTCACCACGTGGCATGGACTGGTGGCGCCCGCCGGCACGCCGCCCGCGATCCTCGAGCGCCTGCACGACGAGGTGGTGAAGGCGCTCGCTTCCGCCGAGGTGCGCGATCTCTTCGCGAAGAACGGCATCGATCCCCTCACCAGCACGCCGCAGCAGTTCGGCGCGTTCATGAAGGCCGAGATCGAGAAGTGGCGCGCGACGGTGAAGGCGGCCGGCATCGAGCCGCACTGAGCTCGCGACATACCGGCCATGATCGATCCCGCGAACCTCACCATCCGGCGCGCCGAGCCCGGCGACTTCGAGGCGGTGGCGCGCCTCTTCGAAAACGAGCAGGTGTACTCGGGCACGTTGCAGGCGCCGTTTCCCTCGCGCGAGGTGTGGCGCAAGCGCCTCGCCGACGCGGCCGACGGCGACTTCGTGCTGGTCGCGCTCGTGAAGGACGAGCTCGTCGGGCACGCGGGACTGCATCCCGCGGGCAAGTCGCCGCGCCGTGCCCACGCGATGAGCCTCGGGATCGTCGTGCACAGCCAGTGGCAGGCGCAAGGCGTGGGCTCGGCGCTCATGAAGGCGCTGCTCGATCTCGCCGACAACTGGCTGAACGTCGCGCGCATCGAGCTCACCGTGTTCACCGACAACGCGGCCGCCATCGCGTTGTACCGGCGCTTCGGCTTCGACATCGAAGGCACGCATCGCGCGTATGCGCTGAGATCGGGCCGGTATGCCGACGCGCATTTCATGGCGCGCCTGCGCGCGAAGCCGCCGCTGGCGGATCGCTGAGGCCGCCGTCGATCCGGCGCGGTAGTATCGGGCTCCCCGACCCGAGGTGCGACGCATGGCCGGCATTCCCGCAACGATGCAGGCGGTCGAGATCAGCCGTCCCGGCGATCCCGACGTCCTCGTGCCCACGCAACGTCCCACGCCGCGCCCGCGGGATGGCGAGGTGCTGATCGAGGTCGCCGCCGCCGGCGTGAATCGCCCCGATGTCGCACAGCGACGCGGCCAGTATCCGCCGCCCCCCGGCGCTTCGGACATTCCCGGGCTCGAGGTCGCGGGCCGCATCGTCGCGCTCGGGACCAACGCCGGCGCATGGAGCGTCGGCGACGAAGTGTGCGCGCTCGTGGCCGGCGGCGGTTACGCGCAGTACTGCGCCGCACCCGCGCCGCAATGCCTGCCGATCCCGAAGGGGCTCACGCCGGTGGAGGCGGCGTCGCTACCGGAAACTTTCTTCACCGTGTGGAGCATGGTGTGGACGCGCGGGCGGCTGCAACCCGGCGAGACGCTCCTGGTGCATGGCGGCACGAGCGGCATCGGCGTCACCGCGATCGGCATGGCGCGCGCGCTCGGCAACCCGGTCTACGTGACCGCGGGAAGCGACGACAAGTGCCGCGCGGCCGAGGCGCTCGGCGCGACGCACGCGATCGACTACAAGGCGAAGGATTTCGTCACGGAGGTGAAGGCGCTCACGGACGGCCGCGGCGTCGACGTGATCCTCGACATGGTCGCGGGCGACTACATCCAGCGCGACATCGACGCGCTCGCCGACGACGGGCGGCTCGTGATCCTCGCCGTGCTCGGCGGCTCGCGCGGCGAGATCGCGTTCGACCAGGTGCTGCGCCGGCGGCTCACGATCACCGGCGGCACGTTGCGACCGCGCCCGATCGCCTTCAAGGGCCAGGTGGCGCGCGAGCTGCAAACCCGCATCTGGCCGCTCCTCGAGGCCGGGCGCATCAAGCCCGTCGTGCACGCGACCTTCCCGCTCGCCGCGGCGTCGCGCGCCCACGCGCTCATGGAATCGGGCGCGCACGTCGGCAAGATCGTCCTCACGGCCTAGCGGCCGCGGCGCGGGTCAGCGGCCGGCCCAGGCCGGCATCGGGCAACGCCTGAGGAAGAGGCGCTGGCGCCCGTCCTTGAGCTTGCGGCGCATGAGCACGGTCATGCGCTCGATGCGCATCTCGCCGTCGGCCGTTTCGTATTCGAGGTCCACCACGCCCGACAGCAGCTCGCCCACGGACCGATCGTTCGTGTCGAGGATGAGCGTCTGCTCCTGGCCGCTGCCCCACGGAGTGGGCGCGCCGCGCAGCGTCGGCACGTCGTCGCGCCGCGGGACCTGGAACTCGAACAGGGAAAGGCTGGATGCGTTCTTCATGTCCGTCTTGGTCTTGTGGTCGTGGAGGGAGCGGCCCCGCGGGTCACGCGCGGGCCCTCGCGAGATCGATGGGCAACAGGCAGAAGTCGCGGTCGTCGCGCGCGGGGTCGAAGGACAGCCAGACGAAGCCCCACTCGTCGAGCGCGACGATGCGGCGCACCTGCCCGACGAGCCGGCGCACGCGCGCCTGCGCTTCGAGGTCGAGCGCCGTGGCATACGATTCGACGGTGAGGATGGTGACCGCGTCGCCGGCGGCCAGGCGGCTCCCGCGGCAATCGGCGGGCGCCAGGGGGAAGCACTTCAACAGCCGGTATCGCAGGACATCGATACTGCTCGCACGCGCGTCCAAGACAGCTCCTTCGGCAGGCGTGAAGGCAGCCTAGGCGCGTTCAGGATTAAATGAAATTAAAATCGAATAAAGCGACCCTTTAGCGATCGCTTAATCGTGCGGCGCGCGCTTCAGGTGCCCGGCTGGATGCCCGGCGAGCGCGCCATCGCGGCGGCGAGCGCGTTGCGCCGGCGCTCGAGCAGGTGGCGCAGCAGCGGATAGACGAGCGCGACCACCGACAGCACCATGAGCGTGCCGCTCAGCCCGCCGCGGAAGAACACGGTCCAGTCGTTGTGGTAGCTGATCATCGTCTGCATATACGAGTTCTCGGCGAGCGGGCCGAGGATGAGGCCGAGGACCATCGGCGAGATCGGGAAGCGCAGCTTCTCGAACACGTAGCCCATCACGCCGAAGACCACGATCACCCAGACGTCGGAGACGCTGTTGCGGTTCGCGTACGCGCCCACGATGCAGAACAGCACCACGATCGCGGAGAGCACCGCCTGCGGGATGCGCAGCACCTTCACCACGACGCGGATCCAGAAGAAGCCCATCAGGCACATGCCGATCACGCCGACGAAGAGCGAGGCGAGGATCGTGTAGATGACCTCCTTCGAGGCGGGATCCTGGAAGAGCATCGGGCCCGGCTGCACGCCGTGCAGCAGGAACGCCGCGAGGATCACGGCCGTGGCGCCGCTGCCCGGGATGCCGAGCGTGAGCAGCGGGATCATGTGGCCCGCCACCGACGCGGTCGAGCCGATCTGCGGAGCGACGATGCCCTCGGGCAGGCCGGAACCGAGCTCGGTGCGGCGCTCGCCGTACTGCTTCTCCACGCCATAGGACACGAACGACGTGACGGTGGCGCCGGCGCCGGGGACGATGCCGAGCAGCGTGCCGAGCAGGCTGCTGCGGATCATCGTGCGGCGGATGAACCAGAGCTCGCGCCACGACGGGAAATCGGTCTTCACGCGCGTCTCGGTCACCGGCTGGCCCTCGAGCTTGAGCCCCTGGCTCAGGCGGTTGTAGACCTCGCCCAGGCCGTACATGCCCACGAGCACCATGACGTACGGGATGCCGTTCTCGAGGATCGGCGAGTCGAAGGTGTAGCGGAAGGCGCCGTAGATCGGGTCCACCCCCACGGTGGCCACGAGCAGCCCGATGAACAGGCTGATGAATCCGTTCACGAGCGAGGACCCGGCGAGCGCGACGACCGTGGTGAGCCCGAAGAGCACCGCCGCGAAGTAGTCGGGCGGCCCGAACTTGAGCGCGACGTGGCTCATCGGCACGGCGAGCGCCACCATCACCGCCGAGGAGAAGAGCCCGCCGGTGAGCGCGGCGATGAGCGCCCAGCCGAGCGCCTTCGCGGGCTGGCCCTTCTGCGCCATCGAATAGCCGTCCCAGAGCAGCGGCACGTCCATCGGCTCGCCCGGGATGCGATACAGGATCGCGGTGAAGCATCCCGCGTACGTGCCCGACACGTAGATCGCCGTGAGCAGGATGATCGACGGCTCGATCGACATCTTGTACGTGAACGGCAGCGCGAGCACCACCCCCATGACGAGGCCCAGGCCCGGCATGATTGACACCGCCATGCCGACGAGGAGACCGGCGATGAGCACCGCGACGTCCTGCAGCGTGAAGATGTGGACGATGCCGATCCAGAGATAATGCAGGGTGTCCATGGCCGTCCCGTCAGTGGATGCCGAGCAGCTTCATGACGGCATCCGAGATCTCGAGGAAAGGACCGCGGCCCAGCGGCAGCGAGATGTAGACCACCTTCATGAACACGAACACGAACGCGAGCGCCGTGACGACCGACGTGACGAGGGCGGCCACCGGCCTGCGGTAACCGCCGACGAACATCAGCACGAAGAGGTACGCCACGCTCGCGGTGAAGAAGCCGACCACCTCGAAGACGAGCAGGTAGGCGAAGGTGAGCGCGATGCCGGCCCATGCGAGCCGCGGGTGATTCTCGGTGGAAAGGTGCAGCCCCGAAGACATCTCCTCGGGCGAGGCTTGCGCGGGGTCGTGGGCCGCCTCGCGCGGACGCCGGCTGAACAGCAGCCGGATCACCTGCCCCGCGCACAGCGCGATCAGCAGGACGAGGATGATCCGCGGCCAGGCGTCCGGGCCGATGCGGTCGGGCACCTGCGTGTAGTCGAGGTGCAGCGCGACGTCGTACAGGTATCCGCCCGCCGCGAGGATGACCGCGTACGGCGCGGCCCGTTTCACGCTCGCGAGGCTCAGCATTGCCGCACCTCCTGCACGTCAGACATGGACCGTGCCGCCACGCTTCACTTGTTCAGGCCCTTGTGCGCCGACTCCGCCTGGATGCGGCGCGCCTTTTCGAGCCATTTCGCCATGTACTCGTTCGCTTCCTTGGCCGGCATGTAGCTGTCGGGGTCCGCGTACTGGTCGGCGAGGTACTTCCGGTATTCCTGCGTCTTCGATACCTTCGCCAGCGCATCGGCGAGCTTGCCCACGATGGCCGGGCTCGTTCCCGCCTTCACGATGACCGTGCGCAGCTGCGGCAGGCTGATGTCCATGCCCATCTGGCCGGTGACCGGGATGCCCTTGAACGGGCCGATGTCGAGCGGCTTCGGGTAGAACAGCACGATGGGACGCATCTGCTTGCTGTCGACGTATGGACGCACGTCGCCCGTCTGCTCGTAGAGCACGTCGGCGTGGCCGCCGAGGATCGAGGTGTAGCGCTCGCCCGGCTCCGCGTACGGCACGTTCTCGAAGTGGTAGCCGAGGCTGCGGAAGTAGTTGACCGTGATGTCGTCGGGGCTGCCGAAGCCGGTCGTCGCGACCCGCAGTGTCTTCGTCTTCGCCGCGTTCAGCAGGTCCTGCCACGTCTTCCAGGGCGCGTCCTGCTTCACGAAGAAGCCCGAGGGCTGCAGGATCATCATGCCGAGCGAGGTGATCTGCTCGAGCTTGAAGCGCGGCCTGGGCGCGGCGAACAGCGAGTACGTGTCGCCCGTCATCACCTCGATCATGTAGCCGTCGGTCGGGCCGCTCACCATCTTGGTCAGCCCGACCTGCCCGGTGGCGCCGGGGACGTTCACGACCGGAAGCGACACGCCGAGGATCGGCTCCATCAGCTTGCCCGAGGTGCGCGCGAGCAGGTCGGCGCCGCCCCCGGGGCCCCAGGGGACGATGAAGTCGATCGGTCGCGTCGGGTACGCGGACTGGGCCCACGCGAACGCGGGCAACGCGAGCATGAAGACGCGCGCGAGCAAGCGCGCGCAAGATCCAACGGCAGCCATCACACCTCCTCCTTGGTTTCGATCATATTGCCACGATGGCGCGGTCTTGATTCGGCACGCTCGGCGAATCACGCCGCGGCGGGCCATCGGTTCGCGAACAGCACCTGCAGGGATTCCGACATCTCGTAGACGCTCGAGACGGCGAGGTCGGGTCCATAGGCGATGCGGTCGCGCTCGGCGCGCCGGCGCAGCTTCTCCTCGTGCACCTCGAGCACGTCGCGGGCGACGGGCACGTTGCCCCAATCCAGGATGCGCAGGCAGCCGTCGGCATCGCGCGCCGGCAGCACCGCGCTCTTCATGAAGCGGCTCGGCGACCACGGGATGTCGAGCACGCCCGCGGCGCACGCGCGCACCGTGCCGAGCGCCGCGTCGCCGTCCCCCATCTCGAGCACCTTGTCGACGATCGGCCGCACCTCGCGCTTGATCAGCTCGACTTCGGCGGCGAATTCCGGCATGGAATCGAGGCGGATTCCCCAGGCGAGGTAGATGGCGCTGCGGGTGATGCGCAACCCCTCCGCGTTCGCCTTGGGCGTCGGGATGCCGAATGCCTCGTGCGTGGTCTTCGTCGTGACCGATGCCGCGCCCGCGATCGCCGCGAGCGTTCCGCCATAGGCGACCAGCGCGGCGGCCTGCGCCTCGTCCTGCGGCCACGCGCCCATCCAGTGCAGCAGCGTGACCGGCGTGAACACGTCGCGGAAGCCGCGCCGCTGCAGGTATTCCTGGCAGATCTCGCCGCACGCGCGCACCGCGGCCGCGTCCTGGACGAGGTGCATCGTCTCGCCCATCTCGAGCCCGTAGTTGCGCACGCCCTGCTCCACGGCGAGCAGCAGGTCGAGCACGGCGACCGCGATCGCGATCGACGGCGGGATGTTCGTGCCGGTGAGAAAGCTGGGCTGGCGCCGGTGCAGGTCGACGCCGCGTTCCTGGTACATCGCCGCGAGACGGTCGAGGTACTGGTAGTTGCGGATGCCCTGCTCGATCGACAGCTCCTTCGTGTACGAGCTGGTGTAGGCGATGGCCGAGCCGAGGTAGCCGCTGTAGCCGGCCGCGAAGCCGATCTCGCCGGTGAGCTTCGGCATCGAGGTGCCGGTGAGCATGATCGCCGGCTTGTCGATCGCGTCGACCAGCTCGGCGGCCTTCGCCACGCCGTAGTTCACGATCGGGAAACCGTTCAGGAGCGAGCGCCCCATGCGCTCCGATTCGTCGATGCCCTTCTGCGCGAGATGGAACTGCTCGTTGC
Source organism: uncultured Burkholderiales bacterium (assembly GCA_964403515.1). GTDB lineage: Bacteria > Pseudomonadota > Gammaproteobacteria > Burkholderiales > Usitatibacteraceae > Usitatibacter. Next base: position 30,124 of record CAYOGL010000036.1, on the reverse strand, counting down.
GCGTGTAGCTGTCGGTGGTGGTCGGCACGATGTCGGCGAGTCCGTCGCGGTCGAGGGCCTGCATGAGCTCCTTCTGCAACGCGAACGTGCCGAAGCCGCCGCGCGGCTGCGTGAGGCAGCGGCGCTCGCGCACCGCCTCGCGCATCACCCAGCCGAGGCGCTTGTGGCGCGGCAGCGCCTGGTGCCGCTCGACGGCGGCGTCGAAATCGACCTCGCGGCCGGTGGGCCAGCGCGCGAGGTTCTCGCGGCGCATCGCGTCGAACTCGTCGTCGGGGATGCGTTCCTGCGAGAGGGGCAGGCGGGCTTCAACTTCCAAGGGCGCATTCATGCGTTTCCTCCGCCACGGGTTCGGCGAGATGGTTGAGGGCGAGCTCGAGGGCGGCCTGCGGCTCGGCCTGGGCGAGCAGGCCGCAGGCATAGAGAATGTATTCGCGATCCACGAGGAAGCGTGGCGCGCGCGGGCAGAGCGCCGCGGGCTCGGCCGGATCGGCGAGCACGGTCGCGAGCAGGTCGGCGGGCGCCGCGCTGTGCGCGATCACCCCGCCCGTGCCGATCACCACGCCGATCGCGGACAGGTCCTTGCCGGTCTGCACGTTCACCGGCCCGAGCGACGAATAGACGGTCTCGAGCGTGCCGCAATGGCGCTGCATCGCGAGCCGCAGCGCGGCGCGCGCGAGCGCGCGGTCGAGCGCATGTTCCTCGGCGCTCGCGGGCAGGCGACCCACGTCGCGCGAAATGCCCGCGATGAGGCGCGCCACCGCTTCCTCGGTGAGGCGCGCATCGGCCGCGATCTTCGCGATGCCGGTCACCTCCGCGATCGTCGCCGCGTTGTGGCGCATGCCGAGGTCGCCCTCGACCGTGCGCTTCTCGCGCGGCTCCGGCAGCCCGCGCTGAACGCATCCGGGCCTCGTCGGCGCGCCCGAGGCGATCGAATGCACGTCGGTCGTCGCCCCGCCCGGGTCGATCACCACGAGCTCGCCGAGGCCCGCGGCGCCGGCGCAACCGTCGGCGAGCAGGCGCGCCGCTTCCATCACCGCGGAGGGCGTGGGCATGAGCACCGCGTCGCACTCGTCGCGCGCGCGGTCGATGCCCTTCGCGTGCACGATGCGCTCGACGAAGAGCTGGCGGATCGCCGCGCGGGCGGGCTCGATGTTGAGCTCGTTGAATTCGGGCATCACGTTCTCGGCCGGCCGCACCTCCTTGCCCGCGAGCAGCGTGCGCGCCTCGTCCCACGCGGCGCGGTTGCCCGCGTACACGATCGGGCAGGAAAGCGCCGAGGCGCCAAGCGCGCGGGCGTTGTGCAGGATCACCTCGCTATTGCCGCCATCGGTGCCGCCGGCGAGCAGCACGAGATCGGGCGCGAGCGCGGCGATGCGCTCGAGGTCCGCGGCGGTGAGCCGGTAGGCGAACGTGCCCACGAGCTTCGCCCCCGCGCCGAGCGCCGCGCGCCGTGCCGCCTCCGCGGTGAGCTCGCGCACGAGCCCCACGGTCACCATGCGCAGCCCGCCGGCCGCGCTGCTCGAGGCGAGCCGGTACTTGAACGCGGGCAGGCTTCCGAGGCGCCGGCGCATGTCGTCGAGCGCGAGGCGCATGCCGACCGTGACATCGGTCGTGACGGTCGAGGGACCCTGCCCCGCCGCGAGCAGCCGGCGCGCCTCGAGGTCGATCGCGCGCAGCTTCGTGTACGTGCTGCCGAAATCGATGAGCAGGGCAGCGCTCGCCATCGCGTGCTCAGGCCTTCATCTTCGCGCGCGGCTCGGACGAGCGCGCGGCGAGGTCCTGGGCGAGCCACTCGAGCACGGTCTCCACGCGCGTTCCCGGAGCGGCCGCGCGGTCGAAGCCCATGTCGAGGAACGTGCGCTCGACCACCGGCCACGGATGCTTGCCCACGACGAGGTTGCCGCCGACGTAGAGCAGGATGTCGTCCAGGCCGGCCTCGACGCACAGGTCGCGGAAGCCGCGGCAATCGAGCTCGCCCTGCCCGTAGAGCGAGGACACGAGGATCACGTCGGCGTTGGTCTCGACCGCGGCCTTCACGAAGTCGCCGGCGGGCGTGAGCGCGCCCAGCCCGACCACCTTGTAGCCGGCCTTCTCGAGCGCCATCGAGAGGATGCGATTGCCGACGATGTGCGTGTCGGAGCCGATCACGCCCGTGACGATGGTGGCCGCCGGTCTCGCGCTCATGCGGCCACCTGCAGCAGCAGCTTGCCGCGCGTGCCGCGCGATTCGAGGATGCGGTGCGCCTCGGGCGCGGCGGCGAGATCGAGCACGTCATGGAGCGCCACGTGGAGCCTTCCCTTCCGGTAGTCGTCGAAAAGCGCGGTCGCGCGCGCGCCGATCTCCGCGGCATCGGCGGTGTAGTCGGCGAGATGCGGGCGCGTGAAGAACACGGATCCCGCCTCCGCGAGCGCGAGCGGCGCGATGCACGCGACCTGGCCCGAGGACGCGCCGTACATCACGCACAGTCCGCGGCGCTTGAGGCAATGCAGGCTGCGCTCGATCGTGTCCTTGCCGACCGAGTCGTAGACCACGTCCACGCCGAGGCCGCCGGTCACGCGCATGACCTCCGCGCGGAAATCGGTGTCGCGGTAGCGGATCACGTGATCGCAGCCGCGCTCGCGCGCGATGCGTTCCTTCTCCTCGCTGCCCACGGTGCCGATCACGGTCGCGCCGCGCGCCTTCGCGAGCTGCGTGAGGAGCTGCCCGACCCCGCCGGCCGCGGCGTGCACGAGGCACGAGCGACCGGGCGCGAGCGCGTAGGCGGAATGGGACAGGTAATGCGCGGTGAGGCCCTGGAGCATGAGCGCGGTCGCCTGGTCGAGCGGCACGTCGCGGGGCACCTTCACCAGTCGCCACGCGGGCACGATCGCGAACTGCGCGTAGCTGCCGCGGGCGAGGCAGTAGGCGACGCGATCGCCGGGTGCGAGCCCGTCGACGCCTTCGCCCACCGCGTCCACCGTGCCGCCCCCCTCCATGCCGAGCGTCATCGGCAGCGGCGTCTCGTACGTGTGCGACCTGGCGTACGCGCCGGTGCGCATGTACACGTCGATGTAGTTCACGCCCGCGAACGCGACCCGCACCCGCACCTCGCCGCGACCCGGCGATGGCGTGGCCACCTCGCGCATCGCCATCGCTTCCGGCCCGCCGAACTGGTCGATCACGATCGCGTGCATGGGTCGCCTACTGGCGCATCAGCACCGACGGCCGGTGGAACTCGGCCCGCTCGCGGCAGACGCGCGCGACGGCGGCACGGTCCAGGCGCGGCCGGTAGCCCGGCTCGAGGACGATCGCGCCCTCCTCGAAGCGCGGCACGTTCTCGACGAGCGGCACCGCCTGCTTGAGGTAGCCGTTCATCTCGCCCGCATTGCGCACGTGCCCGCGCGCGACCGCCGCCTCCATCCAGCAGCCGATCTCGCAGGCGACGCCGTTGCCGAGGACCGGCTCCATGCCGAGCGCGCGGATGCGCTCGAGGGCCGCGGCGAGCCGCGCCACGCTGCCCAGCTTCATGAGCTTGAGCTTGATGAACCGCGCGGCGGCGAGCTGCGCGGCGCGCTCCACGTCCTCGAGCCCGTAGATCGACTCGTCGAGCATCATCGGCACCGTCGAGACGGCCGCGACGGCGCAGGCCGCCTCCCAGTCGCCCGCGGCGCAGGGCTGCTCGAACAGCTCGATGCCCTCGGGATCGAGGCCGGCGGCGAAGCGCTTCGCGTCGTCCACGCGATAACCCTGGTTCGCGTCGAGGCGGATCGCGGCGCGCCCGCGCACCGCCCGCTGCACGCGGCGCACGCGCCCGGCATCGGCATCGGCATCGAAGCCCACCTTCACCTTGAACGTGCGGAAGCCTTGCGCGAGCAACGCGTCGATCTCGGCCTCGAGCTCGACCCCGCCGTCGGCGTGCAGGAGCCCGAGCAGCGGCACGCGGGCCGGCTGCCGCACGGCGAGCTCCGGCGCTCCCTCGATCATCTCGATGGCGGTGACGAGCGCCGTGACCGTGAAGGGCGCGGCCGCCACCTGCGCGAGCAGGCGCTCGCGCGCGACCTCGAGCTCGCTGCCGACCGCCTCCCCGGCGAGCCGCCGCATGAGCGTCCAGCTTCCCTCCACCGTCTCGTCGGTATAGCCGGGCAGGACCGTCGCCTCGCCCAGGCCCGTGCGGCCCTCGGCATCCTCGACCTCGGCGAGCAGCGTGTCGAAGTGGCGGACCACGCCGAACGCGAGCTTGTACGGAGTGCCCAGCGGCACTTCGAGCCGGTGCAAGCGGATGCCGGCGAGGGTAGACATGTACATCACTCTAGCAGCATTCTTGAGGGGGCGGCCGTTCCGCCCGCCAGGATCGTGAAAAAGTCATATACATGTCCTGCCCGCTTTCCACCATTTCCGAGGCCGTCCGATGACCGCAGCGTACAAGCGCGTGAAGCAGAAGCTCGCCGAGGAGCTGGGCCAGGGCCGCTGGCGCCACGGGCAGGCGATCCCGAGCGAGCCGCTGCTGGCCAAGCGCTACCAGGTGAGCGTGGGCACGCTGCGGCGCGCGGTGGGCGAGCTGGTCGCCGAGAACATCCTGGTGCGCGAGCAGGGGCGCGGCACGTTCGTCGCGAGCCACACGCGCGACTACATGCTGAACGTCTTCTTCCGCATCGAGGCGCACGACGGCTTGCGCGAGCTGCCCGACAGCGAGCTCATCTCCTTCCGCCGCGCGAGCGCGAACCGGGCGGTCGCCGCGGCGCTGCAGATCGCGGTGCGCGCCCCGGTGTTCCACATCCGCGCACGCCTGCGGCTGCAGGGCGAGATCGTGATCCTCGACGACATGTGGCTGCCCGCGCGCCTGTTCCCCGACATGAACGAGCACGTCTTCGCCGAGCGCGACACGACCGTGTACGGGATGTTCCAGGCGAGGTACGGCATCACGGTGACGCGCCAACGCGAGACGCTCACGGCGGAGCTCGCGGACCCGGAGACGTGCCGCCTGCTCAACCTGCAAGCACCGGCGGCGGTGCTGCGGGTGGTGCGCACCGCGTATGCCCACCGCGACGTGCCGGTCGACTGGCGCGTGCGCTACGTGAGCACGCGCAACCACCATTACCTGAGCATGCTCGGCCGCCCGTAGTGGTTTGGTCTTCGGTCGAGGCGGCCCATACGAGGGGCCGCCGGCCTAGCGGTCGACTCCCTTTTCCGCCTTCCTGGCGGGCGGCTCGCTCTTCTCGGGAGGCGCCTTCTTCTGTTCCTTGCTCTGGTTCGCGGCGGGCTTCGACTTCGCCGCGGCGGTCACCTTCTGCGGCGAAGCCTCCTTCTCCTCGCGCTCCTTCGCGTGCACCTCGCCCACGAGCTTCGCGCAGTCGGCGTCGTGCCCCGGGCCGGTCTCGAAGAGCGGGACCACGGCGCCGATCCCGCCCGTGGCCGCGCCGAGCGCGATCGCCGCACCGACGCGCGCCGCGAGCGGCCCCACCTCCGGGCGCACCTTCGGCTTGCGGAACGGTCCCTTCATCTCGATCGGCGAGCGCGCGACGAAGACCGACTTCGATTTCGGCCGCGGATAGGTGACGAGGTCGAGGTCCTCGTTGGTGAGGCTCACGTCGCCCTTCACGTAGACGATCGTGTCCTGCGTGTCGACGATGAACGACTCCGGGGTGGCCACGCCGTCCTTCACCGGCACGCTCGCCACGGCGCAGCGCAGCTCGACCTGCTTGTGCGGCGTGCCGAGCAGCATCAGCACGTGCGGCACGTCGAGGTCGAGCAGCTTCACCAGCAGCAGGCTCACCTGCCCCTTCTCGACCGCCAGGTCGACCTCGCCGTTGCTGGTGCCGAGCATGTCGGCGACCGATTGCCCGTGGCCGACGAGGCGCACGTGCCCCTGCAGCGCGCCGAACGACTGGTCCATCGCGTTCACGGCGGGGAAGAGCTTCGCGAGCTGCAGCCCGTTCACGTCCACGCGCATGTCGGCCTGCATCGGCTTCTGGTGCGGATCGAGGCGGATGTCGCCGGTGAGGTGACCGTCGGCGACGACGAAGTCGAGCGGCGCGAGGTGCAGGACACTGTCCTTGAGCACGACGTGCATCGCGAGCTTCTCGATCGGCAGCTGCTTCGGGCGCAGCACGCGCTTCGCGTCGAGCGTGACGTCGGCGTCCATCTCGCCCCACTTCGCGGTGTTGAACTTCGCGTCGGGCAGCACCTTGCCCTTGGCCTTCTGTTCCGCGGCCTGCTGCTTCTGCTCCGGAGCGGCCTTCGGGAGCTCTTCCTTCTTGGGCGGCGCGCCGATCAGCGGGCCGAGGTCCTTGAAGTCGAGGACGTTCGACTGCAGGCGCGCCTGGAACGTCGGGCGCCCGCCCGTGCGCACGAACGACACGCCCCCCCGCAGGTCGCTGTCGCCGACGCGCCCCTGGAAGGGATCGAAGGTAAAGCGCGCCCCGTCGCGGCGCAGGCGCCCGGCAATCTGGTACGGCGGCGAGTCGGGCAGCACGACGCCCACCGCCTTGTGCAGGTCCTTGAGCGTCTTGCCCGCGATCCTGACCTGCAGCTCGAAGCGCGCGAGATCGCTCGACACCTCGCCCTCGGCGTGCGCCTGGGTGTTGCCGAGCCTGGCGTTCGCCGTGAAGTGCACCGGCCCGCTCGGCTGGGTCGTGAGCGAGGGCACCGTGGCGAAGGCCTCGCCGGGGTCTCCGCGGAACTTGCCGGTCGCGTGCGCCTCGAGCTTGCCGTTCTCGCCGGCGCTGCCCTTCACCGTGATGTCGAGCGACGTGTCCTCGGAATCCTTGCGGTAGTAGATGCGGCCATCCTCGAGATACACGATGCGCAGGTCGATGCGGCTCGGCTGCGTGTGCTCCTGCTTCGGACCGAAGCTCCACGTCGCCTTGTCGCCGCTCTGCTCGAGGTCCGCGGTCGCGCTGCCCGCGCGCAGGAACGGGATCACGATGCGCTTCTCGAAAAGCGGCCCGATCGCAAGCTGCGCGGTCAGATCGCGCGCGTCGAAGAGGTTCGGCGTCTTCGCCCAGGGCGGGTTGGCCACGCGGATGTGGTCGAAGTGCAGCGTGAGCGGCCACGCCGGCTGCACGCGAATGCGCTCGACCTGCACCTCGCGATGCAGCGTGTCGCTCGCCTTGCTCTCGACCCAGCGATCGGCCCACGACGACTGCACCACGAGCACCAGCGCCCCCGCCAACAGGAGGGGGACGAGCAGGACGATTCCGACAACGACGAGGGCAACGCGCGTGCCACGGGAAAGTGCCATGGCCCTAGGATGGCGCGGTCAGCGAGCAGGTTCCTTGCTTGCGCGGGTCTTGCGCAGCGCGAGCTCGAACGGCAGGCCCGCATAGTTCTCGGCGAGCATCGCGCTCGCCACGCGCGATCCGACGAGGTAGCGCAGCTCGGCCAACTGGCGCCGGCGATCGAACGGCGAATCGCCCTCGGTGCGGTGCAGCAGCATCGTCATCCACCACGAGAAGCGCTGGCAGCTCCACACGCGGCGCAGGCAGATCTCGGAATAACGCTCGAGCAATGCGTCGTCGCCCTGGTAGTGCTCGGCGAGCGCGCGCGCGAGCACGCGGACATCGGCCACCGCGAGGTTCAGGCCTTTCGCGCCCGTGGGCGGCACGACGTGCGCGGCGTCGCCCGCCAGGAAGAGCCGCTTCCATTGCATCGGCTCGACCACGCGGCTGCGCATGCCGACCACGCTCTTGTGCGTGATCGCGCCTTCCTTCGGCCGCCACCCGTCGTGCGTCGCGAGGCGCGCGCGCATCTCCTCCCAGATGCGCCCGTCGGCCCACGCCGCGACATGCTCGGCCGGATCGCACTGGAAGTACATGCGCTGCAGCGTGGGCGATCGCGTGCTCACGAGCGCGAAGCCGCGTTCGTGGAGCGCGTAGATCAGCTGGTCCGAAGACGGCGGCGCCTCGACCAGGATGCCGAACCACGCGAACGGATACGTCTTCTCGTAATGCACCGCCTGCGTCGCGGGAATCGCGTGGCGCGAGACCCCGTGCGCGCCATCGCAGCCGGCGATCCAGTCGCAATCGAGCCGCTCGGGCACGCCGCCGCGCGTGAACGAGATCCACGGGCGGGCGCCGTCGAGCCCGTGCAGCGCCACGTCCCCCGCCTCGAACACGATCGTGCCGCCCGCCTCCAGGCACGCCGCAACGAGGTCCTTCACCACCTCGTGCTGAGGATAGAGCGTGATGCGCTTGCCCCCGGTGAGCGCGACGACGTCGATCGCGTGCGTCTCGCCCTCGAAGCGAAGCGCGATCCCGCGGTGGAACGCGGCTTCGCGCAGCAGCCGCTCGCCCACGCCGCTCTCCACGAGCGTATCGACGGTCCCCTGCTCGAGCACGCCGGCGCGGATCGTCGACTCCACCTCGGCGCGCGAGCGATTTTCGAGCACCACGCTTTGCACGCCTTCCCGGTGCAGCAGGTGCGCGAGCAGCAAGCCCGCGGGACCGGCGCCGACGATCGCGACCCGCGTGCGCACCTCAGGCCCTCGCGCCGATGAAATCGCGCACGGCGTCGACGAGCGGCCGCGGCCGGTCGCGGTGCACGACGTGGCCCGCGCCCGAGACCTCGAGCAGCTTCACGTCCGGTGCGCGGCGCACGATCGCGCGGATCTGCTCGAGCGTCGCGTACTCGTCGTCGAGTCCCTGGACCGCGAGCACGGGACAGCGCACCCCGGCCACCTCGGCCTCGATGTTCCAGTCGCGGAAGCGCGGGTCGAGCCAGATGTCGCTCCAGCTCGCGAACACCCAGTCCGGATCGGCGTGATGGCGCGCGAGCCTGGCGCGCGTGTCGCTGCCGTACGCCGCGCGCGCGCGGGCCACGCCTTCGACGGTGACCTGCTCGACGAAGAGATGCGGCGCGACCACGACGAGCCCCGCGACCCGCCCCGGGAAGCGCGCGGCGTAGAGCAGCGCGATGGTCCCGCCATCGCTGTGCCCGAAGATCCACGGCGGCCGTGCCTGCTCGTCGAGGCCGACGGCATCGAGGAACGTCGGCAGCACCTCGTAGGCCTGGCGGTGCAGGTAATCCGGTTCGCGCACGTCACCGGCCGGACGCGTGGACCGGCCGTATCCCGGGCGCGAGAAGACGAGGCCGCGCGCGCCCGTGGCCGCGCAGGCCTCGGCGGGGAAGTCGCGCCACATCGAGACCGAGCCCAGCCCCTCATGCAGGAACACGATCACGGGACGGCGCGGATCGGCCGGGCCGATCCATCGGTACTCGAGGCGCACGCGCTCGCCGCGCCAGTCGATGGCGGCGAACGCGACCGCCTCGGAAACGCCGGGGGAATCGGCCTGCTCCATGCGACGCATTCTTCCACAGTCGGGCGCGCGAATTGCTCGCCGTCTCTCGCATTGTTTGTCGCCTCGGAAAGACGGGGCGAACGGCCCGGGCGGCGGAAAGAATTGCCGCGGCGGAAAACATTTCGAAACGGACAAGGAGACTGCGTATGCCCATTGCCGCTACCTTCCACGACTGGGGCGAAGCGATGATGACCTCCCTCGGCGCCGCCCTCGCGATGCTGTTCGCGGCGGTTCCGAAGATCATCGGATTCGTCCTCATCCTCCTCATCGGCTGGTTCATCGCCTCGCTCGTCCAGCGTGCGGTGACCTCGATCCTGCGCGCGGTGCATTTCAACAACCTGGCGCGCCGCTCCGGGTTCTCCGACTTCGTGCAGCGTATGGGCCTCGAGACCGACGCGGCGGGCTTCGTCGGCCACCTCGCGAAGTGGTTCATCCGGCTCATCGCGCTCGTCGTCGCGTTCGACGCGCTCGGGCTTCCGGCCGTCTCCGACGTCCTGCGCGCGCTGCTGCTGTGGCTGCCGAACGTGGTCGTGGCGCTGATGGTGCTGGTGATCGGCGGCATCGCCGCGAACGGGCTCGCGAACGTCGTGCGCGCCGCGACCAGCGAGGCGAACTTCTCGAATCCCGAGCTGATCGCCAAGGTCGCGCGCATCATGGTCTGGAGCTTCGCGATCGTGGTGGCCGTGGACCAGATCGGCATCGCGCAGACGCTCGTGAACACGCTGTTCATGGCGGTGGTCGGCGCGGCCGCCCTCGCGTTCGGGCTCGCCTTCGGGCTCGGCGGGCGCGAGACGGCCTCCGAGATGTGGCGTCGCATGTACAGCCGCACGCGCGAAGCGGCCCCGCGCATCCAGCAGGCGGCCAACACCGCGGGCGAGATCGCGGCCAACCAGGCGCAGTCCGCGACGTCGCTCAACCGGCGCGCCACCGATCGCCCCGGCCCGGCCACGCCCGGCGCGGCTTACGGCGACGACTGATCGGCGCTTCTTCCCTGAAGCCCCGCGCGAGCGGGGCTTTTTTTTCGCGATGCTCGATGGCCCCTCTCCCCGGCCCTCCCCCAAGGGGGAGCGTCATTTGGGCAGGTTCGCCACGCCGCGCGCCTCGCCGGTGAGCTCGAGGATGTGCATGCCGGTGTTCGCGCGGTCGACGATGTAGATGTAGCCGCGGTCGTCGACGTCGACGTTGTTGGTCTGGATCGCGACCTTGCAGCGCTCGGTCGCGCCGCTGCCGACACAGCGCTTGTCGGTCTTGTCCGTGGTCGCCGGAATGTAGTACGCGAGCTCGCGCGGGTGGTAGGGATCGCGGATGTCGAGCGCGCGCACCCCGGCGTTGAAGAACGCGATGAAGACCATGCGCTTGTAGTAGACCGGCGTCATGTTCTCGTTCGACGAGTGCGAGCCGAAGCGCCCGCCGCGCGCGCAGAAGTTGCCGCTCGCCTCGGGCACCGTCCAGCTCGCCACGTTGAACGGGCGCTTCTCCGCGGTGACGTCGGCGATCCACACCATCTGCCGCGCTTCCTGGCATTCGTTCACGAGCGACTCGTCGACGATCACCACGAAGTCGCGGCGGCTCCCCGCCTGGTCCTTGGCGAATTCGGCCACGTCCATGCCGGGAACCGGGAACGTCGTATGCGCGCCGTTGGTGGGCGGCAGGTACATGCGGCCGACTTCCGGGTAATCGAGATTCGCCGGCGTCGGCTCCTTCGGCCCGTTCAGCAGCTTCTCGCGGTCGACGATCTGCAGGATGCCGTTCTTGTTCGTGCCGTAGCCGAAGTAGATGCGGTTGCCTTTCGGTCCCGTGGAGATCGGGCCGTGCAGCTCCTCGGGCGCCTCGCCGGTCGCGCCCGGCTGCTGGCCCACGAGCCCGAAGTTGCGGATGAACTTCGGATGCGCCGGATCCGAAAGGTCGTAGACCTGCGTCATGCGCCGCACGCGCCAGCCCGGCAGCCCCGACACGAGGTACGCGATGCCGGTGTCGCATTCCCACCAGCTCTTGTGCGTGCCCTTCACCTTCACGATCTCCACGACCTTCGCCGGATGGGCGGGATCGGTCACGTCCCAGATCTCGTGCGCGCGGTTGCCGAACGGGCGCAACAGGTACACCTTCGACTTGTCGGCGTGCGGGAGCGTCGCGCCGTCGCACACGCGCACCATCTGCGCGCCGCCCGATTCGCCGTCGCCCGGCTCGCCCGGGATGTGCGCGACGAGCTTCGGCGCGTGCGGATCGGTCACGTCGACGATCGACGTGCCGTTGTCCTCCATCTTGCCGGTGACCGGGTTCGGGTTCTTGCCGCCGTGATGGCCGATGTAGGCGATCCACTTGTCGCCCTGGTGGTGCACGACCGGCTGGTAGGCGCTGCGGCCGGAAAGGTCGTTGTAGCCGACGAGGTCCATGTCGTGCTTCTCGGCCCCGCCCGGCGCCTGCGCGAAGGCGGCCGACCCGATGCACGCCGCAATGAGCGCGGCGCTGAAGTGCGAACGCATGAGCTTCTCCTCCTCGATTTTCGTTAGCGCATCGCCTTGTGGAAATACGATTCGTCGATGTAGCGCGACGGGTCGGTGAGCAGCTTCTTCGGCTGGCCGAACTCGCTGCGCAGCCGCAGCACGGTCGCCACGCCTTCGGGATCGATCGCGCCGTCGGCGCGGATGCCTTCGTCGCGGCTCGCGAGCAACGCATCCCACGCCTTGCGGGCGCCCTCCTCGCTCGCCTTCGGGATGTGCTTGCGGTAGATCGCCACCGCCTCGTCCCGATGCGCCGGGTCGGCGAGCCATCGCAGCGCCTCGAGATAACCGCGGATGAACGCGACGAGCTCGGCCTCGTGCGCGCGGGCCCATTCGCGCCGCGCCATGAAGAGCGTGGCCTGGTACGGACCGATCGCCTGGTCCGAATCGGCGAGCACGCGATAGCCCTTCGCGCGGGGCAGCAGGTCGATCGGCGAGGTGACGATGGTCGCGACGGTCTTGTTCTGCATGAGCGCCTCGGCGCGCTCGCCCGTGCCGCCCATGTCCACGAGGCTGTAGTCGGACTCGGCCAGCCCGCCCTGCTCGAGGAACTTGCGCAGCACGAGCGAGTAGCCGGTGCTCGGCGCGTCGACCGCGAGCGCCTTGCCCTTCAGGTCGGCGAACGTGTGGATGTCGGGATGCACGAGCAGGCGCACGCCGCCGGTCAGGCCGCCCAGCACCGCGACGAGATCGGCGGGCCGGTCGAGCTTCGCCTCGCCCTGCCCCTCGTCGTACGCGACCACGTTGTCGAACGTGCTGAAGCCGAGATCGAACCGGCCCTCCATGAGGCCCTTCACGAGGTAGACCGAGCCCGGTGTATTGGAGACATGCACCTCGACGCCCTGCGCGGCGAAGTAGCCCTTGTCCTCGGCCACCCACAACGGCCAGTTCGCGCCGCCGAAGAAGACGATGAGCTCCAGCGGCTTCGCGCCGAGCGCGAACGCGGGAAGGAGCCAGCCGAGAATCGCGATGGCGAGGCGGCGCCTCATTGCAGCGGAATCCCGGCGGCCTTGATCACGCCCGCCATGCGCGCGGTCTCGCTCTTCAGGAATGCGTCGAACTCCGCGGGCGCCATGGTCATCGGCTCGGCCCCGAGCGTCTCGAGCCGCGCCTTCACGTCCGGCGTATCGAGCGCCTTGCGCACCTCGGCGTTCAGCCGGTCGATCACCGCGCGCGGCGTGGCGCTCGGCGCGAGCATCCCGATCCAGAACAGGTAATCGGACTTGGGATAGCCCGCCTCGACCGTCGTCGGCACGTCGGGCAGCTGCGGCGAGCGCTGCGCGGTGCCGACGGCGAGCGCCTTGAGCCGCCCTTCCTTGATCAGCGGCAGCGCGGAGGCGATGGGCGCGAAGAAGAAATCGATGCGCCCGGTCGCGGTCTCGGTCATCGCCTCCGGCGTGCCACGGAACGGCACGTGCACGGCGTCGAACTTCGCGGCGAGGCGGAAGAGCTCGGCGTTCATGTGCGTCGCGCTGCCGTTGCCCGCCGAGCCGTAGTTGAGCTTGCCCGGATTTGCGCGCGCCTTCTCGACCAGGTCCTGCACGCTCGCGTAGCCCTTCGCGGGCGACACGATCAGCACCGCGGGCAGGTGCGCGATGGGCGTGACGCCGGCGAAGTCCCGCAGCGTGTCGTACGGCAGGTGCGTGTAGATCGTCGCGTTCGCGACGTGGCCCGCGGAATGCACGAGCAGCGTATAGCCGTCGGGATTCGCCTTCGCGACCACGCCCGCGCCGACGGTGCCGCCCGCGCCCGGCCGGTTCTCGACCACGATGGACTGTCCGAGCGCGTGGGCCATGGGGTCGGCGATGGCGCGGGCGATGATGTCGGTCGCGCTTCCCGCGGTGAACGGGACGATGAAGCGGATCGGCTTCTCGGGCCAGTCGGCGAGCGCCATGCGTGGCGCTACGAGGACCAGGACGAGGGCGAGCAAGGTTCGCAGGTTCATCGGTTCTCCTCTCGTGGGCGATGCGATGCGGATCAGGATGACGGGTCGGGCACGAACGCGAGGCGGCCGGCGCTGCCCGCGAGCACCCGGCGATAGGCGGCTTTCGCCGCGGTGAGCGGGAAGCGCGCGTCGTCGGCGACCTCGAACGGGCGCAGGCTGCGGTCCTCGAAGCCGGGCTTGAGCGCCTCGAAGATCGGCGCGCAATCGGCGGCACCCAGGGCGATCGAGTCGATGCCGACATAGGTGTGCATGCCGCGATAGAACGCGAAGATGTCGAACGCGACCGCGCGCTCGACGGTCGAGATGAAGACCTGCGTGCCGCGCTTGGCGAGGCTCGCATTCGCTTCCGCGAAGTACGGGCTGCCGACGGTGTTGAACACGATGCGCGCGCCGTGCCCGCCGCTTTCCTCGCGGATCGCGGCGCTCGGCTTCTCGCGCGAGGCATCGATGTGGCGCACCGGCGCGCTCGCGTGCCCGCGCGGCGCATCGGCGCGCCGATCGATCGCGAACACCTGCGCCCGTGCGCGCGTGGCGAGCTGGATCACGGCCTGCCCGACCTTGCCGCTCGCGCCGAACACGGCGACCGTCTCGCCGGCCGCCGGGAATCCCGCGCGCCGCAATCCTTCGTACGCCGTCACGAACGGCACGCCCACCGTGCCCGCTTCGAGCATCGACAATCGCGCGGGCTTGGCCGCGATCGCCGCGCGCGGCAGCACCAGGCGCTCGGCATGGGAGCCGTTGCGCGCGATGCCGAGATCGCCGCCGCTGCCCCAGACCTCGAGCCCGACCAGCTCGCGTGGGCCGTCGATCACCACGCCCGCGTAATCGCGTCCCGGCGTGCGCGGCCACACCGCGGTGGGCATGAGCCCGAGGATCGCCTTCGCATCGCTCGGGTTGATGCCCGCGGCGCGCACGGCGATGGTGACGTCGCCTTCGCTCGCGCGGTTGGCGCCGAACGCGACGAGCTGCGCGTCGATCACCTCGGCGTCGGCGGCGGGCGAGGAGACATTGAGCGCTTGCGGCACGCGTGCGGACGTCATGCGCGCCTCACAGCGAACGCCCGCCGTCGACGACGAGCACCTGGCCGGTGGCGAAGCGCAACTGCGTCGCGCACGCCATGATCGCGGCGGCGACGTCCTCGGGGCGGCCGATCCGCTTGAGCGGCGTGGTGGCCGCGGTCTTGGCGTTGAAATCCGCGCCGCGTCCCGGCACGAACGTCGAATCGACCACGCCGGGCGAGACCGTGAGCACGCGCACGGCCGGTGCGAGCGCCTTCGCGAGCGACTTGCCGAGCACGTCGATGCCCGCCTTCGCCGCGGCATAGGCGACGTTGCTCGCCACACCGGTCTGCGCCGAGATCGACGACACGTTCACGACGAGGCCGTCGCCGCTCGCCACGAGCAGCGCATGGAACGCGCGGATCGTCGCGAACACACCGCGCCAGTTCGCGGCGAAGATGGCGTCGATCAGCGCGTCGTCGAGCGCGTCGAGGTTCGCGGCGGCAACCGGCTTGGTGAAGCCCGCGGTGTTCACGAGCACGTGAACGACGCCACAACGCGCCCTCGCCTGCTCCGCCGCTTGGGCGAGGCTCGACGAATCGGTGATCGATGCGACGAGCCCGAAGTGGCCATCGCCGGGCAGCGTGGCGAGGAACGCTTCGCACTCGGCCGGCGCGCGCCGATGCAGGACGGCCACGCGCGCCCCGAGCGCCGCCGCACGCAGCGCCGTCGCGCGGCCGACCGCGCCCAGGCCGCCGGCCACGACGACGTTGCGCCCGTCCAGCCGATCGATCGGGGCGAACGCGACCGATTCGGTCATGGGATCGGCGGCCGCGGGATGCGCCGCGTGCCCGGATGCAGCACGAAGTCGTACGCGAGGTGGTAGCAGCCGTCGTCGCGACGCTCGAAGTCGCCCGAGAGCGCGGGCGTCACGCCGAACACGACGTCGCTTTCGATCGCGTCGTCCGTGTTGTCGAACACCTGCGTGACGAGCGTGCGGTAGCCCTCGCGCGAGATCATGAAGTGCAGGTGCGCGGGACGCCACGGATGGCGGTCCTGCGCGCGCAGCAGCTCGCCGCAGGGACCGTCGGTGGGCACGGGATAGCCGGCCGGACGCACGGTGCGGAAATGGAAACGGCCGTGCGCGTCGGTCTCGAAGCGCCCGCGCAGATTGTGGTCGGGTTGCTTCGGGTCCTGGTTCTCGTACAGCCCGACGGGCGAGGCCTGCCACACGTCGACGAGCGCGCCCGTGACCGGACGTCCCTCCACGTCGCGCACGCAGCCTTCGACGGTGAGCGGATCGCCACCTCCGCCGTCCTCCGCGATCGAGGCCCCCGGCTCGCGCAGCGGCGCCTGCGCACGCCAGAACGGACCGAGCAGCGCCGGGTCGGTGATGCCGTCGCGCGCGGCGTTCAACATCACCACGAGCGTCGAGACGCCGAGCAGGTCGGACAGCAGGATGGCTTCGTTCTTGGTGGGCCCCGAGGCCTGGCCGATGCGCACGAGGAAATCGATGCCGGCCTCGAACTCCTCGTCCGTCGGCCTTACCTCGCGCACGAACTCGTGCAGGTGGCGCACCAGGCTCGCCATCACCTCGCGCAGGCGCGGGTCGGGCGTGCGCTCCATCGCCCGGAGAACGACCTCGGTGACGTTGTCGGGACCGGTCACCACACCGTGCGGATGGGGTCTCGTCATGGGCCGCCAGGCAAGAGGGAAGCGCGCAACTTAGCTTACACTGGCTCGCTCGGCAACCGAGCACCGAACGACGTCCCGCATGGAGAAACCGCATGGCCGATGGAGCGACCGTCATCTGGAAGGGTGGCACCGAACACTGGACGCGCAAGGGCGACGTACGCCTCTTCCTCTGGAACAAGAAGCCGGCCGACGGCGCGCCGCGCCGCGGCACGCTGCTCTTCGTGCACGGCTCGTCGATGGCCTCGCAGCCGACGTTCGACCTGCACGTGCCCGGCCGCGCCGACTCCTCGGCGATGGAATATTTCGCGGGCCTCGGCTACGACACGTGGACGATGGACAACGAGGGCTACGGCCGCTCGGACAAGTCGCGCCCGATCAACAACGACATCTCGAACGGCGCCGACGACCTGGCGGCGGGGAGCGACTACATCCTCGGCAGGACGGGCGGCAAGCCGCTCATGGTCTACGGCATCTCGTCGGGCGCGCTGAAGGCCGCGCTCTTCGCGCAGCGCCATCCGGAGCGCGTGGCGCGCCTCGCCCTCGACGCGTTCGTGTGGACCGGCGAGGGCAGCCCCACGCTCGCCGAACGCAAGAAGAAGCTGGCGCAGTTCCTCGCGCAGCACCGCCGGCCGATCGACCGCGCGTTCGTGCACAGCATCTTCACGCGCGACCATCCCGGCACGGCGGACGACGCGACGGTGGACGCGTTCGCCGACGCGATCCTCTCCCTCGACGACTCGATGCCCACCGGCACCTACGTCGACATGTGCTCGAAGCTGCCGCTCGTCGATCCCGCGAAGATCCGCGCGGCGACCATCGTGATGCGCGGCGAGTACGACGGCATCGCGGGCTTCGACGATCTGGTCGAGTTCTTCAAGCGCCTGCCCAACGCGGACAAGCAGTTCGCGGTCATGGCCGGCATCTCCCACGCGAGCTTCCAGCAGAAGAACTACCGCATCGTCTACCACATCCTGCACGCCTTCTTCTCCCAACCCGACCCCGTCTACCGAGGCTGACACGACGATGAGGAAGAGGACCTTCCTGGCGACCGTCGCCCTGGCCGCGCTCGCCTCCGTGGCCCGCGCGCAGGGCTATCCCACGCATCCGATCCGCATCGTGGTGCCGTTCGGGCCCGGCGGCT
This sequence comes from uncultured Burkholderiales bacterium, assembly GCA_964403515.1. Lineage (GTDB taxonomy): Bacteria > Pseudomonadota > Gammaproteobacteria > Burkholderiales > Usitatibacteraceae > Usitatibacter. The sequence continues at coordinate 12,569 of CAYOGL010000036.1, read as the reverse complement.
TCACCGACGTCGTCGCCCGCATCCTGCAGAAGGAGCTGCAGCCGCAGCTCGGGCAACCGATCGTCATCGAGAACAAGCCCGGCGCCGGCTCGACGATCGGCACGGACACGGTCGCGAAAGCGGCGCCCGACGGCTACACCCTCGCGATGGTCTCGACCACGCATGTGATCAGCCCGCACTTGTACAAGAAGATCCCGTACGACGCGATCGCCGACTTCACGCCGGTGATGAAGATCGCCGAGGGTCCGTACGTGCTCGTGGTGAACTCGACGCTGCCGGTCGGGAGCGTCGCCGACCTCATCGCGCTCGCGAAGGCGCATCCCGACCAGGTCGATTACGCATCCTCGGGCAACGGCAGCAGCCAGCACCTCGTCGGCGCGCTCTTCTGCGCGATGTCGGGCGCGAAGCTGAACCACGTGCCCTACCGCGGCAGCAACCAGGCGATGGCCGACGTGCTCGCCGGCGTCGTGAAGGTGAGCTTCGTCGGCATGCCGAACGCGCTGCCGAACATCGCGAGCGGCAAGCTGCGCGCGCTCGCGGTGACGACGCTCAAGCGCTCGCCGGACCTGCCCGACGTACCCACCCTCGACGAGGCGGGCGTGAAGGGCTACGAGGCCACCATCTGGCTCGGCCTGCTCGCGCCCAAGGGCACGCCGCGCGAGGTGGTGCAGAAGGTGCACGACGCGGTCGTGAAGGCGCTCGCCGACCCGGGTGCACGCGGCCTCATGCACAAGGCGGGCGTGGACGTCGCGACCAGCACGCCGGACGAATTCGCGAAGCTCCTGCAGGGCGAGTACGAACGCTGGGGCGCCGTGGTGAAGCAGACCGGCGCGGTGGTGAACTGATCAGCTCACCTCGCACGTGATGGGCGGCTGCCGGCGCAGCAGGATCTCCGCCTCGCTGGCATGCCGCTCCACGAAGCGGATGTTCTGCTGCAGCGCGTCCATGTAGAGGTTGTGCCCGCCGAAATGGCCGCGCGCGAAATCGTAGGCGCCGCCGAGGTCGACCTGCAGCCGATGGCTCGCGGTGCGATAGAAGTTGGGCGTCTTGCGCAGCAGGTCGTCGGCCGAGGCGAACACGATCTCCTCGCCCGCCTCCGTCTGCTTGACCGCGATGCCGCCCGCGACGAACTCGGGGTACAGGCGGTCGCGGCATTTCTCGAGGTAACAGCGATCCGACATCTGCGCGATGATGTCGGCCGAGCCGAGCAGGCTGCCCACGAGCTTGAAGATCGGATCGGGCACGCGGATCGAGGCGACGGGCCGCTCGTAGCCGGTGAAGTGCACCAGCTGCCCGGCGATGTCCGCGTATTCCGCCATGCCGATCGTGGGCAGGTATTCGCGCAGGAAGCGCGCGCCGCGCGAGACATGGATGCGCGTGTACTCGGCGCCGTGCCGGTGGCGTGTGTCCCCGACCTTGCGGATGTAGCCCATGTCGTGGAAGAGCGCGCAGATCACGCCCAGCTCGTAGAGCCGCTCGGGAATCGCGCGACCGTCGCCACGCGAGCGCTGGTAGCCGTCGAGCAGCCGCGCCATGGCGAGCGTGACGTCGAGCACGTGCTGCAGGTCGTGGTAGCCGGTGTCGCATTTCCCGTAGCCGGGAAACTCGCCGCGGTAGAGCCGCACCATGTCGTCGAAGGCGCGCGCGAGCGTGGGCGCGCGTCCGCCGGGATAGAGATGGCGGAACAGTCGGTCCACTTCCAGCTTCACGCACACCGGATCGGTCGTGTTGATCCGGTTCGTGACGTCGAACTCGCTGCGGCGGAAGTTCAAGGGTCGGGCCTCCGAAGCGCGGGGCCGGCCTCGCGCCAGAGGCGGGCGGCCGGCTCGCCATTTGATCCCAAGGCGGCCGTTCCTGCAAGGGCGCCCGGGGCCGGACTAGCCAAGGGCCGGCCGGCCGGAGTATGGTTTTCGAATTTCCGGAGACCGTCCCCGATGGGCACCGCAATGCCGCCGAACGTCGAAGAAATCAAGCGGCGCATCAGCGAGCTGAACCTGGAGCACCGCGACCTCGACCGGGCCATCGAGGCGCTCGAGCAGAACCCGCTCCACGATGAGCTGCAGCTCAAGCGCCTGAAGAAGCGCAAGCTGATGCTCAAGGATCAGATCTTCATGCTGCAGCGGCAGCTGGTGCCCGACATCCCCGCCTGATCGATTCCCGCGGGACCGGCCACAGGGCCCGGCCTCGCGGCCGATGCCCTGTGCCCAATTGTTCTTGTTGCTTCGGATTCAGCCCTGCTGGAACCTGCGATAGAAGCCGAGCACGCGCGGCACGTAGCTCACCGTCTCGGCGTAGGGCGGGATGCGCCCGTAGCGCATCACCGCGTTCTCGCCGGCGTTGTACGCGGCCACGGCGAGCTCGATGTTGCCCTTGAACATCACGAGCAGGTCGTGGAGGTACTTCACGCCGCCGTGGATGTTCTCCACCGGATCGAAGACGTTGCGCACGCCGTAGCGCTTCGCGGTCTGCGGCATCAATTGCATGAGGCCCTGGGCGCCGGTGCGCGACACGGCCTGCGCGTTGTAGCCGGATTCGGCCGAGATCACCGCGCGCACGAGCGCCTTGTCCACGCCGTAGGCGCGCGCGGCCATGTCGACGATGCCGTCGTAGCGCTGCATGTCGGCGAGGCTCGGCAGCACGACGCGCGCCACGCTGCCCGATCCGGGAACCGGGCCGCCGCCGTTGTACTCGCGGCGCAGCAGCTTGTAGCGCGGGTCGAGACCCTTGATGTTCGTGAAGTGGACGACGCCGCGCTCGTCCTTGAACGAATAGATGTCCGCCGCGGCCGGGCGCGCCAGCACGAACAGCGCCGCCAGGGCGAAGAACAACGACAATCGGGCTCGAGCCATCACGACAGGATCTTCCCAGAACGCCTACAGAGGCATCGAGTTTACCGCACATTGCCGTAGCTACAAAATGACAGCTGCAACGAGAGTCCATAGAAATCAGCGACTTGTAAATGTTTCCTCGACGCCGTCCCTCGTCCGGCCGGACCAGGACCGGTCCACTCGGACTGGCGCGAACGGCCACGAACCCGGTTCGGCCGGGGGGGTCGTACCTCGACACTCTTCAATCACGCGAGGAGACGCAGATGAACCGCGACCAGGTGAAAGGCCGGATGAAGGAAGCGATGGGCAAGGTCGAGGAGAAGGCCGGCAAGGCGACCGGCGACATGAGCACGCAGGCCAAGGGCCTCGGCAAGGAAGCCGTCGGCAAGGTGCAGAAGAACGTGGGCGACGCGCGCGACGACATCAAGAAGAAGGACCGCTCGAGCCGCGATTGACGCGCGGCCTGCACGGCGCCACGAAGGCCCGCGCTGCGGGCCTTTTTCATGTCTGGCGGGAGGCATGCTCCGAAAGAAGGCGTCGCCGCCGAGCGACGCGCGAAAGGCCGGAAACAATCCTTCCGGCGCAAGGCCCGGTGCCCCTTCATGACATGCGCGCCCGGTTGACTGGAACGAAATTCTTCCGGGAAAACGGTCGCCATGAACACATCTCGAACTCTCGCTGCCCTCGCCTGTGCGCTCGTCCCCGCGTTCGCGCTCGCCGAGCCCGCCCCGTCCGGGCCCGCGCGCACGTGGAACTTCGAGGGAACGCTCTGGGAATCCCTCGACCTGCAGAAGTCCGCGACGGGCGGTAGCGCCATCGCGCCCGCGCAAGTCGATGGCGCAGCCAGCGCCGCGCCGAAGCGGTCGAGCGCATCGAGCGGCTCGGCGGCCGGCGACGACGCCGCGCAGGCCGGCTCGGGCGGAGCGCTCGCCGCGGCGGGCGGCATGGGCAAGCCGGTCGTCGTGAATCGCTCGACGAACGACCCGAAGGCGAACGATCCGAACGCGGCGGCACCCGCTGCGACCTGGTCCGCGCCGTCGTCCGCCCCCGCGACGGTCGCGCCGGTGCCCGAGCCGCAGACCTACGTGCTCATGCTCGCCGGCCTCGGCGCGCTCGGCATGGTGCTGCGACGCAAACGCCGCTCGGCAGGTCCTTCCTGACTAGCGCCTCCTCCCGAACCGCCGTGGAGCCGCGGCGGTCCCACGATTTGCCACCGCAAATCAGGAGGAAGCCATGGCCCAGGAGAAGCGCACTTCCCGATCGAACGGCTTGTTCCTGCTCGGGGGATTGAGCCTCGGCGCGCTGGCGATGTTCCTCGCCGACCCGAACAGCGGGCGGCGCCGGCGCGCGGCGATCCGCGACCAGTACGCACGCACCGCGCGCCGAGTGCAGGAAGGCAAGGACGTGGTGGTGCGCGATGCCGCGAACCGCGCGCAGGGCACGGTGGCCACGGCGAAGAGCTGGCTGCGGCGCCTCGCCCGCCGCGACGACGACGTCGTGCTCGTCGAGCGCGTGCGCTCCGCGCTCGGGCGCGCCACCTCGCATGTGAGCGCGATCGACGTCGAGGCGAAGGACGGCAGCATCACCCTGCGCGGCGATGCGCTCGCCTCCGAGATGCCCACCATCGTCGCGTGCGCCGAGAAGGTGCCCGGCGTGAAGGGCGTGAACAATCGCATCCACAAGCATGCGACGGCCGCGGGCATTTCGGCGCTCCAGGGCGGGCAGGCGCGCAACGGCGCGCGCCTCGAGCTGCTGCAGAGCAACTGGTCGCCCGCGTGGCGTTCGCTCGCCGGAGCGATCGGAGCGGGCCTGACCGTCGCGGGCTGGATCCGCGGCGGGCTGCGCGGCATCGCGATCGGCACGGTCGGCAGCGGCCTCATGGCGCGCGCCGCGACCAACCGCGAGCTCAAGACGCTCGTGCGACCGCGCTTGGCCGGCAAGGGCATCGTGGTGCAGAAGAGCATCTACATCGACGCGCCGGTCGGGGAAGTGTTCGGCCGCTGGAAGGTCGAGAGCTTCCCGCAGTGGATGTCGCACGTGCGCGAGGTGCGTCCGCTCGGCGACGACCGCCACCACTGGGTGGTCGACGGCCCCGCGAACGTCCCGGTGGAATGGGACGCGCGCATCGACCACGTGATCGAGAACCGCGAGATGGCGTGGCATTCGTTGCCCGGGTCGAGCGTCGATAACGCGGGCAGCGTGCAGTTCCGTCCCGAGGGCGAAGGCACGCGCGTGCGCGTGACCATCTGCTACATGCCGATCGGCGGCGAGATCGGCGATGCGGTCGCGCGCGCGCTCGGCCGCGACCCGAAGAGCGAGATGGACGACGACCTCCTGCGCTTCAAGCAGCTGATCGAGAGCGGACAGGCGCCGCGCGACGCCGGCGCGCGGCGCGCTTCCGACTCCTCGACCTTCCTGCGCCATTGAGCCGTTCATGGAGCGCCCCGTGCAAGCCGCTGACGTGAACATCCCGGCCGGCGGCGTGCTGCTCCAGGGCACGCTCGAGCCCGCGGGCGATCGCAGCGCGCTCGTGATCTTCGCGCACGGCAGCGGCAGCTCGCGCCAGAGCCCGCGCAACCGCAGCGTCGCCGCGGCGATCCGCAAGGCGGGCATCGGCACGTTGCTCTTCGACCTGCTCACCGCGGAGGAGGACGCCATCGACCGCGCGAGCGCGCGCCTGCGCTTCGACGTCCCGCTGCTCGCGCGGCGCCTCGAGGCCGCGACCGAGTGGGCGGTCGCGCAGCACGTCGACCGCAAGGGCGTGGCGATCGGCTACTTCGGCGCGAGCACGGGTGCGGCGGCCGCGCTCATCGCCGCCTCGCGCCTGGGCGAGCGCGTGAGCGCGGTAGTGTCGCGCGGGGGACGGCCCGATCTCGCGGGCAGCGCGCTGCCGCTGGTCGTATCGCCCACGCTGCTGATCGTCGGTGATCGCGACACCGAGGTGATCGTGCTCAACCAGCAGGCGCTCTCCGCGCTCACCGCGGAGAAGGACGTGGTCCTCGTGCCCGGAGCGACACACCTCTTCGAGGAGCCGGGCGCGCTCGACCAGGTCGCGCGGCTCGCCACCGACTGGTTCCGCCGCTACCTCCTCGACGAGGCCGACGCGTGGACGCGCTCGCAGGCGCGCCGCGAATGCTCGGCCTGACGCGCTTCCACGATCGCCGGCACGCGGGCCAGGTGCTGGGCGATGCGTTGCGTGCGTATGCGGGCCGCGACGACGTCCTCGTGCTCGGCCTTCCGCGCGGCGGCGTGCCGGTGGCGTGCGAGGTGGCGCAAGCGCTCGGTGCGCCGCTCGACGTCTTCGTGGTGCGCAAGCTCGGCGTGCCCGGCCATGCCGAGCTCGCCATGGGCGCCATCGCGAGCGGCGGCGTGCGCGTGCTGAACGAGCAGCTCGTGCGCCAGCTCGGCATCGAGCCGCGCGTCATCGACGCCGTGGCCGAGGAGGAGCAGCGCGAGCTCGAGCGGCGCGAGCGATTGTTCCGCGCCGAGCGTCCCGCGCCCTCGGTCAAGGGGCGGACCGTGATCCTCGTCGACGACGGGCTCGCGACCGGTGCCACGATGCGGGCGGCGATCGCGGCGCTGCGCAAGCTCGATCCGGCGCGCATCGTGGTGGCCGTGCCGGTCGGGGCGCGCGAGACGTGCGAGGAGCTCGAGCACCACGTCGACGAGGTCGTGTGCGCGCACTCGCCGGTGCTCTTCGAGGCCGTGGGCCTGTGGTACGAGAACTTCGACCAGACGAGCGACGCGCAGGTGCGCGAGACGCTCGAGGGCTGCGCGGCGCCCGTCATTCGGCCTTGACGCCTGCCTCCCTCACGACCTTTCCCCACTTCGCCATCTGCGCGCGGATGTGCTCGGCGAATTGCGCGGGCGTGCTGCCGAGGGGTTCCACGCCCTGGGCGAGGAAGCGTTCGCGCACGTCGGGCATGGCGAGGATCGTGGTCACCTCCGCGTTCAGCTTCTCCACGATCTCGCGCGGCGTGCCGGCGGGCGCGACCAGGCCGAACCACACCTCGAGCTCGTAGCCGGGCACGCCCGATTCGGCCACGGTCGGCAGGTCGGGCGCGAGCGGCGTGCGCTTCGCCCCGCTCGTCGCGAGCGCGCGCAACCTTCCCGCCTTCACCTGCGGCAACACGTTGGGCGCGTTGTCGAACATCACCTGCACCTGCCCGCCGAGAAGATCGGTGACCGCGGGCGCGCTGCCCTTGTACGGCACGTGCAGGATCTGCACGCCGGCGAGGCTCTTGAACAACTCCATCGAGATGTGGTTCGAGGAGCCGTTGCCGGTGGAGGCGTAGCTCAGGCCGTCGGGCTTCGATTTCGCGAGCGCGACCAGATCGGCCACGCTCTTCACGGGCACCTGCGGGTTCACCACGAGCAAGTTGGGCGACGACGCCGCGAGGATGATCGGCGCGAAATCCTTCAGCGTGTCGTACGGCATGTGCTTGAAGAGGCTCGGCGTGACCGCGAACGGGAACGCGACCACGAGCAGCGTGTAGCCGTCGGGCGCCGACTTCGCCACGTAGTCGCAGCCGATCAGCGTGTTGCCGCCGGGCTTGTTCTCGACGAACGACGGCTGGCCCCACGCCTCGGTGAACTTCGCGGCGAGCGTGCGCCCGAGCGTGTCGTTGAAGCCGCCCGGCGGATACGGCACCACGATCCTGATCGGCCGGACGGGATAGGCCACACCCGCCGTCTGCGCGTGGGCGATGCCGGCGCTGAGCGCGAGGAGCAGCAGCAGGAGCTTCTTCTTCATATGTATCCGGGCCCCTCGATCACGGGATGCGCGGCGAGGAATTGCTCGTCCACCTCGATGCCGATGCCCGGCGCGTCGAGCGGGCGCACGGTGCCGTCCTTGCCGAGCTCGTACGCCTTGGTCGTGAGCCGGTCGCGGAACACGTTGTTGCGCGAGACGTCGGCCTCGAAGTAGCCGCCGTTGTCGATCGCGGCGAGGAAGTGGATGGAGGCGGCCATGTTCAGGCCGGTGACCGAGGTGTGCGGATGGATCTGCAGCTTCCCGGCCGAGGCCATCGCGGCGATGCGCAGGCACTCGGTGATGCCGCCGCTCTTCGACAGGTCCGGTTGCAGCACTTCCACGCTTTCCTCCTCGATGAGGCGCGCGAACTCGAAGCGCGTGAAATGGTTCTCGCCGGCGGCGAGCGGCACGGTCGAGTAGCCGCGCGCGGTGGCATAGCTGCGGTAGTCGTGAGCGGGGAACGGCTCCTCCAGCCAGCGCACGCCGAGATCCTCGAGCACGGGCAGCACGCGCCGCGCGTCCTCGAGCGTGTAGCCGATGTTCGCATCGGTGAGGATCTCGATGTCCGGGCCGAACGCGTCGCGCACTGCCTCGACGCGGCGGATGTCCTCGTTCACCGTGTCGCCGAGGCGCAGCTTGATCGCCTTGTAGCCGGCTTCCACGTGCACCTTCGCCTCGGCCACGAGATCCTTCGGGTCCTGGAAGCCGAGCGACACGCCTCCCGCATACGCGGGAATCGGGCGCTGCCCTCCGCCGAGCAGCTTGTAGAGCGGCCAGCCCGCGGCCTTGCCCCGGATGTCCCACAACGCCATGTCGAGGCCGCTCATCGCGAGCGAGGTGCCCGCGCCCATGCCATGGCTCGCGAGCTGGCGCGTGTAGATGCGGTTCCAGACGCCGACGACGTCGGTCGCGTCCATGCCGAGCACGAGCGTGCGCAGCGTCGTGTTCACCAGCGCCGCGACCGCGCCGGGCGCGCGGCCGGCGTGCGATTCGCCCCAGCCGACGAGTCCGGACTCGGTGCGCACCTTCACGAGCACCGCATCGCGCTTCACCGCGCGGCCGATGCCGAGGCGCACGTTGGCTTCGGGCGGGATCGGAAAGGACGCGGGGATCGCCGTCACCTCCGCGATCTTCAGCCCGACATCGAACTTCGGGAATGGCGAGGGCGTGGCCACTGTTCTCCTCCTGATGGATGCGCGGCATGATACTTGAACGGCCTGCGGGGAACAGCGCGTGGCCGGGCGAGTCCATCGTGGAACGGATGCATCGCTCCACCGCAGCGCCCCCCATTCAGGAGACCCGCATGTTCCGAGCCCCGCTCGCCCGCGTGCTCGCCGCCGCCGGCCTCGCCCTCGCCGGCTGCGCTAGCGGCCCATCGCTCCTCGCCCCGCAAGGGCCGGCCCGCAGCGACGCCCTGTTCAGCCAGATCCAGCGCGGCATGACGCGCGAGGACGTCGTGCGCCTCGCCGGCCCGCCCGACCAGCAGATGCCCTTCCCGATGACGCACTCGTACGGGTGGGACTACCGCTACTTCGACACGTGGGGCTATCCGGCCGACTTCTCGGTGACCTTCGGTCCCGACGACCGCGTCGCGAGCACGATCGTGCGGCGCTTCGACGCCGGCGGCGACCACGGCAAGTGATCGCGGCGCTCAGCCGGCGCGCTCGCGGTCGATGAGATCGGCGAGACGCTCGCGCTGCGCGCCCGCCGCATCGAAGTTCGCCGGTGCGAGCCAGCGCTCGAACGCGGCGCGCAGCGCGGGCCACTCGCCGTCGACGATCGCGTACCACGCGGTGTCGCGATTGCGGCCCTTGTAGACGATGGCCTGGTGGAAGACGCCCTCGAAACGGAAGCCGAAGCGCTCGGCCGCCGCGCGCGAGGGCGCGTTCAGCGTGTCGCACTTCCACTCGCAGCGCCGGTAGCCGAGCTCGTCGAACGCGCGGTGCAGCAGCAGGAAGATCGCCTCGGTCGCGGCGGTCGTGCGTTGCAGTCGCGGCGAGAAGTTGAGGTGGCCGATCTCGATCACGCCGTTCGCGCGGTCGATGCGCAGGAACGCCGCCACACCGATCGCAGCGCCGCTCGCAGGCTCGACCACGGCGTGGAAGAGCGGATCCTCGCTGCGCGCCGATTTCTCCACCCACGCGCGGCACGCTTCCCGGCTCGCGAACGGATCGACCGAAAGATAGGTGAAGTCGCGCGGGTCGCGCGCGGCGGCGTAGGCCTCGAAGAGCGCGTCGGCATGGCGCACCTCGAGCGGCTCGATGCGGCAGGTGCGCCCGGCGATCGCGCTGCGTGGGGGCGCGGCGCGCGCGCTCCAGGCGGGAAGCGCCTCACCGACCGGTTGGCCGAACTCGTTGCGCCGCATGCTCATCGTGTCGTCTCCTCCGCGTCGAATGGGATGCCGGTCTCGTTGGCCACGCGCTCGAGATCCGCGAGCGTGGCCGCGGGCAGCTCGAGGCCGTCGCGCCGCTGGCGTTCGTCGTTGCGCGCCTCGATCTCGCCGGGATAGAAGATCTCGTCGACGCCGTCCGCGCGCGGCACCGACTTCATCTGCGCGATGAGCGCCTCCATGCGTGCCTCGAACTGCGCGAGCGGCTGGAAGCGCGCGATGTCGAGGGCGAGCGCGAGGTGGCCGCAGCCGCTGCGGTGCTCGGCCTGGTAGGGCCCGTGCACCTCGCGCGCGAAGGCGCTGCCGGTCAGCACGCCCGAGAGCACGTCCATCATGAGGCTCACGCCATACCCCTTGTGCCCGGCCATGGGCAGGATGATGCCGGCGATCGCGGCGGCCGCATCGGTGGTGGGCCGGCCCATGGCGTCGAGCGCCCAGCCGGCCGGAATCGGCTCGCCGCGCTGGCGCGCGAGATAGACCTTGCCGCGCGCCACGGCGGTGTTCGCGATGTCGAGGACCATCGGCGCACGCTCGCCCGCGGGCGCCGCGATCGACCACGGGTTGTTGCCGAGCGCCTTCGCACGCCCGCCCCACGGCGGCATCGCCGGGCTCGCATTGGTCGAGAGAAATCCGATGCAGCCTTGTTGCGCCGCGATGCGCGTGAAGTACATCGCGGTGCCGAAGTGGTTCGAGTTGCGCACGCCCGCCACGCCGACGCCGTGGGCGCGGGCCCGTGCGATCGCCTCGCCCATGGCGCGCAGCGCGAGCGCCTGTCCGACACCGTCGTGGCCGTCGACGACGGCGACCGCGCCCGCGTCGACCACGAGCTCCGGTGCCGTGGCCGCGCGCATCGTCCCCTTTCGCAGGCGTGCGCGGTACCAGTCGAGCCGCAACACGCCGTGCGACTGGTGGCCCCACAGATCGGCCTGCACGAGGCAATCGGCGAGCAGGCCCGCGTCCTCGGCGGGAACGCCGGCGTGGCGGTAGACCGCGGCGGCGAACGCGCGCAGCCGGTCGGGATTCAGCAAGGGCATCGGGCGGTACGCAAACGAAAAGCCCGCGGGCGCGGGCTTTTCGTTCGAGCGGTCGTCGATCAGAGGCGATCGAGCATATTCGACCACACCTCCGCGTCCTCTGCACGCAGGCCGAAGGGCGGGCCGGCCGGAAGCAGCAGCGAGAGCAGCCAGGCGGTGGCGAGCTTCATGCCTTCCCACACGGTTGCGGTGGCCATGTCTTCTCCGGCTTCGATCCGAACGCGCCGATCATCGCTCAATCCCGCCCCGCCGTCACGCCCCGGGCTTCGAGCGCTTGCGCCACGTCATGCACGCGCGAGTCTTTCCCGCCCGAACGCATTGCCACGGCAACCAAACAGGACTAGAATAGTCCTAATTGGGTCGGCGGGAGAAACCGATGCTACGGATGAGCAAGCTGGCCGACTACGGCACCGTCGTGATGACGTCGATGGCGCGCGCGCCCGACGACGTGCACAGCGCGGCGGAGCTCGCCCTGCGCCTGGGCATCGCCGCCCCGACGGTGAGCAAGATCCTGAAGATGCTCGCGCGGGAAGGCCTGGTCGTGTCGAGCCGCGGCGCGCGCGGCGGCTACCGCCTGCCGCAGCCGCCCTCGCAGATCAGCATGGCGCGCATCATCCGCGCGATGGAAGGCCCGATCGGCATGACCGAATGCAGCAGCACCCCGGGCCTGTGCTCGCAGGAAGCGCGCTGCACCGTGCGCGCCAACTGGAAACGCGTGAACGACGTCGTGCTCGAGGTGCTGCAGGGCATCACGCTCGAGCAGATGACGCAGCCGGCGCACGGCACCGTGAAGGTCGCCGAGATCGGCCGGCGCGGCAGCCGCGCGACCGCCACCTGAAGAGGAACCCCACGAGATGAGCCAACCCGCCACCCGCCTCGACGAGCTTATCGGCCGGAAGTATGCCCACGGCTTCGTCACGCCGATCGAGGCCGAGACCGTGCCGCGCGGGCTGAACGAGGACGTGATCCGCCTGATCTCGGCCAAGAAGAACGAGCCTGGGTTCATGCTCGAGTGGCGCCTCGCCGCCTTCCGCCACTGGCAGAAGATGGCCGAGCCGCACTGGGCGCACGTGCGCTATCCGGCGATCGACTACCAGGACATCATCTATTACGCGGCGCCCAAATCGCGCAAGGACGCGCCGAAGAGCCTCGACGAGGTCGACCCCGAGCTGCTGCGCACGTACGAGAAGCTCGGCGTGCCGCTGCACGAGCGCGAGCGCCTCGCGGGCGTGGCGGTCGATGCGGTGTTCGACAGCGTGTCGGTCGGCACCACGTTCCAGGCGAAGCTCGCGGAGATGGGCATCGTCTTCGGCTCGTTCTCGGACGCGGTGCAGAAGCACCCCGAGCTGGTGCGCAAGTACCTCGGCTCCGTCGTCCCGTACACCGACAACTTCTTCGCGGCGCTGAACGCGGCCGTCTTCAGCGACGGATCCTTCTGCTACATCCCGCCGGGCGTGCGCTGCCCGATGGAGCTCTCGACCTATTTCCGCATCAACGCGAAGGACACCGGCCAGTTAGAGCGCACGCTCATCATAGCCGACGCGGGCGCGTACGTGAGCTACCTC
>CAYOGL010000035.1:0-43989 GCA_964403515.1 uncultured Burkholderiales bacterium | reverse complement strand
GCCCAGCAGGATCGCGGCGGTGCCCGAGCCGGGAATGCCGAGCGCGAGCATGGGCAGCAGCGCGGAAGTACCCGACGCGTGCGCCGCGGTCTCGGGCGCGAAGACGCCCTCGATGCGTCCCTTGCCGAACGATTCCTTGTCCTTCGCGAAGCGCTTGGCGAGGTTGTAGCCCATGAAGGACGCGGCGATCGCGCCGCCGGGCGTGATGCCGAGCCAGCAGCCGATCGCCGACGAGCGCAGCAACGTGACCCAGTAGCGCGGCAGGTCCATCCACACCTTGAACACCGTGCGCAGCCCGATCTTCGCCGCGTGGCCGCGCAGCGACAGGCACTCCTCCATGGTGAGCAGGATCTCGCTGATGCCGAACAGGCCGATCACCGCCACGAGGAAGTTCACGCCGCGCATGAGCTCGCCGCTGCCGAACGTCATCCGCAGCTGCCCGGAGACCGTGTCCATGCCGATGCCCGCGAGCAGCAGGCCGAGCGCCATCGAGATGATCACCTTGTGCTTCTCCTCGCGCCCGAGCCCGACGAACGAGCAGAACGTGAGGAAGTAGACCGAGAAGAACTCGGGCGGCCCGAAACGCAGGGCGAAGCTCGCGATGCTGGGCGCGAGGAACGTGATCAGCAGCACCGCCACCAGCGAGCCGATGAAGGACGAGGTGAAGGCGGCGGTGAGCGCCTCGGCCGCCTGGCCCTTCTGCGCCATGGGATAGCCGTCGAACGTCGTCGCGACCGACCACGCCTCTCCCGGGATGTTGAAGAGGATGGAGGTGATCGCCCCGCCGAAGAGCGCGCCCCAGTAGATGCACGAGAGCATGACGATCGCCGAGGTCGGATCCATCGAGAACGTGAGCGGCAGCAAGATCGCCACGCCGTTCGGCCCGCCGAGCCCCGGCAGCACGCCGACGAACACGCCGACGCTCAGGCCGAGCAGCATCAGCAGCAGGATCTTCCAGGTGAGCAGCACCTTGAAGCCGAGGAGCAGCAGGCCGAACGCTTCCATGGGGCCCTAGTAGCCGAAGAGCCGCTCGAGCGGGCCCTTCGGCATGATCACGTCGAAGGCGACCTCGAACATGACGAACATCGCCGCGGAGAAGAGGTAGCCGGTGACGACCGCCTTCCACGCCTTGATGCGCCCGAGCCACATCATGAAGCCGGTCACGAGGAGGAAGCTCGCCACGTAGAGGCCGAGCACCTGCGTGACGGGCACGAAGAGCAGAGTCGGCATGAAGACCTGCAGCACGCGCTTGAACGCGTTGCGGCGCACGAAGGGCTCGCTCGGCTGGTCGCGCTTGCGCAGCTCGTTGCCGATGCCGAACGCGCACGCGCCCGCGAGGATCAGCGCCATGTAGAACGGGAAGTAGCCGGGCTGCGGGCCGGTTTCCTCCCAGCCGATGCCCGTGCGCCAGTTGTCCCAGGCCATGAGCAGCGCGAAGGCGAGGATCACCGCGAGGGCGATCGTCTCGACGGTGCGCCGCCCGGCGACGCCGGGAGAGGCGTCCTCGGCCCCGGACGCGTCCCCGACGACGATCTCCGCGCCGAGCTCGGTCACTTGGCCACGAACCCGGCTTCGGTCATGAGCCCCTTGTTCAGCGCCTCGTCCTCCTCGAGGAACCGGACCATGTCGGGACCCGCGTACCAAACGCTCTTCAGCGCCTGCTTCTCCATGTAGTCCTTGTATTCGGCGGTCTGCGTGACCTTCTTGAAGAGATCCACGTAGAACGCGGTGACCTCGGGCGCGACCTTGCCCGGCAGGAACATGCCGCGCAGCATCTGGTACTGCACGTCGAGGCCCTCTTCCTTGCACGTCGGGATGTCGCTCCATCCCATCGCGTCGGTGACCTTCGCCTTGTACGCGATGCGCTCCTTCGCGAAGAGGCACAGCGCCTTCACCTGGCCGGCGCGCCACACCTCGAGATTTTCGGACGGGTTGTTCACGTTCGACTGGATGTGGTCGCCGACGAGCTGCGTGGCCGCCTCGCCGCCGGACTTGTACGGCAGGTACGAGAACTTGGCGCCCGTCTTCTTCTCGATGAACACGGTGAGCACGTGATCCTCGCGCTTGGAGCCCGTGCCGCCCATCTTGAGCACCGGGCTCGCCTTGCGCGCGAGCGCGAGGTATTCCTGCGTGGTCTTCGCCGGCGTCTGGTTGTTCGTCCAGAGCACGAACTCGTCGAGCGCGATCACCGCGACGGGCGTGAGCTCGCGCCAGTTGAACGGGATCTTCGCCGACAGCGGCAGCATGTAGATGAGCGAGTAGCCGATCATCACGTGGTACGGGTCGCCCGCGTTGCTCTTCATGTACATGAGCGCTTCCGCACCCGAGGCGCCGCCCTTGAGCGAGACGACGATCGGCGCCTTCACCAGGTGGTTCTTCTGGATCGCGGCCTGCATCATGCGCGCCATCTGGTCGGAGGCGCCGCCCGGTCCGGCGGCGACGACGATCTCGATCGGCTTGGTGGGCTCCCACGACAGGGCCGGCGCGGAAAGCACGGCCGCGGCGGCGGCGAAAGCAGCGGCGACGAGACGATGGCGCATGGGTCCTCCCTCCCTGGAGTGAAGGGCATTCTAGGCGGGGATCGCGCGGCGGGCGGCGCCGAAACTGGAGGCCCGTTGACGCGGCGCAAGGGGCGCGCCGATATAACCCGCATGCGATGCAATGCGGTTCTTAGGTCGGAGAGAAGATCGCTCGGCCGGAAATGTTTGCAGCCGCGCCGGGTCTTGGGTAGTGTTTCCGCCGTGATGCGATTGCCCCGACTGCTCTGCACCGCGGTCCTGCTTCTCGCCCTGTCCTTCGGGGCCGTCCGGGCGGAGACCATTTACATCGCGACCCTGCGGGATCGCGGGACGGATAGCGCTTCGACGGGCGGCAGCCTCTATACCGTCGACCTCGGCAAAGGGGTGGCGCGGCTCGTCGCCCCGTTGCGCATCGGCGGCGCCGTGCCGATCGGCCTGACCGGGCTGTCGGTGCATCCCCGCACCGGCGTGCTCTACGGCATCACGGCGAGCCTCTCCGCAACGCTGCCCAAGTCGCTCGTGACGATCGATCCGGAAACCGGCAACGCCACGCTCGTCGGCAGCCTCGGCCAATCGGCCTCGGAGATCCGCTTCGATCGCAAGGGCACGCTCTACGTCTGGCTGAACGAGCTGAACAAGCTGGGCACCATCGACGTGGGCACCGGCGCGGCCACGCCGATCGATTCCTTCCCCGCGTATCCGCAAACGCTCGGCGGCGGCGTCGCCGTCGACCACGAGGGCGAGGTGTACATCTCCGCCAACTCGTCGGCCGGATCGCTCGACGTGTACAACCCGACGGCGAAGACGCTCACGACGGGACCGGCGATCACCGGCGCGCCGTTCGTGAGCTCCATCAACTCGATGGCCTTCTCGTCGTCGGGCGAGCTCTACGCGGTCAACTCGAACCTCGGCACGCCGGCGAAGTCGCGGCTCATCCGCATCGATGCCAAGACGGGCAAGGCGGAGGAAGTGAGCGTCCTGCCGGACGACGTCGACCCGGTGGCCTTCGCCGTGAGCCCGCGCGTGAAGCCGCTCATCGAGGCGCCCGGCACCCTCCGGCAGTGGGGCTTCGCCGCCGGCGCGCTCGCCGCGGGCCTCGTCGCCGGCTTTCTCTTCGGACGCTCCGGGCGCAAGCGCGCATGAAAAAAGGGACGGCGCGCGCCGTCCCTCGCGCCTTCGGCTCGCGTCGCTAGATGTGGCCCATGAGGACCAGCACGATCACGATCACGAGCACCAGGCCAAGGCCGCCGCTCGGCCCGTAACCCCAGCCGCGGCTGTAGGGCCACGCGGGCACGGAACCCAGGAGCAGCAGGATCAGCACGATGAGCAGAATCAGTCCGAGAGACATGAGGCCTCCTTGTCGCGATGACTGTCTGCATTCGACAATGGCGCCGCCTCGGCTACCGCTACGCCAAGCGCGCTTTCGGTTGTAGGACGGCGCCGGGGCGCGCGATCAGAAGCCGTAGAGTCGCGCCGGGTTGTCGACGAGGATGCGATGGCGCGTCGCTTCCTGCGGCGCCCACTCGGCAAGCAGGTCGAACAGCACCGCGTCGTCCGGCTTCGCATCGCGCTCCGTCGGGTGCGGCCAGTCGCTGCCCCACAGCATGCGCTCGGGCGCGTGCTCGACCAGGGTCTTCGCGATCGCGGAAGCGTCGGCGTAGTCGCCGCGTCCTGCGCGCGTGTTCAGGTACGCGCCGGAGAGCTTGACCCACGTGCGGCCGCGATCGAGGAGCCGCTTCACCAGGGCGAGCGCGGGATGGCCGGGGTCCGCGGGCGCAGGCAATCGCAGCAGGTGGTCGAACACGATCGTGCCCGGCAGGCGCTCGATGATCGAGGCGAGCTCGACGATGCGATCGCCGAGCATGTGGAGCTGCACGTGCCAGCCGAGCGCGTGCACGCGCACGGCGAGCGGCTCGATCATCCCGGGAGTCGTCACGGCGGTCCTGGGATCGTGCTGCGTGAAGCGCAGGCCGCGGATGCCGCCCTCGTGCATCGTGCGCAGCTGCGCATCGGTCACGTCGGGATGCACGACCGCCACGCCGCGCGCCCGGTCGATGCCGAGCTGGGCGATCGCGTCGAGCGTCACGCGATTGTCGGTGCCATACGCGGCCGGTTGCACGACGACCACGCGCGAGGTGCCGATGCGCGCCTGCAGGCGCCGGTAGTCCGCGACGCTCGCGTTCGCGACCGCGCGCCGATCCGCCCACGGCATCGGGAAGCGCGGATCGTAGATGTGGATGTGGCTGTCGCACGCGCGCGGCGGCGCTTCGAGGCGTGGCGAGGCGGTTCCGGAAGAATTGGGAATCACCGACCCCCTCCCCGGCCCTGCCCCAAGGGGGAGGGAAACGATCTCACTTTTCCTCGTAGACGATGCCGCCCGACAGCAGCTCGGCGTACTGCTTCTCGTCGACACCCACCTCGCGCAGCAGCTCGCGGTTGTGCTGCCCGAGCTTCGGCGCGGGCGTGCGGATCGACCCCGGCGTGCCCGACAGCCGCGGCACCACGTGGTGCATGGGGAACCGGCCCATGTCCGGGTCGGGATAATCGGCGACGATCTCGCGCTCGATGAAGTGCGGGTCCTCGAGCACCTGCGAGATGTCGTAGATCGGCCCGATGGTGACCTCGGCCTCCTCGAAGTACTCCACGTTCTCGGCCTGGGTCTTCTGCGCGATGAACTCGCCGATGATCGCGTCGAGCTCCTCGTGGTGCTTCACGCGCCCGGCGTTGGTCCGATAGCGCGGGTCGTCGATCAGCTCCGGACGCCCGATCGCGCGGAACACCCGCTCGGCCATCTTCTGGATCGACGCGGAGAGCGCGACGTAGCGGCCATCCTTCGTCTTGTAGACGTTGCGCGGGCCGGAGTTGGTCGAGCGGCTCCCGGTGCGCGGCTTCACCTCGCCGGTGATACGGTAGTTCGCCGCCTGCGGCCCGAGCACCGCGAACACCGGGTCGAGCAACGGGACGTCGATCACCTGGCCCGTGCCGCCGTTCACCTCGATCTCGCGCAGCGCGATGAGCACGCCGCTCGCGCCGTAGAGCCCCGCGAACGAATCGGCCATGTACATCGGCGGCAGCACCGGCTCGCGGTCGGGGAAGCCGTTGAACGACGCGAAGCCCGAGATGCCTTCCACGATCGTGCCGAAGCCCGGGCGGCGCCGGTACGGCCCGGTCTGTCCCCAGCCGGAGATGCGCACCACGACGAGCTTCGGATTGCGCGCGAGCAGCACGTCGGGCCCGAGCCCCATCGCCTCGAGCGTGTCGGGCCGGAAGCTCTCGACGAAGACGTCGGCACGCTCGACCATCGCGAGCAGCAGCTCGCGCGCCTTCGGGTCGCGCAGCTCGAGGGCCACGCTCTTCTTGTTGCGCGCGTAGAGCTTCCAGTTGGTCGGCACCCCCTTCGTGTTCCACGCGCGCAGCGTGTCGCCGTCGCCGGACTCGATCTTCACCACCTCGGCGCCGAAATCGCCGAGCACCCACGTGAGCGTGTTGCCGGCGACCAGGCGCGACAGGTCGAGCACGCGCACGCCGTGCAGCGGCCCGCGGCCGCCTCCCGCGTAGTCCCTCTTCTTCAGCTCCGGCAAACCCGTCTCCCCTTCATTGAACCCTGCGTTCGTCGCTCGCGATGAGGCCGAGGCGGCGTGCGAGCGCGAGCACGTTCTCCGCCCGCCGCACGAACGGCGCATCGACCATCTTCCCGTTCACCGTGAAGGCGCCCACACCCTTCTCCTTCGCCACCTGCGCGGCCTCCACCACCTTGAGCGCGTGCGCGATCTCGTCGTCGGTCGGCCGGAACACGGCGTTGGCGAGCGGGACCTGCGACGGATGGATGCAGCTCTTGCCGAGGTAGCCGAGCCGGCGCGCGATCTGCGCCTCGCGCTGGTAGCCGTCCGGATCGCGGATGTTCGCATACGCGGCGTCGTACGCGAACACGTTCGCCTCGCCCGCGGCCATGCGGATCTGCAGCAGGAGCGTCTCGATGACCGCGGGATTGTAGCGATCGATGTCGAGCGGCTCGATGAGGTCGCCCCAGCCGGCCTGCAGCCCCGCGACGCGCGCGCTCGCCCCGGCCATCTCCGCGGCGAGTCGCAACGCCTTCGGCGTCTCGATGTTCACGAGGATGCCCATGGGCGAAGCGCCGGTTTGGCGCTCGAGCCGCGCGATGGCCGAGGCGCACGCCTTCACGTCGTCGGCCGACTCGCCCTTCGGCAGGTTCACCATGTCGACCTCGGGGCGCACAACGGCGCGCAGGTCCGCGGCGAAATGCGGCGTCATGAGCCCGTTCACGCGCACGATGATCGTCTTGCCGTGGCCGGGCTCGAGGCCGTCGAGGAACTTCGCGAGCTCCGCGCGCGCCTCGTCCTTCATCGCCTCGTCCACCGCATCCTCGAGGTCGAACGAGATCGCGTCGGCCTCGCCCGCCATGGCCTTGGCGAACAGCTCCGGCCGCGAGGCCGGGACGAACAGCTTGCTTCGCATGGGAGACCCTTCAGCCGCGCAGCCGCGCGACGATCGCCTGGGTGAATTCCTTCGTGCCCGCCTTGCCGCCGAGGTCCCCGGTGCGCACGTTGTCCTCGCGCAGCACCTGGTCGATGGCGCGCCGCAGCCGCAGCGCGCGATCGCGCTCGCCCACGTGGTCGAGCATCATCGCGCTGGTGAGCATGAGCGCGAGCGGGTTCGCGAGTCCCTTGCCCGCGATGTCCGGCGCCGAGCCGTGCACCGCCTCGAAGATCGCGGCGTCGACGCCGATGTTCGCGGCGGGCGCCATGCCGAGGCCGCCCACCAAGCCGGCGATCTCGTCGGAGAGGATGTCGCCGAAGAGGTTCGTGGTCACGATCACGTCGAACTGCCACGGGTTCATCACGAGCTGCATCGCGCACGCGTCGACGATGCGCTCGTCGGCTTCGATGCGCCCCGCGTAGCGCTTGGCGACGTCGCGCGCGGCCTCGAGGAACAGGCCCGTGAGAGCCTTGAGCACGTTCGCCTTGTGCACGATCGTGACCTTGCGCCGGCCGTTCTTCTCCGCGTAGTCGAACGCGAACTCGGCGATGCGGCGCGATCCGGCGCGCGTGTTCACGCCCGAGCCGACCGCCACCGCGCGCGGATCGTCCGCCACGGGCACGTAATGCTCGAAGCCCACGTAGAGGCCCTCGAGGTTCTCGCGAATGAGGACGAGGTCGATGTCCTCGAAGCGCCCGCCGGGCACGAGCGTGCGCGCGGGCCGCAGGTTGGCGTAGAGCTGGAACTCCTCGCGCAGCCGCACGTTCGACGAGCGGAAGCCGCCGCCGACCGGCGTGGTGAGCGGTCCCTTGAGCGCGAGGCGCGTCTTGCGGATGCTGTCCAGCGTCTCGGGGGGCAGCGGGTCGCCGCACTCGGCCACGCCTGCCATTCCGGCGTTGTGCGTCTCCCAGCGGAACGGCGCGCCGACGGCGTCGAGCACCTCGAGGGTGGCATCGGTGACCTCGGGGCCGATGCCGTCGCCGGGAATGAGGGTCGCGGGAACCGGGGTCGAGGGTGCGCTCATGGGGCTCGCGGCCGATTTTTGTATGATGACGGCTTCATCTTAATGGAATGACGCCGCCGCGATGGAGCGGTGGCCGGCTTCGATGAGCGAAGACAAGGATCGCGGCCTCGAGAAGGGCCTCACGAGCTACGGCGATCGCGGTTTCTCCCTGTTCCTGCGCAAGGCCTTCATCAAGGGCGCCGGCTACACCGACGACGCGCTCACCCGTCCCGTCATCGGGATCGCCGACACCGGCAGCTCCTACAACCCGTGCCATGGCAACGCGCCGCAGCTCGTGGAGGCGGTGAAGCGCGGCATCATGCTCGCGGGCGGCTTGCCGGTCGACTTCCCGACCATCTCGATCCACGAGAGCTTCGCGCACCCGACGTCGATGTACCTGCGCAACCTCATGTCGATGGACACCGAGGAGATGATCCGCGCGCAACCGATGGACGCGGTGGTGCTGATCGGCGGCTGCGACAAGACCGTGCCCGCGCAATTGATGGGCGCGGCCTCGGCCGGCGTGCCGTGCGTGCAGCTCGTGACCGGCTCGATGCTCACCGGCTCGCACCGTTTCGAGCGCGTGGGCGCGTGCACCGATTGCCGCCGCTACTGGGGACGCTACCGCGCCGAGGAGATCGACGCGGACGAGATCTCGGACGTGAACAACCAGCTCGTGGCGAGCGTCGGCACGTGCTCGGTGATGGGCACGGCGAGCACGATGGCTTGCGTGGCCGAATCGCTCGGCATCACGGTGCCGGGCTGCGCCTCGCCGCCTGCGGTGACGGCCGATCGCATCCGCGTAGCCGAGCGCACCGGCACCGTCGCGGTCGAGATCGCGAAGAAGAAGCTCACGCCCGATCGCATCCTCACGCGCGAGGCGTTCGAGAACGCGCTCACGGTGCTGCTCGCGATCGGCGGATCCACGAACGGCGTGATCCACCTCACCGCGATCGCCGGGCGCCTCGGGATCGACATCTCGCTCGAGCGCATCGACGAGCTCGGCCGCAAGACGCCGGTGCTCGTGGACCTCAAGCCCTCGGGCAAGCACTACATGGAGGACCTGCATCGCGCGGGCGGCATGGCCACCGTGCTGCGCGAGCTGAAGCCCCTGCTCCACCTCGATGCGCTCACGGTCACCGGCCGCACGCTCGGCGAGGAGATCGAGGCCGCGGGTCCCGGCTTCGCGCAGGACGTGGTGCGCCCGTTCGCCGATCCGCTCTATCCCCAGGGGGGCATCGCGGTGCTGCGCGGCAACCTCGCGCCGGGCGGGGCGATCATCAAGCAGTCGGCGGCGGACCCGAAGCTCATGAAGCACGAGGGCCGCGCGGTCGTGTTCGAGAACGCGGAGGATCTCGCGCGGCGCGTCGACGCGGACGATCTCGACGTGAAGGCCGACGACATCCTCGTGCTCAAGAACATCGGCCCCAAGGGCGCGCCCGGCATGCCGGAGGCCGGCTACCTGCCGATCCCCAAGAAGCTCGCGCGCGCCGGCGTGAAGGACATGGTGCGCATCTCCGACGGGCGCATGAGCGGGACCGCGGCGGGAACGATCGTGCTGCACGTCACGCCCGAGTCGGCGACCGGCGGGCCGCTCGCGTGGGTGCGCACGGGCGATCGCATCCGGCTCGACGTCGCGAGCCGCGAGCTCGCCCTGCTCGTCTCCGACGCGGAGCTGGCGAAGCGCCGCGCCGCGCAACCCGTGAAGGAGCCGAAGGCCGAGCGCGGCTATCTCAAGCTCTTCCTCGAGACCGTGACGCAGGCGGACAAGGGCGTCGATTTCGAATTCCTGCGCGGGAAGAGAACGAGGTAGAGAGAGCTCGAAGAAGAACTCCTGCCTCCCCCTGGGGAGGGAGAACACCGGTGAAGGGAGAACGAAGTGAAGACGTACAGGATCGCCGCCATGGGCGGCGACGGCATCGGCCCGGAGGTGATCCAGGCCGGGATCGAGGTCCTCGACGCGCTCGCGCGTGCCGACGGATCGTTCCGCTTCCAGTTCGAGCACTTCGCCTGGAGCTCGGACTATTACCTGAAGCACGGCCACTACATCGAGCCGGGCGGCCTCGACAAGCTGAAGACCTTCGATGCCATCTTCTTCGGCGCCGTGGGCAGCCAGAAGGTGCCGGACCACGTCTCGCTGTGGGGCCTGCGCCTGCCGATCTGCCAGGGCTTCGACCAGTACGCCAACGTGCGCCCGACGCGCGTGTTGCCCGGCGTGAAGAGCCCGCTCGCGAACGGCAAGGACATCGACTGGGTCGTGATCCGCGAGAACTCGGAGGGCGAGTACTCGGGCGTGGGCGGCCGCGTGCACAAGGGCCTGCCGATCGAGGCGGCGAGCGACGTGGCCGTCTTCACGCGCGTGGGCGTGGAGCGCATCCACCGCTTCGCGTTCGAGCTCGCGCGCAAGCGAGCGCGCAAGCACCTCACGCTCGTCACCAAGTCGAACGCGCAGCGCCACGGCATGGTGATGTGGGACGAGATCTTCTTCGAGGTCGCGAAGGACTATCCCGACGTGAAGTGGGACCGCGAGCTCGTCGACGCGATGACCACGCGCATGGTCTTGAAGCCGGCCACGATCGACGTGATGGTCGCGACGAACCTGCACGCGGACATCCTGTCCGATCTGGCCGCCGCGCTCGCGGGCAGCCTCGGCGTGGCGCCCACCGCGAACCTGAACCCCGAGCGCAAGTTCCCGTCGATGTTCGAGCCGATCCACGGCAGCGCTTTCGACATCACCGGCAAGGGCATCGCCAACCCGGTCGCGACCTTCTGGACCGCATCGATGATGCTCGAGCATCTCGGCGAATCGAAAGCCGGTGAGCGTTTGATGAAGGCGGTCGAGCGCGTCACGGGAACGGGCCTGCTCACGCCGGACCTCGGCGGCAAGGCGACGACGGCGGAGGTCACACGCGCGGTGATCGGGGCGCTCTGAGCGATCCCGCAAAGCCCGACCGCATGAACGACAATCGTGGTGAGCCTGCTTCCGGGTCTGCATTTCGGCGCGTGCCTGGCAGCCTCGCGCCGCAGTCGTCGCAAACCGTCTCATGAAAGGATGCGTCGTATGGTCGATGCGCGCCCGGCACTGATCGCATTTGCGTTGGGAATCGTCTCGGTGTGCTGGACGGGTACCCATGACCCGCGCGCCGCGGATCTGGCGAAGGCCGCCCCACCACCCAGGGACGGCAGCCACGATTTCGACTTCGAATTCGGCACCTGGAAGACGCACCTGAGGCTTCTTCGGCAGCCGCTGTCCGGCTCCAACGCCTGGACCGAGTACGACGGGACGACGACCGTGAGCCGGATCCTGGGCGGACGCGCGAACGTCGCGGAGCTCCAGGTCTCGGGCCCGGCCGGGCGCATCGAAGGCGTGTCGCTGCGCCTTTATGAGCCCGCGACCCGCCACTGGACGCTCAACTTCGCGAGCATTCGCGATGGTCGACTGACGGCGCCCGTGATCGGGTCGTTCCAGGATGGGCGCGGCACCTTCTACGGCAAGGATTCGCTCGACGGACGGGAAATCCTCGTGCGGTTCTCGATCCTGCCGCGCACGGCGGATTCGATCCGGTTCGAGCAGTCCTTTTCCGCGGACCAGGGGCGGACCTGGGAGCTCAACTGGGTGGCGGAAGACGTTCGTGTGAAGGGTTGACCGGGATGCGCGCCATCGTGGAGACCACGGCTCGCTGCCCGCATTTCTCGTCGGCGCTTGCGGCCGAGTTCGCGACGGAGTGGCCGGAATGGGCGTGCACCCTGTCGCCGGAAGAGCTCGAGGCCTGTTTCCAGTGCGGCGAAAACGGGACGTTGCCCGTCGTGTTCGTCGCTCACCACGATGGCGTCGCGCTGGGGACCGTCGCGCTGCGCCAATGGTTCGGCGAGGAACCGATGCCCGAATCCCCCTGGGTGCGCGGGCTTTACGTCACGCGCGACGCCCGCGGCAAAGGCATCGATCGACTCCTGCTGTCGGTCGTGGAGAAGGAAGCGGCACGGCGCGGCTATGCAAACATTTACGCAGCCACCACACGCATCGAGCGGTTGGCGATGAGACGCGGATGGAGCGTCTTCCGGCGCATCGATTATCGCGGAGAGCCGATGGCGTGGATGCGCAGGCCTGTTCCATCATGGACGATGCCGCGATCCTGATCGACGCGCAGCTCGTCCGGAATCTCGTCGGCTCCCAGTTTCCCGGGTGGCGGGACTTGCCCATCGCGGAAGTTGCGAATCCCGGATGGGACAATCGGACGTTTCGCCTCGGTCCGCGCTTGCTCGTTCGCCTTCCCACGGCCGACGTTTATGCGGCGCAGGTCGACAAGGAGCAATGTTGGTTGCCCAGGCTCGCGCCGTTGCTGCCCATTGCGATTCCGGCACCTGTCGCATTGGGACAACCGGCGTGCGGCTACCCGTGGAAGTGGTCGATCTACGACTGGATCGAGGGCGAAGTGGCGAGCGCCGGTCGCATATGCGACTTGCCCGGCTTCGCTCGCGCGATTGCCGGTTTCCTCGATGCACTCGAGGGAATCGACGCCACCGATGGACCCCGGCCGGGGGCACACAACTTCCATCGCGGTGGCTCCATCGCCACCTACGATGACGAGACCCGGCGCGCGATCGACGTCCTGCGTGATGAGATCGACGGTGCGACCGCGGCCGGCATCTGGGAGCGCGCCCTCGCGACGACGTGGAAAGGTGCGCCGGTCTGGGTCCATGGCGACTTGAGCGCCGGCAACCTGCTCGTCAGGGACGGAATCCTCTGCGGCGTGATCGACTTCGGCATGCTGGCCGTCGGCGATCCCGCGTGCGACCTGGCGATCGCATGGACGTTCCTCGATTCGAAGAGCCGTGATGCCTTTTGCGCGAGCCTGCCCGTGGACCCCGCCACATGGCAAAGAGGACGCGGTTGGGCATTGTGGAAGTCGCTGATCGTGGCCGCCGGGCTGGCTCCGACGAACGCGATGAGACCCGCCGAAGCGTTACGGACCATCGAGGAGATCGTTGCTTGTCCCTGAGCCCGCAGCCTCGGCTGGAGAGTCTGCTCATCCGCCGCGCCGACATGAGCGATGCGGCCGCGATCTGGCGCATCATCGGCCCCACCATCCGCGCGGGCGAGACGTATACGCTCGATCGCGACATGAGCGAAGAGGACGCGCTCGAGCATTGGCTGGGCGACGACCGCGAAACGTTCGTCGCATTGGATGGCGACGAGATCGTCGGCACCTATTACATGCGGGCGAACCAGGCAGGAGGCGGCCGGCACATCTGCAATTGCGGCTACATCACGAGCCCCTCGGCGACGGGGCGCGGCGTGGCTCGCGCGATGTGCCTGCATTCGCTCGAGCACGCACGGCGGCTGGGCTATCGCGGCATGCAATTCAACTTCGTCGTGAGCTCCAACACGCGCGCCGTCGACTTGTGGCGGTCGCTGGGGTTCGAGACGGTCGGGCGCCTGCCGCAGGCGTTCCATCATCCATCGCTCGGATACGTCGATGCGCTCGTGATGTTCCGTTCGCTGGTCGCTGACGACGCATTGCCGTCGGGCCCATCGGCGAAGCCCGCATGAGTGCCAACGACATCGACGAGATCGCCGAGGCGTTGCGGGTGCGGCATGGTTGCCATACCGCGATCCTGTACGGGTCGCACGCGCGAGGCGAGGCGACGTCCGGGAGCGACTTCGATATCGCGGGCTTCGCCCACCGCGACGACGTCCGCCGCATCGCCGGTCCGTGGCGCTCGTCGTATCTCGACGTCTTCATCTACCCGGAATCGCGGCTGCAATCGGTCGACCCGGCGATGTTGTCGATGCGTCCGGGCATCGTGCTCTTCGAGCGCGACGGAGCCGGCACGCGATTCCTGCGCGAGCTCGACGCACTTTTCGATCGCGGTCCCGACCGGAAGTCCGCCGAAGAGCTCGCCGGATTGCGTGCCTGGTCCTGGAAGATGCTCGACAGAACGACGCGCCACGATCTCGAGGCCCATTACCGCCGTGCGTGGCTTCTCACGGCACTCCTCGAGGACTATTTCGTCCTGCGCGGGCGGTGGTACCTGGGGCCCAAGGCGAGCCTGCGCCACCTGCGCGAGCAGCAGCCCGAGGTTTACGCGGCGTTCGACCGCGCGCTGCAGCCGGCCGCCGCGCTCGCGGACATCGAGCAGGTCGTGCTCCACGTCGCGGGGCCACGTGATGCGAGTTCGGCCGCGCTGGCCTTGTTCGGCGAGACGGCACCTGCGGCGCCCGGCCGATCACTTTGAGGCGTTTTCCCGTTCCTGCAGCACGCGCCACTGGATCTTGCCGGTGGCCGATTTCGGCAGCGAGTCGACGAATTCGACCACGGTGGGCGCCTTGTACGCGGCCATCTTTCCCCGTGCCCACGTGATGATCTCCTCGGCCCTCACCTGGCCGCGCCGCTCGTCGCGCACGACCACGACCGCCTTCGGAGTCTCGCCACGCCGCGCATCGCGGGCCGCGATCACGCAGACCTCGCGAATGTCGGGGTGCGCATAGAGCTGCGCCTCGACCTCCGCGGGCCACACCTTCAATCCCGCCGCGTTGATCATGCGCTTGAGACGATCGACGATGAAGAAGTAGCCCTCGTCGTCGACGCGTCCCAGGTCGCCGGTGCGAAACCACTTGCGGCCGTCGCGCTCGAAGAACGCCTGCGCCGTGGCCTCGGGCTTGTTCCAGTAACCGAGGAAGATCTGCGGTCCGCTCACCGCGATCTCGCCCACCTCGCCCGCGGGAAGCTCGGCGAGCGTGATCGGGTCGACGACGATCGCCTCGGTGTCGAAGATCGGGATGCCGAGGCATTGCTTCTTCGGGCGCTCGGGCGGATTGATGTGCGAGGGCGCCATGGTCTCGGTGAGCCCGTAACCCTCGACGAACGTGATGCCGAGCTGCTCCTTGAGCCTCGTGGCCACGGCTTCCGGCATCGCCGCGCCACCGCCGGAGATGCGCTGCAGCGTCGTGAGATCGAAGCTCGCGACGTTCGGGCTCGCGAGCAGGTCCACCACCATGGTGGGGATCATGGTCCACGCCTGCACCTTGTAGCGCGCGATGAGCGTGGCCGCGGCCTCGCGGTCCCAGCGCGGCAGCAGTACGACGGTGCCGCCGAGGTAGATCGGCGTGTTCATGCTGCCCTGCATGCCGGTCACGTGGAAGAAGGGGAGCACCGCGAGGTGGATGGTCTCGGGAAGCGTGCGGAACCATTCGACGTTGCCGACCAGCGTGTGCATCATCGAGCGGTGCGTGTGCATGCATCCCTTGGGCTCGCCGGTCGTCCCCGAGGTGTAAGGCATGCACGCGAGGTCGTCGGGTTGCGCGGTGGGCGCCGACGGCTCGCAGCGCGCGGCGATCGCCTCCGACCACGGCGTCACGTTGGGCGCGGCGATCGCCTCGCGCGGGCGCTTGAACGCATCGGGCACGTGAAGGTCCGTGGGCTTGACGAGGTAGTCGGAATACGCGGCGACGATCACGTGCGCGAGCGTGCCGTCGGCGGCCAGCGGCGCGGCCTGCGGCCACAGCTCCTGCGCGACGATCGCCGTGCGCGCGCCGCAATCGGCGACGTAGCGGCGCAGCTCCTCCGTGAGGTTCATCGGATTGATCGGCACGACGACCGCGTCCGCGCGCAGGATCGCGTAGTAGGCGATCACGAAGTTGAGGCTGTTCTGCGCGAAGAGCAGCACGCGATCGCCCTTCTGCACGCCGCAGCGGCGCTGCAGGAAGCCCGCGAGCTTGCCCGCCTCGGCCTCGAGCTCGGCGAACGTGAGCGCGTTGTCGTAGCAGATGAACGCGGGCTTGCGCGGATGGCGGCGCGCGGAGATCTCGAGGTTCGCCCACACGCTCGTCTCGGGCGGCTCGAGCGAGCGCGGAACCTCGCGCGGCCAGACGTCGAAGTGATCCTGGGACATCGTCGACCCCCTCCCCGGCCCTCCCCCAAGGGGAGGGAGACGTTCTCACGGCATCTTGCACCGCCGGGCATACCCCGACCGACGAACTCTACACGTGCTCCTCGTGCAGGGACTCGAGCAGGCGCTGGCGCGACGAGCGCACGTGCTCCTCGGCGATGCACCGGCCCTCGGCGCCGCGGCCCTCGACGATCGCCTTGAAGATCTCGTGGTGCTCGCGGTTCGAGCGCTGCATCTTCGCGGGGTAGTTGAAGGCGGGCTTGCGGAAAAGGTGCAGGTCGTTCACGCAGTCGGCGTACACCTGCGCGGCGCGGCGGTTGTTCGCGAACTCCAGGATGGCCGCGTGGAAGCGCAGGTTCAGGTCGTAGTAGCGCGCGCCCTTGCCGGCCGCGACCGCCGCGTCCATCTGGTCGAGCAACGCCCTGAGGATGCGGCGCCGGTCGGGCGTCAGGTGCTCGGCGGCGCGCTCGACCGCGAAGCCGAAGATCAGCGCGCGCATCTCGAAGATGTCGAGCATCTCCGCGACCGAGACCTGGCGCACGAACACGCCGCGGTTCGGCACCGGCGTCACCAGCCCCATGCCCGCGAGCACCTTGATCGCCTCGCGGATGGGTCCGCGGCTCGTGCCCATGCGCGTGGCGAGCGTCGCCTCGTTCAGGCGCTCGCCGGGCTTCACCCGCCCCGACTCGATCAGGCGCTTCAACTCGCCGGCGACATGGGTCGCGAGGCGGCGGCTGCGGGCGGGGGCTGCGGTGGACATTCGCGTCGTGGCGTCGGGGGGCGTCGGGCGATATTAGCGCAATGCGGCGCCGAAGTGTCGTCGACGGAAATCGAACTGTTGACACTTGGGCGAGCCCGGGCCTACCCTTTCAATCCCCGCCGGACAAGGCCCATGGCTCACCTCGAGCTCGTCAACCTGACCAAGCGTTTCGGCTCCGTCGCCTCGGTCGACGGCATCGATCTCGCAGTCGACAAGGGCGAGTTCATCTGCCTGCTCGGGCCCTCGGGGTGCGGCAAGACGACGACGCTGCGCATGATCGCGGGCTTCCTCGAGCCCGACGGCGGCGCGGTGCACGTGAACGGCAAGCCCGTGTCCGCGCCGGGCGCGGTGATCCCGCCCGAGCGCCGGCGCATGGGCATGATCTTCCAGAGCTACGCGGTGTGGCCGCACATGACGGTGCTCGAGAACGTCGCGTACGGGCTTAAGATGCAGAAGATCGCCTCGGCCGAGCGGCGCGTGCGCGCGCAGGGCCTGCTCAAGGCCGCGCGCCTCGAGGAGCACGCCGACAAGTACCCGGCCGCGCTCTCCGGCGGGCAGCAGCAGCGCGTGGCGCTCGCCCGCGCGCTCGCGCCCAATCCCGACATCCTCCTGCTCGACGAGCCGCTCTCGAACCTCGACGCGAACCTGCGCGGCGAGATGCGCTTCGAGATCCGGCGCCTGCACGACGAGTTCCGCAATACCTCCATCTACGTGACGCACGACCAGGTCGAGGCGATGACGATGGCCGACCGCATCGTGGTCATGAACGCCGGGCGCATCGAGCAGATCGGCAAGCCGCGCGAGGTGTACGACGAGCCACGCTCGAAGTTCGTCGCGCGCTTCATCGGCGGCAGCAACGTGCTCGAGGCGCGCCACGTCGAGCGCCACCGCGTCCAGCTCGGCGGGCACGCGCTCGAGATCGGCCGCGGCGAGTTCGCGGGCCCCGGCAGGGTGATGGCGTTCTGCGTGAAGACCCACGACCTGGAGCTCGTGCCCGGCGAGCGCGTCGAGGGGAACAACGCGTTGCCCGGAGTCGTGCGCAGCCAGGCTTACCTCGGCAGCCACCGCGACTACGTGGTCGACGTGGGTCAGGATGTGCTCATCGCCGCGCCCGCCTCGCTCGACGTTCCGGCGGGGACGAAGGTCGCGGTGCGCTTCCCGGCGGAGCGTTGCCGGGGACTGGTGCAGTGAATCGCGGGGCGGCGTCCGCGCCGCGCGCGTGAGGGCAGGACCAAAAAACCGAAGGAGGAAGAAATGATCTCGCACTGGAAGACGCTGACGGCGCTCGCCGTCGCGATGGCCGCGGCCCTTCCCGCCGCCGCGCAGAACAAGCCGGATGTCGCCGCCGCCGAGAAGGAAGGCAAGGTCGTGTGGTACGCGTCGGTCGACGTGAAGGTGGCCGAGGCGGTCGCCGACGCCTTCCGCAAGCAGCACCCGAAGATCGAGGTCGAGGTCGAGCGCTCGGGCTCGGAGCGCGTCTTCCAGCGCGTCAACCAGGAGCACCAGTCGGGCATCAAGCACGCGGACGTCGTGAACAGCTCCGACTCGACGCACTTCATCGAGTGGAAGAAGCAGGGAATGCTCGCGAAGTACGTGCCCGCGGGGGTGGAAAAGATGGCGAAGGAGTACCGCGACCCCGAGGGCTACTACGCGACGTGGCGCGCGACCCTGTGCGTGATGGGCTACAACACGAACCTCGT
Organism: uncultured Burkholderiales bacterium; assembly: GCA_964403515.1. Taxonomy (GTDB): domain Bacteria; phylum Pseudomonadota; class Gammaproteobacteria; order Burkholderiales; family Usitatibacteraceae; genus Usitatibacter. The sequence goes on along the minus strand of CAYOGL010000035.1, from coordinate 25,620 downwards.
TGCGCCGAACGAGGTGCCGAAGGGCTACAAGGACCTGCTCGATGCGAAGTGGAAGAACAAGCTCACCAAGGCGCACCCGAGCTACAGCGGCACCTCGCTCACCGGCACCTACGCGATCGTGAAGACGCTCGGCTGGGACTACCTCGAGAAGCTCTCGAAGCAGGGCGTGCAGCAGCTGCAGTCGACGACCGCCTCGCCGAAGAGCATCGCGAGCGGCGAGCGCGCCGTGATGGTGGACGGCAACGAGTACAACATGTTCATCGAGATCGAGAAGAAGAGCCCGGTGAAGATCATCTACCCGGCCGAAGGCACGCCGTTCGTGTCCTCGCCGGTGGCCGTGTTCTCGGATGCGCCGCACCCGAACGCCGCGCGCCTGTTCGCCGATTTCCTCTTCACGCCGAAGATCCAGCAGTACCTCGTGGACGACGGCGGGCTGCGCTCGGTGATCCCGGGCGTGAAGGATCCGCCCGGCCGCACGCCGCTGAAGGACATCAAGGTGATCCCCGACGACCCGGCCGGCATGCTGCCGCACGTCGAGGAGATCAAGAAGAAGTACGCAGCGCTCTTCGGCGGCGGGAAGTAGCCGCTTGAACGCGCCGTCGGTCCCGCGGCCGCGCCCCTCCGCGCGCATGCCGGAGTGGGCGCGGTCGTTCGACGCGACCGCGCCCTTCTCGGCGGCGATGGCGCTGCTGCTGGCCGCGCTCGTCCTGCTGCCGCTCTTCTGGCTCGCGTTCACCAGCCTCACGGACGACGCGCGCCGGCACTTCACGCTCGACCACTACTGGCGACTCGTGCGCGACCGCGAGTTCCTCGAGCCGCTGTGGGTGACGTTGTGGACCTCGGCCGCAGTCGGCGTCCTGTGCGTCGCCTTCGCGGCGCCGATGGCCTGGCTCGTGGCGCGCACGGACCTGCCCGCGAAGCGCTTCCTGCGCATGCTGATCCTCGCCTCGTTCGCCACGCCGCCCTTCCTCGGCGCCTTCGCGTGGGTGCTGCTCGGCGGGCCGAACGCGGGGCTCGTGAACCACTGGTACTACGCGCTCTTCGGTCTCAAGCCGTTCGAGGCGACGCCCCTCGTGAACATCTTCTCGGCGTGGGGCATCGTCTTCGTCACCGCGCTCTACACGTTCCCCTACGTCTTCACGTTCGTCGCGACGAGCCTCGACCTCATCCCGAGCGACCTCGAGGAGGCCGCCTCGATCCTCGGCGCGCCGGCGTGGCGCACCGCTATCGATGTGACGCTGCCCCTCGTGCTGCCCGCGCTGCTCGCGGGCTTCCTCGTCGCGTTCCTGCAGTCGATGACGCTCTTCGGTCCCGCGGCGATCCTCGCGCTGCCCGCGAGCATCGACACGATGACGACCAAGATCTGGAGCCTCTTCCAGTTCCCGCCGAAGCTGGGGCTGGCGGCCGCCGCGTCGCTGCCGCTGCTCGTCATCACCGTGCTGCTGCTGCGCGCGCAGTCCGCGATCATGGGCCGGCGCGGCTTCTCGGTGGTCGGCGGCAAGAGCACGGGCCAGCGGCTGATCCGGTTGCGCGCGTGGAAGGCGCTCGCGCTCGCGCCCTTCGTCTTCGTGCTCGCGTGCTCGGTCGCGTTGCCCTACGGCGTCCTGGCATGGACCGCGTTCGTGAAGAACTACTCCGCGCCGATCGCCGGCAACTTCACCTTCGACAACTGGCGCTTCGTCTTCCTCGAGTTCAGCCAGACCAGGCTCGCGCTCACGAACACGTTCATCCTCGGCATCTCGGCGGCGACGGCGGGGACGATCCTCGCGACCACGATCGGTTACCTCAGCCTGCGCAAGCTGGTGTGGGGCCACCGCTACCTGTCGTTCCTCGCCACCGCGCCGGTGGCGATCCCCGGCATCGTGCTCGCCGTGGGCCTCTTCCTGAGCTACACGCATCCGCCGCTCGTGCTCTACGGCACGCTCACCATCATCTTCCTCGCCTACCTCACGAAGGAGATGCCGGTGGGCTACCAGCAGGTGGCCTCGTCGCTCAAGTCGGTCCACCCCGAGCTCGAGGACGCGAGCCGCATCTTCGGCGCCACGCGCCTGCGCGCGCTCTTCGACATCACGACGCCGCTCATCCGCAACGGCGTCATCGCCACGTGGATGTTCATCTTCATCGGCTCGATCCGCGAGCTGTCCGCGACGATCCTGCTCTTCACCGCCGGCACGAAGACCGTGTCGGTCACCATGTTCGACCTGCGCGAGAGCAACGACTGGGGCCCGATCGCGGTCCTGTCGATCACCATGCTCGCGATCACCTTCGCGATGATCGGCGCGATCAACTTCTTCACCGAACGGAGGACCGCTTGAAAGCCGCCGCCCCATCCCTGCCCCTCCTCGGACTCATGCTCGGCGACTGCACCGGCATCGGCCCCGAGCAATGTGCCCGCGTGCTCGCCGACCGCCGTCTCGCGGACGCCGCGCGCCTGCTCGTGATCGGCGATGCGCGCGTGCTCGCCATGGGCGCGAAGGACGCCGGCGTGGCGTTGAGGTGGAAGGCCTGTGCGACGCCGGAAGACGTGGATTGGTCGAGCCCCGAGGTGCCGATCATCGATCTGGGCAATGTCGATCCCGCGCGCATCGAACGCGGCAAGGTGAGCGCCGAGTCGGGGCGCCTCACCGGCGAGACGCTCAAGGTGATGATCGATCTCGCGCTCGCGGGACGCCTCGATGGCATCACCTTCGCGCCGCTCAACAAGGCGGCGCTGCATGCGGGCGGCTGGAAGTTCCACGACGAGCACCAGATGTTCGCCAAGCTCACCGGCCACCAGGGATTCCACGGCGAGATGAACGTGCTCGACGACAAGTGGATGTCGCGGGTCACCTCGCACATCTCGCTGCGCGAGGCGCTCGACCTCATCACGCCGCAGCGCGTCGACGACGCGCTCACGCTCGCCGACGCCACGCTGCGCGCCGCCGGATTCGCGAAGCCGCGCATCGCGGTGGCCGCGTTGAACCCCCACGGCGGCGAGAACGGATTGTTCGGCCGCGAGGAGATCGACATCATCGCGCCCGCCGTCGCGAAGGCCGCCGCGCGCGGCATCGCGTGCCAGGGCCCGTTCCCCGCCGACACCGTGTTCATCAAGGGCTTCGGGCCCGATTTCGACGGCGTGCTCACGATGTACCACGACCAGGGCCAGATCGCGACGAAGCTCAAGGGCTTCGGCCGCGGCGTGACCGTGAGCGGCGGACTGAAGACCGTCTTCACGACGCCCGCGCACGGCACCGCCTTCGACATCGTGGGTCGCGGCGTGGCCAACACCGGCGCGCTCGAGAACGCCGTGCGCCTCGGCGCGCGCCTCGCCGCCGGCCGCCGCGCGGCCGCACGCGCCACCGCCACCTCGACCACCCAAGCCTAGGAGCCCCCGCCATGGCTGCCGTCACACCGCAAGCGCCCGCGAAGGCGCAAGTCGCGCCCATCACCGATTACGTCGCCGGTTTCGTGCTCGGCACGAAGCTCGCCGACATCCCGAAGGATGTCGCGCACCTCGGCAAGCGCTCCGTGCTCGACGGCATCGGGCTCGCGCTCGCCGGCTCGGCCTCGGAGTGCGGGCACATCGCGCAGAAGTACCTGCAGCGGCTCGGCATCGCGAACGAAACCGGAAGCAGCGTGATCGGCACGCGGCTGCGCCTGCCCGCACGCTTCGCGGCGTTCGCCAACGGCCTGGCGATCCACGCCGACGACTACGACGATACGCAGCTCGCCGTGCTCAAGGATCGCGTCTACGGCCTGCTCACGCACCCGACCGCGCCCGCGTTGCCGCCCGCGCTCGCGCTCGCGGAACGCGACCGCCGCAGCGGCGCCGACATGCTGCTCGCCTACCAGGTGGGCGTCGAGGTCGAGTGCAAGGTCGCCGAGGCGATCCTGCCGCGTCATTACCAGCACGGCTTCCACAGCACCGCCACGTGCGGCTCGGTGGGTGCGGCCGCGAGCGCGGCGAAGCTGCTCGGCCTCGATCGCGACGCCACGCGACGGGCGCTGTCGATCGGCGCCACCCAAGCGGGCGGCCTGCGCGAGAACTTCGGCACGATGACGAAGCCCTTTCATGCGGGACGCGCGTGCGAGAACGGCGTGGTCGCGGCCGAGATCGCGGCCCTCGGCTTCACCGCCTCGCCGAACGGGCTCGAAGCCGATCGCGGGTTCTTCCGCGCGGCCGGCGGCGGATTCAGCGCCGAGATGATCGACGGCAAGCTCGGCAACCCGTGGACGTTCCATTCGCCCGGGGTCTCCATCAAGCCGCATCCGAGCGGCTCGCTCACGCACCCCGGGATGGGCGCGATGCTCGACCTCATCCGCAAGCACGACATCCAGGCCGCGCACGTGAAGCGCGTGACCGTCGGCACGAACCACAACATGCCGAACGCGCTCATCCACCACAAGCCGAGGAACGAGCTGCAGGCCAAGTTCTCGATGGAATTCTGCATGGCCATCCTGCTGCTCGAGCGCAGGGCGGGCCTGCAGGAGTTCACCGACGCGGTGGTGAACCGGCCCGATGTGCAGGCGATGATCCAGAAGGTGCAGTTCGGCACGAATGCCGAGGCCGAGGCCGCCGGATTCGACAAGATGACGACGATCATCGAGGTGGAGATGAGCGACGGGCGCGTGCTCAAGACCCGCGCCGACTTCGGCAAGGGCAGCCCCGCGAACCCGATGAGCGACGCGGAGCTCTCCGACAAGTTCCGCGAATGCGCGGCCTGGGGCGGCCTCGACGGCGAGCGCACGCAGCGCGTCCTCGACCTCGTGTGGAACCTCGAGAAGCTCGCCGACGTGAACGAGCTCACCTCGCTGCTTCGCAAGTGATCAAAGCAGGAACGCAGATGAACGCAGAAAAGGCGAACGCAGATGAACGCAAAGGTGTTGCCAGTTCCCGGCCTGCGTTCGGTATCGCCCGGAGGGCAGCCTCGAATTGTGAAATGACTTCTCTTCGATTCATCTGCGTTCATCCGCGTTTCATCCGCGTTCATCTGCGTTCCGCTCTTCATGTTTGAGGGTTTTCAGACAAAGGATGTCGAGGGCGCGGGCGCGAAGATCCACCTGCGCGTCGGGGGATCGGGCCCGCCATTGCTGCTGCTGCACGGCAACCCGCTCACGCACGTGATGTGGCACAAGATCGCGCCGCGGCTCGCCGAGGAGTACACCGTGGTCGCGACCGACCTGCGCGGCTACGGCGACAGCGCGAAGCCGCCCGGCGGCGAGAAGCACGAGGCCTACTCGTTCCGCGCGATGGCCGGGGACCAGGTCGCCGTGATGACGCGCCTCGGCTTCGAGCGCTTTCGGGTGGCGGGCCACGATCGCGGCGCGCGCGTGGCGCACCGCATGGCGCTCGACCATCCGGAAAAGGTCGAGAAGGTCGCATTCCTCGACATCGTGCCGACGCTGCACATGCTCTCGAGCATCCCGCTGCGTTGGGCGGTCGAGTCGTATCACTGGTTCTTCATGGCGCAGCCCGCGCCGTATCCCGAGGACATGCTGGTCGCGTACGGCCTCGAGCGCTACATCCGCAAGAAGCTCGACAAGAAGGGCGTGGGCCTCGGCGGCTTCACCCCCGAAGCGCTCGCCGAATACATCCGCTGCTGCACGCCGGAGAACATCCACGCGGTGTGCGAGGACTATCGTGCGGCGGTCGGCATCGATCTCGAGCACGATCGCGCCGACCTCGCTCGCAAGCTCGACATGCCCGCCCTCGTGCTGTGGGGCGAGAGGAGCCACGTGAACCGCAGCTACAAACCGATCGAGGCGTGGCGCGAGCGCGCGAGCGACGTGCGCGGGAGGATGCTTCCCTGCGGCCACTATCCCGCCGAGCAGGTGCCGGACGCGACCTGCGCCGCGCTGCGCGATTTCTTCCGCTGACCGGAGCCCGCCATGGAGAGAAGGAAAGCCAGCGATTTCCCGCCCGAGGTGATGCAGCTCTTCGACGGCTACGTGCACGGGCGGCTCACGCGTCGTGATTTTCTCGATCGGGCAGCCAGGTACGCCGTCGGCGGCTTCACGGCCGCGGCGATGCTCGAGGCGCTCACGCCGAACTACGCGTGGGCGCAGCAGGTGAAGCCCGACGATCCACGCATCAAGACCGAGTACGCGTCGTATGCCTCGCCGCGGGGATCGGGAACGATGCGCGGCTATCTCGCGCAACCGTCGAGCGCGAAGGGAAAGCTGCCCGCAGCCGTCGTGATCCACGAGAACCGCGGGCTGAATCCTTACATCGAGGACGTCGCGCGGCGGCTCGCTACCGCAGGCTACCTGGCGTTCGCGCCCGATGCGCTCACCCCGCTCGGCGGCTATCCCGGCAACGACGACGGCGGACGCGACCTGTTCGCGAAGCTCGACCAGGCGAAGACGCACGAGGACCTTTTCGGCGCGGTCGATTTCCTGAAGCAGCGGCCGGGCGCGAACGGCAACGTGGGCGCGGTCGGCTTCTGCTACGGCGGCGGCATCGTGAACCTCATGGCGACGCGCTACCCCGATCTCGCGGGCGCGGTGCCGTACTACGGCGTGCAGCCGCCCGCGGCAGAGGCGGCGAAGATCCGCTGCCCGATGCTGCTGCATTACGCCTCGGAGGACCACCGCATCACCGAAGGATGGCCCGCCTTCGAGCAGGTGCTGAAGCAACACCACGTCAAGTACCAGGCGTTCGTCTATCCCGACACGTACCACGGATTCCACAACGACACGACCCCGCGCTACGACGAGGCGGCGGCGAAGCTGTCGTGGCAGCGCACCCTCGCGTTCTTCAACGAAAACCTCAAGGCCTGACGAAAGACCATGCCCCACATCCCCGCTTCCCAAGCCCTCGCCCGCTTCCGCGTGATCGACATGACGCAGGTTCGCGCGGGACCCACCGCCGCGCGCCAGCTCGCCGACTGGGGCGCCGACGTGATCCAGGTGCAGATGCCCGAGCACATGCGCGCCGACGACACGCTCGGCGGCCAGGACGGCTCGGACTATCAATACACGCACAGGAACAAGCGCTCGATCACGCTCAACCTCAAGGAGCCCCAGGGCATCGAGATCCTGAAGAAGCTCGTCGCGACCGCCGACGTGCTGCTCGAGAACTTCCGGCCCGACGTGAAGCACCGCCTCGGGATCGACTACGAGTCGCTCGCGAAGATCAACCCGCGCCTCGTCTACGCGAGCATCTCGGGGTTCGGCCAGACCGGCCCCTACGCGAACCGGCCCGGCTTCGACCAGATCGCGCAGGGCATGGGCGGGCTCATGTCCGTCACGGGACTGCCCGGCCACGGACCGTTGCGCGTCGGCATCCCGATCGCCGACCTGTGCGGCGGCATCTTCGCGGCATACGGCGTCACGGTGGCCTTGCTCGAGCGCGAGCAATCGGGGAAGGGTCAATGGCTCCATACGTCGCTGCTCGAGGCGATGATCTACATGATGGATTTCCAGAGCGCGCGCTGGACGCTCGAGGGCCAGATTCCCGGGCAGGCGGGCAACTTCCACCCGACGAGCATCCCGACCGGCGTCTACAGGACGAAGGACGGCCACATCAACATCGCCGTGTTCGGCACGAAGATCTGGGAGCGCTTCTGCAACGCGCTCGGTGCGCCGGAGTGGGTCACCGACGAGCGCTCGAAGTCGAAGGCGCAGCGCTCGGTGCACCGCGAATGGCTGAACGCGGAGATCGAGAAGAAGCTCCAGCACCAGACGAGCGATTACTGGATCGAGCTCCTGAACCGCGAAGGTGTGGCGTGCGGACGCATCAACAACGTGAAGGAAGTGTTCGAGGAGCCGCAGGTGCAGCACCTCGGCATGGTGAAGGGCGTGGTCTCGAACCGGTTGGGTCCGCAGAAGCTCGTGGGACAGCCCGTGACGCTCACGCGCACGCCGTCGTCGATCGCGCGCGCCACGCCGCTGCGCGGCGAGCACACCGAGGAAGTGCTGCGCGAGATCGGCTACTCGAGCACCGACCTCGAGCGCATGAAGGCCGCGGAGGTGCTGTGACGACCCCACTCCAGGCCGCCGGCGCGCAGGGCTACGTCTCGACCACCGAGCGCGTGAAGGCGTGGACCGAGGGCGCGGTCCTGCACATCCGCTTCAACAACCCGGCGAAGCACAACGCGCTCTCGATCGACATGTGGGAAGCGGTGCCGCCGCTGCTCGAGCGCGCCGGGCGCGACGACGACGTGCGCATGGTCGTGTTCAGCGGCGAGGGCGAGAAATCGTTCGTCTCCGGCGCCGACATCTCGCAGTTCGAGGACATGCGCGCCGCGAAGGAAGCGGTGAAGCGCTACGAGGTGATCGCCGAGGCCGCGCTGCAGGGCATCCACGAGTTTCCCAAGCCGACCGTCGCATGCATCCGCGGCTACTGCATCGGCGGCGGCGTGAACGTCGCGATCAGCTGCGACATCCGCATCGCCTCGGCCAATTCGGTGTTCGCCATCCCGGCCACGCGCCTCGGCCTCGGTTACCGCTTTTCGGCGCTCAAGAACCTCGTCGATCTCATCGGCCCCGGGCTCGCGAAGGACATCTTCTTCACCGGTCGACGGCTCGACGCGGACGAGGCGCTGCGCATCGGGCTGGTGAACCGCGTCGTGGAAGCCAACGAGCTCGCCGGACTGCTCGGCGAATACGTGCAGGCGATCACCACCGGTGCGCCGCTCACGATCAAGGCGGGCAAGCGCATCGTGCGCGAGGTGCTGAAGGCCGATGCGGACGTCGATACGGAACTCTGCCGCCGCCTGATCCTCGACTGCTTCGAGAGCGACGACTACATCGAGGGCCGGCGGGCGTTCATGGAGAAGAGGAAGCCGGTGTTCAAGGGAAAGTGAGGGGGGAGAAAACCGTGAAGACGCTTCGCCTTGTCGCTGCACTCCTTCTGCTCGGCGCCACGCACGCTCTCGCCGGCTGGCCCGAGCGGCCGATCAAGGTCTACATCGGTTACGCGGCCGGAGGATCCACGGACGTCGTCGCGCGCCTCATCTCGCCGAAGCTGAGCGAGAAGCTCGGCCAGCCCGTCGTCATCGACAACAAGCCGGGCGCGGCCGGCGACCTCGCGGCCGAGCTCATGCTGCAGGCGCCACCCGACGGCTACACGCTCATGATGTCGACCGTCGCGCTGCATGCGATCAACCCCGGCCTGTACCACCAGAAATTCGACGCGGTGAACGACTTCACGCCGATCGCGTTCGTGTGCTCGTACCCGATGATCATGATCGGCTCGCCGCAGACGTCGTTCAAGACGATCGCCGATCTCAAGGCGCTCGCGGCGAAGCAGCCGACGTTCTATTCATCGTCGGGCGTGGGCTCGCCCGGGCATCTCGCCGGCGAGCTGCTGATGAAGGCGATGGGCAATCCGAACATCACGCACGTTCCGTACAAGGGCGGCTCGCCGTCGGTGCTCGCGATCATCTCCGGCGATGCGCAGGTCAACTTCGCCACGCTTCCCGCCGTGGTGCCGCAGATCCGCGCGGGCAAGGTGCGCGCCATCGGCCTCGCCTCGCGCGAGCGCAATCCCGCGGTGCCGGACGTGCCGACGATGGCCGAGCTCGGGCTCGCCGATTTCGAGGTCGGCACGTGGAGCGCGCTCATCGGTCCCAAGGGCATGCCCGCCGACGTCGTGCAGAAGATCAACGCCGCGGTGCAGGCCACGCTCGACGACCCGCTCGTGAGGAAGCGCCTGCTCGAGGAAGGCTCGGAGATCCGCAAGATGACGCCCGCGCAGCTCGGCGAATTCATCCGCGCGGAGAACAAGCGCTGGGTGAAGGTGGTGAAGGAGGCCGGCATCCAGCCGCAATGACGCCCGGGTCCCCGAGTCACTAACAGCCACAGAGCGCCATTGCGCTCCGTGAAAATTGGGGTCTGTCCCCAATTGCCCAATTAGCTGTGCGAGTAGAGCGGCGCGCCGGCAGCGGGCAGGTCGGCCTCGAGGATCGCGCCGGTCTCCGATTCGGTGAGCACGAGCTTCGAGGTGCCCGGACGATAAGCGCAGTTGGTGACGGTCGAGCCCGACGGGCTCTTCACGAAGTGCGTGACCTCGCCGCGCGCGTTGAGCACGAACGCACCACCGAGGCTCGCGTGGCAGACGACGAGGCGGTTGTCGACGTCGACCGCCATGCCGTCGGGTCCGCTGGTGCCGAAGAACGTGCGGAACGCGCCGATCTTCGAGACGCTGCCGTCAGCCAACAACGGGCCGCGCCACACCGAGTTGGCGCGCGTCACCGCGACGAAGATCACCTTGCCCGTCGCGTCGAGCGCGACGCCGTTGGGGCTCGGGATGCCGGCGATCACGAGGTCGAGCTGGCCCGAAGCGCGCCGGCGATAGACGCGCCCGCTCGGATCGTGCAGCCCGGTCTGTCCCTGGTCGGTGAAGTAGCAGCTCCCGTCCACGTCGAACGTGAGGTCGTTCAGGCCCTTGAACGACTCGCTGTTGCGATGGCCGAGGATCTGCTCGGGCGCGATGGGCGTGCGCGCGCGGCCCTTGCCCGATGCCACGTCGAGCCTCAGCAAGCCGCGGCGATAGTCGGCGATCCACAGCGAGCCCTCGCGATGGATCGCGATGCCGTTCGGCCAGCCGTCGTACTCGGCGACGAGCGCCCACTCGAGCTGCGGCGAGATGCGGAAGATGCGTCCCCACGGGATGTCGACCACGTAGAGGTTGCCCGCGCGATCGAACGACGGGCCCTCGAGGAAACTGTCGACCTCGTGGCCCGGCCGGTTCGCGTCGGCCCATTCGGAGCGGCGCTTGCGGCGCAGGGCATCGGGCAGGCGCGTGAGCACCCGCGCCTGGATCACGTGCGGCGGCGAGAAGGTGAGGTTCCACATGGGGCGCTATTCTGCGGCCCGCGCGCGCCTCAGTCGAGCTTGAGCCCCGCCTCGCGCACGGCCGCGCCCCACTTGGCGTTCTCGGCCCGGATGAAATCGGCGAAGTGCTGCGGCGTGCCGCCGAGGGGCGTGCTGCCGTCCTCCTCGAGCTTGCGCAGCATCTCCTTGCTGCGCAGCGCCTTGTTCGCCTCGGCATTCAGCCGGTCGACGATCGCCTGCGGCGTGCCCGCGGGCGCGACGAGCCCGCTCCACGTGGCCGCCTCGAACCCGGGATAGCCGAGCTCGGCCACGGTCGGGACGTTCGGGAAGCTCGCGAGCCGCTCCTTCGAGGTGACCGCGAGCGGTCGCAAGCGTCCGCCGTTCACGAGGCCGCCCACCGACTGGCTGTTGCCGAAATAGCACTGGATGCTGTGGCCCATGAGGTCGCTCAAGGCGGGGCCGGCGCCCTTGTACGGCACGTGCGTGAACTTGACGCCCGCGCGCCGCTGGAAGAGCTCGCCGCCGACGTGGCCGATCGTGCCGTTGCCGGGTGAGCCCATGTTGATCGAGCCGGGCTTCGCCTTCGCGGCGGCGACGAGATCCGCGAGCGACTTGTACGGCGCGTCGGCCGCGACCACCAGGATGAGCGGCTGGGTGGAGAGGAGCGCGATCGGCACGAAATCCTTCACCGGGTCGAACGGCATCGACGAGTAGAGCGCCGGGTTCACCGCCAGGTTCGACGTCTGCCCCATCGCGATCGTGTAGCCGTCGGGCGGCGCTTTCGCCGCGGCGTCGAGGCCGATGTTGCCGCCCGCGCCCGGACGGTTCTCGATCACGAAGCTCCATTGCGTGTTCAACGTGATCGCGTGCGCGATGGCGCGCGAGAGCACGTCCGTGCCGCCCGCGGGCGGAAACGGCACGAGGATGCGGATCGGCTTGGTCGGATACGCGTCTTCGGCGCGCGCGCCGAGGGCCGCGCCCAGCGCGAGGGCGCCGGCGGCCGCGATGAAGGTCCTGCGAGTCATTCGTTCCTCCCCTCTAGCCGGTCCGCTTCGAGGAGCGGCCCGAGAATCTCGCGATTGTGCTCGCCGGGCTGCGGTGGCTCGAGCCGCACGCCCGGGCGTTCGCCGCCGAACTGGATCGGCAGTGCGGGAATTTTCGTATGCCGCCCGCCGGGGAGCTTGAGCGCGAGCATGCCGCACGCATTCAGGTGCGGATCGTCGAAGAGATCCGAGGGCTTGCCGATGCGCGCGAAGGGCAGGCCCCCCTGCTCGCAGATCGCCTCGAGCTGCGCGATCGAGTGCTTGCGCAGCAGGCGCGCGACGAGCGGGATCAGCGTCTCGCGCGCCGCCGCGCGCTGGTTGTTGGTCGCATAGGCCGCATCGCGCAGCTGCGGCTCGCCCAGCGCGTTCGTGAAGATGTCCCACTGGCGCTCGGTCACCACGCCGATGAAGACGTGTACGCCGTCCGCCGACTCGAACACGTCGTACACACCCCACGCGCGGCGACCGGCCGACATCGGGGGCGGCGCGTTGCCGGTGACCGCCTCCTGCATCATGTGCGTCGACATGAGCCACGCCGCGTTCTCGAAGAGCCCGCTCTGCACGTACTCGCCGCGGCCGGTGCGATCGCGGGTGCGCAGCGCGCCGAGGATCGCGATGGCGCCGAACATGCCGCCCATCATGTCGTTCACCGAGGCGCCCGCGCGCATCGGCTTGCCCACGGGCCCGGTCATGTACGCCAGACCGCTCATCATCTGCACCACCTCGTCCAACGCCGCGCGCCGCTCATAGGGCCCGGAGAGGAAGCCCTTCAGCGAGCAATAGACGAGGCCCGGGTTCACGCGCGCGAGATCATCGTAGCCGAGTCCCTTGGCCGCGAGCGCGCCCGGCCGGAAGTTCTCGAGGAAGACGTCGGCGCCGGCGACGAGCTTGCGCACCGCTTCGATGCCCGCGGGCGTGTCGAGGTCGATCGTGACGCTCTTCTTGTTGCGGCTGAACGCGGCGAAGAAGCCCGCGCCGCTCGATTTGAGGCGGCGCGTGGGGTCGCCCTCGGCGGGCTCCACCTTGATCACCTCGGCGCCGAGGTCCGCGAGGACCAGCCCGCACGTCGGTCCCATCACCATGTGCGAGAGCTCGATGACGCGCACGCCTTCGAGCGGCAGCACGTTCATCGGTCGGGCAGGGTGATCTCGAGGTTGTCGATGAGGCGCGTGTTGCCGATCCATGCCGCGCCGAGCGCCACGAGCTCGCGATCGTCGGGCGCCGGTGGCGCGAGCGTCGCGCGATTGCGCAGCGCGACGTAGTCCACGCGCCAGCCGTGCGTGCGCAGCTCCTGCGCGGCGTCCTCGATCGCACGCTCGCCGTCCGCGCCGCCGCGTTCGAGCTTCTCCTTCACCCCGCGCAGCACCCGCGAAAGCCGTACCGCCTGCGTGCGCTCCTCCGCGGAGAGGTAGCCGTTGCGCGACGACAACGCGAGCCCGTCCGGCTCGCGCACCGTCTCCACGCCCACGATGGCGATGCCGAAGTTGAGCTGCCGCACGAGCCTGCGGATCACGTGCAGCTGCTGGTAATCCTTCTTGCCGAACACCGCGACATCGGGGCGCACCGCGTTGAAGAGCTTGGTGACCACGGTGGTGACGCCCTGGAAGTGCCCGGGCCGGAACGGGCCGCAGAGCTGGTCGGCGGCCGCGGGCGGCGTGACGAACATCTCCTGCGCTTCGGGGTACATCTCGCGCTCGTCGGGCGCGAACGCCACATGGCAGCCGGCCGCGGTGAGCTTCGCGCAGTCGGCCTCGAGCGTGCGCGGGTAGCGGTCGAAGTCGCCGCCCGGCTCGAACTGCAGCCGGTTCACGAAGATCGACGCGACGACGCAGCGGCCGTGGGCGCGCGCCACCTGCACCAGCGCGAGATGGCCCGCATGCAGGTTGCCCATGGTCGGGACGAACGCGATCGAGGGCTCGCCGCGCAGGCGCTCGCGCAATTCCGCAACCGTGTGGATGACGTCCAAGAAAGGGCTGCGCAGGTCTTATCTGCGTTTATCTGCGTTCATCTGCGGATCCCGCCTTTGAATCAGAAGCAATGCTCGGGTCCCGGGAAGGTGCGCTCCTTGACCGCGGCCACGTACGCCGCGATCGCTGCCCGGATGGAGGGCGCGCCTTCCATGAAGTTCCGCACGAAGCGCGCCTTGCGCCCCGGGTAGATGTCGAGCATGTCGTAGAGCACGAGGACCTGGCCGGAGACGTCGGGTCCGGCGCCGATGCCGATGGTGGGAATGGTGAGCGCGTCGGTCACCCGCCTGGCCACGGTCGCGGGAATCGCCTCCATCAGCACGATGGCCGCGCCCGCTTCCTCGAGCGCCTTGGCGTCGGCGACGAGGCGATCGGCGCCGCTCTCCTCGCGGCCCTGCACGCGGTAGCCGCCGAGGATGTGCACCGCCTGCGGGGTGAGGCCGATGTGCGCGCACACCGGCACGCCGCGTTGCGCGAGGAAGCGCGTGGTCTCCGCCATGACCGCCCCGCCCTCGATCTTCACCATCTGCGCGCCGGCGGCGAGCATGCGCGCGGAGTTGCGGAAAGCGTGCTGGGGCGATTCCTGGAAGCTCGCGAACGGCAGGTCGGCGATGACGAGCGCGCGGCGGCTGCCGCGGGCCACGCAGCGCACGTGGTACTCGGTCTCCTCGAGCTGCACGGCGAGCGTGGAGTCGCGACCCTGGACCACCATGCCGAGGGAATCGCCGACGAGCAGCATGTCGACCCCCGCCTCCTCGCACAGCGCCGCGAAGCTCGCGTCGTAGCAGGTGAGCATCGCGAGCTTCTCGCCGTCCCGGGCGCGCGTCTGCAGCTGGGGGATCGTGACGCGGCCGGTCTTCTCGCTGTGAACGCTCATGGCAACGGGTCCTCGAATGGGGCGGCCGGCGACACACCTGCCGGGAGGGCGAATTCTGCCCACCGGGTGCCGAATTGGCAATATTGTGCACTGCGGCATGGCTCCCGTGGGGGGAGGCGCACCCCGGGGCTAACGCGCTGCAGCATGGTCCTACGCCAGGTTGAAGAACTCGCGCCCGCCGCGCATCGCCTGCACGCGCTCGACGAGCAGGTCGAGGTGCGCGGGCACGTCGACGAAGTTGAGCCGCTCGCTGTTCACGATGAGCAGGGGGCTGTCCGAGTACTCGTGGAAATAGCTCGTGTAGCGCTCGGACAGGCGCCGCAGGTAACCCTCGTCGATCCCGGCCTCGGCCGCGTTGCCGCGCCGCTTCACGCGTGCGACCAGCGTGTTCACCGACGCCTGCAGGTAGATCACGAGATCGGGCACCGGCGCCTGCGGCTTCACGTGACGGTAGATCTTGTCGTAGAGCTGGTACTCCGCGTCGTCGAGCGTGAGGCGCGCGAAGAGCGGGTCCTTCGCGAGCGTGAAATCGGCCACGGTGGGCTGCGCGAAGAGATCCGGCTGCAGCAGCGGCGCGAGCTGCTCGACGCGCTGGAAGAGGAAGAAGAGCTGCGTGGGCAGCGCGAAGCGGCGCATGTCGCGATAGAACTGCGCGAGGAAAGGATTGCCGTTCGGGTCCTCGAGCAGCAGGTTCGCGTTCATGCGCTCGGCCAGGCGCCGGGCGAGGCTGGTCTTGCCCGAACCGATCGGTCCCTCCACGACCACGTAACGGTGCTTCATGGCGCGGCGATCCTCTCGACGCCCGCCTGGCCCACGCGCGCGAGCAGCGCACGCGCCTCGCCGTGCCCGGGGATCTTCGCCTCGGGCCAGACCTCCGCGAGCGGGGCGAGCACGAACGCGCGCTCGTGGGCGCGCGGATGGGGCACCTGCAACCCCGGCTCCTCGATGGTCGCGCCGCCGTAGAGCACGATATCGAGGTCGAGGGTGCGCGGGCCGTTGCGCATCGCGCGCACGCGCCCGTGCTTCGCCTCGATCGCGAGGAGCCCGTCGAGCAGCGCGCGGGCGGGAAGCCGCGTCTCCAGCCGCGCGCACGCGTTCACGAAGGCCGGCTGGTCCGCATAGCCCACGGGCTCGGTGCGATAAAGCGAGGAGCGCGCGGTCACCCACGTGTCGGGCAACGCCGCGAGCTCGGCGAAGGCGCGGCTCACCTGCGCCTCGGGATCGTCGAGGTTGGAGCCGAGCGCCACGACCGCGGTGACGGGCGGATTCACTCTTCGATGGCGCCCTGGGAATCGGGCAGGAGCGTGCTGCCCTCGGCGCCCTTGCGGCGGCTCGAGCGCCGGCGCCGGCGCTTCTTCTTCGGGCCGGCCTCGCCCTCGACCAGCATCGCCTCGCGCGCATCGGGGCTCGCGTCCTGGAACCGCTCCCACCACTTCGCGGCTTCCTGCGGCGCATTGGCCGAGGCCGCGCGCAACGCGAAGAAGTCGTACGCCGCGCGGAAGCGCGGATGCTCGAGCAGGCGATAGGGCCGGTGGCCGCCGCGCTGCAGGAAGCGCGGCTGCATCAGCCACAGCTCCTTCATGGTCGCGTCGAAGCGGCGCGGGATGGCGAGCGACTCGCGCTGTGCGTCGAGCGCGTCGTGCATCGCCGCGTGCAGCGCCGGCACCGTCGGCTGGCCCTGGCCCTCGTACTTGCGCAGGCTCTTCTCGACCTGCCCCCAGAGCAGCGCCGCGAGCAGGAACGCGGGCGAGACGGGCTTGCCGTCGGCCAGCCGCTCGTCGGTCGCGCGCAGCGCCGCCATGGCGAACGGGCCGGCTTCCGGATCCTCGAGCGCGGTGTCGAGCAGCGGCAGCAGCCCATGGTGCAGCTCGAGCTCGCGCAGCACCCGCACGCATTCGACCGCGTTGCCCGAGAGCAGCAGCTTGAGGATCTCCTCGAAGAGCCGCGCCTGGGGCACGTTCTCGAGGAGGTGGCGCAGCTCCCGGATCGGCGCGCGCGTCCTGGGATCGATCTCGAGCCCGAGCTTCGCGGCGAGCCGTGCCGCGCGCAGCATCCGCACCGGGTCCTCGCGATAGCGCGTGGCCGGGTCGCCGATCATGACGAGCTTGCGCGCCTTGAGGTCCTTCATGCCGTGCACGTAGTCCCAGACCTCCTCCTTCACCGGGTCGTAGAACAGCGCGTTCACGGTGAAGTCGCGCCGCATCGCGTCCTCGGCCTGGGTGCCGAACACGTTGTCCGAGAGCATGCGGCCGTGCTCGTCGGTCTCCTCCGCGTCGGGCTCGCGCGTGAAGTGCGCGCGGAACGTGGAGGTCTCGACCACTTCCTGGCCGCAGAGCACGTGCACGATCTGGAAGCGCCGGCCGATGATGCGCGAGCGCCGGAAGACCGAGCGCACCTCCTCGGGCGTGGCGCTGGTGGCCACGTCGAAGTCCTTCGGCTTGCGCCCGAGCAGCAGGTCGCGCACCGCGCCGCCGACCACGAACGCGGCATAGCCCGCGCGCTGCAGCTCCTCGCACGTGCGGCGCGCGCAGCGGCTGATGTCCTCGCGCCGGATCGCGTGCTTGTCCGACGCGTAGATCACCGGGCGCGCGTCCTTGTGCGTGACGCTTCCGCGGCGGCCGAAGAGCTTGTCGATGTATTTCTTGATCATGGGGCGCGTGTCCGCGAAAGGTCGCTCATGCCTTGCGCGCGCGGATCGCGCGCTCGTCCTCGGGCGCGGCCGGCGCTTCCTCGCCGCGCAGCGAGATGACCGGCCACCCGCGCTCGGCGGCGATGCCGCGCAGGGTCGCATCGGGGTCCACCGCGACCGGATGGTCCACGCGCTCGAGCAGCGGCAGGTCGTTCAGCGAGTCGCTGTAGAACCAGCTGTCGAAGTCCTCGAGCCGCTGGCCGCGCTCGGCGAGCCATTCGTTCACGCGCTGGATCTTGCCCTCGCGGAAGGTCGGCGTGCCGCGCGGCTTTCCGGTGAACATGCCGTCGACCTCCTCGATGTCGGTGGCGAGCAGGTGGGGGACGCCGAGCTCGGCCGCGATCGGCGCGGTGATGAAGCGGTTGGTCGCCGTCACGATCGCGGTGAGCGCGCCGGCGTGGCTCGCGATGAGCTCGGCCGCCTTCGGATAGATCATCGGGCGGATCTTGCGTTGCATGAACTCCGCGTGCCAGGCATCGAGCTGCGCACGCGGCACGCCCGCGATCGGCTTCAGCTGGAAGTCGAGGAACTCGCGGATGTCGAGCGTGCCGTCCTTGTAGCGTTCGTAAAACCACTGGTTCTTCGCGTGGTATTCCTCGGCGTGCAGCACGCCCTCCTCGATGAGGTACTGCGCCCACGCGTAGTCGCTGTCGCTCTCGAGCAGGGTGTTGTCGAGGTCGAAGAGGACGAGCCTGGGCTTCACGAGCTGCTCCCCGCGCTTTGGGAGAGGGCCGGGGTGAGCGTACCTGCCCGCGTCATGCCAACGCCGCCTTGAGCAGCGGCACGGTGATCGGCCGGCCGGTCTCGAGGGAATAGCGGTCGAGCGAGTCGAGCGCGGCGACGAGCGAGCCCATGTCGCGGCGCGCGTGGGTGAGCAGGTACGCCGCGACCTCGTCGGTGAGGCGGAAGCCGCGCGTGCGCGCATGGGCCGCGAGCGCCGCGCGCTTCTCGTCGTCGGTGAGCGCGGCCACGCGGTAGGTGAGGCCGGTGGCGAGCCGCGTGGCGAGGTCGCGTCGCAGGCTCACGTCGCGCGGAGCGGCTGCGGCGGACACGACGAGCAGCGTGAAGGCGGACTCGTTGAACGCGTTGAAGAGCGCCACCTGCCGCGCGTCGTCGAGCCGCTCGACGTCGTCGAGGACGAGCACGCCACGCGCGTCGGCGGGGACGAAGGCGGCGCCGGCGACGTAGCGCGCGCCGGGCGCGGCCGCGGCGAAGGCCTTCAGCAGGTGCGTCTTGCCGGCGCCGCTTTCGCCCCAAATATAGAAGACACGCTCGGCCGGCGCGTCGACCGCGGCGCGCAGCGCGTGCGCGGCCTCGGCGTTGCCGCCGGGCACGAAATTCTCGAACGTGGGCGCCGGGGCGCGGGTGAAATCGAGGAGGAGCTGCCTCATGGGGGATCCCTGGGCCGGCGCCGCCTCGGAGAGTCCGTCGGCCGGCTTGGCCCGGGCGCGCCCTCGCCACGAGGACGCAACTGCGAGGATTTTAGCATGGCCCCTATGCCTTAAAATATCGCATGGCTACAGCACAACCGATCCAGATCCGCTTCGAGCGCTTCGACGGCGACCTCGGCATCGCGCCGGCCAAACCGCCGGAGGTGATCGCCGAGACCGACAAGCCCGCCCTGTTCGAGCGCGTGCGCCGCCTGCTCGAGGCGCGCGACGCCCTGCTGCTCGCGCACTACTACGTCCATCCGGACCTGCAGGACCTCGCCCAGTCCACCGGCGGCATCGTCTCCGACTCCCTCGAGATGGCGCGTTTCGGGCACGAGCACGACGCGAAGACGATCGTCGTGGCGGGGGTGCGCTTCATGGGCGAGACGGCGAAGATCCTCAATCCCGAGAAGCGCGTGCTGATGCCGGACCTGGCGGCCGAATGCTCCCTCGACCTCGCCACGCCGGCCGACGAGTTCGCGCGGTTCTGCGATGCCCATCCCGACCGCGTGGTCGTCGTGTATGCGAACACGAGCGCCGCCGTGAAGGCGCGCGCCGACTGGATGGTCACCTCCTCGATCGCCGAGAAGGTGGTCGCGCACCTGCACGCCCAGGGCAAGAAGGTGCTGTGGGCGCCCGACAAGCACCTCGGCGCCTACGTTCAGAAGGTGACCGGCGCGGACATGCTGATGTGGAACGCGGCCTGCGTCGTGCACGACGAGTTCAAGGCCCAGCAGCTCGAGGAGCTCAAGGCGAAGCATCCGCGTGCGAAGGTGCTCGTGCACCCCGAGTCGCCGGCGGGCGTGATCGCGCTCGCCGACGCGGTGGGCTCGACCACGGGGATCATCCAGGCCGCCGAGCGCCTCGGCGCGAAGGAATACATCGTCGCGACCGACGGCGGCATCATCCACCAGATGCGCAAGCGCATGCCGCACGTGAGGTTCATCGAGGCTCCCACGGCGGGCAAGGGCGCGACGTGCCAGAGCTGCGCGCATTGCCCGTGGATGGCGATGAACGGCCTGCACACCCTGCTCGAGACGCTCGAGGGCGCGCCCGGGCACGAGATCTTCGTCGATCCCGCGATCGGGCGGCGCGCCAAGCAGCCGATCGAGCGCATGCTGGCTTTCGCGAAGCTTGCGCTGCCGGCCTTCCAGGGCGGGGAAGCCTGAGCCCGCGCGCAAATGCATCGTGCCACGACCTATTCCGGGCCGCCGGCCTTCGCGGGGCCGTGATCTATAACTTCACCGGCGCGTCCCGGTCCTTGACCTAGGTCAGGTACTCGCTGCGCGTGGCATAGCTATCCTGAGTTGTCGCAGCAAAAAAATTCGCTTCAACTCCAGGAAACCTTTCATCCGTCCTTCACTCGAGCGCCGCCCGACGGCACCCGGCCGCTACGGTTGTGCTCCGAACACACAAGGCCACCATGGAACTCGCATCCTCCTCTGTCGAGACCTCTGAAACGTCCTTCATCACCAACCGATGGACGCAGCTCGTCATCGGCATCATCTGCATGGCGCTGGTCGCCAACCTGCAATACGGGTGGACGCTGTTCGTCAACCCGATGCAGAAGGCGCATCCGGACTGGCTGCGCGCCAGCATCCAAGTCGCGTTCTCGATCTTCGTGCTGGTCGAGACGTGGCTCGTTCCCGTCGAGGGCTGGCTCGTCGACAGGTTCGGGCCGCGCCCGGTGGTCGCCGCCGGCGGCGTCCTCGTCCTCATCGCCTGGCTCATCGACGCCAACGCCACGACGCTCGAGGCGCTCTACGTCGGCGGCGTGTTCGCCGGCCTGGGTGCGGGCTGTGTGTACGGCACGTGCGTCGGCAACGCGCTCAAGTGGTTCCCCGACAAGCGCGGCCTGGCCGCCGGCCTCACGGCCGCGGGCTTCGGCGCGGGTGCGGCGCTCACGGTGATCCCGATCGCCGCGATGATCCGCAACTCCGGCTACCAGAGCGCGTTCTTCACGTTCGCTCTGATCCAGGGCATCGGCGTCTTCATCCTCGCGATGTTCCTGATCCGCCCGCGCACCGCGGCCTACGCCAAGCTCGTGCCGTCGCGCGTGATCCAGAGCCGCCACAACTACTCGCCGAAGGAGATGATCAAGACGCCGGTGTTCTGGATGCTCTACGCGATCTTCGTCGCGGTCGCCGCGGGCGGCCTGATCGCCACGGCCCAGATCGCCCCGATGGCGAAGGACTGGGGCGTGGCCAAGGACCAGATCCTGGTCTTCGGCGCGATGATGCCGCTGCTCACCCTGACGCTGTCGATCGACAGCCTGGCCAACGGCTTCACGCGTCCTCTCTGCGGCTTCATCTCCGACCGCATCGGCCGCGAGAACACGATGTTCCTCGTGTTCTTCGGCGAGGGCCTGGCGCTGCTCGGCCTGCTGTACTTCGGCCACACGCCGATCCTGTTCATGATCTTCGCGCCGCTGGTGTTCCTGTTCTGGGGCGAGATCTACTCGATCTTCCCCGCGGTGTGCGCCGATACGTTCGGGGCGCAGTACGCGGCGTCGAACGCCGGCACGCTCTACACCGCGAAGGGCACGGCCTCGCTGCTCGTGCCGCTCGCCTCGGTGTTGTCGAAGAGCGGGAACTGGACGGCCGTGTTCTACCTGGCCGCCGGGATCTCGATCCTCGCCGCGTTCATCGCGCGCTTCGTGCTGCGTCCGATGCGCGAGCGCTACCTCGAGAACCAGGTCGCGCCGCCCTCGGCCGTGCCCGGCATGGCCGACTGAGCATCCCGCGCGGGAAGCGATTCCCGCAACCGGCAACCGACCGCCCGCCCCGGGAAACCGCGGCGGGCGGTTCGTTTGCGGGTCCCGCGGTGGAGAGGGCTCAGCCCTCGCGGAAGCGGCTCGCCGCCGCGTGCAGGAAGCGCAGCTGCGCCTCGAAGTTCATGCACATGAGGCACTCGTCGAGGTGGCGGCGCAGGGCGATGCGCTCCTCCTCGGTGAGCGCACGCTCGTGCGCGAGCGAGAGCAGGCGCGAGGCCTTGCGGCAGTTGAGGTCGAGGTCAGCTTCCACGCCGGGCCTCCGCGCCGAACCAGTTCGCCTCGAGGCAGCCGCGCAGGGCGATGCGTGCGCGGTGCAGGATGACCCAGCAGTTCGACGCCGAGATCTTCTCCCCGCGGCAGATCTCCTCGGTCTCCTCGCCCATCACCTCGCGCTTGAAGAACACGCGCCCGCCGGTGGCCGGCAGCCGCTCGAGGCAGCGCTCGAACGCCTCCCAGAAACGGCGCTGCTCGAGGGCGGCCTCGGGATTGGCCCACGCCTGCGGCGGATCGCGCCAGTGGCCGGTCTCGTCGAAGAGCGCGTCGAGCCACGCCTCGTCGTCGGGATTGCCGTCCCAGTCATCCTCGCGCTCGATGCGCGCGCGTTCCTGCACGAGGCGCCGCTGCTGGTCGGCGATCTTGAAGCGCAGGATCGACGTGAGCCAGGTGCGCACGCTCGACTGCCCCTGGAACGACGCCAGGCCTTCGAGCGCGCCGAGGAGCGCTTCCTGCACCGCTTCCTCCGCGAGCTGCGCATCGCGCAGCTGCGCGAGAGCGTAGCGCAGCAGGTACGGCCGGTGGCTTTCGATCTCGGCCGCGCGCGGGTCGACGAGGGGGGCTTCGCTCATGGCGCCATGGTAACCGCGTCCGGCGTAAGGATCGAGCGGGCAGCGCGACTATTCCCGCGAGCAGGCATGTGCCTGTGCCAACCCAGGAGGAACCATGAACGCGAAGACCTCGATCCAAGCCGCCCTCGCCAGCCTCGTCGCCCTCGGAATCTCGGCCGCCCATGCCGCGCCGGTGAAGCAGCCCTCCGGTACCGAGAAGTGCTACGGCATCGCGAAGGCGGGCCAGAACGACTGCGGCACGGCCAAGCACGCGTGCGCCGCGCTCGGAGCGAAGCAGGACAACGACCCGAACGAGTGGAGATACGTCGCCAAGGGGCAGTGCGAGTCGATGGGCGGCCACACCATGGGCACCATGAAGAAGTAGCGATGGGCGCGCGGCCTTCGTCGCTCGGGCCCGGGGCGCGCCTCGCGTCCCGGGGCACGCTTCCGTGCCGCCCCGGCATCGGGCTGCGCGCGCCGCATGTCGCGCACGTGCTCGAAGCGCGCCCGCCGGTCGCATGGCTCGAGGTGCACAGCGAGAACTACTTCGCCGACGGCGGCCCGGCGCTCGCCGCGCTCGTGCGCGTGCGCGAGCGCTACCCGGTCGCGCTGCACGGCGTGGGGCTCGCGCTCGCCTCGGTCGATCCGCTCGACCGCGCGCACCTCGGCGCCCTCGTGCGCCTGGCGCGGCGCATCGAGCCCGCGGCGATCTCCGAGCACCTCGCGTGGGGTCGCTGGGGCGGCCGGCACTTCAACGACCTGCTGCCGATCCCCTACACCGCGGAGGCGCTCGCGCATTGCGCCGCGCGCATCGAGGCGGTGCAGGACGCGCTCGGCGTGCCGCTGCTGCTCGAGAACATCTCTTTCTATCGCGCGTTTCCCGAGAGCGCGATGCCCGAGCCCGAGTTCCTCGCGGCACTCGCGCGGCGCACCGGTTGCCGGCTGCTCCTCGACGTGAACAACGTGTTCGTGAACGCGCGCAACCACGGTTGGGATGCCGCCGCCTACGTGCGCGCGATCCCCGGCGAGCTGGTCGCCGAGATCCACGTCGCGGGCCACGACTCGCAGGGCGCGATGCTGATCGACACCCACGGGACGCCGGTCTCCGAGGCGGTATGGGCGCTCTATCGCATCGCGATCGAATCGTGGGGACCCCGGCCGACGCTCGTCGAATGGGACGTCGACATTCCGCCCTTCGCCGTGCTCGAGGCGCATGCCGCGCGGGCGGCGCACATCGCAGCCCATGCGCACGCTCGCTGAATCCCAGGCGCGGTTCGCGCGCCGCCTGCTCGCGCACGACACGCCGGAGCCGGGCATCGCGATCTACCGCGCCAACATCCGCGCGAACTACCGCCAGGCCTTGCGCGCGAGCTATCCCGCGACGCGCAAGCTCGCCGGCGAGGTGCGATTCGACGCGCTCGTCGACCGTTTCGTGGCCGCGTCGCCACCGACGAGCGGCGACCTGAACCGCTACGGCGACGCCTTCGCCGCGTTCCTCGGGAGCGCCGACGACGAGCCCTTGCCGCCCTTCGTCGCCGACGTGGCGAGCATCGAATGGGCGATCGACGAATCGAGCCGGGCGGCCGACGTCACGCGGTCGCCCGGGAGGCTGCGTGCCGCGTTCGCCGCGCTCGACGCCGAGCACGCGAGTCGAGTGCGGCTGCGCCTCGATCCCTCGTGCCGCCTGCTGGAGGCGCGAGCGCCCGCTTTCGACGCGTGGCGCAGCGCGGACGGGCCTGGCGGATTCGGGGAAGAGTCGCGGCTCGAATGGCTGCTCGTACGACGCGATCCCGAAGGCGTGCTGGTCGAGAAGATCGCCCGCGCGGTCCATGGGTGGCTCTTCGCGCTGCATCGCGGCGCGACATTCGGCGACGCGCTCGGGAGCGCCTTCGCGATCGACGCGGCGTTCGACCTTTCGGCCGCCCTGCAGGAACGCATCGGCGACGGGACGCTCGCGGCGATCGCGGCGTGAAAGGATCGGGCGCGCGCGGCGACTCACGGCCATCACCTCACCCGGAGACCCGCCGATGTCCTCGACCGTCCGCCGCCTCGCCGCGCCCCTGAACTGGGACTCGTGGGCCGCCCGCCACGCCGACCGCGCGCAATGGCTCTTCGCGCTCGCCCTGCGCCTGTACCTCGCGCGCGTGTTCTTCTTCTCGGGGCTCACGAAGCTGCGCGACTGGAACATCACGCTCGCGCTCTTCACGAACGAGTACCACGTGCCGCTGCTCTCGCCGCCCGTCGCCGCCGTGCTCGGCACGACCGCCGAGCTCGCGCTCCCGGTGCTCCTCGTGCTCGGCCTCGGCGCCCGCTTCGCCGCCGCGGCGCTCTTCGTCTTCAACGCGGTGGCCGCGGCCTCGTACCCCGACCTTTCGGATGCGGGGCTCAAGGACCACATGCTGTGGGGCGCGCTCATCCTCGTCGCGTTCTTCTACGGCCCGGGACGCGCTTCGATCGACGCGTGGTGGGCGCGCCGGCGCGCGGGCTAGGACGGCCCGTGCGGCGGGAGAAAGGGAGGGGAATCGGGTAAAATTTCGGATCCGAATCAATCGGATCCCTCCGTGACCCCACCCACCCGCCTCACCTACCGCGATGCCGGCGTCGACATCGACGCGGGGGACACGCTCGTCGAACGCATCAAGCCCTTCGCCAAGCGCACGCTGCGCCCGGAGGTGCTGGGCGGGATCGGCGGGTTCGGCGCGCTGGTGGAGGTGTCGAAGAAGTTCAGGGAACCGGTGATGGTCTCGGGCACGGACGGCGTGGGCACCAAGCTCAAGCTCGCCTTCCGCATGAAGAAGCACGACACCATCGGCATCGACCTCGTGGCGATGAGCGTGAACGACATCCTCGTGTCGGGCGCCGAGCCGGTCTTCTTCCTCGACTACTTCGCCTGCGCCAAGCTCGACGTCACGGTCGCCGCCTGCGTCATCCAGGGCATCGCGCGCGGCTGCGAGCTCGCCGGTTGCGCGCTCATCGGCGGCGAGACCGCCGAGATGCCGGGCATGTACGACCCGAACGAATACGACCTCGCCGGCTTCGCCGTCGGCCTGGTCGAGAAGAGCCGCATCATCGACGGCTCGCGCATCGTGGTGGGCGACGCGGTCATCGGGCTCGCCTCGAGCGGCCCGCACTCGAACGGCTATTCGCTCGTGCGCAAGATCCTCGCGGTGGGCGAGATCGACCTCGCCGAGCCCTTCGACGGGCGCACGCTCGGCGAGGCCCTGCTCGAGCCCACGCGCATCTACGTGAAGCCGGTGCT
>CAYOGL010000034.1:0-44465 GCA_964403515.1 uncultured Burkholderiales bacterium | reverse complement strand
GGCATCATCGCGATCATCGGCATCATCCTGCTCATCGGCATCGTGAAGAAGAACGCGATCCTGATGATCGACTTCGCGCTCGACGCGGAGCGCGAGCAGGGCCTGGCGCCGCGCGACGCGATCTACCAGGCGTCGCTGCTGCGCTTCCGCCCGATCCTCATGACCACCATGGCCGCGATGCTGGGCGCCCTTCCGCTGATGATCAGCTGGGGCGTGGGCGCGGAGCTGCGCCATCCGCTCGGCATCTCGATGGTCGGAGGGCTCATCTTCTCGCAGCTGCTCACGCTCTTCACGACGCCGGTCATCTACCTCTACTTCGACCGCCTCTCGCGCCGCTGGCGCGCGCGCTGGGATCGCCGCGACGAGGACGGCGTCGTTCCTGGAAGCCAGGAGCCTTGAAACCACAGATGAACACAGATGGCCTTGCCGAGTTTCCACAGTGACGCCACTGCCCCGCACCCGAATGACGGCCATGCGAAACACTGAACGAGATGCCCGCATCGTGAAGCTCATCTGTGTTCATCTGTGTTCATCTGTGGTTCCTCGCTGTAGTGGCGCCAGCGCAGCTTCATGAACATCACCGCCCCGTTCGTCCGCCGCCCGGTGGCCACCACGCTGCTCACGATCGGCGTGGCGCTCGCGGGGCTGGTGTCGTTCGGGCTGTTGCCGGTATCGCCGCTGCCGCAGGTCGATTTCCCGACGGTGTCGGTGAGCGCCTCGCTGCCGGGCGCGAGCCCCGAGGTGATGGCGGCGACCGTGGCCACGCCGCTCGAGCGCGCGCTCGGCCGCATCGCCGGCGTGAGCGAGATGACCTCGAGCTCCTCGCTCGGCAATTCGCGCATCACGCTGCAGTTCGACCTCTCGCGCGACATCAACGGCGCCGCACGCGAGGTGCAGGCGGCGATCCAGGCGGCGCGCACCGACCTGCCCTCGAGCCTTCCGAACAACCCGACCTATCGCAAGGTCAATCCGGCCGACGCGCCGGTGATGATCCTCGCGATGACGTCGGACCGCCTGTCGCCCGGGCAGATGTACGACATCGCCTCGACCAACATCGCGCAGCGCCTGTCGCAGGTGAAGGGCGTGGGCCAGGTCACCGTCGGCGGCGGCTCGCTTCCCGCGGTGCGGGTCGAACTCAATCCGACCCTGCTCAACAAGCTCGGCATCGGCTTCGACGAGGTGCGCACCGCGATCTCGAGCACGAACGCGAACCGGCCCAAGGGCTTCCTCGAGAAGGACGGCCGCTACTGGCAGGTGCAGGCGAACGACCAGGCGAAGAAGGCCGACGAGTACGTGCCGATCATCGTCGCCTACCGCAACGGCGCGGCGGTGCGCCTGGGCGACCTGGGCGAGGTGGTCGACGGCGTGCAGGACGTGCGCAACTACGGCACCGCCAACGGCAAGCCCGCGGTCATCATGATCATCAACCGCCAGCCGAACGCGAACATCATCGAGGTGGTCGACAGCATCCAGGCGTTGATGCCGCAGCTGCAGGCCTCGATCCCGTCGGACGTGAACCTGCAGGTGATGATGGAGCGCACGCGCACCATCCGCGCCTCGCTCCACGACGTGGAGATCACGCTCATGATCTCCGTGGCGCTCGTGATCCTCGTGGTCTTCGTGTTCCTGAGGAGCGCCCGGGCCACGCTCATCCCCGCGGTCGCGGTGCCCATCTCGCTGATCGGCACGTTCGCCGCGATGTACCTGCTCGGCTTCAGCCTGAACAACCTCTCGCTCATGGCGCTCACGATCGCCACCGGCTTCGTGGTGGACGACGCGATCGTCGTGCTCGAGAACGTCTCGCGCCACATCGAGCGCGGGTTGCCGCCGTTCGAGGCGGCGCTGCTCGGCGCACGGGAGGTCGCGTTCACCGTGCTGTCCATGAGCGTGTCGCTGATCGCGGTCTTCATCCCGATCCTCTTCATGGGCGGGATCATCGGCCGCATCTTCCGCGAGTTCGCCGTGACGCTGTCGGTGGCGATCGCGATCTCGATGGTGATCTCGCTCACGACCACGCCGATGATGTGCTCGCGCCTGCTGCGTCCGGCCTCGGAGCGCTCGCCCGGACGGCTCGCGCGCTGGTCGGAAGGCGCCTTCGAGCGCCTGCATCGCGGCTACGAGCGCAGCCTCGCCTTCGTCCTGCGCTATCCGCTGCCGATGCTCGTGATCTTCTTCCTCACGGTCGTGTTGAACGTGTGGCTGTACACCATCGTGCCGAAGGGGCTCTTCCCGACCCAGGACACCGGCCAGCTCATCGGCTTCATCCGCGCCGACCAGCAGATCTCCTTCCAGGCGATGAAGAGCAAGCTCGACGACTTCCTCGCGATCGTGATGCGCGACCCGGCCGTCACGAAGGTGACCGCGTTCACCGGCGGGATGCGGCGCAACTCCGGCATGATGTTCATCACGCTCGAGCCGCGCTCGCAACGCGACAGCGTGGAGCAGGTGGCGCTGCGCATGCGCAACGCCTTGTCGAAGGAGCCGGGCGCGAACCTCTTCCTGAACCCGATCCAGGACCTGCGCGCGGGCGGCCGGCAGACCGAGGCGACGACGCAGTTCACGCTGCGCGGCGACGACCTGAACGAGCTGCGCACCTGGGGACCGAAGCTCGAGGCGGCGTTGCGCGAGCTGCCGCAGCTCGCCGACGTGAACTCGGACCAGCAGGACAAGGGCCTGCAGATGTCGCTGGTGATGGACCGCGAGACCGCCGCGCGCCTCGGCATCACGCCACGCGCGATCGACAGCGCGCTGAACCTCGCTTTCGGGCAGGCGCAGGTGTCCACGATCTACGAGGACCGCAACCAGTACCGGGTCGTGATGGAAGCCGCGCCGCAGTACTGGCAGAGCCCCGAGACGCTGAAGAGCCTGTACGTGCTCTCGCCGTCCAGGGGGCAGGTCCCGTTGTCGACCTTCTCGCACTACGAGACCACGCTCGCCCCGCTCGAGGTGAACCACCAGGGCCAGTTCGCCGCGACGACGATCTCGTTCAACCTGCAGCCCGGCGTGTCGATGTCGGAGGCTTCCGACCTCATCCGCCAGACCATGGCACGCATCGGCATGCCGACCACGATCTACGCATCCTTCGAGGGCACCGCGAAGCTCTTCCAGCAGGGCCTCGAGAACGAGCCGTGGCTGCTGCTCGCGGCCGTGCTGACCGTCTACATCGTCCTCGGCATGCTCTACGAGAGCCTCGTCCACCCCATCACGATCCTTTCCACGCTGCCCTCGGCGGGCGTGGGCGCGCTGCTCGCGTTGATGCTCTTCCGCTCCGAGTTCACGATCATCGCGCTGATCGGCGTCTTCCTGCTCATCGGCATCGTCAAGAAGAACGCGATCCTGATGATCGACTTCGCGCTCGACGCCGAGCGCCGCGACAACCGCGATCCGAAGGACGCGATCTTCGAGGCGTGCCTGCTGCGCTTCCGGCCGATCATGATGACGACGATGGCCGCCGCGCTGGGCGCCGTGCCGCTCGCGATCGGCATGGGCGAGGGCTCGGAGCTGCGCCAGCCGCTCGGCATCTCGATCGTGGGCGGGCTGCTCGTGAGCCAGCTTCTCACGCTCTACACCACACCGGTCATCTACCTGTACTTCGACCGGATGCGCCTGCGGGCGCGGGGCCGCTTCCGCCGCGCGCATCCCGAGATGGTCATCGAAGCCGGGCAATGACCAAAGCGTTGGAGCCACAGATGAACGCAGATGAACACAGATGGTCTTGCCGGGATCTGCCAGTGACGCCCTTGCGAGCATTCGCCACCGCGAACATGCCGAACATTGAGCGGGCATTCCGCGTCGCGAAGCTCATCTGTGTTCATCTGTGTTCATCCGCCGTTGCATTGCCTTTGCCTTTGCCTTTGCTCTTGGTCCTGGGGGCATGCGCGGTAGGCCCGGAGTACGAGCAGCCGGCGGTGGAGACGCCCGCGGCGTACAAGGAGGCGGGCGACTGGATCGTCGCGACGCCGGAAGACGGCGTGCCGAAGGGCAAATGGTGGGAAGCGTTCGGCGACCCGACGCTGAACGGGCTGGCGGAGCAGGTGAACGTGTCGAACCAGACGCTGAAGGCGTCCGAGGCCGCCTACCGCCAGGCGGTCGCCGCGGTGCGCACCGCGCGCGCCGCGTTCTTCCCGACGATCGGCGCGAACGCCGGCGCCACGCGCAGCGGCAACGGCGCGAGCGGCCCGGGCGGCGGCACCGCGAACCGCTACAACCTCACGCTGAATGCGAGCTGGGAGCCGGACCTGTGGGGACGCATCCGCCGCCAGGTCGAGGCCGCGCGCGCGGGCGCCGAAGCGAGCCAGGGCGACCTCGAGGCCGCGCGCCTGTCGCTGCAGGCGGAGCTCGCCACCGATTACTTCCAGCTGCGCGCGACCGATGCCGAGATCGCGCTCTTCGACGAGACGGTGAAGGCGTTCGACACCACGTACCGGCTCACGCAGAACCGCTATCAGGCCGGCGTCGCCGCAAAGGCCGATGTCGTGCAGGCGGAGACGCAGTTGAAGGGCACGCAGGCGCAGGCGATCGACCTCAAGGCCACGCGCGCGCAGCTCGAGCACGCGATCGCGGTGCTCGTGGGCAAGCCGCCCGCGGATCTGGCGATCGCGCCCGCGAACGTGAACATCCCGATCCCGGTGATCCCGGCCGGCGTGCCCTCGACGCTGCTGCAACGCCGACCCGATGTCGCGGCCGCCGAGCGCCGCGTCGCCCAGGCCAACGCGCGCATCGGTGTGGCGCAAGCGGCCTACTTTCCCTCGCTCAATCTCACAGGTGACGCCGGCTTCGCGGGCAGCGCGTTGGCGAGGCTCGTGTCTGCGCCGAGCCGCGTGTGGTCGCTCGGTGCCGCCCTCGCCGAGACGCTGATCGATTTCGGCGCGCGCGGTGCGGCGGTGGAGTCCGCGCGCGCCGCCTACGACCAGGCCGTGGCGAACTATCGCCAGACGGTGCTCGGGGCCATGCAGGACGTCGAGAACAA
Organism: uncultured Burkholderiales bacterium; assembly: GCA_964403515.1. GTDB lineage: Bacteria > Pseudomonadota > Gammaproteobacteria > Burkholderiales > Usitatibacteraceae > Usitatibacter. The sequence goes on along the minus strand of CAYOGL010000034.1, from coordinate 39,496 downwards.
CCTCGCGACCCTGCGCTGGCTCGCCGACGAGGCGAAGGTGCAGGACGACGCGGTGCGCGCCGCGCGCGAGAGCGTCGCGCTGACCCTCAACCAGTACAAGGCGGGAACGGTGAGCTACCTGAACGTGGCGACGGTGCAGGCGACGCAACTGGCGCAGGAACGCAACGTGGTGAGCCTGCAATCGCGCCGGCTCGCGGCCGATGTCGCGCTCATCCGCGGGCTCGGCGGCTCGTGGGAGGCGCGCCCATGAGCGCCACCCCGACGCTCGAATCGCTCGCGGGCTGGATCGGGCGCGAGGAGACCGCGCAGGACACGATCACCACCGCGCCGCTGGTGGCGCTCGCGGCGCTGCTCGACCGGGACGATCCGCGTCCCAGGCCGGGCGATGCCGCGCCGCCGCTCGCGCACTGGCTCTACTTCCTGCCGGCGTATCGCGAGTCCGAGGCGGGGCCCGATGGCCACGCGAAGCGCGGCGGGTTCCTGCCGCCGGTCGATCTGCCGCGCCGCATGTGGGCCGGCAGCCGCATCGCGTTCCTGCGCCCGCTCGTGGTGGGCAGCGACGTCACGCGCATCTCGCGCATCGCGGACATCAAGACCAAGGAAGGCCGCAGCGGCACGCTCGTCTTCGTCACCGTGCGCCACGAGATTCGCGATGGCGGCGGCACCGTGCTCGTCGACGAGCACGACATCGTCTATCGCGCAGAAGGCGGTGCGGCGGGTGCGCCCGTCGCAGCCCCCGGGCACGCGACGTGGCGGCGCGAGATCCGACCCGACCCGCTGCTGCTCTTCCGCTACTCCGCCGTCACGTTCAACGGCCACCGCATCCACTACGACCATCCTTACGTCACCCGGGTCGAGGGCTACCCCGGCCTCGTCGTGCACGGCCCGCTCATCGCCACGCTGCTCGTCGACCTGCTGCGGCGCAACCGCCCCGGCGCGACCCTGCGGGCATTCCGCTTCCGCGCGCTGCGGCCGCTTTTCGACAACGCACCGCTCACGGTGTGCGCCGAGCCCGATGCGCAAGCGCCCCGCGCGCATCTCTGGGCGGTCGGGCCGCAAGGCGCGATGGCGATGGATGCGACCGCCGAGTGGTAGATTCGCGCCCGGGCAAGGCCGGCTGGCTCCAGCGCTCAGCCGCGGTCGGCCGCCGCTTCCTTGAGCAGCCAGTCGCGGAAGGCGACGACCGCGGGATTCTGCGCGCTCGTCTCGGGTGTCACGAGGTAATAGGAGAACTGCGCCGGCGCGGCGATCGCGAACGGCACCACGAGCCGCCCTTCGCGCACGTCCGACTGCACCAGCGGCTGCATCGCGAGCGTCACCCCCATGCCCTCGATCGCCGCCTCGAGCGCGAGCGAGGCATTGCTGAAATGCGGGCCGCGCGTTGGATCGATGCCCTTCACCTCCACGGCGTCGAGCCAGTCGTGCCACGAAGGACGCACGCCCTCCTCGACCACCGTGTCGTCGTGCAGCAGCGTGTGGTAGCGCAGGTCCTCGGGCTTGCGCAAAGGGTGCTCGCCCTTCAGCAGCTTCGGGCTGCACACGGGCACGTAGACCGCGGAGAAGACCTCGTCGACGTGCGCTCCGGGATAGCGGCCGCTGCCGAAACGCACCATCACCGCCGGCGCATCGTCGCGCACGTCGCTGGCGGGGCTGCCGGGCGTGGCGTCGCGACCGTCGATCATCGCCAGCCGGCTCGCCACGTGCAGCTCCACGTTCGGAAACTGCTTCGTGAAGCGCGCCAGCCGCGGCACGAGCCAGCGCGCCGCGAAGTTGGGCGGCGACAGCACGGTGATCGCGGACGTCTGCGCGCGCACGCGCACCCGTTCCACCGCCGCCGCCAGGCTCTCGAGCCCCTCGCGCACCTTGGGCAGCATCGCCTGCGCCTCGCTGGTGAGCTCGAGCGCGCGGGTGAGGCGGCGGAACAGCGCCACGCCGAGGTGGTCCTCGAGCAGCTTGATCTGGTGGCTCACCGCCCCCGGCGTCACGTGCAGCTCGCGGGCGGCCTTCTTGAAGCTCAGGTGGCGGGCGGCGCTCTCGAAGGCGCGCAGCGCGTTCAGCGGGGGAAGTCGCTCGGGAAGCGGGGACATGCCTCAGTTTTATTGTTGCGTCGCATAAAAACAAATCGGTTGTTGCAGTGCAACATCCGCACTATATTTTGCCCATGCGCTCGACACAAGCCCCACCCGGGCGACGCGGAGCGCCGACGATCCCACAAGGAGAGTTGCGATGGAACGCCTGAACGACACGGATTTCTCGGTCATCGAGCAGCATATTCGAAACGCGCGCCTCGAGCGCAGCATCGCGCTCGGCACCGCGATCGCCAACATCGCCCGGGCCATCGGGCGCGGGCTGCGCAAGCTCGGAGAAGCGATGGCCGATGGCTACGAGGCCGAACGCGACCGGCGCGCCATCGAAGCAGACGCATTCCTCAAGCGCTCGGTTCCGCGCTACTGATCACGCGAACCGAAGGGGCCGCTCTCCTCCTCCTCCTCCGAGCGACTCCTTCGCAGGGACGCCCCGCGTCCCGACCTCTCCCGGCCCGCGGCAGCCTGCCCGCGGGCCGGCTCGCTTCCGACAGGCAACTTTTCCGGGCGGTATAGTGACCAACCGCCCATGATCCCGACCCCTCCCGTCCTGTTCCTTCCCGGACTGCTCGAGGACGCCGACGCCTTCGAGCACCAGATCGCCGCGCTGCAACCGCGCCCGTGCTCCGTGGCCGACCTCACGCGCGCGGACACCATCGCGGAGCTGGCGCGCCAGGCGCTGCAGCAGGCGCCCGCGGGCCGCTTCGCGCTCGCCGGCCATTCGATGGGCGGCTACGTGGCGCTCGAGATCCTGCGCCAGGCGCCGCAGCGCGTGGACCGCCTCGCGCTGCTCAACACGCACGCACGTCCCGAAACGCCGGAATCCACGGAGAACCGGCGCCGGCTCATGGCGCTCGCGGAGAAGGATTTCCCCGCGGTGATGGACACGCTGCTGCCGAAGCTGGTCGCGCCGCGGCATCTGGGCGAGATCGGGCTCGCGGGCAAGATCAAGGAGATGGGCCTGGCGACGGGAAAGGAAGGCTTCCTGCGCCAGGAGCGCGCGATCATCGCGCGCATCGACAGCCGCCCTTCGCTCGGCGCGATCCGCTGCCCGACGCTGGTCGTGGCGGGGCGCGACGACGCGCTCATGCCGGTCGAGATCCTCGAGGAGCTCGCACGCGGCATCCCGGGGGCGCGCCTGGCGGTGATCGAGAGCTGCGGACACATGGCCTCGCTCGAGCAGCCCGGGCGCGTGGCCGAGCTGCTTTCCGAGTGGCTGCGCTGACACACGAGGACCGACGCCATGAACCTGCATCTCACGATAGGGCCGCTGATCGCGCTGATCGCCGGCATCCTCATCCTCATCATGCCGCGCCTGCTGAACTACATCATCGCCGTCTACCTGATCGTCATCGGCATCATCGGACTGCTCGGCGGGGCGCGCTTCTGAGCGCGACGCTGCCCGCGCTCTCGCTGCTCGAGACGCGCGTGCTCGGCGTGCTGGTGGAGAAGGAGCGCACGGTGCCCGACACCTACCCGCTCACGCTCAACGCGCTCGTCGCGGGCTGCAACCAGAAGACGAGCCGCGACCCGGTGCTCGAGGCGAGCGAGGCGCAGGTGCAGGGCGCCGTCGATCGCCTCAAGTCGCTCGCGCTGGTCGTCGAATCGAGCGGCGGGCGCGTGATGCGCTACGCGCAGAACGTGGGCAAGGTGCTCGGCCTTCCGCCGCAATCGGTCGCGTTGCTCGCGGTGCTGTTCCTGCGCGGGCCGCAGACCCCGGGCGAGCTGCGCATCAACAGCGAGCGCCTGCATCGCTTCGGCGACATCCTCTCGGTGCAGGCTTTCCTCGAGGAGCTCGCGGAGAAAGGCCTGCTCGTGGAGCTGCCCAGGCTGCCCGGCGCACGCGAGTCGCGCTGGATGCACCGGCTGTCGGGAGAGCCGTCGACGCAGGCGGTCGCGCATTCGAACGCGCCGGGCGGCGATGCGGTGAGCGAGGGCGAGCTCGCCGCGCTCAAGGCGAACGTCGGCCAGCTGCAGTCGGAGCTCGCGGCGCTCAAGGAGACCGTGGCGCGCCTGTGCCGCGAGCTCGGCATCACGCCATAGGCCGGAGCGCCAGCTCGCGCCAGGCGCGCATGAGCGGGAAGTAGAGGCCGAGGCCCACGTCCTCGCCCGGAAATGCCGCGGCATAGGAAGCGAGCTGCGGCCGATAGCGTTCGAGCTCGCGATCGAGGAACGCCTCGCGCTGCGCGCCTTCGTGCACGCCGGTCTTGAAGTCGACGATCCAGCGCCGCCCGTGCGCATCGCGGAACGTGCGATCGATCACCACGAGGCGCACGCCGTCGGGGCGCGCGACGCGCAGGCGATATTCGGAGCGGCCGGCGGCGTGATCCGCGAGGACCCAGCGGCCGCGCGGATCGGCGAGCGCACCGGCCAGGGCGTCGAGCACGCGACGCGCGGCCGCATCCCGCTCGGCCGGCGGGACGCCGCGCGCGCCGAGCTCGCCCCGCACGAGGTCGGCGAGGCGACGAACGCGCGCTTCGTTCCATCGATCGACGCCCTCGATCGCGATGCGCTGCAGGAAGCGATGGGTGAGGATGCCGATGTGGCGCGCGGTCTCGCCGGCCCACGAGAATTCGATCGCCACCGGTGCGGCGCTCGCCATGGCCACGGCGTGCACGGCCGGCCCGGGCACCTCGACATCGAGAACGCGCGAAACGACACGCCGCACACCGCGGTCGAGGGCGACGGTTGCATCCGGTTGCGGCTCGATCGCGCCGCTCTCGAGCGCGCGCTCGAACTCGCCGCTCGCCACGCTCCATGCCTTGCACAGCAGCGAGTCGGGAGGCGGCTTGCGCAAACGCAGCGTGCCCGCCTTCTCGTCGACGCGCGCGAAGCCGAGCAGATGCAGCTCGTGGCGTGCGCGGGTCGCGGCGACATAGAGCAGGCGCTCGAGCTCGTGCCCGGCGGCCGCGTCCTCGAGCGAGCACAGGTAGTCGTACGCCGGCTCGCCCGACTCGCCGGTCGCGCGCATCGGGGCCACCATGAGGTTGCCGTCGCCGCGCGCCTTCCACGCGAAGAGCGGCCGCTCGCCGCTGCGCGGCAGCCGGTCGAGTCCCGGCACGATGACGGTCGCGAACTCGAGGCCCTTCGCCTTGTGGATCGTCATCACCTGCACGCGCGCCGAATCGCCCGCATCGGGGGCGGCGAAGAGCAGGGCGAGATGCTCCTCGAGGCGTGCCGGATCGATGAGGTCGCCCGCCTCGTCGAGCGCGTCGAGCTGCTCGAGGAAGGTCTCCGCATCCTCGAGGTCGGCGGCACCCATCGCGCACGCCGGACCGCCGAGCGCAATCCATGCGCCCTCGACACGCTCGCGCAACGCGCCGCGCAGATGCGCCTCGACGTACGGGCGAAGCGCCTGGCGCAGCCGTACCAGCCGCGCGCGTGATTCGTCCCCGAGCCGCGTCAGGCACCCTTCGTCGTGCAACGCTTCCCAGACGATGGCGTCGCGATCGTCGCCCGCCACGCGATGGAGCTCTTCCACGTCGAGGCCGCACCACGGCGCGCGCAGCAGTGCGAGCCACGCGACACGGTCGGCGGGATGCGCGAGCGCCCGCGTCACCGCGAGCAGGTCCTGGATGACGGGACGCGTGGCCAGCGGCTCGATGTCGACGGCCTGGAAACGGATCTGCGCGGCCTTCAATGCGGGCGCGATGCGGTCGAGGTGCGAGCGGTTGCGAACGAGGATCGCGACGTCCTCGCCTTCGCGCGCGAGGGCTTCGCGCACGAGGCCGACGACCGCCTGCGCTTCGGCGGCGCGGGCGGCCGCGGCATCGCGTCCGGTGAACGCGTGCCAGCGCACGGCCGCTCCCGCTCGCGGCGCCCGGTGCGCGGCCGAGGCGGCATACGGAACGGCGCCGGCATCGGCATCCTCGACGGCTGGCAAGATGCGCGCGAACGACGCGTTCACCCACTCGACGATTCCGGTCTGCGAGCGGAAATTGGTGGCGAGCGCGAGCGGCACCAGCGGCAGCGTCGGCAGGCCCCCGCTCCACGCGCGCAGGAAGAGCGCCACGTCGGCCTCGCGAAAGCGGTAGATCGACTGCATCGGGTCGCCCACGAGGAAGGCGGTGCGTCCATCGCCTCCGGTCCATCCGGCGGTGAGCCGCTTCAGCAGCTCCCATTGCGCGCGCGACGTGTCCTGGAATTCGTCCACGAGCAGGTGGCGCAGCCTCACGTCGAGGGCGAGCAGCAGATCCGTGGGATGGTCCTCGTCGCCGAGCGCCGCGGTCGCCGCCTGCGCGAGCCCCGCGAAGTCGATCTCGCCGTGCTCGGCGAACACCACGCGCAGGTGCGCCGCGGCGTGCGGGAGCAACCGGACCACCGCGCCGAGCGCTTCCCATTGCGCGTCCGTGAACGCGGGCGGCGGCATCTCGCGCACCGCGTGGAGCGCCTCGCATATGCCGGCCGTCTCGCGCAAGCGTTCGAGCAGCGCGCCCATGCGCACCTTGTGCGCGGCACCGCCCTCGCCCGGCGGAAATCCCGTGTTCCGGTTCACCTGCAGGCGCCAGGCGCCGGACTCGGTGAGCAGCAGCTCGGCGAGCGCACGCCAGCGCGGCGCATCTTCCTCCTGCGAGCCCGGGTAACGCGCGAGCGTGGCGAGGCCCGCGATGGCCGAATCGAGCTCGGAGCTCGCGAGATTGCGCGCGGCGTAGGCGGCGAGGGCCGCGATCTCGGGCTCCTCGCGAGCCGGCATCATCTCGCGCACGCGCTGCATGATGCGCGCACGTTCGACGCGGAACGCCTGCTCGAGCGCCGCGCGCGCGCTGGCGTTCGCCTCGAACCCCGCCGCACGCTCGATCCACTGCTCGCGCCGCGCGAGCATCGCCTCGAGCAGCGCCCGCGCGTCGTTCCAGTCGCCGTCCAGATGCAGCAGGAAGCGCCGCACCGCTTCGCCCAGCGCGTCGGGCGCATCGACGTGCGCGAGCGTGCGCTCGGCCGCCTCGCGGTAGCGCGCGGCCGCGTCCTCGACGATCGCGGGGGTCGCCCCCAGCCCCGAGAGCAACGGCATCTGGCGCGCGAGCGAGGCGCAAAGCGCGTCGATGGTCTGGACGCGCAGGCGCCCCGGATTCTCGCGCAGCTTCCACCCGCATTCGCGATCGCGCGCCGCCGCATCGCGCGCGAGCATCCACGTGAGGCGCTCGTTCGCGTCCGCGGGTGGCGATTGGTCGTCGGCGGATGCGAGCGCCTCGAGCACGCGCCGGCGCATCTCCGCGGCCGCCTTGCGCGTGAACGTGATGGCGAGGATCTCGTCGGGACGATCGACGCGCGCGAGCAGGCGCAGCAGCCGCTGGATGAGCAGCCCGGTCTTGCCCGAGCCCGCCGGCGCCTGGACGATGCACGAATGCCGCGGATCGAGCGCCGCCGTGCGCTCGGCGGCATCGACGATGCGCGGCGCGCTCACGCCGGCTCCTCGCCTTCGGAAACGGCCGCGAGGCGCTCGTGCACGCGGCACAACGGCGCGAGGTCGCAGCGCTCGCAAGTCGCCGCCATGCGTTTCGGATCGATGGCCGCCTCGCCCGCGGCGAATGCGCGACCGAGCCGGTCGGTGACCTCGCCCCAGCGCGCGAGCAGCTCGCTCCACGACGCGGCGAAGCGCGAGCCGCTCGCCTGCCGCTCGAGCGTGCGCACCCCGGGCAGCAGCTCGGCGTCGCGGGCGATGCCGGCGAATCCGAGCTCACCCGTCTTGAGGCAGGCGAAGGCGACGGCGCGCAGGTCCGCGCTCATCGCGAGCGCGTAGAGCGGCATCTGGGCATCGTCCGGACGCTCGTCCAGCCACTGGCCGGCACTCACGGCGCCCGACTTGTAGTCGAGGAGCACGCGCCCGCCTTCGGCGAGCTCGTCCACGCGATCGACGCGCCCGTTCAGGTGCAGTGGTCCGGCCGAAAGCGTGACCGGCGCTTCGCGTGCGACCACCGTGAACGGCGCGCGCCCACGCTCGATCTCGAGCCATTCGCGCGCGGTGCGCGCAAGGCGCGCGCGCTCGACCTGCGCGAGGCCGCCTTCGAGCCGTCCGGGCCGGCGCATGCGGAAGCGCGCGATCGCGTGCTCCGCCGCTTCATCGAGGGCCGTGTCGAGCCGTTCGCGATCGAGCGCGACGAGGGTCGCGTGGTCGCGCAGGCCTTCCCACAGCCGCGCCATCATCCCGTGCAGGAGGTGCCCGCGCTCGGAGGCGTCGAGGCCGGCCGCCGGCGACTCGAGCGCGCGCGCGTCGAGGCGGAAGTGCGCGAACGCGCGGAACGGGCACGCCGCCTGGTCCGCGAGGATCGCGGTGCCCCCGCGCGCGGCCGCATCGGTGATGGCGGGCCCCGCCTCGCTTCGCGTCGTCCATGCGGCTTGCGACTGCGCGGCCTCGAAAAGCGCGCGACGACGCGATGGGAATTCGACGATGCCGAGCGCCTCGGGGGCCGTCTCCGGCCATTCGGCGATGAGGCCGCTCGGCAGCAGCTCCCGATCCTCTTCCATGCGCGCGCAACTGAGCACCACCTCGGGCGCCGCCGCGCACCAGCGGCGCGTGAGCGCGCGATCGATCTCGAGCGCATGCTCGGGCACCGCCTGCGCAATGCCGGCCTTGCGCTGCAACGCCGGCGCGATGAGCGGGTGCGGGCGCGCGGGAACCGGCCACTCCTCCTCGGTGAGCCCGCTCACCCACAGGTGGTCGAAGGCGAGGCCGGCGGATTCGAGGATGCCCAGCACCTGCACCGGCGCGGCGCCCGACGCCGGCTGGAAGAGCGTGTCGGCGCACAACCGTCGCAGGCGTGCACGCGCCTCGGGCGCGCCCCAGCTCGCCGCAACGGCGCCCAGCGTGGCGAAGGTGGCGAGCACTTCGCGCCACTTCCCGAGCGCCTGGAATTCCGCGGAATCGAGCGCGCGTTCGCCGGGAAAGCCCGCGGCATCGAGCAGCTGCGTGAAGCGGCGCGCCCATTCGTGAGGCGCGGCACGGCCGCCGGCGGTCGCCGCGACGACCACGCGCTCGAGCACATGCGCGAGCACCGGGCAGTCGCCTCCCGCGTCGCGTTCGGCGAGGAGCGCGCGCAGGCGCAGGAGCGTGAGGCTCGCCGGCGCGATGCGCCGCAGCTGCGCATCCAGGCGTGCGCGCGCCGCCCCCTCCGTGGCTGCGCCCGCGATGAACGGCGAGCGCAGCAGGCGGCTCGCGCGCTCGTAGGGCAACGGTCCGGCCGCGCCCTCGAGCAGCGCGAGCGCGCCGTCGATGAGCGCGCACGCGGCGAGCGGCCGCCCGAGCGAGACGTTGAAGAGCGGGGCACCACCGTTCGCGCCGAGCGTGCGGCCGAACACGCGCTCCACCTGCCCCAGTCTTTGCTCGAGGCGCGGCACGACGATGCCGATCCGCGGCGTGCGTCCCGCGGGCGCGGCTTCGAGGCGCATGCGGGCCCAGCGCGCCGCATGCTCGAGCTCCACGCGCGGCGACTCGAACGTCGTGCGCTGCACGCGCGCTTGCTCCGGCGGAAACGCCGACGCAAGGATCGCCACACCGGCGCCGCGGAGCGCGTCGAGCAACGCGCGCTGGCGCGGCGTGACGAGGTCGAAGCCGAAGAGCACGAGCTGGGCGGGCAGCGCGATCGAGCGCGCCCGCACGAGCGCCGCGACGGCCCCGCTCAGGCCCGCCGCATCGACGAAACCGCCGCGCTCGAGACGCCGCCGATAGTGACGCGCCCACCCGGCGAACGCTTCCACCTCCTCGGTGCCCGGAAAGCCGGCGATCGCGCCCTCGATGCCCCAGGCGTGGGCGAGCTCCCATGCATCGGCGGCCAGCGCCGCGGCCGCGGGAATCGAAAGCAGTTTGCCGTCCCACGCGCTCGCGCGCACCGCCTCTTCCCACAGGAGCAGCGAATGCGGTCGTTCGAGCCGCCGGGCGACGGGCGTGCCTCCTTCCCCGCACGCGGCCTCGTCGTGGCAGCGCTGCACGAACGCCTCGAACGGCAGCACGTCGGGCGCCTCCCACGATGCGAGGCCGGCGCCGAGCTGGCGGGCATCGAAATCGGCGACGAGGGCCTGCGCGAGGCGCTGGTTCGGCGTGAGGACGGTGAGGCGTGCGGCGAGGCCTTGCGCGAGGCGCTCGAGCAGGTCGGCGTGCGCCAGGGCGGGGCAGTCTGCGTCTTGCATCAATCGATCTTCGGCCTTTTCGACTCTCGGGCGAAGGGTGCGCGTGCTCGGACGCGGCATGCCCGTCGGGAATGGTATCCGGACCGCAGGCTCATGGCGTGAGCCGGCGCGGCGATACCGGGGTCGTTACCGTTGTAATGCGACTTACAGCTGAAATGCGGGGTGTGACCCAGTTCACAACCGCCCTGTGAACTGCGGCATATGCTCGGGCCGAGGTGTGAATCAGGTCACACCGCGGGAGCCGACATATGCACGCCAACCAACAGCAGCCGGGTGTCTTGAAAGCGCTTCGTGGCATCGCCGCGGCGTTCGTGTTCGCGGGCCTCGCCATGGCGAGCCCCGGCGCGCTCGCGCAATCGGGCAACGGCAACGGCAATGGCAACGGCAACTCGGGAGGGAATTCAGCCAACTCTCCCGGGCACATCGCCCAGGACCTCGCGGGAGCGCTCAACGCAGCGAGCGTGGCGCACCTGCGCTGGGCCCAGGACGGCCCGCACGGGCGCCAGTTCCAGGTCATCATCTCCGCCGACCCGGGCAAGAACGGCCAATACAACGACCTGCGCCAGGCGATCATCAAGGGCGGCGGCTTCGTCGACCGCCGCTTCCACACGATCCCCGCCCTGTCTGCGATTCTGCCGGCCGCGCTGGTGCCGATCATCGCGGCGCGCAGCGACGTGTACCGCATCGTGCCGAACCGCACGGTGGCGCGCAGCGAAAGCCTGCTCGAGATGGAAACGGGCGCCGGGGACGTTCGCAATGCGGTCGGAACGGCGCCGGCCCTGAACGGCGCCGGCGTGGGCATCGCGTTCCTCGACTCCGGCATCATGGCCGCGCACCGTGCGTTCGTCGACAACACGGGCAACTCGCGCGTCGTCGCGCGCGTCGATCTGACCAAGAGCACGACCCCGGCAGGCAGCTTTGCCGATCCCTACGGCCACGGGACGCTCGTCGCCGCGATCGCCGCGGGAACCGCCGTCACCAGCACACCCGACTCCGGCGGCATCGCCCCGGCGGCATCTCTCGTGGACGTGCGCGTGCTCGACGACACCGGCCTGGGCGACCTCGCCACGACGCTCAGCGGCATGGACTGGGTGCTGCAGCATGCGCAGGACTACAACATCCGCGTGCTCAACGTGAGCCTCGGCACCGACTCGACCGACTCGTACACCAACGACCCGCTCTGCCAGGCGGTGCGCAACGCGGTGGCGAGCGGCATCACGGTCGTCGTTGCCGCGGGCAACTACGGCCTGAACAACGGCCAGGTCACCTACGGCACGATCAGCTCGCCGGGCGACGAGCCCTCGGCCATCACGGTAGGCTCGGCGAACACGCACGACACCGCGGATCGCGGCGACGATACCGTCAACATGTTCAGCTCGCGCGGCCCGACCCGCGGCCACTATGTCGACGCGACGGGCGCGACCGTGTACGACAACGTGCTGAAGCCGGACCTCGTGGCGCCGGGCAACCGTGTGCTGAGCGCGCTTTCCACCGACGCCACCGGCACGACGCTCAGCGTGCTGGCGCAGCAGTACCCGCAGCTCGTCGTGCAGAGCGCCCCGTACGGCATGGGCCTCATGACCGCGAGCGGCACTTCCTTCGCCGCGCCGGTCGTCTCCGGCACCGCGGCACTGCTGCTGCAGGCGAATCCCGGGCTCACGCCGCCACTCGTCAAGGCGATCCTGCAATACACGTCGCAGCCGCTGCCGAGCTACAACCTGCTCGACCAGGGAACGGGCGAGCTGGACGTGCCGGGCGCAGTCACGCTCGCCGAGGCGCTGTCGCCCGACATCGCGTCGCGCGTGGCCGCTGGAACGATCAACGTCGGCGATTCGATCGCCGTCTCGGGCAACCTGCCGGCGCACTCGTCGATCATCAACGGCGTGACCGTTCCGTGGAGCGGCTTCGTCGAGATGGGCGGCCATTACCTGTTCGCCGGCGACCAGCTGTTCCGCAAGTACCAGGCGCCCTACAACCCGCAGGTCGAGTGGGTCGGCAACACGGTGGCGACGGTGACGCCGACGACTGCCGTCGACGGGACCGTGAGCTACGTGACCGGCACGATGGCCTCCGGTTCGCTGGTGACCCCGGGCGTCGTCTCGCTCACGGCCCAGCTCGGCAACTCGGACTACATCGCGAAGACCGGCGACTTCACGCCGTCGGGCACAGCGATGGACCTGGTGGTGTCGGGCAGCGGTCTGGTGCTCTCCGAAGGGCTCGTGCTCTCCGAAGGCCTGGTGCTGTCCGAAGGTCTCGTCCTGTCCGAAGGCCTGGTGCTGTCCGAGGGACTCGTGCTGTCCGAAGGGCTCGTGTTGTCCGAGGGACTCGTGCTGTCCGAAGGGCTCGTGCTGTCGGAAGGCGGCGTGCTGCAGGTCGGCACCTCGCTCTACTCGTTCACGGGCGAATGACGGACGGCCGCGCGTAGCGACCGAGCGTCATGAGGACCTCCATGCCCTTGATCGACATGCAGGACTACAACGCCGCCGCCCGCCGTTACTGGTGGGCGGTGACCCTGGCCGGCGCGGCCGTCCTCGGGTACGCGGTGTTCCATGTCATCTCGATCGACGGTCGCTATCTCCTGCAGGTGATGATCGGCGCGGCAGTGGCCGCGCTCGTGGGGCTCTTCCCCGTGCGCATCCCGGGCGCCAAGGCCTCGATCGCGGGCGCCGAGATCTTCATCTTCCTCGTGCTGCTGCTCTACGGCCTGTGGGCGGCGGTGCTCGCCGCGGCGTTCGAGGGCTTCGTCGCCTCCTATCGGACGTCGAAGCGCTGGACGAGCCGCCTGGGCACGCCGGCGATGGCCTCGCTCGCGATGGTCGCGTGCGCGGGGGCGTTCGAGCTGGTCCGCGAGCCGGCGCTGCAGCTGAGCAACGCCGCGCTGCTCACGTGCCTCTTCGGCTTCGCCGCGCTCTACTTCGTGGCGATCACGCTGCTCACCTCGACGCTGTTCGCGCTCAAGACGCGCGCGCCGTTCACGCCGATCAAGTGGCTGCGCAACTTCGGCTGGGTCGGCCTCGCCTACCTCACCGGCGCCTCGATCGCGGGGCTGCTGTTCGTGAGCTTCGAGCAGTTCGGGCTGCCGGTGCTGCTGGTATCGGTGCCGGTGATCGCGATGTTCCTGTCGACGCTGCACTCGTACTTCCAGCGCAAGGAGGCCGACGAGCGCCACGTCGAGGAGCTCAAGGAAAGCGAGAGCCGTTTCCACAGCGCCTTCACGCACGCGGCGATCGGCATGGCGCTGGTGTCCACCGACGGGCGCTTCATCCAGGCGAACAAGTCGTTCTGCGACATGGTCGGACGCCCGCTCGCCGACCTGCTCACCGGCCAGCTGCCGGCGATCATCAGTGGCGAGGACCAGCCCGGCTTCCAGGCGCTCGTCGAGCGCCTCGTGCGCGGCGAGCTCACGAGCGTGCACACCGAGGTGCGCGGCGTGCACCGCGACGGCTCGGACGTGTGGATGTCGCTCAACATCTCGCTCGCGCGCGACTGGCAGTTCCGCACCCACAACCTCATCGTGCAGGCCCAGGACATCAGCGCGCGCCGCCGTGCCGAGGCCGAGCTCTACCACAACGCCTATCACGACAGCCTCACGCAGCTGTCGAACCGCACCCACTTCATCGAGCAGCTGAACCGGGCGATCGCGCGCGTGCAGCGCCATCCCGAGCAGCGCTTCGCGGTGATGTACCTGGACTTCGACCGCTTCAAGATGGTGAACGACAGCCTCGGCCACAAGGCGGGCGACGAGCTGCTCGTGAACGTGGCCCGGCGCCTGAAGACGATGCTGCGCCCCACGGACGTGCTCGCGCGCCTGGGCGGCGACGAGTTCGCGATCCTGGTCGAGGACCTCACGCGCCAGCGCGACGCCGTGGAGCTCACCGAGCGCATCCAGAAGGAGCTGCAGAAGCCGGTGCAGCTCGGCTCGATGGAGGTGGCGGTGAGCGCGAGCATCGGCATCACGTTCAGCACCAACGGCTACCAGACCGCCGACCAGATCATCCGCGACGCCGACATCGCCATGTACAAGGCGAAGTCGAAGGGCAAGGCGCAGTACGCGCTCTTCGACTCGAGCCTGCACCAGCACGTCACGGCGCAGCTGCAGCTCGAGAGCGAGCTGCGCCGTGCGCTCGGCCAGGGCCAGATCTACCTGCAGTACCAGCCGATCTGCTCGCTGCGCGACCGCAAGCTGATCGGGTTCGAGGCGCTGGTGCGCTGGAACCACCCCGAGCGCGGGCTGCTCGAGCCGTCGACCTTCATCCCGGTGGCCGAGGAGACGGGGCTCATCGTGCCGCTCGGCAACTGGGTGCTCGCCGAGGCGTGCCGGCAGATGCGCGAATGGCGCGCGATCCGCGACGGCAACACGCTGCGCATGAGCGTGAACGTCTCGAGCCTGCAGCTCACCCACCCCGACTTCGTGCTCCACGTGCAGCGCGCGCTGCAGGCCGCGGAGATGAACCCGGCGCAGCTCACGCTCGAGGTGACCGAGAGCGTGCTGATGGACGGCATCGAGAACGCGGTGTCGACGCTCTCGGCGCTGCGCCACATGGGGGTCACGCTCTCGATCGACGATTTCGGCACCGGCTACTCGAGCCTGTCGTACCTCGCCACGCTCCCGATCGACGCGCTGAAGGTCGACCGCTCGTTCATCGAGCGCATGAGCCGCGACGGCGAGGGCAGCGAGATCGTGAAGGCGATCTTCAAGCTCGGCCAGGCGCTGTCCAAGCAGGTCTACGCGGAGGGGATCGAGACCGGCGCCCAGCTCGCCGTGCTGCAGGAGCTCGGCTGCGAATACGGCCAGGGCTTCCTCATCTCCCGCCCGGTGGACGCGGCGCGCGCGGCGGCCTTCCTGAACGGGCCCGCGAGCGAGCTCGCCGCCAACGCCTGAAGGGCACGCTGTCGCCACGCGGCGACGCGGTTGGCGGTATGATCCTCTCGCGTCGCTGCGGATCCTCTCGTTGCGGACCACGAGACCTGGCGCGCGGCAGCACCGGAATCCGGCTATGACGGGTGTCGACGGACGACGCATCGCGCGGCGGGGGTGGGAGGATGCCACGGATCGACATGAGCGACTACACCACGGCGGCGCGCCGCTACTGGTGGACGGTCGCCGTGCTGGGCCTCGCCGCGTTCGTCTTCGCGCTGCTGCGCCTCGCCCACCTCGATAGCGCCGCCCTCCTCCAGACGCTGATCGGCGCCGCTACCGCCATGGCGGTCGCGTTCTTCCCGGTGCGCATTCCGGGCACCAAGACGTCGCTCGCCGGCGGCGAGATCTTCATCGACCTCGTGCTGCTGCTCACCGGCATGCCCGGCGCCGTCGTCGCGGCCGGACTCGAAGCCTTCGTCGCCTCCTCGCGCACGTCGCGGCGCTGGACGAGCCGGCTGGGCGCCCCCGCCATCGCTTCGCTCGCGATGCTGATCGCGGGCAGCGGCTTCGATGCCACGCGGCGCGCGCTCGCCGGCGCCGGCGAGGGCAACACGGCGATGCTCGCCGCGCTGCTCGCGTTCGCCCTCGTCTACTTCGCCCTCAACTACGTCCTCACCCGCACCCTGCTCGCCCTGAAGAACGGCGTGGCGATCGCGCCGCTGCAATGGGCTTCCGAAGCCGGCTGGATCGCGCTCGCCTACGCAGCGAGCGCCTCGATCGCCGGGCTGCTCTACGGCAGCGCGCAGCAATTCGGCATCGCGCTGCTGCTCGTCACCGTGCCGCTGGTCGCGATGTTCCTGTCGACCCTGCACTCGTATTTCCAGCGCAAGGAAGCCGACGAGCGCCACGTCGAGGAGCTGCGCGAGAGCGAGCGCCGGTTCCACACCGCGTTCAGCCATGCGGCGATCGGCATGGCGCTGGTCTCGAAGGCGGGCCGCTTCCTGCAGGCCAACCGCGCATTCCTCGACATGCTCGCGCGCACGCCCGAGCAGCTGCTCGCCGCGAGCTGGCCGCAACTGGTGCACGAGGACGACATGCCGACGCTGCAACGGCTCGTCGACGCGCTCGTGGCCGGCGAGCTGAAGAGCATCCAGGCGGAGGCGCGCGCGCTGCGTTCCGACGGCCCGCCGCTGTGGATCTCGCTCAACATCTCCTTCGTGCAGGACTGGAACACCGACGGCCACAACCTGATCGTGCAGGCGCAGGACATCAGCGCGCGCCGCCGTGCCGAGGCCGAGCTCTACCACAACGCGTACCACGACAGCCTCACGCAGCTGGCGAACCGCACCTACTTCATGGAGCAGCTCAACCGCGCGATCGCGCGCATCGAGCGCCATCCCGAGCAGCAGTTCGCCGTGATGTACCTCGACTTCGACCGCTTCAAGCTGGTGAACGACAGCCTCGGGCACAAGGCGGGCGACCAGCTGCTCGTGCATCTCGCGCGCCGCCTGCAGGCCACCATCCGCCCGACCGACGTGATCGCGCGCCTGGGCGGCGACGAGTTCGCGATCCTGCTCGAGCACCTGCAGCGCGAGCGCGACGCGGTCGAGCTCACCGAGCGCATCCAGTCGGAGCTGCAGAAGCCGTTCCGCATCGGTCGCATCGACCTCACCGTCACCGCGAGCATCGGCATCCGCTACAGCCTCGGGCCCGGCGAGACGTCCGAGCAGATCCTGCGCGACGCCGACATCGCGATGTACAAGGCGAAGTCGCGCGGCAAGGCGCAGTACGCGCTCTTCGACGCGAGCCTGCACCAGCACGTCACCGCGCAGCTGCAGCTCGAAAGCGAGCTGCGCCGCTCGATCGGCCAGCGCGAGATCTTCCTCGAGTACCAGCCGATCTACGCCCTCGCCGACCGGCGGCTGAAGGGCTTCGAGGCGCTGGTGCGCTGGGACCATCCCGAGCGCGGGCGGCTCGAGCCGTCGAGCTTCATCGGCACGGCGGAGGAGACCGGGCTCATCGTGCCGCTCGGCCACTGGGTCCTCGGCGAGGCTTGCCGCCAGATGCGCGACTGGAGCGCGGCCCACGACGCGCGCGGTCTGCACATGAGCGTGAACGTCTCGAGCGTGCAGCTCATGCACCCGGAATTCCTCGCGCACGTGCAGCAGGCGATCGTCGGCTCCGGCATGCAGGCTTCGCAGCTCGTCCTCGAGCTCACCGAGAGCGTGCTCATGGACGGCATGGAGAACGCCGTCTCCGCCCTGTCCTCGCTGCGGCGCATGGGGGTGACGCTCTCCATCGACGACTTCGGCACCGGCTACTCCTCGCTCGGCTACCTCGCGAAGCTGCCGATCGACGCGCTCAAGGTGGACCGGTCCTTCGTCGAGCGCATGAGCCCGGAGGGCAACGGCGGCGAGATCGTGAAGGCGATCTTCAAGCTCGGCCAGGCGCTCGGCAAGCGCGTCTACGCCGAGGGCATCGAGACCGACAAGCAGCTCGAGCAGCTCCTCGAGCTCGGCTGCGAGTACGGCCAGGGCTTCCTGCTCTCGCGCCCGCTCGCCGCCGCCCAGGCCGCGCGCTGCCTGCGCAAGCGCGACGACGCGCTCGTCACGCCCTGAACGCCGCTACGCGCTCGCCGCATCGAGCGTCGCCGTCGCCTCGCCGTCGAGTACCAGGTCGGCCGCGGCCATGAGCTCGCGCAGCTGCGCGAGGGTCGTCGCGCTCGCGATCGGCGCGGTCACGCCGGGCCGCGCCATGAGCCATGCGAGCGCGACCTGCGCGGGTTTCGCGCGCACGCGCCGCGCCACCGTGTCGAGGGCCGCGAGGATGCGCAGGCCGCGCTCGTTCAGGTACTTCTTCACGGCCGCGCCGCGCGGGCTTTGCGCGAGATCCGCTTCGGAACGGTACTTGCCCGTGAGGAAACCGCTCGCGAGGCCGTAGTAGGGAATGACGGCGATGCGCTCGCGGCGGCAGACGTCGGCCAGCTCGCCCTCGAAGTCGCCGCGCGAGTACAGGTTGTACATCGGCTGCAGCGACTGGAACGACGGCAAGCGCTCGCGCCGCGCGGCCTCCTGCGCCGCGGCGAGGCTCGCCGCCGAGAAGTTCGATGCGCCGATCGCGCGCACCTTGCCGGCGCGGATCAGCTCCTCGTAGGCACGCAGCGTCTCCTCGATCGGGGTGGCGGCATCCTCGGCGTGCGCCTGGTAGAGGTCGATGCAATCGACCTGCAGGCGCTGCAGCGATCCTTCCACGGAGGCGACCAGGTGGCGGCGCGAAAGCCCCTGCCCCACGCCAGGCATCTCCATGCCCGCCTTGGTCGCGATCACGACGCGATCGCGCTTGCCGCTGCGACGCAGCCAGCGGCCGAGGATGGTTTCCGATTCGCCGCCGCGATTGCCGGGCGCCCACTTCGAGTAGACGTCCGCGGTGTCCACGAGGTTGAAGCCGCGCTCGACGAACGCGTCGAGCAGCAGGAACGAGGTCGGCTCGTCGACGGTCCAGCCGAAGACGTTGCCGCCGAAGGCGAGCGGCGCCACCTCGAGCCCGCTCGCGCCGAGGAGCCGGCGCTTCATCGCGCCTGCGCTGCCAGCACGAGGCCGCGGAACGGCGTGTCGGCCTCGAGCCCGAGCATCACCGCCTCGCCGTCGGCGTGCGCCGGCTTGAACCATACGACGTCGCCCTCGGTGACCGGTGTATCGTCGCCCTCGATGCGCACGCTGCCCTCGAGGACCTGCAGGCAGGTGGGCCGGCCGGGCGGCACGTGCAGCTCGGCGCGGCGGCCGGCGTCGATGCGCACGTCGAAGAGGCGCTCGCCGGCCAGGGGAGCATCGCCCTGCGCGCGGCCACGGTCGTGCTGGATGCGGTCGATCTGGATCAGGTTCATGGCAGTCCGTTCGGATCAGTTTCGCGGTGAACCGCGGGGTCGCGGCGGCGGCCCGAGAAGCATCGGCCCGGGAGAAACCCATTGACCTGCAAACGCCTCGCGAAGTGCCTCGTCGCCGCGGTGGGCCTCGCGCTCGCCGCGGGCGCGGGTGCCGCTGACAACCCGATCGCGCGCGCGCCCGCGTCGCCCTCCACCATCCCGATCGACGGCGCGTGGAACGGCGCCGATCTCGAGAACCGCAGCAACTGCACCAACGCGCAGAACGATGGCAAGCACGGCACCTACGCCGAGTTCGACCTTTACCACGATCCCGTCGCGCATGCGCTCGGCATCAATCAAACCGGCATCACCGGGCTCACGTGCACCTACTCCGGCTCGTATGGCGCGAGCCCGACGGACGGCACGTGGAGCGGTCACTATGCGTGCAGCGACGGCAAGCAGGGCAGCTTTCGCACCGTCGGTATCACCGTGCTCGCGAACGCGCTGTCGATCCACCTCGCCGTCCTTCTCGACACGACCGAGACCTGCACCATCGACGCCGTGCTCGGCGCCGCCCGCTACTAGCCCTGAGCGGTACGCACGGGCAGCGTGAAGACGACGCGCGCGCCTTTCTCGCGTCCACGTTCGGCGCGGATCGTCCCGCCATGGGCTTCGACGATCGCGCGCGAGATCGCCAGCCCGAGGCCCGCGCCGCGCCGCGCCGCCTGCCGGCCGCCGCGCGAGAAGGTCTCGAACACTTCCTCCTCGCGGCCCGCGGGCAGTCCCGGTCCCTCGTCCTCGACGCTCACCTCGACCCGGTCTCCGGCGAGGCGCGCGCTGATCACCGTGGGGGTGCCGGCCGGCGTGTGCTTGACCACGTTGCCCACGAGGCTCGCGAACACGCGCTCGATCAGCCCCCGGTCGACGTGCACCGCGGGCAGGTCCTTGGGCAGGTCGATGCGCACCGGATGCTTCGCGGTGATGGCGCCGAGCGAGCGCAGCGCGTCCTGCACGATCTCTTCGAGCGGGTGGTGCTCGAGCGCCAAGCCCATGTCGCCGCTTTCGATGCGCGCCATCAGCAGCGCATCGCGCGCGACGTCGACGTAGTAGACGCGCTCGAGCGCGGTGGCGACCAGCGCGGCGAAGATCTCGTACTGGTGGCGCTGCTCGGGGATGAAAAGGTCGCGCGTTCGCTCCGGCCGCACCGCGAGGACGCCGCAGGTGCGTGTCGGCGCCTTGAGCGGCAGGAACAGGTACTCGTTGCCGGCGAGCGTGTCGGTGCCGGCCCCGGCCTGCTGCGCCTGGTCGAACGCCCATTGCGCCGCGGTGCTGTCGAACGGGTTGCTCATGCCACTGCCGGTGGGCGAGACCAGCGTGCCGGTCGCGTCGGGCACGAGCACGGACACCCGGGCGCCGAAGCGCCGCGACATGAAGCCTTCGGTGGTCTCGATCACCTGCGAGGTCGTCTGCAGCTTCGCCAGGTCGCGGGTGAATTCGTAGAGCGTGCGCGCGCGCTTCTCGCGGTGGGAAGCCACGCGCGCCTGGAAGCGCAGGTTGCCGGCGAGCTGCGCGATGAAGATGCCCACGCCCAGCATCGCGGCGAACGTGAGCAGGTAGTGGGGATGCGCCACCTCGAAGGAAAAGCGCGGCGGCACGAAGAAGAAGTCGAGCAGCGCCACGTCGAAGAGCGCGGCGAAGATCGCCGGCCCGCGCCCGAACTTCACCGCCACGAGCACGACCGCGAGCATGAACACGAGGATCACGGTGGCGAGCTCGAAGACCGGGTAGAGCACGCCGCCCACCGCGGCCGCCGCGAGGCACGCGAGCCCGGTCCACGCGTAGCGCAGGCGCTTCTCGCCGGCGCGCGGATTGAGGTCCGCGCTCATCGGCGGCGGCGACACGGGCGTGCCCGCCTCGGCGCCACCGCGGCCGATCTCGATCACGTCGATGTGCGGGCTCGCCGCGGCGATCGCGTCGCTCATGCTGCGCGAGAAGCGCCACGCGCGCGTGCCTCCGCGCCCGACGAGCACCGTGGCGATGTTCTGGTCGTTCGCGTACCCGACCACCGCCTCGCACACGTCGTTGCCGGTGAGGATGGCGGTGCGCGCGCCGAGCTCCTCGGCGAGGCTCACGACCGACAGGATGCGGCCGCGCTCCTGCGCGGGCAGGCGCTGCAGCTTCGGCGTCTCGACGTAGATCGCGGTCCATTCGACGTCGAGCCGCTTGGCGAGCCGCGCGGCGCTGCGCACCACGTGCTCCGATCCCGCGCCCGGGCCGATGCAGCACAGCAGGTGTCCCTGGGTGCGCCACACGTCGGCCACCGCCTTCGCCGCGCGCACCTTGCGCACCTCGTCCTCGACCACGTCGGCCGTGCGCCGCAACGCGATCTCGCGCAACGCGAGCAGGCTGCCCTTGCTGAAGAAAGTGGCGGCCGCGCGTTTCTCCTCCTCGCCGACGTGGACGCGCCCCTCCTGCAGCCGCGCGAGCAGCTCGTCGGCGGACATGTCGACCATCACCGTTTCCTCGGCGGTGTCGAAGAAGGTGTCGGGAACGGTCTCGCGCTCGTGGATGCCGGTGATCTCGCCCACCACGTCGTTCAGGCTCTCGAGGTGCTGCACGCCCATGGTGGTGAACACGTCGATGCCGTGCGCGAGCAGCTCGTCGGCGTCGTTCCAGCGCTTGCGATGGCGCGCGCCCGGCGGGTTCGCGTGCGCGAGGTCGTCGACCAGGATCACCTGCGGCTTGCGGGCGAGCGCGCGATCGAGGTCGAGCTCGTCGGCGCGCGCGCTGCCGTCGACGATGCCCGCAGGCAGGCGCTCGAGGCCGTCGAGCAGGCGCTCGGTGTCGGGATCGCCGTGCGTCTCGACGACACCCACGACGACGTCGCGCCCGGCCCGGCTCAGGCGCCTGCCTGCGGTGAGCATCGCGTTGGTCTTGCCGGCGCCGGGAAAGGCGCCGAAGAAGATCTTCAGCTTGCCGCGATTCATGGCGTTCGAAACCCCAGAGGGGCGCCTATTGTAGCTAGAATGGCGCTCCCGCCCGTTCTGCGAATCCCATGGAAGAAGCCCTGGTCCTCGCGCGCACGCAGTTCGGCATCAACATCGGGTTCCACATCCTCTTCCCGGCGACCACCATCGGGCTCGCGTGGTTCCTGGTCGCGTTCCGCCTCGCTTACCAGCGCACGCGCGATGCCGCGTGGCTCGCGACGTACAAGCTGTGGGTGAAGATTTTCGCGCTCACCTTCGCGATGGGCGTGGTGACGGGAATCGTGATGTCGTTCCAGTTCGGCACCAACTGGCCGCGCTACATGAACACCGTCGGCGCGATCGCCGGGCCGCTGCTCTCGTACGAAGTCCTCACCGCGTTCTTCCTCGAGGCGACCTTCCTCGGCGTGATGCTGTTCGGCATGGACCGCGTACCGGACTGGCTGCACATCACCGCGTCGATCCTCGTCGCGCTCGGAACGACGCTCTCCGCGTTCTGGATCCTCGCCCTGAACTCGTGGATGCAGACCCCGACGGGGCAGGTGCACGAAGGCGCCCAGTGGATTCCGGGAAACTGGTTGCGCGTCGTCTTCAATCCGTCGTTCCCGTACCGCTTCACGCACATGGTGCTCGCCTCGGGCATCACGGCCTCGTTCATCGTCGCGGGACTGTCGGCCTGGCGGCTGCTTCGCGCCCCATTCGACAGCGGCGCGGCCCGGACGTTGCGCGCGGGGCTCGTGACCGCCGCCGTGCTGGTCCCGGTCCAGGTCTTCGTGGGCGACCAGCACGGCCTGAACACGCTCGAGCATCAGCCGGCGAAGATCGCCGGCATCGAGGCCATCTGGCACACGGGGCGCGGCGTTGCGCTCACGCTCTTCGGCATTCCGGATGAGGAGCATCGGCGCACCGATTACGCGATCGAGCTGCCCTACGGCGCGAGCCTCATCCTCGCCCATTCGCTGCACGCCGAGCTCAAGGGGCTCGACGCGTTCGCGCCCGATACGCCGCCGGTCGCGCCGCTCTTCTTCGGCTTCCGCATCATGGTCGGCATTGGCCTGCTCATGCTCGCGGTGTCGTGGTGGGGCAGCTGGGCGACGCGCGGCGGCCGCCCGGTGCCGCGCTGGATGCTGTGGGGTCTTTCCGCGTTCACGTTCGCGGGATGGGTCGCGACCGACGCCGGATGGATCGTCACCGAGATCGGGCGCCAGCCGTGGCTGGTGACCGGCATCCTGCGCACCGCCGACGCGGCCGGCGACATCTCGGGCGCGCAGCTCGGCGCGAGCCTGACCGGCTACATCCTCACGTACGCGATCATGTTCACGGCCTACCTCGTCGTGCTCACGCACCTCGCGCGCGAGGGCGCCGCGGCCACGCCGCCGCCCACGAGCTGGCCGGCCACCGCGCCGCTCGCACGCGACGCCCGCCATCCGCGAGGGGAATGACCATGGACCTGCCGCTCGTCTTCATGGGGCTCATGGGCGTGGCCGTCCTCGCGTACGTGATCCTCGATGGCTACGACCTCGGGGTCGGCATGCTGATGCCGGCCGCCTCGCGCGAGGAGCAGTCGGTGATGGTCTCCTCGATCGGGCCGTTCTGGGACGCGAACGAGACCTGGCTCGTGCTCGGCGTCGGGATACTGCTCTCGGCCTTTCCGGTCGCGCACGGTATCGTGCTGGGGGCGCTCTACCTTCCGGTCGTCGCGATGCTCGTGGGCCTCATGCTGCGCGGCGTGGCGTTCGAGTTCCGCATGAAGGCGCACGGATGGCACGGCGAGCTCTGGAACTGGCTCTTCTGGGGCGGCTCGTTCCTCGCGTCCTTCTGCCAGGGGCTGATGCTCGGCCGCTACGTCACCGGGTTCGCGCCGGGATTCGGCTACTGGCTCTTCGCGATCCTCGTGGGCGCGAGCCTGTGCGGCGGTTACGTGCTCATGGGCGCCACGTGGCTGATCCTCAAGACCGAGGGCGCGTTGCAGCAGAAGGCGGTCGCGTGGACGCTGTGGGGATTGCTCTGGGTGGCGCTCGGCGTGGGGCTCGTGAGCCTCGCCACGCCGCTCGTGAGCGCCACGGTGCGCGAGAAGTGGTTCGACTTTCCGCGCACGCTCTGGGTGATGGCGTTGCCGCTGGCCACCCTCGCCGCCGCAGCCTGGCTGTGGCGCTCGACGCTCGCCGTGCGCCACGGCAGCCCGCGCCATGGGCGCCCGTTCGCGGCCGCGGCGCTCATCTTCGCGCTCGCGTTCCTCGGCCTCGCCTACAGCCTCTATCCGTACGTGGTGATCGACCGGCTCACCATCTGGGAGGCGGCGGCGCCGCATGCGGGCCTGGTGGCGCTGTTCATCGGCGCGGCGATCGTGCTGCCGTTCATCGCCGCCTATACCGTGCTCTCCTACCGCATCTTCGGCGGCAAGGCCGCGCGCGGCCTCTACGACTAGCGGGGCGCTACTTCTCGACCAGGTTGCGCTTGTCCTTGACCTTCGCCCACTCGTCGGCGTCGGGCGGCGCATCCTTGCGCTCGACGATCGGCTTCCAGTCCTTGGCGAGCTCGGCGTTGAGCGCGATGAAGTCCTTCTGGTCGGCGGGCACGTCGTCCTCGGCGAAGATCGCCTCCACCGGGCACTCGGCCACGCACAGCGTGCAGTCGATGCACTCGTCCGGATCGATCACGAGCATGTTCGGCCCTTCGCGGAAGCAATCGACCGGGCAGACATCCACGCAGTCGGTGTATTTGCACTTCACGCAGGACTCGGTGACCACGTACGCCATTTGCAGAAGCCTTTCGAAACGCTGGATTGCGCGGCAGGCGCGCGGGGAAAAGACCGTTATTTTATCAGACGGGCGATTCGCGGCCCAGTGCGCGGCTTTGCCACGCCCGGCCGGTTTGGTCTACGATGGCGATACGCCGGCAGCGCGAACGAACGCGCGCGAATCGTGGCCCGGCATCCGCCCTCAAGAGGCATCCCGACAGTGAGCGAAAAGATCATCCACATCACGGACGACACGTTCGAGAAGGAAGTGCTGCAGTCGCAGACGCCGGTCCTCGTGGACTACTGGGCCGAGTGGTGCGGGCCGTGCAAGATGATCGCGCCGGCGCTCGACCAGATCGCCTCCGAGTACGCCGGCCGGCTGAAGGTCGCGAAGCTCAACATCGACGAGAACCAGGCGACGCCGCCCAAGTACGGAATCCGCGGCATCCCGACCCTGATGCTGTTCAAGAACGGCAACCTCGAGGCGACGAAGGTGGGCGCGTTGTCCAAGACCCAGCTCGCCGCGTTCATTGACAGCAATATCTGAAACCGATACCCTGATCCTGCCTTGGCTGTTCGCTCGAACAGTCCCCAAGAAAAAATCCCGCAGCGCCTCCCCCAGCCAGGCTGACCCCAACCCGATCCGTTGCACCGGCCCGTGACGTCTTCCGGGCCCGTCCCAAAACACCTCCAGGCAGGTCCGCGGCATGCACCTTTCCGAACTCAAGCTCAAGCACGTATCCGAGCTCGTCGACATGGCGAACGCCAACGAGCTCGAAGGCGCCAACCGGCTGCGCAAGCAGGAGCTCGTCTTCGCGCTGCTGAAGCACCAGGCGAAGAAGGGCGAGGCGATCTTCGGCGACGGCACCCTCGAGGTGCTCCAGGACGGCTTCGGCTTCCTGCGCTCGCCCGACACCTCGTACCTCGCCGGCCCCGACGACATCTACGTGTCGCCGTCGCAGATCCGGCGCTTCAACCTGCACACGGGCGACTCGATCGTCGGCGAGATCCGCACGCCGAAGGACGGCGAGCGCTACTTCGCGCTGGTCAAGGTCGACACCGTCAACGGCGAGCCGCCCGAGAACGCGAAGAGCAAGATCCTCTTCGAGAACCTCACGCCGCTGCACCCCGACGAGTCGATGAAGCTCGAGCGGGACATCAAGGCCGAGGAGAACCTGACCGGCCGCGTGCTCGACATCATCGCCCCGATCGGCAAGGGCCAGCGCGGGCTGATCGTCTCGCCGCCGAAGGCCGGCAAGACGGTGCTGATGCAGCACATGGCGCACGCGATCACCGCGAACCACCCGGAAGCGGTCCTCATCGTGCTGCTCATCGACGAGCGGCCGGAGGAAGTCACCGAGATGAGCCGCACCGTCCGCGGCGAGGTCGTCGCCTCCACCTTCGACGAGCCGGCCACGCGCCACGTGCAGGTCGCCGAGATGGTGATCGAGAAGGCCAAGCGGCTCGTGGAGCACAAGAAGGACGTCGTGATCCTGCTCGATTCGATCACGCGCCTGGCGCGCGCCTATAACACGGTCGTTCCGGCCTCGGGCAAGGTGCTCACGGGCGGCGTGGACTCCAACGCGTTGCAGCGGCCGAAGCGGTTCTTCGGTGCCGCGCGCAACGTCGAGGAAGGCGGCTCGCTCACGATCATCGCCACCGCGCTCATCGACACCGGCTCGCGCATGGACGACGTGATCTACGAGGAATTCAAGGGCACGGGCAACATGGAGATCCACCTCGATCGCCGCATGGCCGAGAAGCGCGTCTATCCGTCGATCAACGTGAACCGTTCGGGCACGCGGCGCGAGGAGCTGCTGATCCCGCCCGAGATCCTGCCCAAGGTGTGGATCCTGCGGAAGCTGCTCTTCGGCATGGACGAGCTCGAGGCGACCGAATTCCTGCTCGACAAGCTGCGCGCCACCAAGAACAACGACGAATTCTTCAACTCGATGAAGAAGGGCTGAGTAAGCGCTCGCAATCGGGCTTTTGCGCCGCCCGGCACGTGGCGCAGATTTTTCCGCCACCTGGCTCGCCGGGCAAAAAAGCCTGTCACGTCAAAGGCCTGCGTTCAGAGGGGGCCGCGACCAAACCCTTGCTTTCATTGACGTTTTCCGTCATAATTGACGTTTCCCGGGGCGATAAGCGAAGTTCGCGCCCACCCACAAGGCGAAAACCATGAAAGAAGGCATCCACCCCAATTACCGTGAGGTCGTGTTTCTCGACACCAGCTGCGATTTCGGTTTCGTGACCCGTTCGACGGTCGCGACGAACGAGACCATCAAGTGGAAGGACGGCAAGGAGTATCCGGTCTACAAGATCGAGATCTCCGCCGAGTCGCACCCCTTCTACACCGGCAAGCAGAAGATCGTGGACACGGCGGGGCGCGTGGACAAGTTCAAGAAACGCTACGCGCGCAAGAGCTCGGCGAAGGCCGCCGAATAAGGCGCGACGATGCCCGCAGAAGGCAGCCCCCGGGCTGCCTTTTTTGTTGGACGTGCGGCGGCTCACGGGACCGGGCGGCCTCTTAGAATGGTGGCCATGACCGATCGTCCCGACGATCCGCTGCGCGGACGGATCGCCTTCGACGGCACGCGCACGCCGCTCAAGACGGCGCTTTTCGTGATCCTCTGCGCGGCCTGGCTCCTGCCAGGGCTGTTCGCGCACGATCCCTGGAAGGTCGACGAGGCGACGTCGTTCGGCGCGGTGATCGAGATGCTGCGCAGCGGCGACTGGGTCAACTTCCGCGTCGCGGGCGAGCCGCTGATCGGCAAACCGCCGCTCTATCTCTGGGTCGCCGCGCTCGCGGCCAAGGCCTTCGGGGGATGGCTCGCCGTGCAGGACGCGGCGCGCCTGGCCTCGGTCGTGTTCGTGGCCGGCACGCTCGTCTTTCTCACCCTCGCCTGCCTCGAGCTGATCGGCGAGCGCGCGCTGCGGGTCGGCGTGATGCTGTTCATCGGCACCCTCGGCCTGCTCATGCGCGCGCACGAGATGGTGCCGGACCTCGCGGGCCTCATGGGCATCGCCATGGTCCTCTACGGGCTCGGGCTCGCGCTGCGCCGGCCCTGGTGGGGCGGCGTGGTGGCCGGGCTGGGCGCGGGCGCCACCTTCCTCGGCGGCGGATTCCAGCCGCTCCTCATGGTCGTGATGCTGGCGGGCCTCCTGCCGCTCGTAGCGCCGCTGTGGCGCACGCGGCGGTACCTGGCCACCCTTGCCCTCATGCTCGCCTGTGCCGCGCCGCTGGTGGCCGGCTGGCTGCTCGCGCTGCGCCATGAATCCGCCGGGCTGCTCGCGTCGTGGCTCGAGCAGGCCCTTTCGACGCGCTGGAACGGCCCTTCCGCCTCGGAGGACGCCAGCGCCGAGATGCTGTACTTCGTGCGCATCGTGCCGTGGTACGCATGGCCCGCGTGGCCGCTCGCGGCATGGTCGCTGTGGCGCTCGCGGCGCACGCTGCTCGCGCGCCGCGACCTGATGCTGCCGCTCGCGGCGTTCGTGGCGTTCCTCATCGTCGACTCCGCGTTCGCCGAGCCGCACGACATCGCCGCGCTCCCGCTGCTGCTGCCGCTCGCGATGCTCGGCGTGGCCGAGCTCGACACGCTCCCGCGCGGGGCGGCGGCGGCGCTCGACTGGTTCGGCATGACGACGTTCTTCCTCTTCGCCGCGCTCATCTGGGTCGGTTTCGTCGCCGCGCTCACCGGCAAGCCCGCGTTCGCGGCGGCGATGATCGCGCGCGAGGTGCCCGGCTTCGAATACCACTTCAATTTCCTCGCGGTGGCGCTCGCCGCGCTGCTCACCCTCGTGTGGCTGGTGGTGGTCGCGCGGTCGCTGCGCTCGACGCGCCGGGCGCTGGTGAACTGGACCGCGGGCATCACCATGGTGTGGATGCTCGCGATGACGCTCGGCATCCCGATCATCGACCAGGCGCGAAGCTACCGTGCGCTCGCCTCGAAGGTGGTCGAGCATCTGCCGGCGGGCTTTCGCTGCGTGGCGCGGCACAACGTGGGCGATGCCCAGCGCGCGCTGCTCGACTACTTCGTGAACCTGCGCATGATCCGCGACGATTTCCCGGCCGCGCAGCATTGCGGAGCGCTGCTCGTGCAGACGCGTCCGCCGCGCGTGCCGATGGTCGGGCCGCAATGGAGCGAGGTCTGGCGCGGCTCGCGCCCGGGCGACCGCAACGAGCTCTTCATCCTCTACGCGCGGCGCCTCGCGACAGCGCCGGCGAGCTAGGCCAGCCGCTCCTCGAGAAGCTCGATCCAGTGCGTCACCGGGCGCGCCGTCCCCGACTGGATGTGAGCGAGGCAACCGATGTTCGCGGTGGCGATGCGCAGCGGATCGCCCGACTCGAGCGCGCGCACCTTGTTGCGCAGGAGCTTGCGCGACATCTCGGGCTGCGTGATCGAGTAGGTGCCCGCCGAGCCGCAGCACAGGTGCGCGTCGGGAACGGCGGTGAGCTCGAAGCCGGCATCGCGCAGGATCGACTCGACCACGCCGTTGATCTTCAGCCCGTGCTGCAGGCTGCACGGCGCGTGGAAGGCGATGCGGCTCGCGGCAGCGGCCACGCGCGACAGCTTGTTGCGCAATGCGTGCGCTTCGGCCGCGACGACCTCCGAGACGTCCTTCGCGAGCGCGGCGATGCGCGCCGCCTTCTGCGCATACGCCGGATCGCCGCGCAGCAGGTGGCCGTAGTCCTTCACCATCGTGGCGCAGCCGCTCGCCGTGATCACGATCGCCTCCGCGCCGGCCTCCACGTGCGGCCACCACGCGTCGATGTTCGCCTTCGCCTGCTCGAGCGCGTCGTCCTGGTAGTTGAGGTGGAATTTCACCGCGCCGCAGCAGCCGGCCCCGGGCACCTCGACCAGCGAGATGCCGATGCGGTCGAGCACGCGTGCCGCCGCGGCGTTGATCGACGGCGCCAGCGACGGCTGCACGCAGCCGGCGAGGGCGAGCATGCGCCGGCCATGCCGTGCGGGAGGCCAGGTCTTGACCGGCTGCGCCTTGGGAATGCGCCGGGCGAGGCGCTCGGGCAGCACGGCGCGCGCCGCACGGCCCGCGGCCAGCGCGGTGCCGAAGACGCGCGGCGAGGTGAGCGTGCGCGCGAGGAAGCCGCGGCGCAGCCGCTCCCACGGCGAGCGCGGCACCTTCTCCTCGACGATCGCGCGGCCGATGTCCACGAGCTTGCCGTACTCGACGCCGGACGGGCACGTCGTCTCGCACGCGCGGCACGTGAGGCAGCGATCGAGGTGCACCTGGGTGCGCGCGGTCACCGGCGCGCCCTCGAGCATCTGCTTCATGAGGTAGATGCGCCCGCGCGGGCTGTCGAGCTCGTCGCCCACCAGGTTGTACGTCGGGCACGTGGCGAGACAGAAGCCGCAATGCACGCAGCGGCGCAGGATGGCATCGGCCTCCTGTCCCTGCGGCGTGTCCTTGATCCAGTCGGCGAGTTGGGTCTGCATTTCAGAAGTCGTACATGCGCCCGGGGTTGAGAATGCCCTCGGGGTCGAACGCCGCCTTGAGGCGGCGGTGGATCTTGGCGAGCGCGGGCGGCAGGGGATGGAAGACGCCGATGGCCTTGTCGCCGCCGCGGAACAGCGTCGCGTGCCCGCCCGCGCGCTCGGCGGTGGAGCGAATGGCGAGGGCATCGGCCGGCCCGCGCAACCAACGCAAGCCGCCGCCCCATTCCACGAGCTGCGGATGCTCGGGCAACAGCGGCTCCGTCGTCTGCGGCACCGACAATCGCCACAGCGCGGCGTCGCCGGCGAAGAACGGCAGGCGCTGCTCGCGCACGTCGTCCCAGAAACGCGCCGCCTCGCGCATCTCCTCGCCGCCCATCTTCGCCTTCGCCGCATCGACCGCGGCCTGCGCGCCGGACAGCCGCACGCGCAGCGTTCCGTCCTCCCACGCCGTGGCCGAAAGCGGCAGCGGCTGGCCGGCCCAGCGGTTCGAATGCTCGATCGCCGCGCCCTGGTCGAGCTCGTAGATGAGTGTCGCCTCGACGGGCGGCTGGGGCAGCACCTTGAACGAGAGCTCGGTGATCACGCCGAGCGTGCCGAGCGCGCCCGCCATGAGGCGCGAGACGTCGTAGCCCGCGACGTTCTTGATCACGCGCCCGCCGAACGCGAGGTCCTCGCCCTTGCCGTTCACGATGCGCGCGCCGAGGACGAAGTCGCGCACGGCCCCGGCGTACGGGCGCCGCGGACCCGACAGTCCCGCCGCGACCGCACCGCCGATCGTCGCGCCGTCTCCATAATGCGGCGGCTCGAAAGGCAGCATCTGGCGCTCGTCCACGAGCACGCGCTCGAGGTCCGCCAGGCGCGTGCCGGTGCGCACCGTGACCACGAGTTCCTTCGGCTCGTAGGCGACGACGCCCGCGTGCGCGGACACGTCGAGGATCTCGCCCGTCGCATCGGCCGCGCCGTAGAAGTCCTTGGTTCCTCCGCCGCGAATGCGCAGCGGCTGGCGCGTGCGCGCGCGCTCGCGGATGCGCTCGCAGAGCTCGTTCACGAAGGGATCGGCCATTCAGAACCTCGGGATGTCGGCGCGCGGCATCTCACCGCCGCGCACGTGCGTGCCGCGCCACTCGGTGCAGCGGCGCAGCGTCGGCACCGCCTTGCCGGGATTGAGGATGCCGTCGGGGTCGAACGCGGCCTTGAGCGCATGGAAGGCGGCGAGCTCGGGTCCGCGGAACTGCACGCACATCTGCCGCAGCTTCTCCACGCCCACGCCGTGCTCGCCGGTGATGGTGCCGCCCACCTCGACGCACGCCTCGAGGATGCGGCCACCGACTTCTTCCGCGCGATCCACGTCGCCCGGCTTGTTGGCGTCGTAGAAGATGCACGGATGGATGTTGCCGTCGCCCGCATGGAAGACGTTGCCCACGAGCAGCCCGTATTCCGAAGAGAGCGCGTACACGCGATCGAGGATCTCGGGCAGGCAGCGGCGCGGGATGGTGCCGTCGATCGTGTAGAAATCGGGCAGGATCGTCGCGAGCGCGGTGAACGCGCCCTTGCGCGCCTTCCAGAGCCGCTCGCGCTCGACGGCGTCCGCGGCCTGGCGGATCTCGGTCGCGCCGCAACGCGCGAGGATCGCGCGCACGGCATCCACCGCCGCGTGCGCCTCGGCCGCGCATCCGTCGACCTCGGCGAGCAGCAGCGCCTCGGCCCCGGCAGGAAAGCCCAGCGCATAGGCGCGCTCGCAGGCGTCGATGACGATGCGGTCCATCATCTCGAGCGCGGCCGGCACGATGCCCGCGCCGATGATCTCGCCCACCGCCCGCGCCGCTTCGCGCACCGAGGGAAAGGCGGCGAGCAGCGTCTCGGTCACCTCGGGCAGCGGGACGAGGCGCACGGTCACCGCGGTGATCACCACGAGGTTGCCCTCGCTGCCGGTGACGAGCGCGAGCAGGTCGTAGCCCGGCGCGTCGAGCGCGCGGCTGCCGGCCTCGACCACGTCGCCCTCGGCGTCGATGCCGCGCACGCGCATCAGGTTGTGCGTCGTGAGCCCGTACTTGAGGCAATGCACGCCGCCGGAATTCTCCGCGACGTTGCCGCCGATGGAGCACACCGACTGGCTCGAGGGATCGGGCGCGTAGAAGAGCCCGTGCGGCGCGGCGACCTCGGAGACGCGCAGGTTGCGCACGCCCGGCTCGACGTCGGCGGTGCGCGCCAGGCGGTCGAGCGCGAGCACCGCGCGCATCTTCGTGACCACCAGCAGCACGCCGTCGTTGCGCGGGATGGCGCCGCCCGAGATGCTGGTGCCCGCGCCGCGCGTGACGACCGGCACGCCGAGCTTGCGGCACGCGCGCACCACATCGCGCACCTGCGCCTCCGTCTCGGGCAGCACCGCCAGCATGGGCGTCTCCCGGTGGGAGATGAACGCGTCGGTCTCGAACGGCTTGAGGCCCTCGTGGTCCGCGACGATCGCGAGCGGCGGCAGCACGGCGCGCAAGGCGGCGAGCGTGCGCTCGCGCAGCGTGGGATCGGCGGCGACCGTGCTCATCAGAAGCGGGGCAGGTCGGGATGCGGCAGCGCCCCTGCCTTCACGCGCATCGCCCCGTACTCGGCACAGCGGTTGAGCGACGGAACGGCCTTGCCCGGGTTGAGCAGCCCTTCGGGGTCGAACGCCGCCTTGATCGCGTGGAATTGCTCGAGCTCGCGGCGGCCGAACTGCAGGCACATCTGGTTGATCTTCTCCACGCCGACGCCGTGCTCGCCCGTGATGGTCCCGCCCACGCGAATGCACAGCTCGAGGATGTCGCCCGCGAAGCGCTCGGTCTTCTCGAGCTCGCCGGGGACGTTCGCGTCGTACAGGATCAGCGGATGCAGGTTGCCGTCGCCCGCATGGAACACGTTCGCGCAGCGCAGCCCGTATCGCGCGGAGAGCTCCTCGATGCGGCGCAGCACCTCGGGCAACGTGCCGCGCGGGATCGAGCCGTCGATGCAGTAGTAGTCCGGCGAGATGCGCCCCACCGCCGGAAACGCCGCCTTGCGCCCCGACCAGAAGCGCAGCCGCTCCGCGTCGCTCGCGGACACGCGCGTCTCCGTGGCGCCGCTGGCACGCATGACCTCGGTGATCTTCGCGATCTCGTGCGCCACTTCCTCGCGGGTTCCGTCCGACTCGGCGAGCAGGATCGCCTCGGCGTCGAGATCGTAGCCCGCGTGGACGAAATCCTCGACGGCACGCGTGGCGAGCTTGTCCATCATCTCGAGCCCGGCGGGGACGATGCCCGCGCCGATCACGTTCGCGACCGCCTGCCCCGCGCTCTCGACGTCCGGAAAGGACGCCATCACCACCTGGGCGGTCTCGGGCCTGGGCAGCAGCTTCACGGTCACCTCGAGCGTCACCGCGAGCAGCCCCTCCGAGCCGGTGACGAGCGCCATGAGGTCGTAGCCGGGCGCATCCAGCGCCTCGCTGCCGATCTCGATCACGTCGCCTTCCATCGTGATCGCGCGCACCCGCGCCACGTTGTGGACGGTGAGCCCGTACTTGAGGCAATGCACGCCGCCCGAATTCTCGGCCACGTTGCCCCCGATCGAGCATGCGATCTGGCTCGACGGATCGGGCGCGTAGTAAAGGCCCGACGTCGCGACATGCTGCGAGATGCGCAGGTTCGTCACGCCGGGCTGCACGCGCGCACGCCGCGCGAGCGCGTCGACGTGGACGATGCGGTTGAAGCGCGCCATCGACAGCAGGATGCCGTCCGCGAGCGGCAACGCGCCGCCCGAAAGCCCGGTGCCCGAGCCGCGCGCCACCACCGGCGTATGCGTCTCGCGGGCGACCGCGAGCACGGCCGCCACCTCGCGCTCGGCGCCCGGGATCGCGGCGACCAGGGGTGTGGCGCGGTAGGCCGAGAGGCCGTCGCACTCGTAGGGCTTGAGCTCCTCGCGCGACACCAGCACCGCGGCCTGCGGCAGGGATCGGCCCAGCCGGGCGGCGATTTCGCTCTGGCGTGAGGTCGCGGTCGGAACGGGGGCGAGGTCGGCCTGGCGGACGGCGCTCATGGGACGGAAGGGAATCGTTTACCTTTCCATGATACGCCGACTGGCAGCGCTTCCCGCGCCGGCCGCACGCGGCGATCAGGACGTCACGGCGAGCTGCTCGTTCGCGCTCTCGAGGCGCTCGACCAGCGTGTCGAGGAAACGCTCGTCGAAGAGCCGCCGGCACGAGAGCGATGCCGCGCGCAGGTCCTCGGCGCGGATCTTCATCACGATGCACTCGGAGGTCGTCGTGACCGTGGCCGAGCGGTGGGCTTCCTTCTCCTTGCGGGAGAGGTAGGCCATCTCGCCGAAGCAATCGCCGGAGGTGAGCACCGACAGCGTGCGCTTGCCGC
This sequence comes from uncultured Burkholderiales bacterium, assembly GCA_964403515.1. GTDB lineage: Bacteria > Pseudomonadota > Gammaproteobacteria > Burkholderiales > Usitatibacteraceae > Usitatibacter. Next base: position 5,015 of record CAYOGL010000034.1, on the reverse strand, counting down.
GCGTGACGCGCACGTAGCCGCCGGCGAGGATGTAGAACGAGTCGCCGTGATCGCCCTCGCGCACGAGCACGGTGCCGGGGTGGAAGCGCGCCCACTTGCTGATGCGCAGCACTTCCCACAGCTCGTTCTCGGGGAAATGGTGGAAGAACGAGAGCGTGCGCAGCATGCTGAAGCGCTCGGCCTCCGAGGGAGTGCGCCGCTCCTCCGCCTTCGCCCCGGGCTTCCACGTCTCGGTGAGCGCCGCGCCGAACGCGTCCCAGCTCTGGAAGCGCTCGGCCGGCTCCTTCGCCATCGCCTTCATCACGATCGCGTCGAGCTCCGCCGGCACCTCCGGGCGCACGGCGCTCGGCGGCTGCGCCTCGCCGCGCACCACGGCCTGGATCGCGGCCATCTGCGTCGGGCCGGTGAACGGCAGCCGTCCGGTGAGCAGGTAGTACATCACGACGCCGAGCGCGTAGATGTCGGTCAGGTGCGAGGCCTGCGCGCTGCCGGTGACGAGCTCGGGCGCCATGTAGGCGGGCGAGCCCACGTTGGCGATGATGGTGCGGTCCGACACGCGGTTGATCGCCGCGCCGAAGTCCGCGATCTTGATGTCGCTGCCCGACTGCACGAGGATGTTGCCCGGCTTGATGTCGCGATGCGTGAGCCCGAGCGTGTGGGCGAACGCGAGCGCGCGCACGCACTTGAAGATGATCTCGGCCACGTCGCGCGGCTGCAGCAGCGCCCCCGGCTGGCAGAACTGCTCGAGCGTGCCGCCCTCGACGTATTCCATCACGATGTAGCTGAAGCGATCCTCGACCACCGCGTCGTAGATCTGCACGATGTGCGGGTGGTTGAGCTTGCCCGCGAGCGAGGCCTCGTTCAGGAACATCTTGCGGTAGAACGCGCCCTCCTCGGGATCGCGCAGCGCCTGCGGATAGGCGACCTTGATCGCGACCTTGCGGCCGGCGAACGGATCGTCGGCGAGCAGCACCTTGCCCGTGGCGCCGCGTCCGAGCTCGCCGAGGACCTTGTACTTGCCGATCGACGCTTCTTCGGTCAAACGCAGCGGCCTCCGTCCACCTCGAGGCACACGCCGCTGATGAACTCGGCCTCGTCGGAGGCGAGGTAGAGCGCGGCGTTGGCCACGTCGGCCGGCTTCGACATGCGGCCGAGCGGGATGGTGGCGAGGAACTTCTTGCGGTTCTCCGGCGTGTCCGGCATGCCCATGAACATCTCGAGCAGGCCGGTCTCGCCGATCACCGGGTTGATCACGTTCACGCGGATCTTGTCCGGCCCGAGCTCGGCGGCCATCGAGCGCGACGTGATGATCGCCGCGCCCTTCGAGCCGTTGTACCACGTGAGCCCCGGCCGCGGCCGCACGCCGGCGGTCGACGCGATGGTGATGAAGCAGCCGCCGGCCGCCTTGCGGAAGACGGGGACCGCGTGCTTGGCCGTGAGGTAGATCGACTTCACGTTGACCTGGTAGATCCTGTCGAATTCCTGCTCGCCCACCTCGAGCATCGGGCGGTTCTTGTGCGTCGTGCCGGCGTTGTTCACGACGATGTCGAGCTTGCCGAACGCCTTCGACGCGGAAGCGACGAGGCGCGCGACGTCCGCGTCCTTGGTCACGTCGGCCACCTCGACGTGCGCCTGCCCGCCCGCCTTGCGGATCTCGTCGGCCACGCGCCGGGCGCCCGCCTCCACGATGTCGTTCACCACCACCTTCGCGCCTTCCGCGGCGAAGCGCTTGGCGATCCCCTCGCCGAAGCCGGAGCCGGCGCCGGTCACGATCGCCACCTTGTCTGCGAGACGCATGCTGCTGCTCTCCCCTGTCGTTTGTCGGCGGCTCATTATCCCCCGAAAGCAAAAGCGCCGCCCCTTGCGGGAACGGCGCTCGCGCTGCTGCTCGCGGGGAAGCGGCTCAGAACAGGCCGGTGATCTTCCCGTCGTCCGTCACGTCGATCGAGCAGGCCGACGGCACCTTCGGCAGGCCCGGCATCGTCATGATGTCGCCGCAGACCATCACGATGAACTCGGCCCCCGCGGCCAGGCGCACCTCGCGGATGTTGACCACGTGCCCGGACGGCGCGCCCCGCAGCTGCGGATCGGTCGAGAACGAGTACTGCGTCTTCGCGACACAGATCGGGTAGTGGCCGTAACCCGATTCCTGGTACTTCTTGATCTGGGCGCGGACCTTCGAATCCGCGGTGATGTCCGAGGCGCCGTAGATCTTCTGCGCGATCGTCTTCATCTTGTCCCAGAGCGTCAGGTCCTCGTCGTAGACGAATTTGAAGTCGTTCGGCTCGTCGCACAGGCGGACCACTTCCTTCGCGAGGTCCACCGCGCCCTTGCCGCCCTCGGCCCAGTGGCGCGCGAGAATGACCTTCGCGCCGTGGTGGGCCATCTTGTCCTGCAGCAGCTTGACCTCGGCGTCGGTGTCCTCGGTGCGATGGTTGATCGCGACCACGCACGGCAGGCCGTAGTTGTTGCGGATGTTGTTGACGTGCCGCTCGATGTTGGTGATGCCCTTGGCGAGCGCCTCGAGGTTCTCCTTGCCGAGCTCCTTCACGTCCACGCCGCCGTGGTACTTGAGGGCGCGGATGGTGGCCACCAGCACGACCGCGGAGGGCTTGAGGCCCGTCTTGCGGCACTTGATGTCGATGAACTTCTCCGCGCCGAGGTCCGCGCCGAAGCCGGCCTCGGTGACGACGTAGTCGGCGAGCTTGAGCGCGGTCTGCGTGGCGAGCACCGAGTTGCAGCCGTGCGCGATGTTGGCGAACGGGCCGCCGTGGATCATCGCGGGCACGTGCTCGAGCGTCTGCACGAGGTTCGGCGCGAGCGCATCCTTGAGCAACGCGGCCATGGCGCCGTGGCACTTGAGATCGCGGGCGAGGATCGGCTTCTGGTCGCGCGTGTAGCCGCACACGATCTTGCCCAGGCGTTCCTTGAGGTCCTTGATGCTCGTGGACAGGCAGAAGATCGCCATCACTTCCGAGGCGACCACGATGTCGAAGCCATCCTCGCGCGGGAAGCCGTTGGCCGGGCCGCCGAGGGCGACCACGATCTCGCGCAGCGCCCGGTCGTTCATGTCGAGCACGCGCTTCCAGGTGATCCGGCGCTGGTCGAACGCGAGCTCGTTGCCGTGGTTGATGTGGTTGTCGATCATCGCCGCGAGCAGGTTGTTCGCGAGCTGGATCGCGCCGAAGTCGCCGGTGAAGTGGAGGTTGATGTCCTCCATCGGCACGACCTGGGCGTAGCCGCCGCCCGCCGCGCCGCCCTTGACGCCGAAGCACGGCCCGAGCGACGGTTCGCGCAGCGCCGCGATGGCCTTCTTGCCGATGTGGTTGAGGCCGTCGCTGAGGCCGACCGTCGTCGTCGTCTTGCCCTCGCCGGCCGGCGTCGGGCTGATCGCCGTGACCAGGATCAGCTTGCCGTCCTTATTCGACTGAATCTGATTTACGTAGTCGGTGGAGACTTTCGCCTTGGTCCATCCGTAAGGAATGAGCGCATGCGACGGCACACCGATTTTAGCTGCGACTTCGGCGATCGGCTTAATCTTCGCTTCGCGCGCAATCTCTATGTCGGACTTCACAGACACGGGTTTTCCTCCGAAAAATCTTTTTTTATTGGCGGTGCACAAATCTTGTGGGGCGGGCCCCGATAGTGGACTGCCGTGGGTGGTAAGCCAAGCACTCGCCGCCAAAAAATCGGGATTCAGCTTGGGTGCCCGGCGGGCGATCCGCTGATGCCTTAGTTAGTGGAACGGCGCAAGATCATCCCGCGTCGCGGGGCAAGGGAGCGCGCGAAGAGACCAAGTGCTCTATATGTTGCGCGAGGGGGACTGAGGCTTGCTGGAACGTACGGATCAATCGCTCGACTACTCTCGCCGGCCGCAGACGAATACTTTGCGCCGCCGCATCTACCAGATCATCGAAACCGGCCACGGCGAGAGCTGGGCGAGCAAGATCTTCGATTCCTTCATCGTGATGCTCATTCTGTTGAACGTGGCGGCGTTCATAGCGGAAACCGTACCGTCGCTCAGGGCAACGTGGGGACGGTTCTTTCATTATTTCGAGGACTTCTCGGTAGCGATTTTCACGATCGAGTACCTGTTGAGGCTCTGGACCGCAGTCGAAGTTCCCTACCTGGCTCGCTCTGGACCGTGGAAGGCCCGACTGAAATTCGCGCGCCAGCCGGCTTTGCTCATCGACCTTTTCGCGATCCTACCGTTCTATCTCAGCGGCCTCTTCGCGATTGATCTTCGTATTCTGCGAACGCTGCGGCTTCTCCGCTTTCTGAAGCTCTCTCGTTATTCGCCGGCGATGCACACGCTTATCCGCGTGCTTTCGAACGAACGCCGGGCACTCCTCGGCGCCGGGCTGCTGTTGGCGGCTGCGCTGCTCTTCTCGTCAACGCTGATGTATTACGTCGAAGGCGAGGCTCAGCCAGAGAAATTCGGCAGCGTCCCCGAAGCGGCGTGGTGGGCCATCGCGACATTGACGACTGTGGGCTACGGAGACGCGGCACCCATCACTGCGCTCGGAAAAGTCATCGGTGGCATTACGATGGTTACCGGTCTCTGCATTCTCGCGCTACCGGTTGCCATCATCTCCACGGGCTTCGCTCAGGAGTTGCAGCGGCGCGACTTCGTCGTCACCTGGTCATTGATGTCTCGCGTTCCGCTTTTGGCTCGGCTCGACGCGCGGGAAGCCGCCGAGATCATGCCTCTGCTGCAGGCACACAATCTTCCACCCAACTTCGAAGTCGTGCGCAAGGGTGCACCGGGCGATGCCGTGTACTTCATCGCTTCAGGCAAACTTGAAACGCGGACCGATGCCGGCGAACGGATGTATAGCGCGGGAGATGTCTTCGGTGTTGCGGCCATGTTCGATGAGAGCGTGCACAGAGATGCTGTCATCACATCGTCAAAATGCCGATTGCTGAAGTTGCAACGGGACGATTTCTATCGCCTCGCGTCCAAGCAGCCGCACATCGCGTCGCATATTCGCAATCTCGCCACCGACTTTCGCAAC